>CANPTO010000061.1 GCA_947577025.1 uncultured Clostridiaceae bacterium | reverse complement strand
TAGCTCCAACTGTATAGCCTTGTTATTCTGCAAGAGCCAAAATGTTGTTACTGCTCCTATAGCACCAGGAATAGGTGCTGCAAAAGGAACTACGAAAAATGTAAGAACAGTAATTACTACAAAAAATAGAATTCTTCTTTTCAGTCTGTTTCTATTAGTTCTGCATTGTGCTTTGAGTTCATTCGTTGTCATTTCATCTAATGTTTTTCCATCGTAAGATAACTTCCTATTCATAATGATTCCTCCTTCAAAAAATGTTTTGTTTAGAGTTTCTATATATAAACTACTTTCGTAGGTTATATTCTTAAAATTCTTTTCTTTGATATATCTTATTTGATATTAGATATGAAATACCTAATAATATTACAGAAATTATTGGAATTGCTATAAGTGAGTAATTGTCTAATCTATTTATTATATTTATAATAGATGTCATATCTACAAATTGTGCAATTAAAGCTCCTATTCCAGCGGCACCAAATACTACAGCAAATAATATTATTCTTCCATTTGTAGCTCCAAATTTGAAAACGCTTGGATAAAGTAAAGAAATTATAATAACACTTGATAACATTGTTCCCATTAGTGATGACATAATTTCATCTACATTTATGCTATTTGTTTTTGTATAGCTGATTCCTGCACTTATAGCCAAAGCAACAGCTCCTAAAATAACTGTTAAAATTATGGAAGCTATATATTTTGCCCTAACCACATTTCTTCTTCCATCTGGCAAGGTTACTGCATAAGAGTTCCAATTATTAAAATCATCATAACTGAATGTTGATATAAATAACATTATTCCAATTAGTGGAACTATAAATGTAGCATCAAATGTACCTTGAAATGCCAACATTAAATAAACTATAAATATTATTACCATTTGTTTTGAATTTGCCTTTATAAGTAAAAAATCTTTTTTTATTAACCCTAACATATCTTTTCCCCCTTAATTACTAATAACATCAAATCTTCTAGTGTAATTTTATCTATTACACAATTATGATATTTTTTACTTGCTTGTTCTTTATCATTAACTAATATCTCATAAGCATATTTTGTTTTCTTGTATGCCACCATGTCTTTTTTATCAATATTTGAAAAATAATCAATATCACATTTTAAAATTCCATAGTTATCAATTATTTCATCTCTTGACTTTTGTAATACCTTTTTTCCTTTATCAATAAATATAATTTCATCTGCTATATGTTCTAAATCACTTGTTATGTGTGTTGATAGTAATATGGAATGTTCTTCATCTTCTATAAATTTTAGAAATATATCCAAAACTTCATTTCTTACAACTGGATCTAGTCCACTCGTTGGCTCATCCAATATTAATAATTTTGGTTTGTGAGCTAAAGCTGTGGCAATTTCTAATTTCTTTCTCATTCCTTTTGACATTGATTTTAAGGGTTTGTTGTCTGGTAAATCAAACTCCTTTAAATAAGAAAAATACAATTCGCTATCCCAGTTTTTATATACATCTTTCATAGCATTATTTATATCTTTTGCATTTAATAATTCTGGAAAGAACATATTGTCTAAAACTACACCTATATCTTCTTTTATCTCTTTTTCTTCTTTTTTATAGTCCTTTCCAAATATTTTTATTTCTCCACTATCAATTTTTATAATATTTAGCATTGACTTAATTAAGGTTGTTTTTCCTGCTCCATTTTCTCCAATAAGACCTACAATAACTCCTTTTTGTATTGCTATGTCTATTTTTCCAAGTTCAAATTTATCATCATATTTCTTTTTCAAATTTTTAATTTCTATAATATTTTCCATTACAGTTCCTCCCTATAAAGAATTTTAAACATTTCAATCACATCATTATCATCTATGTCGAATCTATTAGAAATATCAATAATTTTTTCTATATACTTTTCTATATCTTTTTGAGCCTGTTCTTTTGCAAGTTCTTTATTTTTCGGTGCAACATGACTACCTTTTCCTTGCTTTGTAATTATATATCCTTCTTGTTCCAATTCATCATAAGCTTTTTTTATTGTCATAACACTTATCCTTATATCCTGTGCTAATGATCGGATAGAAGGTATTTTTTCATCTTCTTGCAACTCTCCATTCATAATTTGACTTATGATTGCATTTTTAATCTGTTGATATATAGGGGTTGAACTACTATTACTAATAATAATTTTCATATATCCTCCTTGACTGTTATATGTATTATATAACACTATATAACAGTTGTCAACATTTTAATGAAAAATTTATTTATTTGCATAAAAAAAGCAGATATTCTCTGCTTTTCATGCCACTATAAAATTATAATCATATCTTATTGAAAATTATAGTTTTTTCCTTCATTGATATTTTTCCAACCTCATACCCATATTCTTTTAATTCCTTTTTGTAAGTTAAAAACGAGTGTTCTATATCAAAACCTAAAATACTTTTAATTTCTTCATAAGATAATTTATAATTTTCTTTATTATTCTCTTTTAAATACTTCCACAATCGCTCATATTTACTCATTATTTCATCTCACTTTCAACTTGTAACTTCTCGCTAACTTATTCTATTAACTTTTTTAATGAATTAGCATTTAATATAGTATTTGATACAAATTTACCTTTGTAAAAGTTAGCCCAATTATTAAATATACAAGGTACATTCTTTGCTTTTTCTAATGAATCTATTTTTACAAAATTAATTTTAATGTTATTCTCTTTTGCATATTTAGTTAGTTCATTTACTTCA
>CANPTO010000060.1 GCA_947577025.1 uncultured Clostridiaceae bacterium | reverse complement strand
AAACAAACACAAGTATAAAATTAACAATGACAGCAAAGGATGATGATGGAGACAACTTAACATACACTATAAAATATGGAAAATATAATGGAACAGGAGGAAAGAATGCATATATAGGAACAAAAGAAATAAAGAATGTACAAGAAGGAGTGGTACAAGATGTAGAAATAACAGGATTAAGTAACTACACAAATTATTACTTTGAAGTAACAGCACAAGATACAAATGGAGCAAAAACTAATGTAGTAGAATTTGATGTTAAGACATATTGTGGACTTGCAACTAGATGTACGATTACTAGTAAAACATATATTTATGTAGAATGCTCAAGTTGTGGTTACGAATGGAATTGTACTTTACGGTACAGAACATACATTTGGAGATACATTTCAGTACAACAACTGTTATGCTTCTTTTTGCTATTGTGGTACAAGCTACGCTTCTGTTTTCAGGAATACCGTTGGGAAAAGTGCTAATGCACAAGCAGCTGCATTCGTTAAACTCCATGGTGGGAAACCAATACATACAGGTGAAACAAGTGTGGGTGACCCTACAATTTACCGTTGCCAATATTGTTCACAAGGAATACTGGAGAAGATAACAGGTACACATTCTCACCCTTATACAGGCACACATTATGTCTGCTCAGCTCACAACTATGTCGGAACATCTCAGCTTCATTAAAATGAACAACTCCACCTAAATAACATATATTTTGTTACTATAAAGTATTAAAATAAACGCAAAGTTATTTTTACATAAAAAAACAAAATGTAAAAACTAAAAGTTATTTTTATATAAAAAAATAACTTGACAAAATAAAAGAGAGCATCTATAATAATAATAGGTGAGAAATATGTTAAAAAGAGAAATATATTTAAAAAGAATAAGAAACTTTTATGATAGTGATTTAATAAAAATTTTAGTAGGAATACGTAGATGTGGAAAATCTATTATACTAGAACAAATAATGGAAGAATTAAAAAACAGAGGAATAAAAGAAGACCATATTATATATATAAATTTTGAATTTATAGAATTTGAAAACTTAACAGACTATAAGGAACTAAATAGATTTGTAAAAGAAAGAATAAAAGATGATAAATTATATTATTTATTCTTTGACGAGATACAAAATGTGGACAATTTTGAAAAAGTAATAAATTCTTTAAGAGCATCAAAAAAAGTTAGTATATTTATTACAGGGTCAAATAGTAGGCTTTTAGCAGAAGAACTATCAACAGTACTTTCTGGAAGATATGTAAACTTTAAAATAAATCCGCTATCATATAAAGAAATATTAGAGCTTTTAGGTAAAGTTTCATCAAATGATATATTAGAAAATTATGTAAAATGGGGGAGCTTACCAAATAGATTTGAATTTAAGAATGAAGATGCCATAAAAAATTATCTGTATGGTGTATTTGATTCTATCATATTAAGAGACGTTGTAGAAAGGTTAAAAATTAGAGATACAACATTGTTTAATTTGATCTTACAATATATTGTTGATACAATAGGAAGAGAATTTTCAGCAGAAAATATTATAAACTTTTTAAAAAATGAAGGAAGAGAAGTTTCTACACTAACAATATATTCCTATTTAGATGCACTTTGTAAAGCATTATTAATTAGAAAAGTGTATAGGTATGATATTCATGGAAAAGCTGTTTTAAAAACTTTAAACAAATACTATGTTACAGACCTAGGAATAGCGCAAATAAAAAATAACAAAACAGAAATGGATAAATCATATGCCATTGAAAATATTGTATATAATGAATTAATTATAAAAGGATATGATGTATATACAGGAAAAACTAAAAAAGGAGAAATTGACTTTGTTGCAACAAAACCAGATAAAAAAATATATGTGCAAGTAGCATTTAGTATACCAAATGAAGAAACCAAAAAAAGGGAATTTGGGGCATATGATGTAATAAATGACAATTATCCTAGATATGTAATAACATTAGACAAAATGAATTATGAATATAACGGTATAAAGCATATAAACTTGATAGATTTTTTACTAAATGAAGATTTTTAAATTTTTGCGTGGTAAATGAAAGGATTTTGCTTGAATTACACCAAACTTACAAGAAAAACTAGTTGACATGTAAAAAAAGATAGTGTAAAATAAAACTACAAAAAGTAAAACAAGAAATAAAATTAAAAAGGAAAACCAAAAATGAAAATAAAAGCAAACCGTATAACCCTTGAGGCTGTACACACACACACACACACACACACACAGGTAGCCTTAAAGGCTTATTAAAATTAAATAAAAACAAAGAAAAATATAAGGGCACAATGTTCTTGTATGTTATTTTCGAGTTAACCAAATTATAAAGGTAACTTGAAAAGTAATATATAAGGATATTGTGTCTTTTTGCTATGTAAAAGTCTCACTTTATGGTTGGAAATAAAAATAGATTTTAAAGGTTTGGTTTCCTATTTTATTTCCAACCATAAGGTGAGAAGAAAAGAAGTCATTAATATTAAAAAATATAAAACCAAAGAAAGGAAAACCAAACGATGAAAGAAAAACAAAAAATAAGAAAAACATCTGTAGGGGAATGGCGAAATCGCCCGTTCTCCAAAGACATATCTAAGGAACAAGGAATAACACTAATAGCATTAATAATCATGATAATAGTATTAGTAATATTATCAGCAGTAGTCATCCGAGGAATAGAAGGAGGAGGACTAATAAGTACCACAGAAACAGCAGCAGAAGACTACAATATAACTTCATACAAAGAGCAAATAGAACAAAAAGTAAGAGGAACAATACAAAGCTATAGTGCAAGAGGAGGAGAAATAGGAGTAGTAAAAATAGCAGAAGAGCTAAATAACGAAACACTATGGGTAAAATCAGCAGTAGCCAATATAGATACAAGCATAAACAATGAAGATATAATAGTAATAACAACAGATAAATACATATTTGAGATATATTATGATAGCACCTATGGAGTAGTATTTGTAGAATACATAGGAAAAGATGATGGGAAAGAAATACCAAATCTAAAAGCAAGATACGAGAAAAGAGCAGCATCAATATTAGCAGAAGCAAAAGGAGCAGAAAAGTTAGAACTAATATATAGAGGAGAAGTGGTAGGAACACCAATAGAAAAACCAAATGG
>CANPTO010000059.1 GCA_947577025.1 uncultured Clostridiaceae bacterium | reverse complement strand
TAATTATTAAATTACTTTTTGTTTCTATTGATACTCCAAAATTATAGTATGAAATAAGTTCTAATGATTGTCTTGTTATTTCATATTGTTTTTCAAAAGGATTATAAGTATCTGACATTGCACCTATTCCTATTACACCTTTTTTTCTTTTTGATTTTAGTTCTCGATTTAATATTTCTATTTCATCCTTTTTTGCTCTTACTCTGTCAAAATCTTCTACTTGATAACAATTACTTCTACTATCACAGTAAATACATTTATGACAGCAACCTTTGTATAGATTCATATTATAATCAATTCCAAACCATTCTTCTCCATGTGTCGCTCTTTGAAGTATTGTCTTTGCTTCTATAAATTCCATAATTATTCCTTTTTTCTTATTGGATGTCTTATGACTGTTTTTAATTTACTTACATCACATCTTCTTGGATCACTTAAATAAATTTCGTGATGAAATCTGTTGTCTGTAATATCAAGTTCATATCCATTTTGTATCATATATTCGTGCATTAAATTTATTGTAGATGGTTCATCATCATAAGAGCCTATGTGCATACATTGAACACAGATTCCTTCATCATAACTGAAAAATTCCACTTTTGAAAAGTCTAGTTTTTTCTTATTAGTTGCTTCCTCAACTGCCCAATCAAAATCTTTTTTTGTTACAAAGTCTAGTAATCTAATAATAGATATAAAGTTCATTTGGTCTTTATTATTATAGTCAATACTATCTTTCATTCCATCTTGCCACCAAAATCCTTCTAATGGTGGAACAACATATTCAAAATAACCATCTATTTTGTGTGTACCTTTATAACTCATTTTTATAGTAAAAGCAATCGCATATAAAAGTCCTATTGTTTGTTTATACTCCCCATTTTCATCATTAGGATTTCCTTTTCCCCTAACTGCAATATAATTCATTTTAGGAATTTTTATAATACTTGGTTTATTCTTTGGCATATAAAATTCCTTATATTCTTTTTTATAATCAAAAGCCATTTTGTCTTTTCCTTTCTACTCATCTAATGCAATATAAATATGAATTTCTTGTTTTTGCATATCTTGTGTATTGTTTTGATATTCTTCAAAATCACAAGTATATTTTCTTTTTAAATCCATGTTCCATATTTCTTGCCAAGCCTGTCCTACTGAATTTTGCACATCTCCTGTTATAACAAACTTAGCATATTTTCCTTTTGGAATAATAATACTTTTTATTTCTTCACCTATTTGTACTTTTTTACTTACTTCTGCTCCTGCAATAAATGTATAAGGTTTTGTGTAATCACCCTCATATTCTGTATATAATCCTATTGTTTTACCATTTACCTTATTTGGAATCTTCTCATAAATTCCATTTGCAAATAATTTTTGCCAAGTATTTCCTATATCTTGCATAGCCTTTCCATCTTGATTAGTTGTTTTAATTCTAATTCCTGTAATAACCTTTTCTTCTAATTCTACAATTTCATATTTCATAATATATCTACCTCCTAATTAGAAGTATATATCATATAACTTGACAACTGTGTGTCATATTATAAATAATTTTTTAAAGTTTTTTGTAGTTTATCTTTTATTATATTTTTTGCATAACTAGGATTTAAAACTTTTGCATATTCCCCAAAAGATAAAATATAGCCATATACCCATTCATTTTCTGGATATTTCACTTTTATCATAAAGTTCCCATCTTCTTTTTTCGTTATTTCTTTACTTTCAAATTCATCATATACTCTATAAGTCATAGCTTTATTTATTTCTAGTTCAAGTTCTATTATTTTGAAGTTATATTGTTCATTTTCTTCTTTGGGTAATTCTCTTTCAAAATGTTCTTGTAACATTTTAACTTCTTTTATTCTAGCAATCTTGAATATTCTATAATCTTGTTTTAATTTACAATAACTTACTAAATACCATGATTTATCTTTAAACCATATTTGTAATGGTTCTACAATTCTTTTACTTTCTTCTCCATTAGAATTATAATAAGTAAATTGTACTAGCTGCTTATTTAGAATGGCAGATTTAATAATGTCAAATCGTTCTTCTTGTATATTACCCCAATTAGAGAAATCAATCTTGATCCAATCATTTATTTTTTTATTAAATAATATACTTAATTTTTCCAAAATATCTTTTTCATCTTGTCCTTTTACTTTTTTCATTCCTTGTAAGGCAAATAAAATTTGATTTTGCTCTTCTTCAGAAAGAATAGTTTTATTTAGTACATACTCATCTAAAAGTCCTATTCCTCCATCTTTTCCTTTACTTGCATAAATTGGTATGTTTGCTGTGCTTAATGTTTCAATATCTCTATATATTGTTCTTGTAGATACCTCAAACCTGTCAGCTAATTCTTTAGCTGTAGTTTTTTTCTTCTGCAATAATATATATACTATTTCAAATAATCTATTATTTACTTGCATATTTTCCTCCTGTCAATATTATAGCATATAAATATGACATCTGTCTGTCATATTTCAAAAAAGAAGATACTAATTTCTTAATATCTTCCTATACTTTTCTCTTAATTTATTTATGCTATATCCATATAATCATTATTAGCAAAACTATACCCATTACAATAAATGAATATCCCATAATCTTACTCATTTTTCTAAATGACTTCTCACTTTTAGGCATTGGATGAAATGTTGTCTTGCTCATCTCATAGCTCATTTTAGGAATATAATTTCCTATAATCATAAGTAGTATTCCTAATATTAAACATATACTTTTTCCAACATATACTGTGCTTCCTAGTGGTACTTCTACCATAATAACATAAAATAACACTGATACAACAGGAATAAACCATTCCATTATTTTTAATATTTTAGGTTTTTCCTCATTTTTTAATTTATTTAATTTTGTATTAATAGCAATTAAGCATATTGCTTGAACAATAGCCATAATTAGTGGTAACCCAAATAATACAAAATTTTTATGTGCATAATTATCTATTACATCATTTGTTGTAAAATGAATTGGCATTTGTTCTGGTAGTTTATTGTAAAGTATGCTACCTAGAATCATTGGTAATAAACATATAATTACACTTAAAATTAGTGTTTTTCTATTTTTCTTTTCCATTCTTATTTCCTCCCAACTTATAAATCCATACTAAAACATCTTCAAATACAGAACTATTCAACTCATAAAATATGAAGTTCTTTTGTTTCGTTTCAGTTATTAGATTTGCTTTTTTTAAGTTCGATAAATGATAGGATACTGTTGCTCCTGTTAAATTGAAACTACTTGATATTTCTCCTGCTGTCTTTCTTCCATCTTTTAATAATTCAAGTATCTCTCTTCTCACAGGGTCACTAATTGCTTTTAATGTTTCTGACATTCCCAATTTAATCACCTCTACTTTAGTATTTCGATATATATCTAAATA
>CANPTO010000058.1 GCA_947577025.1 uncultured Clostridiaceae bacterium | reverse complement strand
TAGCATATATAGCTAATTAGGATATTTTTTATTATCTAGTCTGAACAGTAACAAATTGATAAATAAAATATGATTGGAATTTTAAAAATTATTGCGTTATTTTAGCAATTTTGATATAATTATAGTATAATTGTTTAAGAAAAATTATACCAAAATATAAATGAGTAAAAAAAATAAGAAAAGTATAAGTGTATCTAAGAGTAATGAAAAGACAAACAAAAAGTATAGTAGAGATTTATCAGGATTATTAGGAAATTTCTTAGGAGTAGAGGACATTCAAAAAATATCTAATGATATTTGGGGAGTTTATACAGAAGAAGAAGCTAAAATTGTAGAAGAATGGAACCAAAAATTAGGGGAAGAAAAAGCTTTATCTATAACAGTATTTAGAGATGCTGCTTTTTTAAGAAAATTTTTAAGCATAGTTCCAAATGATGAACAATTTAAGTATGTCGAAAATACATACAAATATACTTTTGATAAAGAATGTGAGCATAAATATGCTATACTTACTAGAAGAGCCGTTCCAAGTAATGAACCAAAACCAGAAGCATTTTGGACTAAAGAGCATAGAGTTGCATTATCTGGTTTAAGGCAAGAAATTCCTTTAGGTTCACCCCAAAGATTGCATAGTGTAATTATGTGTACTACACTTGACAAATTAGAAGAGCATGGAATTGATGATACTATTGCTATAAAATCAGATGGGCAAGTTTCAATAGATTTAGATAAACCTTTTACTGATTTTCTTTTTATGTATAAACCTGAAAAAGAAAAAGAAGACCTAGAACAATATTTAAAAAATGGTGGTAAATCAAGGGAAGAAGTTTTAGCTGAATTACGAATTAATGCTGACGAAAGAAAAAGACTTCAAAGAAGAAAATCTGTACAAGAATTAGGAAAAGAATCTTTGACAGAACAAAAAGATACTACTCTATTAGATCAAATAGAAAATGCACAAGTAAGGCAAGAAATAGTTATTACAAAAGAAGATGTTCAAAAATAAGGAGATTTGTATATGGTAGATATTGAATATGCTAATGCATATGTGGAAGTATTAGAAATATTAAAATATATTCCGACGAGAGATTATAATAAGATACCAAAAAGCAAAATAAAATTGTTTACAACCAATGCAAATAGTAATTATAAATTTAATTATGATCTAGATAAAACATTAGATGAACAGGATGTTTCAAAAATAGCAAAGGGAATCATAGCCATATTATTTAGAGATTATTGGGCTACTGATGAACAAAGGCAGAAGATAATTACAAAGCAAAATTATGATAGAAATCAAATTGAAAAAAATAATAGGTTGAAGTACAATCCTGATAATGTATTTAAAAATAAATCGAATGTGTCAAATAATATTGAATATCAAAGTATGAAATTAACGAAATATAAAGAAGACTTATTAGGTAGATTGCTGAAAAAAATAAAAAAGATATTTTATAGATAAGATAATTAAAAAAGCATAAACATAGCAAATTTTCATATAATATTAGTGTCAATTTAGTTTGACAAGTTAAATATTATATGTTAAAATATATTTAAACTTAACCCTCTACTACTTTTGTAGTAAGACGGGAGCCTAAATGATTTTGGAGAGTTCTAGCAACTCTCCTTTTTAAGTATTATATTATTATTTCGTAAAAAAATTGATAATTTGTTTATCAATTAAATCAAGTGATACACTAGATATTTTTACATTTCTTCTTACAGTATCTTTAAAAATCCTTTGTTTACTAACTGTTGTTATTTGATTGATTAATGCAATACTATCTTTCTTCATTTTAGAAATTTCGTATTCCATTTTTTCAATATATTTTTGTTCTTTTTCTATTATATTTTGAATGTTAATAGGTATATCTTCTATCTTTTCTAATTCATCTAATATTTGTTGTAACTTTTGCTTTTCTTTTTCAATTTTCTCTTGAAAAACATTATAAAGTTCTTTTCCAAGATTTACAGAAGAAGAGTCATATTTTTTTCCATCTTTTCTTGATGTTAAAGGAATAACATTTAAAGCACCATTTCTTGTATTATCATATTTATTTAAAACAATACAATAGTGTAATCCACCTAATTCATTTCCAATATTGAAACCTAAATTTACTTTAATAACATCACCACGAGAATACATTCCAGATTTTGCAATATTAAATGTTCTTTCCTGATCATGATATTCAGCAAAATCATGTATCCAGTAAGCTAATATATCACTTTTCTTATATTCATTTAATTCTATATGTTTCAAAAAAGATAAATCTAGTCTATTCAATGAATTATCCTTATGTATAATAGCATTATTTTTTAATTTGATCTCAACTTCATTCATGGTATCATCTCCTAGTATTTTTTATAGAAACAGTATATCAAACATCTGTTTAAGACGCAATATTTATTGAAAAATAATTTTATTATGTTATAATTTATACATCAGTTGATTAATCGAATTATTTTTTTGATCCAAATGTGGGAGGAACACCATTAAAAATAGGCATATTTTTCGCAAATAACCTCCTAAAACGCTCCATTTTATAGCAACTTACGAACTATTATAGGTTTCGTAAGTTTTTTTATTTTTAGAAAAGGTGAATTGAAATATAAAAAACAAAAAATGTTCTCTTTCCAGAAAGGAGGGCATTTTTTTATGTTTGAGTTTGAAGTAATACAAGAACTAAAGCCAAATGATGAAATACTAGAAATCATTAAAGATTATAACTATACAGTTAAGAATAGAAAAATTAAGCATTTAAAGGCTACTAACCTACAATTTATAAAACCAACTGAATATTTAATTACATATCCCACTATTCTTACTATACTTGAATATAAAGTGAATGAAATAGCTAATAAGCCATTCTATATTAAAGAACATGAACAAAAGTATAATCTTAAAGAAATAAAACAAATTCTCATAAAATTAAAAATTTAACTTTCTATTTTGCAAAATTATAAAAAATTTTGAAAACCAGCTTGCAAAAGTGTGTTTTAGTTAGGAAACATATGAGAGAACGAAAAAATTTATAAATTTTTTTCTAAACTAGGGGGGCGAAAATGTACTTTTCTGAGCAAACATATAGAAGGGTAAAAAAATTCTTAAGTTTTTTTACAATTTTGGTATACAAAACCTTAAAAAATTCACAGGTAAAGTAGGAGGTAATATTTTTATGAGATGTGGAGTTTATGTAAGAGTATCAACAGATGACCAAAGAGATAATGGTTATTCTATTGATTCACAACTACGAATGATAAAAGAATATTGTGAGAAAAATAATTATGATATTGTAGATGTATATAATGATGCAGGACATTCTGGAAAAGACTTAATGCGACCAGAAATGCAAAGATTACTAAAAGATATAAAATCACACAAAATCGAAGTAATAGTTGCTATTAAAGTAGATACATTAACAAGAAACAACTATGATGGATTTTGGCTTTTAAACTATTGTGAAGAACATGATGTCAAAATAGAGCTTATTTTAGAGCCTTATGATGTATCTACTGCTAATGGTGAAATGATATTTGGAATGAATTTAGTATTTGAGCAACGAGAAAGAAAAGAAATTGGAGCAAGAACAAAAAGAGCTATGGAAGAAATGGCTTT
>CANPTO010000057.1 GCA_947577025.1 uncultured Clostridiaceae bacterium | reverse complement strand
AGATATGATATACTGTGTAATGAGCTTAGAAAATTTTATTCTTGTTTTTTATTTTCTCTAATTAATCTTGAATCTATTTTACATCGTTTCTATTGTTTGTTTATTTTTTTCTTATATATGAATTTTTTATCTATTACGTAATATCTCATTTTTGTGGCATTAACCTTAATTGTTATATTCATAATATTATTTTTCTAGCTGACCATTGATTTCCTCACGTTTACAAACTCAAGGAAAGATTTGGACGCGTCCCAAATCTTTCCTACTTTTTCTTATGTATTATTTTATTCTTTTATTCCAAATATCAATTTTACAAAACCTCTTAAAAACTTTGGTACTTTTTTTACTACTATTGTCATTGTTTACCACTCTCCTTTTTATCTATTTAGCAAATTAGCCACATTAAACCTACTGCAAGTATGGCTATTCCTATTAAGAATAACCAACCTGTTACTGGAAGTAATAATACTAGTAATACTCCTAAACCTAATCCTATTAAACATACACCTATTGTCCTTTTTAGTAATCTAAACATAATATATTACCTCCTTTATTTATATTATATTTTACTTACTTTATTTTGTTACTTTTATACTTAGGTTTTCTACTTGAAAATATAATTATTTTGTGTTTTAATATTTGTATTAATATATGGGAATATGGAACGTTTTGGACAGATGGAAAGATTTGGGACGTGTCCAAAAATTTCCAAATCTTTCATTTCGTTACAAATCTTTCCGCTATTGAATTTTATACTATGAAAGGTTGTTAATTTTTATGAATAAAAAAGATGTTATTAATATTATTGAAATATTAAAAGATACTTATTCAGATGCTAGGTGTAGTTTGGATTTTTCTACTCCTTTTGAAATGCTTGTTGCTGTTATTTTATCTGCACAATGTACTGATGAAAGGGTTAATAAAACAACTCCTTCCTTATTTGCTAAATGTTCTACTCCTAAAGATTTTTCTGAAATTGATATTTTAGAGTTAGAAGAGTTAATTCATCCTTGTGGTTTTTATAAAAATAAAGCTAAAAATATAAAGGCTACTTCTAAAATTATTTTAGAGAAATATGATGGTAAGGTTCCCGAAACTATGGAGGAACTTATGTCCCTTCCTGGTGTTGGAAGAAAAACTGCTAATGTTGTTATGTTAGAGGCTTTTAATAATCCTCAAGGTATTGCAGTTGATACTCACTGCAAACGTATCGCTAATAAAATTGGTCTTTCTAATGAAAATGAGCCTGAAAAGATAGAAAAGGATTTATTAAAAATTATTCCTAAAGAATATTATAAGGATGTAAATCATATTTTGATATGGCATGGTAGAAATACTTGTATTGCTAGAAAACCTAATTGCTCTTTATGCCCTATTAAGACCTATTGTGCTTCTTATCTAAAAGATAATGGATAATATAAGTATTAAATCACAATATTTAAAAATATATTTTTATTGAAATTATACAAAGCAGAGAACATTTTAACATTATATAGGTTAAAAGTTCTCCGCTAACTATTTAATATTATTTCTTAGAAACTATTTACAAAATAGAAAGTTGTATTATAATAAGTTAAAAATTAAATATAATGGTTTAGTTCTACTGAAGATAAAGTGCAAGGCGGAACCCACTGAGAGTATGGGTATAAGGCGCGCACTGGTAACCACGGTAAGCTGCAGGATAAGTCGAAGAGGCATCGTAGAAAGAACCACTACGAAGTATATATGTGTTATTATTTGTATTATTTCCATAAGTTACACTTGGGTGATATGCTGTTTCTTGAGTCCACTCTCTAAGGTTACCTGCTATATCATAAAGATTCATCTTTTTTGCTTGTTCTGTCCCTCCTGTTGTTAATAATACCCATGAATTTGTTCCTGAGTTTGTTGTTAATGCTTCTGCATTTTTAAATCCATCTGTCTCTCCCAAAGTACTGCTACTAGTTGAATATTTTACATTTGTATAGTATCCGAGTTAAATTATTTAATGAAACATTATCATAGTTTCCCCATGTTGATGTTGTTACATCTACATTTCCTATATCTCTCATATATTTCAGCATCATATCCCACATTGTTCCTGTTATAAGTCCACTTTTTACATAATTATGTTCTGAATATAATCTTTCACTCATTTCTAAAGCTGTGTAATAGTCTGCATGGTAGTATGGTATGCTATCTGCTTTAACTACAACATTTCCGATTAGCTTTGTTCGTTCCTGTTGTTACAAGCGTTCCTATTCTTCTTGCTGTAAAGTCATAGTTTTGCCAGTTCCAACTATTTATTCCTGTTTGAATTCCTACTGCTTTAAATAGAGATTTTCCATTTTCAAATGTTACACTGTCATCAAATGGATATGCTTCTCCATTTGCTTCTTTTTCTTTGTTTAATGTTGCTACTCCTGCTTCATATCTGCCTATATAAAAACCATTATATTTTCTTATTTGAACATATTCTAGAGTTTGCGTTTCCATATCCCATTTACAACTCTCTTTTCCAAAATCTATTTTATGATAATCATTTATTGTACATGGTATCCACACAAATTGATTTCCTTTTAATTCTTTACTTACATCTTCCATTCCTGCATATTTGTTTTGGTCTTCTTTACTATCTGATATTACTACTCCACTTTCTATTGTTCCACCTACATAGTAAAAACCTAGTGGCACTGGTATTGTATTTCCATTTCCTGCACTTACGGCATATACACTGGCTACTTTTTTACTTTGGACTACTTCACTTCCATCTTTATCTGATACGTATGTTGGTAATATTGTTTCCCATGTGTTTGGCATTCTTACAATTTTTCCTGCTTCTGTTTCTTTAGTATTTTCTGGTAATTCTCCTAATAAGCCTAGCTTTTCGTACAGTTCATTTAAATCTTGCTCCTCTTGCCTTTGGGCATTTAGATATTTATTTTTTGCATATTTTGCTTTATTAAATAAACCATTTTCTCCTAAACTTAAATTTATTCCTATCCCTGCTAATATTATTAGCAGTATTATTGTTATTACTAGTGATATTAGTGTTATTCCCTTTTTGTTTTTTACTAATCTCTCCATTTTTCTGAATTTCCTCTCTTTTGTTATCTATTTTATATACAGCGCAGCTCGAAAACCAATCGTAGTACTATTTGAAATTGCACTATCACAAGCGCGAAAACATGGCGGAACTGCTTTTGCTGTTTCTCTAAAATTGCCTCCACGAATTATATATGAATTATATATGCTGTTCATTCCATAATTCATATTATTCATATAGGAATTTTCATTTGTCCATTCTGATACATTTCCAGATACATCATATATATTATTTTTCTTTACTTGTTCAGTTGCTCCTGTTGTTAGTATTGTATATGTTGCTCCACTTTTGTTATTTTTTGTTGTATTTTCTTGCCATTGTTTTGTGTTTCCTGTCCCATCTACTTGACAATACCAACCTGTACAATCTTCTAATGTTGTATCACTATAATTTCCCAAATTTGATGAAGTTACATCTGTTCCTTGCTTTTGCATGTATTTCATCATCATGTCCCACATTGTTCCTGTTACTAATGTACTTTTTACATATGAATGTTTACTATATAATCTTTCACTCATTTCTACTGCTGTATAATAGTCTGAGTGATAATATGGGATACTATCTGCTTTGACAGTAATATTTCCTATGGTCTTATTTGTTCCTGTTATTACAGATGCTCCTTCTTTCCTTGCTGTAAAATTGACTATCTAATTTTTGTCAAGCTCTTTTTTATAAATTTATTATATTAT
>CANPTO010000056.1 GCA_947577025.1 uncultured Clostridiaceae bacterium | reverse complement strand
AATAGAAGTAGATAGAAACTTTATAATTGTAATAACTGTTATATCTTTTGTATTTTGTGTAGTAGGACTATTAGTTAGTTATTGGAGAAAGAATAGATATATAAAAAATATAGAAAACATAATGGATGGTTTAGAAGAAAAATATCTTATATCAGAAATAATAGAAAAACCTAGAGGACAAGAAAATTTAGCATATTACAATATACTAAAAAGAGCCAATAAATCAATGCTTGAAAATGTAACAAATGTAAGAATAGCTCGGAAAAGATTATAAGGAATATATAGAAAGTTGGGTACATGAAATTAAAATACCAATTACATCCAGTAAATTATTATGTGAAAATAATAAGTCAGAAATAACCAATAAAATAGATGAAGAAATTGAAGAAATCAACAATTATGTAGAACAAGTATTATTTTATGCAAGATTAGATCAAGTATCAAATGACTTTATGATACGAAAAGTAAATTTAGAAGAAACTATTAGAAATGTACTAGCAAGAAACAAGAAAATGATGATTCATAATGGTATGAAAGTTGAAACCAAAAATATAGAACTATCAGCCTATACAGATGAAAAATGGCTAGAATTTATATTGAATCAAATTATAATAAATGCTATTCAATATAGAAAAGAAAAAAGTCCTGAAATAGTTATTGAACTACAAGAAATGAAAGAAAATGTAAAATTATCAATTAAGGATAATGGTATAGGGATTAATAAAAGCGAAATAGATAGAATATTTGACAAAGGATTTACTGGAACAAATGGAAGAAATCAAAAGAAATCTACAGGAATAGGATTATACTTATGTAAAAGATTATGTGAAGAATTGGGAATGATAATAGAAGCACAATCAAAAGAAAATGAGTATACCAATATAATAATTACAATTCCTAGAACTAAAAAACTAAATGAAGAATATTGATTCCCTTAATTTTAAGGGAATTTTTTATCTTACAAAACTGTAAGATAAATGCAAACTACTTCTATATGAAACTAAATTGAGTTTTAGTATAATTAAGTTAGTTGTAAGGAACGATAGTGACTGTACAGATAACTTATACAATCGACTAAAAGGAGATTGTAAACATTAAAGGAGTGATTATTTTGAAAAAAGTATTAAAAGTAGAACAAATACAAAAATACTATGGAAACAAAGATAATATAACAAAGGCAATAGACGGAATTAGTTTTGATGTAGAAGAAGGAGAATTTATAGGAATCATGGGAGCAAGTGGAAGTGGAAAAACAACACTTTTAAATTGCATATCTACAATAGACACAGTAAGTTCAGGTCATATTTATTTAGAAAATCAAGACATAACAGAGATAAAAGAAGAAAATATTGCAAAATTTAGAAGGGAAAACTTAGGATTTATATTTCAAGATTTTAACTTATTAGATACTTTAACAATAGAAGAAAATATAGCCTTAATCTTAACAATTAACAAAATACCAGAAAAAGAAATAGACAAAAAAACATTAGAAATAGCAAGAAAATTAGGAATAGAAGAAATTTTAAACAAGTATCCATATCAAGTATCAGGAGGACAAAAACAAAGATGTGCTTCAGCTAGAGCCATTGTAAATAATCCTAAAATAATACTTGCAGATGAACCAACAGGAAGTTTAGATAGTAAGGCAGCTAGACAATTACTAGAAATAATGGAAGATATGAACAATAAAATGAAAGCAACTATTTTAATGGTAACACATGATCCATTATCTGCAAGTTATGCAAAAAAAATTCTATTTTTAAAAGATGGTAAAATTTTTAATAAAATAGAAAAAGGAGAAAAGCAAAGAAAAGATTTTTACAATGAAATATTAGATGTATTAGCACTTCTTGGAGGTGATGCAAGAGATGTTAGGTAAATTATCTTTTAGAAATGCAAAAAGACAGGCAAAAGATTATTGTATCTATTTTATAACAGTCATTATATCTGTTGCTTTAATGTTTAGCTTTAATTCAATTGCTACATCAAATGATATAAGTGAATTATCATCCTATATGGCATCTTTTTCAAAAGCAATATCAGGAATTAGTATACTTATTGTTTTAGTTATGGCATGGCTAATAAATTATTGTATGAGATTTATGCTGGAAAAAAGAAGCAAAGAATTTGGAACATATCAAATATTAGGAATAGAAAAGAAGTCAATCAGTAATATTTTTACACTAGAAAATATTATGATAGGTGGAATAGCATTTATAATAGGAATAGCCTTAGGAACATTTATATATCAAATACTCACTTCTATTATTATGAATTTATTTAACCAACCATATCAAATAGAAATATCTTTTAACATAAAAGCAGTAGGAATGACAGCTATTTATTTTTTTGGAATATTTGCTTTAGTATTATTAAATTGTAGAAGAAAAATAAAGAAAACAAAAGTATATGACTTATTATATGCAAACAAAAAAAATGAAAATAATATCATAAAAAATGCAAAAGGAAATATTATACTTTTTGTTGTATCAATTGTACTTTTAGTAGGAGCAGTATTAATAAACAATAATGAATTTTCAAATTCAAGTAATATGGAAGGTAGAAATATATTTATTGCAATTATAATGTTAATACTAGGAATCTATCTATTTTATA
Organism: uncultured Clostridiaceae bacterium; assembly: GCA_947577025.1. GTDB lineage: Bacteria > Bacillota > Clostridia > TANB77 > CAG-508 > UMGS1663. Next base: position 1,334 of record CANPTO010000056.1, on the reverse strand, counting down.
TTAGTATATCAAGTTTTATTGTAAAAAGATATTTAAACAATAAATCAAGAAAATATAAAAAAGATAATATGTTTTTATATAGAAATTTAACCTCAAAAATTAACACAATGAGTTTAAGTTTAGGAACAATTGCGTTAATGTTTACTATTATATTAATTGGTGGAAATGTAGCACTACTTATGAACAATATGATAAATAACGAAATTGAAATGGGTTATCCTTATGAAATAATGATTAGTACAGCAGATGGAGACTTTTCAAAATATAAAGAGTATATTGAAAAAAATACAAAAGTAAAAGATATGTATGAGTATAGGTTATATAATATAAAAGGGATAGGATTATCAACAGCATTTGAAAAAACACCATTTAAAGGAGCAATTGATAAAGAAATTGATAGTGTATTAAGTTTAACAACTTATAATAAACTAAGAGAAATATTAGGATACGAAAAAGTAGATTTACAAGATGACGAAATTATAATTAATTGTTTAAAAACAGCCAAAGGAGGACTTGAAAAATATACTAAAGAAAACGATAAAACTAAAATAGTAGGAAAAGATGTAAAAATAAAAGAAATTAGAAGCGAAAATATTGCACAAGTTGGATTTAATGGTTCGTATTATGCAATTATAGTACCAGACAGTTTAATACCATTAATAGAAAAAGAGGACCAAAGATTAAGAGATAAAAATGATAATAACAGTACAATTGTAACAGAACAAGAAGATGGAACAGATAAAATCTATTATTTGGACTTTGCTTATAATTTTGTTGCTACAACAGAAAATATGACAGATGAGAAGTTTTATAAAGAATTAAGTAATTATATTATAAAGCAAGAGAGAGAAATAGCAGGAGAAGTTAATGGAGAAGAACAAAATTATAATATAGAAATATCACTTGCAAATGTACAAACAAAAGGTGAAAGAATGAGCCAAACAAAATCATTTTATACAATTATGTCATTTCTAGCGTTTTATGTAGCACTTATTTTTGTAATGGCAACAGCTACTCTTTTAGCAATACAACAATTAAGTGATTCAGAAAAATATAAATATAGATATGAATTATTGAGGAAATTAGGAGTGGATGAATTACAGATAAATAGAACAATATTCAAACAACTACTTTTCTATTTTGCAATTCCAATGGTATTGCCAGTAATAATTAGTATTCCTGTTATTTTAGGTGTTGGTCAAATATTTACAGTAGCAGTAACAATGGAAGAAATTTTTAAGAATATTTGTATTATGCTTGGAATGTTTATATTGGTATATGGAATTTACTTTATTGCAACAGATGTGCAATTTGATAGAAATATAAATGGAAAT
>CANPTO010000055.1 GCA_947577025.1 uncultured Clostridiaceae bacterium | reverse complement strand
AAAGGAAAGTTTTGAACGCGTCCCAAATCTTTCCTTTTTTTACAGCCACACTTTATAAAGTTTAAAAAGAATTGACAAAAATAATAGAGAATGTTATTATTAAATTGATAATTAGAAGCTAGAGGCAGAAGTCGGAATTTAAGTGATTTCTTCGAATAAATTACCATATTTCCAACTTCCAACCTCCAACTTCCAACCGGAGGTCATATATGAAAAAAGAAGAACCTTTTAAACCATCAGTTACAGTAGATACAATAATATTCACAGTAAGGGACTTAAATGTGGATAACTACAGGAAATTACCAGAAAAAAAGTTCCAAGTATTATTAGTAAAAAGAGCAGGAGAACCATATAAAGATAAATGGTCATTACCAGGCACATTTGTGAGGAAAGAAGAAAGATTTGAAGAGGCAGTAAATAGATGTCTAGAAGAAAAAGCAAATATTAAAGACATATATTTAGAACAACTATACTCATGGGGAGACCCACAAAGAGACCCAAGAGAAAGGGTAATTAGCACATCTTACATGGGCTTAGTAGATACAGGCGATATTCAAATAAAAGCAGGAAAAAATGTAGAGGATATACAGTGGTTTAATATAAAATTAAAAACTATAAAAGAAAAAAGCAAAGAGAAAAAAGATGGATACTACAAAGCAGAAGAAATAGAAATATTGTTAGAAAGTAAACAAGAAGTATTAAAAAGTAGAGTAAAAGTAGTAAAAGAGTTAGTAAATGGAAATATGGTAATATACACACAAATATTACAATCAGACCTAGCATTTGACCATGCTAAAATATTAATATATGCCATAGAAAGACTAAAAAATAAAGTAGAATATACTAGCATAGCATTCAACCTAATGCCAGAAAAATTCACACTAACAAAGCTACAACAAGTATACGAAATACTATTAGACAAGCCACTACTAAAAGCAAACTTCAGAAGAAAAATATCCGACATGGTACTAGAAACCGAAGAATACGAAGAAAACGCAGGACATAGACCATCAAAATTATACAAGTTCAACCCAAACTGGCAACCACATGTATTTTAATGCTACCATTCCCATTGGGGACGTTTCCAAATGAGAAGTCTGTCACTTTTGGGAACTTTTTAATATATATTAAGTATCTGTTGCAGGACATATAAAATTTATAATCTGTGAATTGTAACCAAATGTTGAATAAATTGCTTAATAATTAATTGAATTATGTTTACAAAAAGCATTAAATGTGATATAAAAAGATTATTCTATTTAGCACATTTAGTGCTTTTACAATTTATTAAAAAATTTTATTTCAAAGTTATTAAAAATTAAATCGAAAATTTTTAATCTATTAAAAAATCAAATTAAATGAAATTAAAAAATAAGAGAGAAGGGAGTTTTATTTACTATATAGAGTACAAATATGCTACATAGAAAATAAATTTTTTGCAAGGAGAAAAAATATGGAAGAAAACAAAGAATTGTTAAAACCCAAAAATGACATAGTATTTCAAAGCTTATTTACACAAAAGAATGAAAATATAACAAAAAATTTTATTTCAGCAATTATGGAAGAGAAAATAACAAAAATAAAAATAAACACACAAAAAGAATTATACAGAGAAAAGCCAACAGATAAATTAGGAATATTAGACTTAGAAGCAGAAATAAATGATAAAGAGAAAGTAGATATAGAAGTACAATTAATTGACAGAAAAAATTTAGTAGAAAGAATGTTATTCTATTTTTCTAAATTATATGCAAGTACAATAGATAAGGGAGAAGATTACATAGATGCAAAGAAAGTAGTAATAATAGCAATAATAGATTATGACTTGGACTTAACAAAACAAATAAAGGAAATGGAAACAGTATGGAATATAATAGAAAGAAAAAATAAAAACTTAATGTTGACAGATAAGTTAGAATTACATATAATTGAGTTAAGGAAAGCAAGAGAAGAATACAAGAAAAATAAAGCGAATAAAAAAGCACAATGGATGATGTTCATAAATAATCCAAATGAAGTGGAGGTGCAAGAAATAATGAAAGAGAATAAAGAAATAGAAGAAGCAGTAGTAGAAATAAGAGAAATGACTCAAGACGAAAAATTAGAAAGACTTGCATTTTTAAGACAAAAAGCCATAATGGACGAAAAAGCAATATATGCAGCAGGATTAGATAAAGGAGAATTACGTGGGAAGGAAGTTGGAAGAAAAGAAGGAAGAAAAGAAGGGATAAAAGAGACAGCTAAAAAAATGAAAGAAGAAAATTTACCACTAGAGCTAATTGAGAAAATAACGGAATTAACGAAAGATGAAATTGAAAAACTATAAATTACATATTATAGTAAAATAAACTTTTAATTAAATAGGAAAGTTATAAAATATAGGAGTGCCATTCATTAAAAATACTTCATATGGTACTCCTTTTGTAAAATAAAAAAAGAAGGTAGAAAATATTATGAAAGTATTAATAGCAACAAAAAATCAAGGGAAAATTGAAGGTGCGAGAAAAGCGCTATTAAATTATTTTGATAATGTAGAAATTGAAGGAATACCAGTAGAATCAAATGTAAGTGAACAACCAGTTAATAATGAAATATATAATGGAGCGAAAAATAGAGTTAAAAACCTTAAAGAATATGCAGAGAAAAATGGAAAACAAGCAGATTTATACTTGGCAGTAGAAAGCGGAATAACTAATTCATTAGGAAGATGGCTGATTACTAATATTGCAGTAATTGAAGATAATAAAGATTTTGAAAGCTATGGCACAAGCCCATCATTTCCAGTTCCAGAAAAATTAGTGAAAGATATTATAGATACTGATTTAAGCCAAGTTATGAATAAGATTTTTACTAAGGACGACGAAAGGCACAATAAAGGTGGAGGAATACAATTATTAACGCACGAAAAAATATCAAGAATAGACTTAACACAAATGGCATTTATTATGGCATTAACTAAATATATAAATGAAGATAAATGGAAATAAAAAAGGGATGTAAAAAAGGAAAGATTTGGGACGCGTCCCAAATCTTTCCTTTTTTACATCCTTTTTTAGATAAACTTATAAATTGCTTCTGCAAATCCGCCATTGCCAGCAGAATTTTTGGTAACAAAATCTGCGACCGCTTTTACTTCATCATAGCTATTACCAACAGCTACTCCAATACTAGCTACATTAAACATGCTTATATCATTAATGTTATCGCCAATAGCGAGTATTTGTGATTGTGGGATATTCAAGTATTTACTCAAAGCATTAATGGCATTTCCTTTAGAAACATTAGAAGTAGAAATATCTAAATATTCATAATCTTTATCAATAACATTATCACGATATTTTCCTTTCTTTCTAATATGTGTAATACTAATACCTTCTACTTGTTGTAATTTAGCTTTAAGCTCTGACAAGTCACTACTTGAAGAAAGAACTAACTGCAGAATTTCGGTATTTCCAGTAATTAAAGTATTATAAATATCAGAAACTTCCATAATATCTATTTTACCAGGGAATAACAAGGAATTCCTTAAATCTAAATATTCAAGCTTTTCACTTATAATGCCAGTATCAGTATTAGCATGTACATGCATACCATATTCTTTAGCAAGTTCTAAGCATTTTGTAAGGTTAGATATAGAAAGGGATTTTTTAAAAATGACCTTATTAGTAGTTAAATCTACACAATGAGAACCATTTCCAAAAATACCAAAATTTGCCCCAACTTTTTTACAAAAATCCTTACTAATAGCATAGCTTTTACCAGTACAAAGAACAAAAGTAACATTTTTCTCTTTTAAATACGATATAGCCTGAACATTCCTTTCACAAATAGGATGCACATTATCGATTAAAGTACTATCAATATCACTAGAAACAAGTTTAATCATACTTTATCTCCTTATATATGTAAATTTCTAAATTAAAGTTACATAAATATAATATCATAAATTGGTTACTGTTCAGACTAGATAATAAAAAATATCCTAATTAGCTATATATGCTAAC
>CANPTO010000054.1 GCA_947577025.1 uncultured Clostridiaceae bacterium | reverse complement strand
TTGTAATATTCTGTGGATAACTATTTTTATTTTTTATCTAAGCTGAACAGTAACTCTTTTTTAGCCAATAAATATAAAATGAGTTATAATACAAACATGCTTATTATTAATTGTACACAGTGTAATGCTGTTACAATATAAATGAAAATGCAATCGTGAATAGGAGGAAATAGTATGAAAAAGATCATTTCTTTAATCATGGTTACAATGCTAACAATTTCTACGGGAACTACTGCATTTGCATGTGAAGAGCGGAACGCTCAAACGCAAAATCAAAATGTAGAACAAGTTATGGAAATTCAAGATACAAATGCAGAGATAGAAATAATACCTTACTCAGTTGAAACATTGTATGAAGTATCAGGCCCTTTATGGCCAAAGTATGAAGGGAGCTTTAAACTAAACAGTAAGAAAATCTTAAAATAGTATTCAGAGCTACTAGTGATTGCCGAATTATGTTTTATAAAGGTTCTTCTATCATCCCATTTAAGACATTGAACTTACCTGGAGGACAAGCAGCAACGACATATGATATTAGAAATAACTGTTCAGCAGGTGATTATTCGTTTATCTTTACAACAGATGATATGAATTGCAATGCGACATTTGTAATTGTTGGAACAGAATATACCTAAATATACGAAAATACTAGTATTTAAGTAACTTATTAAATTTGTTTGATTGCATTTTCAAAAAAACAACGTGAGATGTTCTCACGTTGTTTTTTGCATTCCAATTGTAAAAATGTATAAATATTAGATTATAAAAAATAATTATAATTTATAGTAGATTATTATCTATAATTATTTTATTATAGAAAAGTATAAGATTAAAATATAAAAAATGTAACATTTTTAAATAAAACAACAATATATAAGTAAAGATATCTTTTTAATAATGGGAGGAATATAAAGTTGAATACTCAAAATCAAATAAAATACTATATAAGTAATGGAGAATTAGATATAGAAGCAATTATAAGAAATTATACAGTATATATTCATAAAATCATATCCAACATAGATACTTGTAAAAATTTATCCACAGAGGATATAGAAGAAATAATTGATGATACTTTTTTAGTAATATGGAAAAATTCTAATAAATTAGACAAAGACAAATTATTTACTTCATATATAGCAGGTGTCACGAAAAATATAGTAAAAGCTAAATATAGACAAAATAGAGAGCTTATAATGCATAATAATATTGAAGATTTTGAAAATTTATTAGTATCAGATTTTAATATTGAAGAAATTTTAAGTGTAAAAGCAAAAAATAGAATGATACAAAATCAATTAAGAAAATTGAAAAATATAGATAGGCAGATATTTATTATGTATTATTATTATTCAATGAAAACTAAAGAAATTTCACAGAAATTAGGTTTGAGGGACATGACAGTTAGAACAAAATTGCACAGGATAAGAAATAAAATAAAAGAAAGTTGGAATAAAAATGGATTATAAAAGAATGGAAAATAATATTATTGAAAATATAAAAGAAGAAATTGCTATTCTAAATTTTCAGAAAGAAGAAAATTTAAGCTCTTCACAAACGGAAAAAGAATTAAAATTTTCAATAAATAAAATTGCCTTATTTATTTTTAGTTTAACAATTATCTCTAGTGGATGTATTTTGGCAATCAATACATTTAAAAAAACGGATAATATAAATAGAAAATATGCGTTAGGTAGAATAATTAATTTGAATGAAGAAAAAAATTATATTGGAAATGTAAATATGGAATATAGTTACTCAGGGGACATAGGGATAAAGGTAAACAATATAATTTTGAGTGATAATGACTTAGATATTATTTTAGACCTTGACTTTAGTAAGAAAATATTAAATAAAAATAGTGTTTTAGTAAATTATATTGTATATGATGAAAATAACAATATATATAGTTATGGGGACTGTAATATTTTAGACAGATCAAAAAATTATAGAAAGTTTTGTAGGGATATGAATATTAACTATCAAAAAGAAAATTGGAGAGATAATATTTATGCTAAAAGTCAAGCTCAGAATAACCTGCTGGAAACAGATGAAAGATTGATTACACAATTAGCAATAAAAAGTGATAAAAGATTACCAAATAGTAAAAAGATTTTTATAAGAATATTTGATATTGGATATTTAGATAATATGAATTTTTCATCGATATCTAATAATAATGAGTGGATTTTAGAAATTAACATTCCAGATGAATATTATAACAGAACAAATATAGAATTAGATGCAATTAATAGTACAAAACATTTTGAATTAAATTCAGCATATATTACAAATACTAGTATGACATTAATTGCTAAATTGCAAGGAGTTGAAGGTAATATATCAAACAAGGTAATAGTTGTGGATGAAAATGGTAAAGAATATGAAAGTCAATTAATATATAGAAATGGAAATCTTTTCACACTAGCATTTGATATAAAGAAGAGTACTGTAACAAATAAATTATATATTAAAGTATTAAGTAATGATGAATTTGAAAAGATAGAATTAGTTAGAAAATAGAATTATAATAAAAGGAGGAACAAAAATTGCTTAATATGGCTATTGCAGATGACAACTTAAATTTTAGCAAAGCACTAATAAATTCCATAAATAGTACAATTAATAATATTAGAATAATAGCATTAACAACAGATGGAGAAGAAACAATAAACATATTAAAATCATATGATAATATAGATATAATACTATTAGATTTAAAAATGCCAGTTATGAGTGGGGTAGATGTTTTAGAGAAGTTACAAAAGGATAATATAAAAAAATATTATAATTCAGTAATTGTTATATCAGGAGAAAACGCACCACCTCAAAAACTTACAGAAAATCCAATGGTACATGCTTTTGTTAATAAAAGCATAGAATTAGATATGATAGTAAATAGCATCAATTTGTTAGCGAAAGAGAAAACATCTATCATATTTGATGAAAAAATAAAGGGAAAAGCAATTAAAGAATTATTGTATTTAGGATATAATTTAAATCATAAAGGAACACAATATTTAATAGATGCTATATGTATAATAGCTGATAAAGAAAATATTGAATATATGGACAATAATAATCTGATTAAAAATATATATCCCATTATTGGAAAAAGATATAAGAAAACAGCACATAATATAAAGTGTTGTGTAAATCTTACTACAACATATATGTTTTATGAGTGTGATAGTGAAAAACTACAAAAATACTTCTTAATAGCAAAAGATCAAAAACCATATACAAAGACGATAATTTATACAATACTAAACAAGATATTATATTCAAAAGAATAGCAATATAAAAAAGAGAAAACTTTAAAATATTAAAGTCTTCTCTTTTTTTGATTTCTAAGGAAAGTCATCCACGTAAGTTAAGTTAGCCGTTAGGAATGAAATGACTTTACGGATAACTTATGCGTAGCAAAGCGAAGAAGGTGAGTTTCCTTAGAAGATAATTATGGAAGAATTAGACTTTACTAAAGTATAACTCATTCGTACGCATTAAAATGCTACGACTGAGAAATCTTACCAAAGATTTCATAGCTGTTTGACCGTAGGGAATTACAGATATGATATACTGTGTAATGAGCTTAGAAAATTTTATTCTTGTTTTTATGCCATAAAATAAAAATATGATAAAATTTATAAAAAATGAAATGAATTTATAAACTTAAACTATCTAATAAGTAAATCAAGCTTGAAAAATAAAAGGAGAAAATATGGAAGAATTAATTACAAAAGCTAAAAGTGGTAATGAAATAGCATTTACAGAACTTATATTACAAATGAAAGATGAATTTTATAAAATTGCTAAAATTAGATTAAAAAATGATGACGATGTATTTGACGCTATTCAAGAAACAATGTTACTAGCATACAAGTCATTAAAAAAGTTAAAATATAATCAATATTTTAAAACATGGATTATAAAAATATTAATTAATGAGTGCAATAAGATTTATAAAAACAATAAAAAAGAATACTTATATGAAATTTTAGATAATGAAATAATTAGCCAAGATAATACGGAAGAAAAGATAAATTTCAGGTATACTGTTAGATGTAAATAAATGAGTTTACATCTAATTTTTTTGGTTGTA
>CANPTO010000053.1 GCA_947577025.1 uncultured Clostridiaceae bacterium | reverse complement strand
GTTAGCATATATAGCTAATTAGGATATTTTTTATTATCTAGTCTGAACAGTAACATATAATATCATATAACATTTATTTTTTCAATATTTTTGTTGTATTTTTCTAATTTATATGTTAAACTATTTATTAGTAATAAAACAAGCTATAATAAAAGATTAGTACTAATTTTAAAGTTTTATAAAGAGAGCCTACAGTTATGGTGTGAGTTAGGTTAAAACCAATTAGGAATCTACTTTTATTGCTTTTCGTTTTAAAAGCGAAACCGTGTTATGCTAGGTTATAAGCATTTTAGAGATTGTTTTATATTTTATAAAAATATAAAATAAATTAAGGTGGCACCGCGGAAAATATTCGCCCTTATGCTTTTGTTTAGCATAGGGGCTTTTGTTATTTATTATAATGTAGTAAAAATGGGCGTAATTCGGTAAATTCTTACAGTATTCCTGACCGATTAAGCCCCTACATTTTAAAATAACACTTTACTAAAATATAAAAAGTTCCCAAAAGGGACAGATTTCCCATTTGGAAACGTCCCCAATGGGAAGTAGGAGGTATATTATGATTGATATTAAATTTTTAAGAGAAAACCCAGATGTGGTTAAAGAAAACATCAAAAAGAAATTTCAAGACCATAAACTTGTTTTAGTTGATGAGGTTATTGAGCTTGATTCTAAAAATAGAGAGGCTAAGTTAAAAGGTGATGAGCTTCGCTCTAAACGTAATTCATTAAGTTCTGAAATTGGTAACTTGATGAAACAAGGTAAAAAAGATGAGGCTGAAGCTATTAAGTTAGAAGTTAAAAAAATTAATGATGAATTAGTAGAAAATGAAAAACTAGAAGCTGAATACGAAGCTGGTGTTGTAGAAAGAATGATGAAAATTCCTAACATTATTCATGATTCTGTTCCTATTGGTAAAGATGATAGCCAAAATGTTGAAATTAAAAAATATGGTGAACCTATAGTTCCAGATTATGAAATTCCTTTTCATGGAGAAATTTTAGAAAAACTTGGTGGAATTGATTTAGATTCTGCTCGTAGAGTTGCTGGTAATGGTTTTTACTATTTAATGGGAGATGTTGCACGTCTTCATTCTGCTGTTTTAACATATGCTAGAGATTTTATGATTAATAAAGGCTTTACTTATTGTATTCCACCTTATATGATAAGAGCTGATGTCGTAACTGGTGTTATGAGCTTTGAAGAAATGGATGCTATGATGTACAAAATAGAAGGTGAAGATTTATATTTAATTGGTACTTCTGAACATTCTATGATTGGTAAGTTTAAAGGTCAATTATTAAATAAAGAAAACATGCCTTATACAATGACATCATATTCTCCATGTTTTAGAAAAGAAAAAGGTGCTCATGGTCTAGAAGAACGTGGTATTTACAGAATACATCAATTTGAAAAACAAGAAATGATAGTTGTTTGTGAACCAGAAGATAGTTGGAATTGGTATGATAAAATGTGGAGTTATACTGTTGAATTATTTGAAAGTATGGGCGTTCCAGTTCGTACTTTAGAGTGTTGTAGTGGTGACTTAGCAGACTTAAAGGCTAAAAGCTGTGATGTTGAAGCTTGGAGCCCAAGACAGAAAAAATATTTTGAAGTTGGAAGCTGTTCTAACTTAACAGATGCACAAGCACGTAGGCTTGGAATTCGTATTAAAGGTGAAAAAGGAAATTATTATGCACATACATTAAATAACACTGTAGTTGCCCCACCTAGAATGTTAATTGCTATTTTAGAAAATAACTACCAAGAGGATGGCAGTGTAATAATTCCAGAAGTTTTAAGACCTTATATGGGTGGTATTGATAAAATAACCATTAAATAAAAGAAAATTTTTGTTTTTTCTTGACTTTATGTCAATTATATTGTATAATATAAACATAGGTAACTAATATGTAGAAGGTAAATCGGAGGGTTTTATATGCCAAATTTAATGAAAGAATATGAAAAATATCAACAGCAGCAAGTAGTAGAATCAGAAATACAGGAACGTCTCAATGCGAGAACTGTTGACGACCTTATTGCCGAGGGATATTGGGAATGGTATTTGGAGATGCAAGAACGCGAAAAAAGAAACGCGTAGCACTATAAAAGAGTCTTTTCTCACAATCGTTGATTATTCTTTTATACCTTAAAAACAAGAGATTAATTCTCTTGTTTTTTATTTACTAATATAATAATACTTTTTATAGAGTTTTCTTAGAACTTCTTTATATTATATAAATTAAATTCTTATTAAAAACAATAAATAAGTATTATAAATAAACTGAATTCTTAAAGTTATTTCTCAAATATTTTCTATATAAATTAGTTTAATATTTTTTTATAAAAATCATTTTTTGGAATTTTTATTAAAATAAAAATAATTCAGTATTATTAATGTTTCAATCCTCTTAAGCTATTATCATAAATTTTTGCATATTTTTCTTACATATGTTATACTAATTATAATTTAAGAAAAGTGAGGAATCTAAATATGTTAATAAAAAACCCTGAATTTAAAATATCTGCTGTATCGCCAGCTCAATATCCTGATGATAATTTGCCACAAATTGTTTTAGTTGGTAAGTCTAATGTTGGTAAGTCTTCTTTTATTAATACTATGGTTAATAGGAAAAAGCTTGCTAGAACTAGTAGTGAACCTGGTAAAACTAGGCAAATTAATTTTTATAATATGGATAATAAATTCTATTTTGTGGATTTACCTGGTTATGGTTATAGTAAAATGTCTAAGGCCGAACAAGCAAAGGTTGGCACTTTTATAGAACAATATTTGAATACTAGCAAAAATATAGCTCTAATTATATTTTTAGTTGATATACGTCATAACCCTTCTGAAAATGATAGGCTTATGTATAGATATATTATTGATTCTGAAAGACCGTGTATTATACTTACAAGTAAAGCTGATAAAATTGCTGTTACTAAAGTAGAAGCTCAAGTAACACAATTACAAGAACAATTAAATCCATTAAAGGATTTAACCTTTATACCTTTTTCAGCTGAGAGAAGAATTTATACTGAAAAAGCTTGGGAAGAAATTGAGAAATTTATTTTTTGATAATGCATTTTATACTCTCTTAACTATTGATTTTATGTTAATTTTGTTATATAATTATATATGTTATTAAAATATGTATAGTTGGAGGTTTTATGAAACTTTTAGAAGATTTTAAGCAGAATCAAATAAAAATTTTACAAATGCAACTAAATTACATTGAAAACTCTGAGAAGATATATGACCTTGATATATCACTTTGGTTAGAGTATTTACTAGAGAGTAATATGATTTCTTACCATAATTATTATGACGAACTCATTAATATAACTTATGATTATGAATATGATCCTTTTTATTCAGAAGACTACTATTCAATTTTTGAGCAGGATATTGATGATCCTGAAGATACTCTTTGGCTACATTGGTTATATATGCAACTAAGATCATACAATCAAGAAGTGTTTAATGAATTAATTACTGAAGTTAATAAGATAGAAAGAAAATCTATTTTAAGGAATCGCTATAATAACCACTTGAAATCTAAAAGAAGAAAAGAAAAAATTAATTCTATTAGAGAAAGTCGTTCATATGCTTTGGAACGAAGATTTTTTAAAAATTAAATACCTTAGCAGCAAGAGATTATTTCCTCTTGCTGTTTTTTATGTATTACACTAAATTTTACTTTTCATTTTGCTCTATTATACTTAATTACAAACTTGAATGAGTTACAAATTTAAAGCTATTATACAATAATAAATAGTTAAAACTATATCTAGTAACAAAAAAATTAACAAATTTTGTATTTTATATTGACTTTATGTTAATTGTATTATATAATATTTTATAGATATGCTTTTTTAGAAAGTAATCTGTATATTTATATTTTACTTTTAATAGGAGGGTTTTTATATGGCTTATGCATTATCAAGACGGTTACAAAAGAATTTAGAAAATGATACCGATGTTTATCGTCCTACAGCTGAAGACTTATATGCTATGTATGCTTTAGCAGGATATTATGCTAACTGTTGTGAGACGGAAGACGATATGACTGTTTCGAAAAATATTGAACCTGAAGTAAACCCCGAGGTACTTCGTATTGGCAGGAAGGCTGTTTCAAGGAACCGGCATCATGCTTCTGTAAAAGCCAAAAAAAGAGCTAAAAAATCGGCTGAAATATTAGAAAGAAGATATTTGAAAGGTGATTTTCGGCTTCCCTATGAAGAATATCGCCTCTGTACAAAAGCTAATGCTGCAATTAAGAAGGCAAACAGAGTAAAGGTTTCATAATTTAACAAAACCCAAAAAAACGAGAGGCTGAGAATATCGGAATAAGTGTGTAAACTCTAGAAAATAAAAATTGACTATGATACA
>CANPTO010000052.1 GCA_947577025.1 uncultured Clostridiaceae bacterium | reverse complement strand
TGTTTTCTTTTGTTAGCTTGTTTAAAATTCCTATATATGCACTTTTTCTTATATTCTTTTGAATATTACTATTTTTAATTTCTATCATTTTCTAACACCTCCTGTCTTTCCTTTTTGGGCATTAAAAAATAACAAGCATTTTTTACTTGTTATTGTAACTCATCTATTATTTACTTTTAGACACAATACTCCCTTTGTTATATTTTTAAATGGAGTAATTTTGTGCTTTTTTATATTACTCTTTTTACCTTTGCCCTAACACAAAGTTTTCTACTTTACCTTTGTTTTCACAAAGTAATTGCTGACTTATCAGCTTTACCCATTTTCATGGTATCAACTACATATGCTATGTAATGACAATTTCTTAACACAGATACATTATACTATATATTTTTCTGAAATGGAATATAAACACCCTATTTTTTTATTTGCCTATGGCTGTAACTTTTTAAGATTTTTTTGTATCCACTTCTCTTTATTTTAAAAAAATTATTCTATAAGTTTATATTAAAATTTTTATTTATATTGTTGTGATTTTTCTTCTAACATTTTAAAATCACAACATCTATCAATTATTCTTTGTGGTAGTTTTTTATTTATAACCCTATTATATAAATTTTTAGCTCTGTTTAAGATTATATTTGCATTTTCCCTTTCATTGCACCAATGTATTTGCTTATATAATAATGTCTTATATGTTTGATCTTGTTCATTTTCGACATCAATTTTTATACATTGCTCTATTGGAATTGGTATCATATTATTAAAGTTAATTGCTCCTAAATTTCCATTGTCTATCTTCAGAAAATCTATTGTATTCTTCATCTTTAAGTGTTTTGGTTTAGGAGATGTGAATGGTGCAAAATATAATATTTTATTTACTTTTAATATAATTCCTATAAATGGTCTTCTTGCTTTTTCATCATAGGATTTTGATATTCTTTTATCAAATTGGCTCATATATTTTACATATTCTTCTTTAACTATATAAAAATTTAATTTTTCCATTTATTGCTCCTTAATAAATTAGGATACCATTTCTGGTATCCCTACTTTTTTCGTTCTTCACTTTATGGTAGAAGTTCACCACTTTTTTCGTTCCCCACTTTATGGTAGAGGCTCACCGCTTTTTTCGTTCCTCACTTATGGTAGAGGCTTACCACTTTTAAACAATAATCAAATTATTGTTTATTTTATTATATTCATTATAAGTTATTTTATTACATTTGTCAATTATTTTTACGTTAACTTTTGAGGTTTCAAATTGAAACCTCATTAATTTTATAATTAGTTTTTTACTTCTCTTTAATTTCTTTATAATTATATATCATATTTACCATCAACTATATCTTTTAAACTAATTATTCGCACTTGTTAATCAAATGCGGATAATTAGTTTAATTTTTTTATTCAAATTGAAACCTTAAATTTTGTAATTCGTTTTGTTTTGAGATTCATTTTCTGTCAGTTGAAATAGAGTCTTAATCATTATAAAATTGCCAATCTAAGAAACTACTTATATGCCATGATTTTATCCCTTTTCTTTCTGCTTCCCTTAAATACTTTATAACATCATCTATATATACAACATCTTCTAAATCTATATTTTCATTTTTACAATATTCAATAATACAGTCAGCTTTTGAAAAACTCTCGAAAACTAACAACCTTTCTTCAATCATCGGATAATATTTATCCAACCAAATATACTTATCATCTATTTCTTTTTGATTTTGACAATGTCCCATAATAATATTTTTCTTCGAATTACATTCATTTAATACTTTTTGCATAAGTAATGATGGCTTTCTTTTTGAAAATATGCCTTCATCTATTTCTTTTAAAGACATTCCATTGTCTGTTCCTTCTGGATCTGCCACATGTCCATTAAATCTATAAGCTGCTAAAGTTCCATCAATATCCCAAAAAACATATTTATTTTCTAAATCTCCTTTTTCAATCATACCACCAATCATAATTTCTCTTAATTTCCTTTCACTTCCATAATAATCTTGTTCCTTTTTATTATATCCTATGTATAGATAGCAATTGATATATAGTTAACTGCTAGTCCAATTGATATGTAAAATTGTTATTTTTTTCTTTCTTCTATAAATTTTTTCATAATATATCTTTGCCATTCTCTAAACATTTTGCTTACATATTCTTCTGGTTCTACCCATAGTACCGTATGATCTTTTTCAATTGGTTCTGTTATCTTTTCATCAAATTCTGCAATATAAACATAAGCCTCTACATCTAAAAGACCTTTATCTTCTGCATATATATAAGAACCTACTTCATCAAATTTTTTTATATTTTTAATTGTATATCCTGATTCTTCAATTAGTTCTCTTTTTAAACCATCTAATTGTGTTTCTCCTTTTTCTATACCTCCACCTAAATAAAAATAATCTTCTCCATCAGTTACAATCCCTACTTTATCATCATTTTTGTTTATAATAATTGCATATGCTCCTGGTCTTTTTCTATATTGTATATTTTCTTCTTTGCTTCCTATATATTTCATCTTTTATTTATCTCCTATTTTCTTTGTTATTTGTTATTTAGATTAATTTTCTTTATCATATCTCCTGGATAGTCAAATAATGCTACAGTATTAAATTCTAAAAAGAAAGGTTTAAAGTTTTCTTTTAATGTTTTTTGTAAATCTAAAATTTTATTATAATCTTTATCAACATCTAAAGTCATATGAAAAATAAAATCATCTGGATTATATTTTTCTTTTGAAAATCTCTTATAAAATATTCTTTGCAATTCTTTAATTTTTTTATTTTCTTCTATTGATAAGTATAAACAATAACTATCATATTTTGCATTCATAATCTTTATATCATTTACTTTTAATTTTATCTTATCAATATTTATACTCTCTACTATTTCTAATATTTCATCTTGATTTTCCTTATTAGTTGCAAAAATAGTAAAATGATATGGTAAATTATCTATTTCATATCTTTTTTCATCATTAATTCCATATGGTACTTTACAAGTATTTTCTTTGATATTACTCATTAATTGTTTTACTTTGTTAATTTCATTTTTTTCTATAAAACTTATTAAAGTTATTCTCTTACTCATTTTGTGTTTTTTCCACCCTTCTTAAATGAATTAAATAATATGCTAGTCCTATTTGAAAAATCATAAATATTGCAGATAATCCAAACATATATTTAAGTCCCATTTCATACATTATTCCACAGAAGAATACTCCTATTGCTTCACCTAAAAATCTTATTATATATCTTATATTAGTAAATGATAATTGATGTTCGTTTTCTACACGATTTATATACACTCCATCACATATGTTCTCATATGAAGTTGAAATAAGAAGTGACCATGTTATTGCTATTAAAGTTACATTTAAGTTGTTAGATATAAAAGCAATTACATATCCCATAAATCTTATTCCAAACTTTATTGTTATTGTTAAATAATCATTTTTAGGTGTTAAATATTTAAGTGCTAATATTCCTATTCCATCTGCAATTAACCCAACAATTAGTAAATAGTTTGTAGCAATACTATCAGAAAATTTAAAGTAATTCGTTAGTGTTAACATTTTCAATCCTAATGCTGTTGACATTGCTATCGTTCCCACAAACATATCTAACAAATATAATGACAATATTTTACTTTTCAAGATGTACTTAAACATTGAATCTTTTTTCTTTTGTCTTTCTTTTATGTGATTAATTTTTATGTTCATCATAGTAATTATTGAAATTACTAAAAATATATTTGATATGATTAAGCAAATATTATAGTTTACAAATACTCCTGCAATACTTTTTCCTATAAATATTCCACCAAATAAAATGCCTATATCTCTAAATAAATATTCTGTTAATTTTCTTTTACTGTATATTGTATCACTCTTTACTATGGTAGTTATTAGTGGATATATACTTGTTATTATTACATATTCCATTATTATATCTATTACTATACTTAAATTTATTAATTCTGTTTGGCTTGTTCCATTCAAATAATATAATACCAACATATTAATAAATTTTGTAATTAAAATAAAGGTTAATGTTTTCTTTAATTTATTTAATGTAACATATTTTCCAATTAAAGCTATTCCTATAACACTTATAAAAGTTCCTATACTTATAATATTGCTTATCTGTGTTACAGAAAAGTTATTATCTTGTAACCAAAGTTGTCTAAAATTCCCCCATAGTCCAATTGATATACTAAAAAATGCTAACATTATTAATATTTTATTTTCATCTTTTATCTTCTTCATTTTGTTTCGTCTAATTCTCCTATATATTCATATATTTTAGTCCAATTATTTAAATCAACTATATCGTTATTATTGCAATTTTCATTGCTAATCCTTATTACTTTTATTCCTTCTTTTAAAACATCTAAACAATTATTTAATTGATCATCTATAAATAAATCAATATTTTCATTTTTACATACTATTCCTTTTTCTCTAGCATTTACTATTAATTTATCATATTCTATATTATTTTTATTTAACCAGCTCTTACTTAAAAGATATGGATCATCATGAAACTCACTATCTCTTGCTGTTATTATAATTATTTTGTGTCCATTTTTTCTTAATCTGTTAATTGTTTCTGTCGCATTTTCTCTAGGTTTTGCTTTATTTGTAATTTCTTCTTGTATATTTTTTAGAAAATATTTTAATTCATTATAAGAAAACTGAAATTTCTTTTTATATGTATCTCCATTATTTTTTATATCTTCAAAAGGATTTTCAGCATTCTTAATGTTCTTGCCTAATTTTATTGCATATTCATACGCTGCATTATTTAATTCTTCTTGAACTTCTGTTATTGTATTATCTATATCTATTCCTATTCGCATATATATTTCCTTTCATTCGGCTTATTCTACTGTAATTCTATCATAAGTAGACCATTTTTACAATAAAATCCAAAATTAAAAATTCTATTATTCACATAACATACTTTCATTTCTAACTTTATTTAAACATTTGTCAATTTCAATAATATTGGTTGATTTAACTAATATTTCATTAATCTTACTTCTATTTCCCTTTAAAGTTAATATATCAATATTTCTTTTAGATTCTCTATTATCTCCATAAGCTATATTTAATTTATGCAATTTACCTGTATCAATAAAAGGCATAAAAACAATATACCTTTTATCTTCTGTCATAAAATCTGCTTTATTCCAATTAGAAAGCAATATTTCTTTTCCTTTGTAGACTTCTTTCACTATGTCATAAATATCTATATCTTTAATATTCTTTATCAATTCTAAATTATCATCTGTTGGATTTATTACCTGTATAGATTTACCACTTATCGTAAAATACTTATTTCTTTTATTCATTCTTTCAAAATCTTCTAAAAAAACGATTATTTTATCATTTGAAAACATTTTATTAATATCTGTTAAAGTTTGTCTTACATATAATGGATTATTTCTATTTGAAATATAATACACAATATATTTATTTTGTAAAATTTCCAATTCACCAATATATTTTCTACCTAAATCTGTATAAATGTTATTTTCTTTTAACTCCCAACTAGGTATAAAATTTATATCATCTTCAAATCCAATCATTGCAATCTTTGCTACATCTTTTATTCTATCTTTGTAATCTTTATTTCTACAAAGATTATAACTTTCGTACCCAAAATCTTGTAATAATCTTCTTCCCTCTATATCAATTTTTATGTAATATGTATTTTCTCTTTTTACATACCCTGCCTTTTCTAATACTTTTAATCTTT
>CANPTO010000051.1 GCA_947577025.1 uncultured Clostridiaceae bacterium | reverse complement strand
AAGCAATTATTCAACAATTTATTTATTATAATTGCTTAAAGAACGAAAGATTATCGGCTTGAGAACTTTTATGATTATATTATACACCATAACTTATGACTATTTCAAGGGTGAACAAGTCACAAGTTAAAATTATATTTTTTTAGGTGAACTAATCAAAAGTTATTGACAGCTCATTAACTTTGAAAAAGCTACATAGTAAAAAGAAAATAGATATTAATGCTATAAATAAAATTTTAAAACTCATTAACAAAGGGGTTGCTAAAATTGATAAACTTGATGCAGATAACATTAAATATGTAACTTGTCTTAAACTTAAATATCCACCGAATATTTTTTCTTCTCGTTTAATGTCATAAGGGACTTTAAAAACTCTCATATAGCAAACCTCCTAACTACCAAGTAAATTTCCAGTATTATTAGTAGCGATATTTATTATAATACCAGCAATAATAATTGATGAACCGAAGTACTATACCACCACCACAAATCCATGCAAGTGAGCCTATTGATTCAGCTCTCTTTTGTGGGTTATTAGCATTTGCTATCATTTTTAATGCTGCCACTACTATACTTGCAAAAATAAGGATTCCGACCTAATGGCATTGCTATACTTGTAATGACTCTTTGTATGTTATCTGTTGCAGCCTTTACTTCAACAGTACCAATTCCAGTAGCAAAAGCGTTATTACTTTTTATAGCAATGAGAGTGAAAATAGTTCCTATTGTAGATAATTTTGTAACTATTTGTTTTTTAACTTTTTGTAAATTCATAATATATCACTCCTTTTATGATTTTTTTTGAAGGGCAATCATAAAGGAAACCATAATAAATTAAATAATATTCTTAAAATGCACCAAGAAATAGGGAAGAATAAGGAATAAGATATTTCCTAAAAATAAACCTGGTACTATCATTAAGAATTTTGATTTTATCTTTTGTGATTTTATTACACATCCTATTGCAAGCATTATAAGAGAAGATATTAATAATGATACAAGTATTATTAATATAACTTTAAACCCTACAAAAAAGATAGAAGATATAATATTTTCAAAATTATTTATATAATCATTAATCATAAAAACTCCTTTTAGCTATAACTATTTATAATTGATTTTTTGTAATAACTTAATAAATCATTAGGGTTATGTTCTTCAGCTATTTTGTATAAATTTAATAAAGACTCTCTACTTGTTTTAGCAAGTAAAGAGCCAAAGTTATTATTATATAAGTCATATAATACAAAAATAATATTTTTTAACATATTTATTTTATCTTTTTGCATATAATTTAGCATTTCTTTTGTATAGTTAAATTCTAATTTTTCTATTATCTCCAAAAATTCGTTAGAAATTTTTTCACTATTATTATTTATAATTAAATAAAATAAATCATCTATATTATATTTTATATTATTATGCTGTACATTTTTGTATAGGGGGTATGTACTTTTATATACATAGGGGTATGTATTTTTTTGTACATAGGGTATATCTTTTATATAGATTCTTCTTTCTTGAAGTGCATTATTTTTTGTATTCTTAACATATTCTATATAAATATATCCTAACTTTTCTAAATGTGAAAACCATTGTGAGACAGTATGTATTGTTACATTATACAAGTTTGCAAAATATCTATTACTAGCAAAACAATATCCAATTTTATTTGCTAAAGAAGTAATTTCACCATATAATAATTTTTCTGATGGTTTTAATTCATTATTATATCTAACTGTTGCAGGAATAACAGCATAATAACTAATTTGATTTTCTTCATTCATCATATTTCTCCATTTCTTCTATATTTACAGAATTGTTTGAATCTTTACCTACCAAGAAACAAGCATATAAAATGAGGCTAATAATAGCAACAATAATTAAACAAAAAATAAATTTTAACATTTTACTTGCTCCAATTAATATATTTTTATATTTAGACGGGGGAAAACAATTTTTAATGGGGGAAGAGATAAAAAATACTAATATCAATACTTTTATAATTCTCTAAAGTTTTCTTCATAGTGGAATTTATAATTCCCCCAAAATTTCCCCCATAGTGGAATTTGTATTCCACCAAATTCCCCCAAAATGTGGTTTTATAATAAATCTATTCAAATTTTCTTAAACAATATTAAACTATTTTAAATTTTTAGGAGTTGCACCAAAGTATTGACTTCTCAAGCATTATTGCGTATAATTATTGAAAATCTAGCGAAATATGGTGTAGCCATTTCTTCAGTCGAATCCAACTACGAACGCTGAGATCGGGGGTTCGAGTCCCTCCAGGCGCACCAAGGCATAATATCGTCACACTAGACGAAAAAACGATTAAATCGACTTTTTTACAGTCGATTTAATCGTTTTTTTCGTACCTACAAGATAATAATTACTTTTTGCTTTTTAGGTTCCAATTTTAGGAAAACCAATTAGCTTATTGTATACCAACAGCAACTATTTTGTTATGAGGATTATATGTATCATTTGCAAGTAATGTTTTTGAAATTACTTGACCATGTTGTTTAAGTATTCGATAAGAGACTGCTTTACAGCCATTTGAGCCATTTGCTATAACTTTTGTTTTACCAGCAGCTAAAGTAGGATCTTGTTTTGTTATCGTTTTATATTGAATATAGCTTGTTATATAAGATTGAACTTCAACTTCATACTCATTTTCTTCTTTTAACCCAAATATTTTAGTAGTTATTGTTTCACCAGAATTTGTACAGATTATTTTTATTGGATAGTTTCTACTGTTCTTAAATTTAAAGTCAGGTCCTCCCCATGATACAGTTGCATCTCTACCAGCTGGTACATAACCAGTATTAAAACCATGATTATGCCTTTCAAGTATTTGTAAATTTGAAAGTAAAACACTATTATATAATGTTGATGATACTTGGCATATACCTCCTCCAATACCAGTAGTTACTTCTCCGCCAGAATATACAGCAGCAGGCTTAAAGCCATTTGCAGCAGTTCTTTTACCTACAGTGGTATTATATGAAAACGCTTCTCCAGGCATTAAAACGATACCATTTATTTTAGCAGAAGCAAGTTTTATATTAGTAGTTCTATTAACATTACTTGCACTATAATTAGTAGAATAAGTTGCTAATAAATCAGGAAAAGCTTCTGTACCAATATTATTAGTAGTAACTAAAGGAGTAGTAACTTTAATAGGAATTATATAGCTTTCTTTATATTCTTGTAGCATTTGTTTTATTTCATCAATAGTATTTGCAAAATCAATGCCATCAACATGGGGATATACTACAAAAGGATTTTTAGTATAATATGCATCTTTAGGCTCTTTATATATTTCTGAATGGATAGCATCTATGTCAATTTTATCTGCCTTAACATCAGTAATAGGAATTTCAATACTTTCATTTTTATTACATAAGTCATTTAAACTAGAAATAATTTTAGACTTAAGTTTATCTTGATTAACAACTACACCATCATGTCCATTTACAATAATTAAATTACTTTTGTCTATATAGTAACTTGGTTGTGTTAACTTATCTGGCAAGTTGTTATTAATCTCTGAAATTAAGTTATTTATAGTTTCTTCATTATAAGAGAAACTAGGAATAATATCTATTTTAGTAAAAAAGGAAGATATTATTTCAAAATTGCTTTTAAAAATATTATTATTTCTTCCTATTTCATATGCTGAATTTATACTATCTTCAATGTCAAAATTAGCATTAAGTTGCTCTGCTATAATAGTAGTTTTTGAATCATTATGAATAAGCTCAAAAGGAGTAGAAAGTTTTTCAGTAACTAATTGTTCAAGTTTTAGATAAGCTTCTTCTTTAGTAAGACCTGATATATCTATTCCTTTAATTGAAACTCCAGATGCAATAGTATTACTTCCTAATCTGACTAAAGCAAAAATAGTAGATAAAAGAAATAATACAGCTACTAAAATAAGTGCTAAAATAATAAATAAAGTTTTTTTATGTATTTTTTTAGAAATATTATTTTTTTCTTCAAGTATTTGAGTAGAAGATTCTTTAACAGTATCATTAACTATTTGGGCTTCTGTATCATTAGCAATATTTTCTTTTAGTATATTTTCATTATTTTTTTTAGGTATTTCTTCAGTTTCAAAATCCTCAGTGATCTCTTCATTATTATCAATAGTTTGGCTATTACTAGCAATTTTTAGTTCTTTTTCGTCAATTTTGTTCATTTTTCAACTCCATAAATAAAAATTATGCATAAATCTACAAATATATTAAACAATAAAATTTATAGTTTGTAAATAGCATTTATAAATTATATATGTAAAAATAAATGGTTATATATCAAAAAAAAGGAAATAATAAAAAAAAGGAGAAAAAAATATATAGGAGAAAACTAAAGAAAGGATGATAAAGATGACAGAAACAGAAAAATTAAAAGAGAGTTTGTTTAGAAAAACTAAAACAGGTTGGGAAGGACTACAAGAAAATGTAAAAAATGATATATTTACATTTTGTGATAACTATATAGAATTTTTGAACAAATCAAAAACAGAAAGAGAAATAGTAAAAAGTGTAAAAGAGTTGATAGAAAAAAAAGGATTTAAAAATATTTGCGAATATACAAGCTTAAAACCTGGAGATAAAGTATATTATATTAATAGAGAAAAAAGTATGTATTTATCAGTAATAGGAGAAAGAAGTATAGAAAATGGAATTAATATAATAGGAGCACATGCAGACTCACCAAGATTAGACTTAAAACCAAATCCATTATATGAAGATTCAGGCTTAGCATATTTGAAAACACATTATTATGGGGGAATAAAAAAATATCAATGGACTACAATACCACTTAGTATGCATGGTGTAATAGTTAAACCAAATGGAGAAAAAGTGGAGATATGTATAGGGGAAGACGAAACAGACCCTATATTTACAATAACAGACTTACTTCCACATTTAGCAAGTGAACAAATGGAGAGAAAATTAAAAGAAGGTATAAAGGGAGAAGAACTAAATTTATTAATAGGAAGCATACCATATAATGGAGAAAATATAGCAGAAGCTGTAAAATTAAACATATTAAAAATACTAAATGATAAATATGGAATAACAGAAGTTGATTTTGTAAGTTCAGAAATAGAACTTGTACCAGCTTTTAAAAGTAGAACAATGGGGCTTGATAAAAGTATGGTAGCTCGGTTATGGTCAAGATGATAAAGTGTGTGTATATACTTCAGTAAGAGCAATGTTAGATATAGAAAAACCTCAAACGACAGCAGTATGTATCATATCAGATAAAGAAGAAATAGGAAGTATGGGAAATACAGGAATGGAATCACATGTATTTGATACATTTATTTCAGAATTACTAAATAGATTAGGAATTAATAAGCCAAACTTATTAGATCAAATATTTACAAATTCAAAAATGTTATCAGCAGATGTTGATGCGGCATATGATCCAATATATGCTGCAGCTTACGAAAAAAATAATTCAGGATTTTTAGGAAGAGGAGTAGGACTAAACAAGTATACAGGTGCAAGAGGAAAATCAGGAGCATCTGATGCAAATGCAGAATTTGTTGCACAAATAAGAGGTATATTTGAACGAAACAATATAAAATATGAAGTAGCTGAACTAGGAAAAATAGATATAGGTGGTGGAGGAACAATCGCCTATATTCTAGCAAATAAAGGTGTAGATGTAATAGATTGTGGAGTACCAGTACTTTCAATGCATGCACCATATGAAGTAACAAGTAAGTTCGATATATATGAGACATATAAAGCTTATGAGCTATTTTGGAGAAATTAGAAAAGTAATAAAAGTTTATGAAAAATTGTCTAATACAATATTTCATAAATTTTTTTAATCCTTCGACAAATTTCGACAGAAAATATTAACATAAAGTAGTATAATATAATTAGAGGTGAAATATAGATATGTCAATAAAATATCAAAGTGAAACAGGGTCATTTCATAAAATATTACAAAATTGTAATATTCCCAATAATTTCCAAA
>CANPTO010000050.1 GCA_947577025.1 uncultured Clostridiaceae bacterium | reverse complement strand
TAACATATATTAGAAAATATTACAATTTTGTAATATTTTATGAAATGACCCTGCAAGGTATAGTGAATACCTTGTATTTTTATGGAAAAAATGGTATAAATAATATACTAAAATTATTTAATATTATTTAGGTTTATTTAATGTTATTTAGTTTAAAAAAATAGAGTTTGTGACCTAATTCGTGTAAAGCCATTTTATGTAGATAATTTTGAATTTAAAAAATGTAAATTACACGAATTTTTCGACAATTACACGAATTTTCGTGGTTGATAGTAATCACTTTTTGGGTCACAAAGGAGGAAAAAATGTTTAAATTACACTCAGAATATAAGCCAACTGGCGACCAGCCACAGGCAATAGAATATCTTAGTAAAGGAATAATGGAGGGTAAGAAATTCCAGACACTTCTAGGGGTTACAGGTTCAGGAAAAACTTTCACAATGGCAAATATTATACAAAAAGTACAAAAGCCAACACTCGTTTTAGCACATAATAAGACACTAGCAGGACAACTATATTCAGAATTCAAAGAGTTCTTTCCAGAGAACAACGTTGAATACTTTGTATCGTACTACGATTATTACCAACCCGAAGCCTACATTCCACAATCAGACACATATATAGAAAAGGACTCTTCAGTAAATGACGAAATAGACAAGCTTCGCCATAGTGCAACAGCTTCTTTATTTGAAACAAAAGATACAATAATAGTTGCATCTGTTTCGTGTATATATGGTTTGGGTGACCCTATTGATTATGAAAATATGGCAGTATCTTTAAGACCAGGTATGCAGGTTGAAAGAAATAAAATGTTAAAAAAATTAATAAAAATGCAATATTCAAGAAATGAACTAGACTTCAAAAGAGGAACATTTAGAGCAAAAGGTGACATAGTAGAAATATATCCATCAGATGAATCAGAAACAGCAATACGTGTAGAATTTTGGGGAGATGAAATAGAAAAAATATCTGAAATAAATCCACTAACAGGAAAAGCAGAGGCTACAAGAAACCATATTACAATATTCCCGAATTCGCACTATGTAACAACTAGTGAAAAAATGGAAAAGGCAATAGAAACTATTGATAAAGAAAAAGAAGAAAGAGTAGAATACTTTAAATCAATAGGAAAACTAATAGAAGCACAAAGAATAGAAGAAAGAACAAACTTTGACATAGAAATGATGAAAGAAACAGGTTTCTGCCAAGGAATAGAAAACTATTCAAGACACATAAGTGGAAGAGAAGAAGGAAGCCCTCCATTTACACTATTTGATTATTTTCCAAAAGACTTTTTACTATTAATAGATGAATCACATGCCACAGTTCCTCAAGTAAGAGCAATGTATAATGGGGATAGAGCAAGAAAAGAATCATTAGTAAATTATGGTTTTAGACTTCCATCAGCATTTGACAATAGACCCCTTAAATTTGAAGAATTTGAACAAAGAATAAATCAATGTATATTTGTAAGTGCAACACCAGCAGACTATGAAAAAGAACATTCAAAAGAAAATGTAGTAGAACAAATAATACGACCAACAGGACTATTAGACCCAATAATAGAAGTAAAACCAGTAGCAAACCAAATAGATGACTTAATAGAACAAATAAGGCAAAGAATAGAAAAAGGCGATAGAGTACTAGTTACAACACTAACTAAAAAAATGGCAGAAGACTTAAGTAGTTATTTAGCGGGAATAGGCATAAAAGTAAGGTATATGCATTCAGACATAAAAGCTCTAGAAAGAATGGAAATAATAAGAAACTTAAGGCTAGGAGAATTTGATGTACTAGTAGGAATAAACCTATTAAGAGAAGGTTTAGATATTCCAGAAGTTTCACTAGTAGCAATACTAGATGCAGACAAAGAAGGATTCCTACGTTCAGAACGTTCACTAATACAAACCATAGGACGTGCAGCAAGAAACACCGAAGGAAAAGTAATAATGTATGCAGACGAGTTAACCGAAAGTATGGAAAAAGCGATTACAGAAACAAATAGAAGAAGAGCAATACAATCAAAATACAATGAAGAACATGGAATAGTACCACAAACAATCAAAAAGTCAATAAGGGACACAATAAAAGCAAGTATAATAGAAGAAGCTGGAGAAGAATACAACTTATCAAAAGAAGCAAGTTTGCAAGAAATAATAGACAAACTAACAGATGAAATGTTAAAATATGCACAATCAATGGAATTTGAAAAAGCCGCCGAAATTAGAGACAAAATAAAAGAATTGCAAGTAAATTAAGATTTTAAGTGAAATTTTGAAAAGATTCTATAACTGTGATTATTTTAAAATATAATTTATGTGAATGTACTAATTGAATAAATTAAGCATTAAATATAAAAGAATTGAAAGCAAATTAGTTTTCAATTCTTTTATATTATTACGTATCTAATGCACTTTAATTTCTTTTGAATATTCCAATATTTCCTCTAAAGTTAAATAATCTCCACGAAGAAGAACATCATCAGGAATATCAAAATATGCAGAAATATTCTTTAAGTTAGAACAAAACAGATTACCAACAGAGCAAGGCTTCTTCCTATATGTTTCCTTTGTTAAAGGATCAGTATAATAATAGGAATCAGAATTTTCATACAAAATTCTCTTATATTGATAACGAGTATCATAATTACCTACAAATTCAGTATCTATAACCTCATATATTTCAGCTACGTAAAGTTTTCTTAATTTATACCGCCTATATTTTCTCTTAAAAATAGAGTCAAATAACATTTTTAACTTACACTGTTTTTCATTCTTACTTTTAAACATAAAGTTATCTCCTTTAAAATTATTTAATGAAAGTGTTATATATTACAATACTTCACAAAAACTTGAAAACTCCTCCATCTCGATAAAATCAAAAGGATTTCTTTTTTCACTTCTAATCTCATTAAAGAAATCTTTTTCATTTTCGTCAGAGAACTTTGCGTAAATTACAATGATATTCCGATTTATTTCCAAAACAGCATAATAGTCAACTCTAGTAGATAAATCTTTCAAAAGAAAATTATGGTAATATCCACTTCGTGTTCTAATAAGATTTACCTTAGTTGGTTTACCGCGAACCAGCATTTTTTCTGCAAGAGACTTACTAAAGTTCTTTGATATTGTATTATAAGCACAATTTATAGCATAATTTTTTGAAGTAATGTAACAAAGAATAGGAGTTACAAACTGCAAAAAAATTATAGCTATTAATGAAAATGGTTCCATAAAACCTTGTACAGCTAAAATAAAACCAATATTAGGAGTTAAAGCAATACATATAAACGATAAAATTAGCACTATAAAAATAAATATGGCATAGAGAAAAGACACCTTAAAAGCATTTTTTCTTCCAAGTTTCTCAGCTTTGTTTAAAGAGCTCCATTTCCGCAATTTCATCATAATTAAAATCCTCCTTAATTTAATATTAAGACAGATAGAAAAAGTAAAATCTACCTGAATAAACAGTTACAATAACGATAGTATAACATAAATTAACATAAAAAACAAGTAGAAACAACAATTTAATAAGGCTATTGTTACTAGTCAATAGTTTTAATACAAAAATTATTGCAAACGTTGTAACGAAGTCTCCGAAGAAATTTTCTTAAAAAACATTATCTATTAAGAGGTTATTACATAAAATTTTACAAAAATATAATGTTTTATGAAATACCCATTACAATTTATAAAAAAATTCATATAATAATAGAGGTGATATAAATGAATTTTTTTAAGGACTTATATGAAGATGCCAAAAATATACAAAAAAAGGATCCAGCTTCTAGAAATATACTAGAAGTAATAATTTTATATCCACGGTTTTCACATACTAATATTTCATAGAATATCACATTTATTATACAAACATAAACTATTCTTATTAGCAAGGCTAAATTCGCAAGTTCGGAAGATTCTTTACAGGAATAGAAATACACCCAGGAGCAACAATAGGAAAAAAACTATTTATAGACCACGGAATGGGAATAGTAATAGGAGAAACAGCAACAATAGGAAATAATTGTACAATATACCATAATGTAACTTTAGGAGGAACAGGAAAAGAAAAAAACAAAAGGCACCCAGACTTAGGAAACAATGTAATAGTAGGCTGTGGAGCAAAAGTACTTCGGACCTATAAAAATAGGAAACAATGTAAAAATAGGAGCAAATTCAGTAGTACTAAAAGACATACCGCAAAATTCAACAGTAGTAGGAATCCCAGGAGAGATAATTAACGTAAAAAATAAGACTTTCTAGTAGTAAATTCCTACAACTAGAAAATCTTATTTTTATATATTATCCATATAACTGTTTTATGCTGGGCTGATTTTTTTCGGAAATAATCCAAAGCCTTTGTGCAAGAGAATATTTCATATTATTTTCATCAAGAATATCAATATTCTCATAGTCAAAAACACCAACTCCCGCACATTTCCAACATATTTTATGCAAACGTGGAAAACCTTTATGTTCAAAGCAATCTGTTACAACAAACCCCAAACTTGTTAGATTAGCAGCTTCTTTAAGCGTTATCCTAGCATAAAAATAATAAAGACCAAATTCAGCCTCAGAAATGAGACGTTCATATAATGATACTGACAATTTATTACTCATAAAGAACCCTCCTTTCACAATCCACAAATTGATAATAATCAAAAAATTCGTCATTAGTAACTTCCTCAAGTTTGTGATGATTCAAATAAATATAAACCATTTCATCATCAAAATTATTTTGTTTTCTGCAGGCTTCTAATACATTATTAGGATTTGTGGCTTCATGAAAAATGAAATTTCCATAAGGTGTTTTATCTCTTGCTTTAATCATAATTATAGGGCAAAACTTATTAGGCTCTAACATTGAATAAATTAAAGACTTTTTAAAATCTTTAACTAATTTAGAATGCTCCATAGGTGTTGTATATGAAATAGATCCAAAATAAATAAAAATGCCTAAAATTATACAAGCAATAAAACAATATATTGCCAGAGGTATATGAGAAGCTAATAAAGTAATAATACTGACATTAGTTTTAATACAATTAAATATAGCCAATAAAAAAAACGCAACAATTGATTGAAATGTCGTAAGCATAGCTTCTTTCCTTGCATAAATTTCAGCTTTCTTTTTAGCTTCGGTTATAAATAAATCATCATCCCGTAGTTCCATTATAAAAGACCTCCTTTTAAATACTAAAACATATAGAAACAATACATTTCTATATAATTTACAAGTTAAGATAATCTAATTATAACAAAAATTGACATAAAATTCAATAGCCCGAAGAAATAAAACCTGTTTTTCTTGTTGAAAAATCTGAATAAAATTGATATAATTTGCACATAACGATAAATTTATAAAGGAATGATGCCTAAATGGAAAATGATAAATTACAAACAATTTCAAATCTTTTTGAAGGAAAAGAAATAAGAAGAATTAGGAAAATCAGTTGTTAGTAAAGAAAATGATTTAAATTATCAATACATAAATGATAATAAATTAACTAAAAAAAATCAGGTAAGTGAAAAAAGCACTAAAAAATTGAAAGAAAATAATAATAAGGAGGAAAACAATGAATAAACCTATAATTGGCATTGTATCAAAACACTATGCTACATATAAATCAAATAAAATAGATACTTTTGTAAGAGATGAAATAAAACAAGCTATATTTGATAATGGTGGTATAGCAATTGGAATTTTACCTACTGAATCAAGCATTAATTATTGTGGAGATGAATGGAAAGATAGTTTATCAATAGAAGAAAAAGAAAATTTGATTGCACAAATTAAATTGTGTAATGGAATTATATTACAAGGTGGTCTTGAAACGGATAATTATGAAAGTATAATCTCAAAATATTGTTATGATAATGATATACCTATATTAGGAATATGTGCAGGTCAAAATAATATTGCTAGAGCTCTTGGAGGAACAACCTATAAAATATCTAACCCAGATAAGCATGATAAGTCATTTGATGAATATGTGCATAACATCAAAATAGATGAAAGTTCAAAATTTTATAATATAGTCAAGACAACTGAAATGATGGTAAATTCTAGACATAAAAGAACAATAAAAGATTGCCCAATGCTTGATAAAGTTGCATTTTGTGAAGATGGTTACCCTGATGTTATTGAAGCTAAAAACAAAAAATTCTATATAGGAGTTAGGTTTCATCCAGAAAGTTTATATACAAAGGATGAAAAAATGAATAAAATTTTTGAAGAATTTATAAAGGCTTACAAATATTAGGAAAAAATAATGAAAGGAAAGTATAATATATGGAAAAAGAAATATTAGAATTTTATAGAAAAACAAGTTCATTTACAGATTTAGGATATTATAAGGATTTTGCAAAAAACTTGCCAGATGATATTGAACAATTGTGTATATTACAAAGAATGCAAATAAT
>CANPTO010000049.1 GCA_947577025.1 uncultured Clostridiaceae bacterium | reverse complement strand
TGGAATTTACTTTATTGCAACAGATGTGCAATTTGATAGAAATATAAATGGAAATGGGTGAGAAAAATGAAGAAATATCAATCTCCTAAAATAAATGTAGTAGAATTAATAAGAAATAATTTATTAATGTACACAAACAAAAAAGAAGGGATTATATGAGCAGGAAAAAGAAAATTAAAATATTTAAAATATTATTAATGGCAGTAGTTTTAACATTATTTATAGGAATAACAGTATATCTATTTCCAGTAATGAAAAATTTATCTACAGTAGAAGGACAAGTAGCTTTTAAAGAAAAAGTTGATAATTCTGGTATGATGGGAATGTTATCACTATTTGGACTTCAGATAGCACAAATATTTTTAATTATAGTACCAGGAGAACCAATAGAAATTTTGGCAGGAATGTGTTATGGAGGACTATGGGGAACAGTATTTATTATGGTGTCAGCTGCTATTATATCAATAACAATATATTTGTTAGTTAGAAAATTTGGAAGAAAATTTGTATACGATTTTTGTGATGAAAAGAAAGTTTCCAAAATAGAGAATAGCAAATTATTTCAAAATCCAAAAAAGATTGAACTAATAATGCTTGTATTATTTCTGATACCAGGTACACCGAAAGATCTATTAGTATATGTAGCAGGATTACTACCAATAAAGCCGATAAAGTTTATCTTAATTTCGACATTTGCTAGATTTCCATCTGTTATTACTTCTACACTAGCAGGAGATAGGCTTGCTATTGGAGATTGGAAAATGAGTATTATATTATATGTAGCAATACTAATATTGGTAGCAATAGTTGTATTAATTATAAACAAGTTTGACAAAGATAAAATCACAAAAGATGTAATAAATAGTATTAAATAAACTTCTAAACACTTTATACAGTAACCTTACAGAAATGTAGGGTTATTTTCATAAAAATTATGCTATAATGATTTTGGAGGTATCATAAAATGCAGAAGATATTAATCGTTGAAGATGATGAAAAATTAAGAAATGAATTAGAAATATTTTTAAGCCATCAAGGGTATCAAGCAGAATGTTTAAAAAAATTTGACAATACTATACATGATATTTTAGAAATAAATCCAAACCTTATCTTATTAGATATAAATTTGCCAAACGTCAATGGAGAATATATTTGCAAAGAGATTAGAAAACAATCTGATATGGGAATTATTGCCGTCACAAGTAGAGATAATGAATTAGATGAGTTGGTTTCAATAAATTATGGAGCGGATCATTATATTACAAAGCCATTTAATATCCATATACTACTTGCAAAAGTAAATTCGCTATTAAGAAGAACAAATAGTAATAGTGAACCTAAAAATAAAATTGATGCAAAAGACTTTATTTTAAATATATCCAATAGTACAATAATAAAAGATGATAAAATTATTGATTTAACTAAAAATGAATATAAAATTTTAAAATATTTTATTGAAAATAGAGAAAAAATCGTTTCAAGAGAAGATATAATGGATGTACTCTGGGAAAATGATTGCTTTGTTGATGATAATACTTTAAGTGTTAATATTACTAGATTAAGAAGTAAATTAGAAGAATTAGGACTAAAAGATATTATTGAAACAAAAAGAGGACAAGGATATATGTTAAAGGGAGAAAAATGATATGAATTTTAAAAGTTTTATAAAAGATAAAATACTTTTATGCTTCTTATTATTATTTGGAATTGCTACTATAGAAATATTTTTAATTCCGTATCCATTTGGAAATTTTATAAAAATATATATTCCAGTTGCTATAATATTTATATATATAATAGGACTTTCTATAGAATATTTTATGAAGCAAAGATTTTATAAAGATTTAGAAGATACTTTAAATAACTTAGATGACAAATACTTAATTAGTGAGCTTATAAAAGTACCAAGTTTTATAGAAGGTAAAATACTAAAAGACTTATTAGAACAAATCAATAAATCAATGGTTGAAAATGTAAACAAATATAAATATAAGCAAGAAGATTATAAGGAGTATATAGAATTATGGATTCACGAAATAAAAATACCAATAGCATCAAGTAAATTGATAATAGAAAATAACAAAAATCAGACAACTAAAAGTATAGATGAAGAATTACAAAAAATCGAAAATTACATAGAACAGGCTTTATATTATGCAAGAAGTAATACTGTAGAAAAAGATTACTATGTAAAAAAAGCTAATTTAAAAGACATTGTAAATGAGAGTATAAAGAAGAATAAAAATGTTTTAATACATGAAAAAATATCTGTCAATGTTCATGATTTAGATTTAGAAGTAAATACAGACAATAAATGGATCATATTTATATTAAATCAAATAATTCAAAATAGTATAAAGTATAAAAAACAATATAAAAATTTAGAGATTGAAATATATGCCAAACAAGGAAAAGAAAATGTGATACTTTATATAAAAGATAATGGAATAGGAATAAAAAAAGGAGAAATTACAAGAGTATTTGAAAAAGGCTTTACAGGAACAAATGGAAGGCTAATAGGTAAAAAATCTACAGGAATTGGATTATATTTATGCAAAAACTTATGTAATAAATTAGGAATAGCAATAGAGTTAAATTCAGTTCAAGATGAAGGAACAGAAATACGATTGGTATTTCCTAAAAGCAGTTATCTTGACATCCAGTAGAAATCTTACGAAAATGTAAGGTTAATGTAATGTAAATAAATATGAACTATAGCAAAAGTGAGTTATAATGTTATAGAAAGTTAGAAAGGTGGTAGAACGAAAATGCAAAGAAAATTTTTTATTATATTAATTATAATATTATTAATGCTAATGATTTTAGGAATTTTCTATTATTTTATAAATAGTAGAACTTATAATCTTAAATTGCCACAACTAGAGAAATTGGAAAGCATTTCATTAGAACAGGATACAAATAAAAAAGTAATTAATGATAATGAGAAAATGAAAGATATAATAAATATTCTAAATGAAAGAGAAAGAACCTCAAAAGAAGAAAGCATACAAGATAGTCCAGTTAATACTAGTAATAAGGTAAAAATTGACTTTAATTTTAAAGAAACAGGAGCATCTACTTTATTTGTATATGAAAGAAATAATAAATATTATATTGAGCAACCTTACAATGGTATTTACAAAATTTCAATGGATGAATACAATTCAATAGAAAAATATACAAAATAGATTAACCTAAAATTTAAGATTATCAAAGTAAGATTGATAATCTTTTTTTCTTACAAAAATGTAAGATTCATGTAAGGAAAATCGATAGGAATAATGGCTAAAATGGGTTTATAATAATGTTAGATTGAAAGGAGTTTTTTATTATGGAAAAAGTATTAGAGGTAAAAAACATAGAGAAATACTATGGAAACAAATCAAATCTAACAAAAGCAATAGACAACATTAGTTTTACAGTAGAAAAGGGAGAATTTGTTGGAATTATGGGTGCGAGTGGTTCAGGTAAAAGTACACTTTTAAATGTAATTTCAACAATAGACAGAGTTACAGCAGGACATATTATTGTTAATGGCGAAGATATTACAAAACTAAAAGGAAACAAATTAAATAAGTTTAGGAGAGAAGAATTAGGTTTTATTTTTCAAGACTTTAATTTATTAGATACTCTTACAGCTTATGAAAATATAGCTTTAGCACTAACAATTCAAAAAGTAAATGCAAGAGAAATTGATAAAAGGGTAAATGCAATTGCAGAAAAGTTAGGAATTAAAGAAATTCTTAAAAAATATCCTTATCAAGTATCTGGAGGGCAAAAACAAAGAATTGCATCAGCAAGAGCAATTATAACAAACCCTAAATTAGTATTAGCAGATGAGCCAACAGGTGCATTAGATTCAAAATCAGCAAGACAATTACTAGAAAATTTTGAATTTTTAAATCAAAAAATGAATGCAACTATTTTAATGGTTACACATGATGCCTTTACAGCTTCTTATGCAAATAGAATTTTATTTATTAAAGATGGAAAAATCTTTAATGAAATAATTAAAGGTAATGACACAAGGAAACAATTCTTTGAAAAGATAATTGAGGTGCAAACACTTCTTGGAGGTGATTTGAACGATGTTATTTAAGTTATCTTGGAATAATATGAAAAAAAGTATAAAAGATTATGCTATATATTTTTTAACATTAGTATTAGGTGTAGCAATCTTTTATATGTTTAATTCAATAGACAGTCAACAAGCTATGCTACAGGTATCACAATCACAAAGAGAAATAATAAAAATGATGATTTCGATGCTTGGTTTTGTATCAGTATTTGTAGCAGTTATATTAGGATTGCTAATTGTATATGCTAATAATTTCTTAATTAATCGAAGGAAAAAAGAATTTGGAATTTATATGTCTCTTGGAATGGGAAGAAGACAAATATCAAAAATTATACTAATGGAAACAATATTTGTTGGAATCATTTCACTTGTCATAGGAATAGTTGTAGGTGTATTTGCATCACAATTTATGTCTGTATTAGTTGCAAAAATGTTTGAAGCAGATATGAGTGAATTTCAGTTTGTATTTTCTGGTGATGCTTGTATAAAAACTTGTATTTATTTTGCAGTAATGTATGTTGCAGTAATGATTTTTAATACATTTACTGTTTCAAAATATAAACTAATTAATTTATTAAATGCACAAAAGAAAAATGAAAAAGTAAAAATAAAAAATCCATTTCTTTGCATATTAGTATTTATTGTTGCAGGTGTAATGTTAGGTTATGCTTATTGGAAAGTAACAGCGGATAGCAGTAGTTTAAATACATTTGATAAACTATTACCACCAATACTTATGGGAATAGTTAGTACAATATTAATTTTCTGGTCTTTATCAGGTTTTATTATACAAATTGTTCAAAAAATGAAAAATACATATTTAAAAGGTACAAATATGTTTGTATTAAGGCAAATTAACAATAAAATCAATACAATGGTAGCAAGTATGAGTGTTATATGTTTAATGTTATTTATGACAATATCAATACTTTCTTCAAGTTTATCATTGAGAAATACAATGGGAAGAGAATTAGTAGAAATGACACCAGTAGATTTAAACCTTTATAAAACAGCGAATTTGCCAGAAACATATAAAAAATATGGTAGAGAAATAAAAACAACAGATATTCAAAGAGAGGATTCAAAACTACCAATAGAACAAACATTAAAAAATAATGGATTAGATATGAATGTATTAAAAGATATGGTGGAAATACCAATCTATGCAAGTAATGATTTAACATGGAGTAATTTTTTAGAAAACAAATTAGAACAGATAAAAGCCAAATTTCCTATGCTTGCGTATGATACAGCAGAACAAATTGTAAAAATATCTGATTATAATAAAATAGCAAAATTATATGGAATAGATGAGTATGAATTAAATGATAATGAATATATTATGCTTTGTGATTTTACAAGTATGGAAGAAGTAAGAAATGAAGTATTAGTAGATGGAAACAATTCTTTAACAATTGCGGGAAAACAATATAAATCGAAATATAATGAATGCAAAAGTGGATTTATAGTAATGTCAACAAGTCATACAAATACAGGTATTATATTAGTGCCAGATAATTGTCCCTTAACAGATAATATGAAAGAAATGCACTTTTTAGCAGCAAATTATAATGATGATACAGAAGAAGGAAAGAAAAAGATTGAAGAATTATTTTCAAAAGATGATTCAGCATTTATACAAAGTTTAGACAAAAAAGGATTAGAGATAGATGGACTTACTAAAACAAGAATTATGGAAGGAAGTATAGGAATAGCAACAATAGTAACATTTATAGCAATTTATTTAGGCGTAATATTTCTAATTGCAAGTTCAGCTATCTTAGCATTAAAACAGCTAACAGACAGTTCAGATAATAAACAAAGATATACTATTTTAAGAAAAATTGGTTGTGATGAAAAAATGATAAACAAATCTTTATTTAGGCAAATAGGAATATTTTTTGGAGTACCACTTGTTTTAGCAATTATACATTCAATATTTGGAATACAATTTGCAATAAAACTTATGTCAGGATTGGCAAGTGAGAAAGATTTATTACCATCAGCTGTCGCCACAGTAGTTATTATTGGAGTAATATATGGAGCATATTTCTTGGCTACCTACTTTGGAAGTAAAAATATTATTAAGGAGGAATAGATATGTTTGGAATCTTTAAAATGATATTTTTAGGAATCATAACATTAGTAATAATATTATGGATTACAATTTTTAATATAGGAACAGGAGAAAACCCAAAAGACAAAATGATAAACACTTATGATTCATTTATTCAAAGTTTTGATACAGCAGGTTTAACAAGTAATTGGAAATTAAAAGGCAAAAGAAAATATGGAGTAGATAAATATGTTGGAACATATATAGCAAATTATGATAACTATTCAGGCGAAGAAACAATATTTGGTGGAACTGCATTAAACAGGAAGAATGGAAATCATATAAAGATAAAAATTAAAATAGAAACAGAAAGCGGTAATATAGGTGTAATTCCTAAACTAGGAAATAATGAAACTACATTAATTAGTGATACAGGAGAATATGAAGATAATATTTATGTTGAAGGAGTTAGTTATTATTTGACACTTAAATTAGATAATTTTAAAGGAAATATTGATATTATATCAGAATAGGAGGGATTTAAGATGGATAGCATAAAAGAAAAAATACCAATGATAATAGCAGTTATTGTAGCAATAGCACTATGTGGAGTAGCATATTATTTCTTGGTATATCAACAATCAAATTATTATACTCAAATAGATAATAGCAAAGTAGCAAGTATTCCAGAAACAGGTGGAATGAAATATGAATATACTTTAGACTGTTATAGTGAAAATGGAAAGAAAAAGGAAATGAAATTTAGAACAAGTAGAGAATTAAAAGAAGATTCCTATTTAAAATTAGAAGTAATGATAACAAGAGGAGTCAAATCTTGGGAAGAAGTACAAGTAAATGAATTACCAGATAAAGTGAAAACAGCACTAAATATAGAGTAAGGAGGAGTTAAAATGCCTAAAAACATAAATTGGGATGGAGTAATCCAATCAATAAACGATTTTTGGCTACCAATATTA
>CANPTO010000048.1 GCA_947577025.1 uncultured Clostridiaceae bacterium | reverse complement strand
GGAAAGTTTTGAACGCGTCCCAAATCTTTCCTTTTTTTACAGCCCCTTTTTTATTAGTAATATATAATAAAATCAGGGGGATAAAATGAACTTAGAAGAATTAATAAATAAAAAAGAAAAAGTAAAGATAGTAGGAATAACAAAAACAAAGAAATATTTTATTTCTGAAAGTATTAAAAATTCATATACAATATATATACAAAATGAGGGAGATTACGAATTAGAAGAAATAATAAATACGATACAAGAGTGTTTAATAATAGACCAAAAGCAGGGTAAGTTAATAGGCTTCATATTGAGCAATAGGAAATTTATAAATGACATGAAGACAATTAAAGAAAAATTAAAAAATACAAAAGAATATGGAAAAGTACAAGATATATATTTAGTAGAAAGGCTAAAAATAAAAGGGAAAGTTCTAGGTCTATACTTAGTAGATGAAAATGACATAGGAAAATACTACTTAGACACAATAGAAATAGGAACATATGTAAAAAAAGTAAAGCAAAGCAATATAATATTTAAAGAAAAAACAGTAGAAGAAGAACTAGGCAAACAGATTAGAGATGTAATACAAAGAATAGATATAAATGAAAAGGAAATATCATTAATAGAAGAAGAAAAAAGGCAGAAAGATATAATAGAAGATGTAATAGGTCTAGAGATAGGAGAATATATAACAAAAGTAGCCACCATAGACTTAAAACAAAAAGTACAAAAAGATCAAATAAAAAATAATAAACAAATGCAAAAAAATTTAAATATAGCAAATATAATCCCACAAAAACGAACAACTAAAAAAGACCTAAATATAAAGCAAGAGCTAGAAATGAATGATAAAGTAACAGATATGCAAACACTAGGGCAGTTATTACAAAAAAGCAATAAACTTCCACAAATGAAAGGCAAAAAATTCACAAAAATGGGAGTAATAGAATCAGACCATATAGATGAAGTAATAAATGAAAAAGGGAAAAATCAAAAAGCAAATACAACAAGGTATTCATTTGTAGCAATAGCAAATGATGGAACAGTAGTACCAATAAACTTAAGTAAAGACCATGCCGAAGGTAACAACCCAAGAGAAGAAAATTACCAAGTAAACCAAAAAGGAGAAGTAAGTAAAGACGATGTAGCATCAAGGTATAAAATAGGAAATGGAACATTTGCAATAAAAAATGGAAAATATGGAGAAATACAAGTGTACCACTCACCAAGGAAAACAATAGGAGGGAAAGACTTAGAGGGAAATAAAAGTTTAGACATACAACTAGAAACAGATAATGTATGGTCAATAAAAAAAGAAGAAAGGGATTTAGCAGGAAAATACAAAACAAGTTATAGAAGTGTAGAAGAGGGTTACCAAGAAGCAAAAAGCCATGAAGACAAAAAAGGTCAAATAATAAAAGGTGACAAAATGAGAACAGAAGATATAGATGGAGACGAAAAAACAAAGTCACATATACATGATAACAATATAGACTATGAAAAACTAGCAACCAAATGGGGATATTACCAAAGTGGAAAACCAAATGCCCAAAAAGCAGAAAAACTATTCAAAGAAAAAAGAAAAGAAAACCCAAATAAAGAAGAAAAAGAAATAATAGACCTAATAACACAAGAACTAGAAGAAGAAATAGGGAGTTCAATAAATAGACAAAGATAAAAAAGGTATATTTTAGTAAAAAAGGAATAAATCAAAAAGTAACACATACAATTAAAAAGGTGATTTACTTGTTAAAG
Organism: uncultured Clostridiaceae bacterium; assembly: GCA_947577025.1. Taxonomy (GTDB): domain Bacteria; phylum Bacillota; class Clostridia; order TANB77; family CAG-508; genus UMGS1663. The sequence goes on along the minus strand of CANPTO010000048.1, from coordinate 5,419 downwards.
GAAAGAAATTTATTAAAAATACTAATAGCTTGTATAATACTGCTAAATATTTACAAGCCCATAATATATGCAGACAGTGAAGAAGAGGAAGAAATACAAGCAAACGAAATACAACAAATAGTAGAATCCTCTACAAAAATATCAGATGAGCCAATATTAAACTCAAAGGCAGCAATAATATATGATAGAACAACAAAAAAAGTTATATGGGGAAAAAACGAAAACACTAAAAGAGCAATGGCATCAACCACCAAAATAATGACAGCGATAGTAGTACTAGAAAATGCGAATTTAACAGATGTAGTAACAATATCAAAAAAAGCAGCAAATACAGGCGGCTCAGTATTAAAAATAAATACAGATGATAAAGTAACTGTAAACGACCTACTATATGGATTAATGCTACGTTCACGGAAATGATGCAGCAGTAGCACTAGCAGAATATGTAGGAAAAAGTCAGGAAGGTTTTGCAGAGCTTATGAACAAAAAAGCTATAGAATTAGGACTAAAAAATACACACTTTGTAACACCACATGGACTAGACAATGACGATCATTATACAACAGCATATGAATTAGCACTACTAACAGACTATGCACTAAACAACAAAAAATTTGCCAATATAGTAAACACTAAAGAATGTACAATAAATATAAATGGACAGAATAGAGAAATAGCAAATACAAATGAATTATTAGGAAATTTAAATGGAGTAAATGGAGTAAAAACAGGATTTACAGGAAATGCAATGAGGTGTTTAGTAACATCATGTACCAGAAATGGAAATCAAATAATAACAGTAGTATTAGGGGCAGACACAAAAAAGCATAGAACAATAGACAGCACAAAACTAATAGAATATGCATATAATAATTATGAAAGAATAGATATAGAAGAAATAGCAAAAAAAGAATTTGAAAACTGGAAACAAATCAACGAAAAGCGCATATATATAAATAAGGCAGAAAGAAAGAACATAGAATTAGAATTAAATGAAATACAAAATAAGCAAATACCAATAAAAAAAGGAACACAAAAAGATATAAAAATAGAAATGAATTGTATATACCAATATGAAGCACCACTAGCAAAAGGAACGAAAGTAGGAAATTTAGTAATAAAAAATAAAGAAGAAATAGTAGAAATAATAGATATAGTAATAAAAGAAGAAATAGAAAAGAAAAAAGTAAAAGACTATATGTTCCAATTTTTTGAAAATTTACCTACATGTCTTGACTTTTATACATAAATTTGTTATGATAAATATGCTTTACGAAAAGCATATGCGGGAATAGCTCAGTTGATAGAGCGCTGCCTTGCCAAGGCAGAGGTCGCGGGTTTGAGCCCCGTTTCCCGCTCCAAATGTGCGACTTCAACAAGTTGCAATGAATAATTAATAGTGAATAATGAAAAATGAATAATTTTTATTTTATAGAGAAGCACATTTGGAATTATTCACCATTCATTATTAACTATTCACTATTCATTAAAAAACAATATATTCGTACACAATAAAATATAAATAATCGGCGAGTTAGCCAAGCGGTAAGGCACGAGTCTGCAAAACTCTGATGGTGGGTCCGACTCCCACACTCGCCTCCAAAGAAAAAATGAGAAAACGTTAAAATATCAACGTTTTCTCGCTTTTTTATATGCTTTGATATAAAAAATGAGAATGCAGTATTTTCAGTACTTTCAGAGTTTAAAAAAGTAAAAAATAATTTTATATGTGTTAAAATTGTATTAAAATAGAAAAATAATTGCGTTAAAAATGTGTTAAAATACATATGTTATTCTTAATCTAAAATTAATATTAAGAAAGACATATATCAATAAAATTCTTTCCAAAATCAGTAATCATTAAAAGAGACTTTTGATAAGATAGCGCTATTTGAAATGGACCAGAAGTTATATATTTCTCTTGTACTAATTTAAATCCTATATCGTACTGTTGAGTATCTGCTAAAAATTTATTATCATAAATTTTTATTATATTCAATCTTTCTAAATTATCAACAACAATATTATTAAGTTTTATAATTTTATCTTTTGATATAATAAGTTCTTTACCTATTGGATTAGGAGCGATGTCATAGTTAATTAACATTAAGGCAAAAAAGGTCGTTTTTACATTTCTAAAATTTTTCAAAAATAACGCATCTTCTATACTTAGTTGTTTTACTATTTCTATATAAGCGGGTAACACTTTATTTTGTTTTCTACTATCCATATCAGCTATTAGAATATTTTGAAACATTTCTCTGATATAATCTTGTTCTAGGCAATAATTTAATTCATTTACTCCTTTTAGTGCTATATATGAAGAAGGTTCAACTTGATATTCAACAGGAATTAAATCATATTTGACTTGCATTTCTTCTAATGCTTTTTTTAATTTATATGGACGTTCTTGTATATAAACATCTGCTTTTATTCCAATAGGAGAAGCCCAAAATAATTCTGATAATTTATGTATGCCTTTAGCAGATATTTTATCCAATTCTTTTCTTGTTTCTTTTGTGCTTTCATCTATAATATCAATAGATTTATTAATAGTATCTGTATTTATTGGTAACTCTTGCATTTACACTTTTCTCCTTTATTTTTTTATATATTATATAAGAAAAATTGTTAAAAGTAAACAACAAATCTAAAGTATATTCCAAAAAGACTCCATAAATTGATTTTTTTTGGAATAAAAGTATTGATATTTTTTTTATTTTAGCATAAAATACTATTAAGATAGGAGTTAGTAGAATGGAAATTAAAAGAGATTATTACTTAAATCAACTTATTGAATCTAAAAATGATAAATTAATTAAAATTGTTACAGGTATTCGTAGATGTGGTAAATCATATTTATTAAATACTATATTTTATAATTATCTAAAAGATGAAGGAATTGACGAGAATCATATCATAAAAATTGCATTAGATGATTCTGACAATGAAGAATTATTAGAACCTAAAAAATTAAGTAAATTTATAAAAGGAAAAATTGTAGATAAAGAAGTCTATTATGTAATACTTGACGAAATACAATTAGTAAATAATTTTGAAGGAGTCCTAAATGGATTATTAAGAATAGAAAATATAGACATTTATGTTACTGGTAGCAATTCAAAATTTCTTTCAACAGATATAGTTACAGAATTTAGAGGGCGTGGAGAAGAAATAAGAATATATCCATTAAGTTATTCGGAGTTCATGTCTGTCTATGGAGGAGATAAATTAGATGCTTGGGCTGAATATTGTACTTATGGAGGATTACCATTAGTTGTATCAATGAAAAGTGATGAAAGAAAAATGGGATATTTAAAAGAACAACAAAAAAATGTATATATTAATGATGTTATTGAAAGAAATAACGTAAAGAATGATAGTGAATTAATTAATTTAGTAGAAGTAATATCCTCTAGTATAGGTTCATTATCAAATCCAAAGAAAATTTCAGATACATTTAAAAGCACAGCAGGAATCAATATCGACCCTAAGACAATAAGTTCATATTTAAAATATTTAGAAGAAGCTTTTATTATTGAAAAAACCAATAGATATGACGTTAAAGGAAAGAAATATTTAAGCACTCCATATAAATTTTATTTTAGTGATATAGGAATACGTAATTCGTTTATTAACTTTAGGCAACAAGAGGAGACGCATATAATGGAAAATATAATATATTTAGAGCTAAAAAGACGCGGATTTAATGTTGATGTAGGAGTAATCGAATTAAAAACAACGAAAGAAAATGAATATATATATAAACAGCTAGAAATTGATTTTATTGCAAATAAAGGTAATAATAAGTATTATATTCAATCTGCATTTAATATGCCAACTACCGAAAAAATAGAGCAAGAGGAACGACCACTATTAAAAATAAATGACTCTTTTAAAAAATTTATAATAATTAAAGATTATATAAAAAGAAATAGGGATGAAAATGGAATAATAACAATGAGTATATTTGATTTTCTTTTAGATATTAATAGCCTTGAATATTAAAAATAAAATCGAAAGGAACTTCGTTTTTTAGACTTTATTAATTTTTAGTAGTAAAGATATTTAATAACTAAATTGTTAAAACTTCTTTGATATAGTAGAGGAGTTTTATTTAGTACACATAGACTATTTATTTTATCAAATTTAAATTACTAAAATAATAAATAAAAATGTATGTGTTAAAAATGTGTTAAAACGGTATTTTCTAAATATTCAAATGTGGGCTATGGGCTGGTTACAGAGTACACTCTAACCGACTACAGCCTCCAAATGTGCGACTTTAACAAGTCGCAATGAATAATTAATAGTGAATAATGAAGAATGAATAATCTCTAATTAATAGAGAAGCACATTTGGAATTATTCACTATTTATTATTAATTCTTCATTATTCATTAAATTCTTGAAAATTTTATACTTATACAATCAGTATTTAATAAAGTAAAAATTCGTTTAACTTCATCTATAATATTCCATTTATTTTCTAAAATTTCAAATATATTTTTTCTTGCCATTTTATACCTCGTTTCAAATGTTATATTTTTATAATGATTATTTTAACATATAAAACTTTTTACTATTGATATAAAGTTATGCCTTAAAAATAAAAACGTCTTAAATTTGATTGTGGAGCAGTAAATTTTGAGTGAAATTGGAGATATAGTTCATTTATAGCGAGATAAACTCCATAAATTAGCATTGATTTTTAAAAGTAAAATTTGTTATATCTGGGATAAAAAATTGAATATGATATGTTTATGATTGAAATAGGGGAATATGATGAAGAAAGTTTTGTTATGCAATATAAAATAATAGAAATTTGTAAAAGTTAATAATGTTCGCTTGTATTTTAGAAATATATGTTGTATAGTAAGTGTCATAGAAAATGAGAATAAGCGGAGTGAGTTGCCACCTTTAACAACTTGTTTATACATAAACCTCTACGACTTTTAGTTGTAAGACTGATATATGGGGGTGGTGCTATATGGTAGAATCAGCATTATTATTAATAACTAAACTACTTTTCTTTGGATTAGTAGGTGTAACTATCATAAACATTGTTTTGTTAGGCATCATTTGTTGGCTACTACATAAACAATAAAAAATAACCATTCTGCTTTTGACGGAGTGAATGGTTATTACAAATTATTTAAGGCAACCACTTTCGTGATTTCTCATTTTCTATTTTTATTATACACAGATTTTAAAAAAATGTCAAATGAAAAATATAAAAAAGTATGTGCATTGTTTACAATACACATACTTTAGTTACATATATGTCTAATACGACCGACACTATAATAACATCGTTTGTTATTTTTGTCAAATAAAAAATAAGCAAAACTTATCTTTTCTTATCTTTTTTGTTACTGTTCAGACTAGATAATAAAAAATATCCTAATTAGCTATATATG
>CANPTO010000047.1 GCA_947577025.1 uncultured Clostridiaceae bacterium | reverse complement strand
TAGCATATATAGCTAATTAGGATATTTTTTATTATCTAGTCTGAACAGTAACTAATATTTGTTATTTTTTTACTTTTTTTATTTATTACCTTGTAATTATTGTGTTTTTATTGTATAATATTTTTATGTAACCATGTGTTGATTTGATAAAGGAGGGCTTGCAAATGCAGGAACGGAATTTAAAAGAAAACTTAATATTGAAAAATGGTGAATATTATTATGAAGGAGGAAACTTAGTACTTGAAAACAGCGAGTACTATTTGAAGGGAGACCTTTTAATATCTGGTGGTACAATAATTATGACTAATTCCAATTTAGTTGTTGAAGGCGACTTAAAAGTTTTTCCAGCATTGAATGAAGATGGTAGCATTGCCTCTCCAATATCTGCTGCTACAATTGTAGATGGTGGTATTTACGCAAAATCTATTTCTATTTTTGCAGATATTGTAATTAGAAATGGCAATGTTTGCACTTTTGGAAATTTAGACTGTGAAAATATTTATTCTGCTAATGGCGACATTAATGTAGGTGGAAATGCCAATGTTTTTAATGTCTATTGTAGGAATTATTTAGTCGATGGTACTAATAGTTCCTATAATATTGAAGCCGATGAAAGTATATACATTATGGAATACAGTGATAATTTCAATATTAATGCTCCTGAAGTATTTTTAGGATATGGCGCAGATTTCAACAATGGTATAATTATTGCTAAAAAATTTGATTTTGGTGGCCATGTTAAGAATTGCTTACGCCGTTATTTTTCATAGCTAACATATTAAAGGGGCTGTAAAAAACAAGTAAATAAAAAGGGACAATTGTCAAAAGGGACGGGGAAAATTGACACATCTTTAAAAGTGTGTCAATTTCCCCCGTCCCTTTTGACAATTGTCCCTTTTTACTTTAATATTTCTCCAACATACATTTCATTTCCTCTTAAAAAGTCTCCTACTGGCATTTTTTTTGCATTTTCTCCTTGTATTTCTTCTACTTCTATGATGCCTTCTTTTGCTTTAATAAATAAACCTTTTTTATCATTGGCAAATAATATTGTTCCTTCCATTACATCTTCTAGTTTATATAAATATTCTTCTAATTCTGGAAATATTTGTATTAGTTCTTGCTGTGTTCTTACTTTTACTTTCCAAAATTTTAGTTTTTTGCCATTTAAAAATGTATATGCTCCCATTATTGGGTTTAATCCTCTAACTAAATTATGAATTTGGCTTGCTGTTTTTTCTTCCCAATTAATTTTAGCCATCTCCTTATTTAGCATTGGTGCTAGGCAAAAGTCATCACCTTGCTTATTTCGTGGTGCTGTTCCTTGCTCAATTTGTTTTACAGTTTCTATTAAAAGTTCTCCACCAATTTTTGAAAGTCTATCCCATAGTTCTCCTGTTGTTTCTTCTTGACCTATTTTAGTTTCTTTTGTTAATATCATATCTCCTGTGTCCATTCCTATATCCATATACATGGTGGTCACTCCTGTTGTTTCTTCTCCATTTATTACTGCCCATTGTATTGGTGCTGCTCCTCTGTATTTTGGTAATATTGATGCATGAACATTTATACAACCCAACTTTGGAATGTCTAAAATTTCTTTAGGAAGTATTTTTCCATAGGCTACTACTATTATTAAGTCTGGATTTAAGTTTTTTATTTCATTTATAAATTCTTCATTTTTTCTTACTTTTTCTGGTTGATATATTTTTAAACTTTTTTCTAGTGCATATTCTTTTACTGGACTTGCTACCATTTTCATTCCTCTACCTTTTGGTTTATCTGGGTTTGTAACAACTCCTATTATATTGTATTTTGCTTCATATAGGCATTTTAAAGATTCTTGTGCGAAATCTGGTGTTCCCATAAATAAAATTCTCATATTTTTTTCCTTTCATTTCTATTTTTTTATTTATCTATGTAGGGGCGATTATTTTTTGCTTATTTTAATATTTCAACTTTGAATAGTTATAGTGTTTTATAATCTTTTTTATATTTTATTGACATTTTACATAAAGCATTATATAATAATTCCAACATATTATTTTATATAAGGAGGACATGCTTATGCATAAAAAATCAATCCGGTTGTTTATTTCAACTCTCTTATTGTCACTTACAGTTTTAGTAGGTGGGTGTGGAGACGCATCAAATAGTTCAACAATAAAAGACCCTGCTCCAACTTCTTTTAATTCTGAACCTTCACGTTTTTCTTCTGAAAAAGTAGTTATTTCAGGTGATGGGTATTATTTTTTTGATAACTCATATATTATAACTGACACAAAAACTGGAAAGCAATATCTATACGTCAGTAGTCTTCGCTGGAGTATGTCTGGAATGGTTGAACTCGGTTCTATAAATGCTGTTGATTAATATTACTTATACTAAGAGTCTAAAATATATTTTAGACTCTTAGTTATTTTATTGTTCTTTTGGCTCTACATATTCTAATGTTCCTGGTATCATTTTTTGTACAAATGTTATTCCGTTTAAGTGGTCTATTTCGTGTGATAGGGCTTGGGCTAGTAAGTCTTTTGCTTTTATTTTTATTTTTTCTCCGTTCTCGTTTAGTGCTTCTACTATTACCTCGGCTGGTCTTATCATTTTTGCGTATTTATTTGGAAAGCTTAGACATCCTTCTTCTACTTCTTGCTCTCCTTTTTCTTTTATTATTACTGGGTTTATTAGCTTTATTGGTCCTTTTTCGTCGTATAAGTCTATTACTATAGCTCTTTTTAATATTCCTACTTGTACTGCGGCTAAACCTACTCCGTTGTATTTGTGCATTGTTTCTACCATGTCGTCTAGTAGCTGTCTTATTCTGTCATCTATTTGCTCTACTTCTCTTGATTTCTTTTTTAGTATTTCGTCTCCTTCTTCTCTTATTTGTCTGATTGCCATTTGTTTCACTCCTTTAAAATTCGAAGAGTTTTTTACTCTTTATTTTTCATTACTCACTGTTTGTTGTTTGCTGTTTTTTATATTGCTTCGTCATAGTTATTCATTGTTTTAGTATTTTACTTCTTTCCGCTATTTAGGACAGTCCCTCTTGGGACATCTTCGATTACCCAAGGGGGTGATTTTTGTTATTTTCTTCTTTTTGTATTCTACCATTGTAAGTGTTCTTCTTGGCTTCCGCGTTTGGGACAGTTCCTAATCTAGCCAGATTATTTCATTCTTTTACTTGTGGTTCTTCTCTATCTTGTTTCCGATTACGAACCGTCCCCAAAGCTACCGTCCCCAGAGCTACTCAAAGCTAGCCTATCTACATCATGTTGTTTGGGTTTAGGTCTATTATTATTCTTGTGTCGGTGTTTTTTGTTTGTTCGTAGCCGAATGTTTAGTGCTTCTTGCAGTAATTTGTTTATTTGGTCGTTATAGATACATTTTATTATTATTCTCCACCTATATTTGTTTTTTATTTTGTCTATTGGGGCGGGTAGTGGTTTGTATAGTAGCAAACCTATTTTTTCGTTTATTATTTTTGTTTTTATATAGCTGTGCAGTTTTTCTGCTATTTGGGTTACACTTTTTTCGTTTTGACCACTTATTCCAATTACTATTATATCGCAAAATGGTGGATATTTCAACTGTTTTCTTAAGCCTATTTCTGTATTATAGAATTCTTTGTAGTTTTGCTTGCTTGCTAGTTCTATTGCCAAGTTATCTGGGTTATAGGTCTGCACTATTACTTTTCCTGGTAATTTTTCTCTTCCCGCTCTTCCTGCTACTTGAGTTAGTATTTGGAAGGTTCTTTCGTTTGCTCTATAGTCTTCTATGTTTAGTGAGCTGTCTGCTGCCATTACTCCTACTAGTGTTACATTTGGAAAGTGGTGGCCTTTTACTATCATTTGTGTTCCTATTAGAATATCTATATTTTCTTCTCTGAATTTATTTAATATTTGCTCGTGTGAGTCTTTTTTTGTTACTGTGTCTATATCCATTCTGATGGTTGATGCTTTTGGGAATATTTTGTTTATTTCTTGTTCTAGTTTTTGCGTTCCTGTTCCAAAATATTTTATGTTTTTACTATTACATTCTGGGCAGATGACCACTCTTTTTTCTTCATAACCACAGTAATGACATTTTAATTTATCTTTTTTTAGGTGGTATGTCATTGTTATATTACAGTTTTTACATTTTATAGTATGTCCACAATCTCTACACATTATGAATGTTGAGTACCCTCTTCTATTTAAAAATAGAATTGTTTGATGTTTATTTTTTAGGTTTTCTTCAATTTCTTCATATAGTTTTGTACTTATCATTGACCTATTTCCATTTGCTAGTTCTTCTCTTAAGTCTACTATTTCTACTTGTGGAAGGTTTGATTCGTTTGCTCTTTTTGTTAATTCTATTAGTTCTATTTCTTCATTTAATGCTTTAGTATAACTTTTCATATCTGGTGTTGCACTTCCTAGCACTAGCGGAATTGAAGCTCTCCTTGCCATGTAGCTTGCTACTTCTTTTGCATCATACCTAGGTGAGCCTTCTGATTTATATGAGCTATCATGTTCTTCATCTATAATTATTAAACCTAAATCGTGTATTGGTGCAAATATTGCTGAACGTGCTCCTATTATTATTTTGGCTTTGCCTTCATTTATTTTGTTCCATTCATCATAACGTTCTCCTAATGATAATTTACTGTGTAATACTGCTATTTGTTTTTGTCCAAACCTTGCTGTAAACCTATTTACCATTTGTGGCGTTAATGATATTTCTGGTACTAATACTATACTACTTCTTCCTTCTTTGTATACTTTTTCTATTAGTTGCAAATATATTTCTGTTTTTCCGTGATCCTGTTACTCCAAATATTAAGAATTCTGAATTCATTTTGTCATCTATTGCTTCTTCTATTTTTTCGTAAGCCTTTCGTTGTTCTTCGTTAAGTTTTAATTTATTTGAAGGTTTTATTTGTTTATTTATAAAAGGATTTCTTTCTATTTGCTTTTCATATATTTCTATATATCCATTTTTTTCTAAAGTTTTCATTATAGCTTTTGAAACTTCTGTAAATTCTTCTAAATCCTTAATGTATGTGTCATCATTATTAATTAGAAACTGTAACAGCCTAATTTGTTTTTCTGATTTTATTTTTCCTGTTTCTATTTCATTTTCTATTTCGTCTTTATCTTTTTTTAATATTACAAAATTACCTGTTTTTTCTTTTATTCTCTTTTCTATATTTTTTGTTTTTGTACCTGGTGGTAGCATTAATTTTATACTTTCTGATAAATTGCAAAAATACCTCTTTGCTATCCATTTTGCAAGTTCTACTTTGCTCTCGTTTAATGTACTTTCTTTACCAATTTTTGCAATATCTTTTGCTTTATATTCTGTCGTTTCTTTAAAACCTACAATAAAACCTTCTTCTAATTTTTTCATGTTTCCAAAGGGAACTAATACTCTACTTCCTATTTTTATATCATTTTGCATTTCATTTGGTACATTGTAGTCAAATGTTCTATCTAATTGTTTTGCACTATTATTTATTATAACTTCTGCTATCAAGTAAGTACTCCCCTTTCAAAAATATTTTTTCTATACGTTAGTATATCAAAAAATAAAAAAATATCAAGCTAAGCTTAATATTTTAAATAAATTTGTATTTCTTTTCATAATTATTATAGCTCCCACAATATTGGGAGCTAATAGGTTAAATTTTAAGGGTTTCTTTAACAATTTCAGATAACTGTTGCTTTGTTTCTAATGCTGAAATTGCTGCTATTGCTAATTCTATGTTTTTGTCTTCTGGTTTACTTGTTGTAAAAAATTGTACTAACTTTCCTATAAAGTTGAAAGGAAATACAGTTTGGAATAATAATGGAACTATAAACAATACAATTTCTGAAATTACAAATCCAGTTTTTACATATATAATAAAACCAATTATCTGAGCTGTTATAAATGCTGAATATATTGTAGCTCCACATGCTTTATTAATTCTTGAAAACCGTTTGGCTTCTTTGATTGTTGGAACTCTTTTTAACTTTTGGTATGCTGTAATTACCTTGTGCTCTGCCCCATGATTCTTTAATAACTCTTTTCCTCCTTCTTTCCTTACTGCTATTACAGATATAAATGTAAAGAGTACATATACAAATGTTGGTATAAAATATAAAACTTTAATAGTAATTCCATTTATTATTAAAGGAATTATTATATATGCCTTTATTAAAGAAAGAGTTCCAGAGATTGCTAAAATAACAATTATTGCTTTCATCATGTCTACATCCTGTTTAGCAAACTTAATATCAATTTTTCCATCTTTGCATCGGATTGCAGTTGCTGCTCTTTCATTTGTACAAAATGTTATCCGATCTTTTTGTGATCTCCCACCGTTTACTTTTAACATAGTTAAATACCTCCTAAAATTATTTCAATTACGTTACGAGTTATATTGTATACTGTTTTACATAATTTGTCAAGTTGTATTTATATTTATTCAAGTAATTCATAAAATTTCATAAATAATTTGACTTTTCTTTAATTTTATGTTAATATATATTTATAACAGATCATTTCAATTTTATGGAGGTAGTGCATTATGATGAACAAAATCGAAACAACAAAAGGAACTTGGAGAGTTTACGGATTATACTTTATTCCGACAGATGCAACTTACGACATCCTGAAGAAGGCTATCGAAACCGGAAATTTACGGCAGACATACCTTCAGCAGGTAACTGGCTGGCACAGTCCTATCATTGTGGACATGGCTAGTAAGGAGATGCATTTTTCCTAAGTTTCTAACGGAAAACAAGAGAGGAAAGCTTATTTAGTTTCCTCTCTTCCTCCATTTTATAAGTCTTTTACATATCTTTTAATAATTCTTTTCCATTTTTTATATATTCCCAACCTGAAAAAATTGTTGCTATTACTGATATTGTCATTATTATGGTAGTTATTAAGTTTAAAGCAAAATTAAATCCTGTTAATTTTGTTGTAAATATTGCTCCATATTTATTTATATCTACAAAAGCTAATATTATAGCTATCATTTGTGTTACTGTTTTTAATTTGCCCCATATATTGGCTGCTATTACATTTCCATTTGATTGTACAGCAACTAATCTATATCCTGAAACTATAAATTCTCTAAATACTACTATTGATGGTATCCATGCTGGCAGCCTTCCCATTTCTACTAATATTATCATTGCTGTGACTACTAATACTTTATCTGCTATTGGGTCTAAAAACTTCCCAAATGTTGTTATTTGATTTCTCGAACGCGCTATATATCCATCTAAATTATCTGTTATTGAGGCTATGACAAATATTAGGTCTAGTATTAAACATGTTATTGGTATTCCAAATACCTCTCCTGTAATACCTAAAAATGGAATTATTATCATTACTAGTACTAATATAATTCTAAATATTGTTAATTTATTTGCTAAGTTCATATTTTTTTCCTCCATTATCTTTATATGCTAATTATATAATTACATTCATAAAAAATCAATATTTTCTAATATATTTTTAGCACGCTAGGGACGTTCCTTTTCGTTCCGAAATCGG
>CANPTO010000046.1 GCA_947577025.1 uncultured Clostridiaceae bacterium | reverse complement strand
CATATATAGCTAATTAGGATATTTTTTATTATCTAGTCTGAACAGTAACAAAAAATAGAAGAAAATTTGACAAATTTTAAAAAATGCGTTGACAAATGATAGAAAGTATAGTATTATATATAAGCAGTCGCACATAAATGCGACTCACATGGGTCATTAGCTCAGGTGGTAGAGCACTTGACTTTTAATCAAGTTGTCCGCGGTTCGAATCCGCGATGGCTCACCAAAGGATTTAGTTTATAAGGGCTAAATCCTACATATAAGGCCCCTTGGTCAAGCGGTTAAGACATCGCCCTTTCACGGCGGAGACATGGGTTCGATTCCCGTAGGGGTCACCAAAACCTTATATGCCACTTTAGCTCAGATGGTAGAGCAACTGACTTGTGGAATAGATAGAAAGAAATTTCTATTTTGAACTATTTTGCACCTTTATCTGGAAACGGATAAAGTGGACACCGCTAATTCGGGGAAGACTAAGTATATTTAATATATATGTTAATCCCGAGCTAGGGAAGAAATTCCTAAGTGTAGAGACTTTATACGGTGTACCTAAAGCTAAAAAGCTATGGTAAAGAGAAAGTCCAGACTACAAACATAAAAATATGGTAATGAAAATTATAGTAGTATGAATCAGTAGGTCGCCCGTTCGATTCGGGCAAGTGGCTCCATACTTAAAACCAGGCTTGTTATAAAACTTGCTTGGTTTTTTGCTATTAATAAATTATAAAAAAGCTATTACTAAATAAAATTAGAAGGTGATTATTGTGAATTGCATAAATTGCAACAAAGAAATAAAGAAACGTTCTAAATACTGTTCTAATAAATGTCAAAAAGAATATCAATATAAAACATATATTAATAAGTGGAAAAATAATAAAATAAATGGAATGAGAGGCGAGTATCAAATTTCTTCTTATATAAAAACATATTTATTTAATAAATATAATAATAAATGTGCTAGATGTGGTTGGGGAGAATTTAATAAATATACAAACAAAATACCATTAGAAATTGAACACATTGATGGAAATTATAAAAATAATATTGAAGAAAATTTAATATTGCTATGTCCAAATTGTCATTCGTTAACTAGTACATATAAGGGAGCAAATTTAAATAAAGGTAGGAAAAGTAGAAATAGATATACTAAATATTAGGAGAACAAAATGAAGAAAAATTGGGTAAAGTTAGTTATTCTAAATAATTTAAAAAATATAATAAGAGTATTTGGAAACATATTTCTAAGTATTTATTTTTTAATGCTACAGAAGGAAATTTAGCAGAAGTATTAAAATATTGGCTAGTATATTCAGCAAGTAATCTTATTTATAGATATGCAATATGTAAATTTTTAAATACTAATAATATAATAAAATTATATAGAGTTTCTTTATTTGCAAATTTAATAACAGTAAGTATATTACTGGTTTTAAGAGAAGATATAGTAAATTATATTTATGTGTTTGCACTATTACAATCATTTGCTATAAGTCTTTACCATGCAACTTATGAGAACATAACTTGTAATATTAATAATAATAATGATTATAAAAAATATTTTTCAATAGATAGTTTATTAGCAAATTTAATATCAATTATAGCTCCACTATGCCTTGGAATTTTAATTGAAACATATTCATACTTGGTTGCTTTTGTAGTATTATTTATAATTACGATGTTATGTTTTATTTATTCATTATTTCTTAATAATGAAAAAGTAGAATATGAAAAAATACAAGTTTTAGAATATTTTAAATCAATAAAAAATAGAGAAATATTTTCAAAAACATTAATACAGAATTTCTTCGATGGTTTTAATACTTGGGGGCCAGTAGGAGTATTAACCACTGTTGTTATATATTCTCAAATATCAAATGAAGGCATTGTTGGTGGAATTAATAGTATTAGTAATATTATAGGAGTATTGTTTTCTATATTATGCATAAAGGTAATTAGTAAAAAGAATTTTGGAAAATTAGTAATACCAACTACTATTATTATATTTTTATTAATAGTACCAATTAGTATAAAATTTAGTGTAATATTGGTATTTATATATATTATTCTAAATCAAATAGGAGTAATAATAACAGATATTAATGGAAATTCATTAACATACGAATTGAAAAATGAAATAACAGAAGAAAAATACCAAAATACATATTTATGGAATATACAAGTTATATTTGATATAGGAAGAATAGTGGGTTATTCTTTAGTTTTAATAGTTTCAATTTATTGGTATGATTATTTAAAATATTTATTTATTATATTTAGTTTGGGCTTTATTATTAGAAGTGTAGTTATAAATAATTTGATGAAATTTAGGAAAAATGAAAAGGTGGTGTAAAATATGAATAAAACAGCAATAGTAACAGGTGGATCAAGAGGGATAGGGGCAGCAATAGTTAAAATGTTAGTAATGGAAGGATATAATGTAGTTATAAACTATAATAAATCTGAAGAATTGGCAAAAAAAATGAAAGAAGAATTCACAAGTAAAGGATATTGTGTGGAAACTTTTAAGGCAGATGTTTCAAAAAGAGAAGAAGTAAAGAAATTAGTAGAATTTACAATAGAAAAATTTAAAAATATAGATGTATTAATAAATAATGCTGGAATATCTCAAACAAAGCTGTTTACAGATATAACAGATGAAGATTGGAAAAATATGCTTAGTACAAATTTAAACTCAGCTTTTTATATGTGTCAAGAGGTAGTGCCTAATATGATACATAATAAAAAAGGATGTATTATAAATATATCATCTATATGGGGAATAACTGGAGCTTCTTGTGAAGTACATTATAGTGTAGCAAAAGCAGGTGCAGATGCCTTAACTAAAGCTTTAGCAAAAGAACTAGGACCATCAGGAATACGAGTAAACAGTATAGCACCAGGAATAATAGATACAGATATGAATAAACATTTAAATGAAAAAGAAATACAAGAAATAGAAGATGAAATACCACTTTGTAAAATAGGAAAAGTGCAGGATATTGCAAAATGTGTAAAATGGCTTATAGAAGATGAATATACAACAGGGCAAGTAATATCTGTAAATGGAGGATGGAACATATAAAAAATAGTGAATAATTAATAGTGAAGAATGAATAATATTAAATAAAAATAGAAAGTCAAAATACTTTCTATTTTCTTATATTATTTAAACAATAAGTTAGTTAGCTATAAAATAAATTTATTAGAATTAATATTAAAATAATTAATTAGCTATTTAATATTTTTTATTCTGTTATTTTCCTCTTATAATTTCCAGAAATTATTTTTGGAAAGAATTTTATTATTTTGTAAACAGCAATTCTTACTTTTTTGCTCCATATATAAGTTTTACTCAAACCTTTATGAATTTGCATATCAGAGTTTTTTGTAACAATTAGAGATGTATTTTCTTCTTCGGTTTCGCCTTTCTCTGTTTTTTCAATAGTAAATGAATAATTTTTACCATTATTATTATCCCATTCATTATTTGAATTTCTGAAGCAAAGATTTAATAAGTCACTTTCTATAATTTCTATTTCACATTGAAAGCCAAGCTCTGTTTTTTGCATTTTTAAATCAGAAACATTATCCCAATTTGCTCCAAAGCCATAGTGCAAAAATACCTCTTCAGATGCATTTTGATACAATGTGCCTACATATGATATTTTTAATTTTGAATTTTCTATAATTTTATCTGTATTAAAAAATATGTTTTTAACTAATTCCATTTTCAAACTCTCTCCTTAAGGTTTATCTTTTGCTAGTACAATTATATTATTAAAAAAAAGAATAATCAAGTACTTTTTATCAAAAAAAGTAAATAAATGTAACTATTTATTTTAAATTGGGTGTAACTTTACCAATAATAGTAAAATCGTCATTTTCAGAAAGAAAAATTTCAGGGTAATCTTTATTTTCAGGTCTTAAAACTAGTGCATCTTGTCTAATAATGAATCTTCTTAGTAATATTTGCCCATTAAATTTAAAAAGCCCCAAATTTCTATTTTCTAAAGGAACATTTAACTCTAAAAAAGCATAAGAACCTTCTATGAGTTTTGGCTCCATTGAATTATCATTAATTTTAAAAGCTATAGAAGCATTAGGTATAGTAGGTGGACATTCTATAAAATCGCTAATCACATCTACAGCAACTACTTTATTATAAGAAATGTGATTAGTTAATTTATACCTTTTGCCATCTGGAGAAATTTCTTTATCATACATATATGCTAAAGTTTGATAAGGGACTTTTAAAGCCTTACATATATTTCTTAAAGCCTTGTGGCTAGGGTTTCTCTCGCCTTTTTCGATATGAGTTAGATGCCCAATATTTATTTTTGTTTTTTTGGCAAGTTCAACTTTTGTAATATTTTTATCCTTGCGTATTTTGGAAAGCATACTTCCTAACATAAAAATTACCTCTTTTTCTATTATTTATAAGAGAATTATACAAAAAAAAACAAAAAATGTCTATAAAAATTTTGCATTATAAAAAAATTTAAAAAATTGATAATAAAAAAATAGTAATATTGTAAAAAAAATAAGTATATGTTAATATTAAAATGGAGTAATTTTAAACCTAAAAAGGAGTGAGTTTTTATGATAGATAGGAGAAACGAAAAAAAAGTGCAAAAAGCAAATAAAAAATTTATAATAGCTTCTTTGTATATAATGATAGGTTTATTATTTTTCTCAGTTATTTTTTCATTGATAAATATGGGAAATAACAAAATTATATATGGAATAAAAATAGAAGATATAGAAATATCCAATTTAACTCGGAGAAGAAGCAAAAGCTAAATTGGAGGAGGCAGTAGCAAAAGATATTACTATGTATTACGAAGAATTGGAAGAGAATATTAGCTTAGAAGACTTAGACATACAGGTAAATATAGAAAAAGCTATCACAAAAGCACTAGAAATAGGAAGAAGTGGAAAAATTTTAAAAGATAACTATGATATATTATTTAGTATGTTATTTAAAAAAGAGTTACCAATAGAAGTAGTATACGATGAAGAAAAACTAGACAAAAAAATAAAAGAAATTAGTAATAAATTACCAGGAGCAGTAATTAAAAATAGCTATTATATAGAAGATGAAGAATTAATTATAAAAAAAGGAACTAAAGGGGTAGCAATAGAAAAAGAAAAAGTAAAAATAGAATTAGAAAAAGCTATAAAAAGTGCTAAAAATAAAGAAATAGGAATACCAGTAAAAGAAGAAGAACTAGAAGAAATAGATATAGAAAAAATACACAATGAAATATACAAACAAGCTCAAGATGCATATATAACCAAAGATCCAATTAAGGTAAATGCACATGTAAATGGAGTAGATTTTGGAGTAAGTATAGAAGAGGCAAATAAAATATTAGAAGAAGAAAAAGAAGAATACATTATTCCGTTAAAAATAACAATTCCAGAAAAAACATTAGACAAATTAGGGAAAGAAGCTTTTCCAAATAAATTATCAGAATTTACAACTAGATATGATGCAAGTAATCAAAATAGAAGTACAAATTTACAATTAGCATCAGAAAAAGTAAATGGAACGATAATTTTACCAGGAGAGATATTTTCGTATAATAAAATAGTAGGGGAAAGAACTATAGCAAAAGGTTATAAAGAGGCAACTATATATTCAGCAGGAAAAGTAGTACCAGGAATAGGAGGAGGGATTTGCCAACTTTCGTCTACATTATATAATGCAGTTTTATATTCAAATTTAGAAATAACAAGCAGAAGTAACCACAGATTTACAACTTCATATGTAAAAGAAGGAAGAGATGCAACAGTATCTTGGGGAACAATAGATTTTTGCTTTAAAAACACAAGAAAATATCCAATAAAAATAGTAAGTACAGTTAACAATGGGATAGTAAGAATAGGAATATATGGTATAGCTGAGGAAAATGAATATGAGGTAGAGCTTCAAACAACAATATTAGAAACAATACCTTTTAAAACGAATTATATAAATGATGATAGCCTAGAAGAAGGTGTAGAAGAGATAAAACAATATGGAGCAGATGGAGTAAAGAGCCAAACATATAAAATATTGAAACAAAATGGAATAATAGTATCAAAATCATTATTATCAACAGACACATATAGTAGTTTAGAAAAAATAATAAAAAGGGGTACAAAAAAAGTGCAAAAAATTGAGAATAGCATACAATAAATAGGTGAAATATACAATTATTACAATAAATAAAAGAAAGAATATTTATAGAAAATAGAAATCCTTAGAAAATAAAAGAAACTCTAGGGATTTTTTATTAGAATAAAATCATAAATAAGTCTTGACATTTCAACTAATAAAGCCTATAATAAAAAAGTAGTTTAATTTCAAACTATTGATATATGGGTCACTAGCTCAGTTGGCAGAGCAGGGCACTCTTAATGCCAAGGTCCAGGGTTCGACCCCCTGGTGGCCCACCAAATAGTATTAAAGGCACTTTTGATAAGTGTCATTTTTTATTGCTAAACAATATAAGAAGCATATCATAAAATTATCACTCTAAAATGTTTAAATAATACATAATTTTTTATTATCAAAGTATTATATACTCATCACTATTTCTCCTAAAACATTTAAGTAAATATAATATTATTTTTTATATTCTTAGGAAACCCTATGAAACTTTTTAGTTACGCAACACAAAGTGAAAATAAAATTTAACATATTTTATTTTCAAAAGAAAGTCATCCGCGTTAGTGTTGAGTTTCCTAAGAAAATCTTATTCTTGTTTTTTATTTTCTATTTAGCAATAACTTTATAGTGCTTGCCATTAGTTCTTGTAAAAATTGTTTATCTTTATTTGATAGCTTTTCAAAATCTTTTTGTATTGGTTCATTAAATATATTGCAGTTTATATCTAAAGTATCTAATAAAAGCTGTGAAGGAGAAATTATAATGGTAAAATATTCTATATATTTTTTTGGATGTAACTATTAATAATTATCAAAATTAAATTTTGAAAAACAAATATTGACATTAAAAAAAAATAGTAATAAACTATAAATAGTAAACAATAATACAAAGGAGGAAATTAAAATGGACTATTTTAAAAATTTACTAAAGAAATCTGGTTGGGTTTCAATAATAGAATCACTAATATTTGCAATACTTGGAATAATTTTAGTGTGGAAGCCAAATGGAATTATGAACATAATTGCATACATTATAGGAGCGATATTTATAACAGTTGGAATTGTAAAAGTAATAAATTATTTCCAAGCAAATGGAAAGAGTGATTTATTTAATTATGAATTATTATATGGAATAATGTCAATAATAATAGGAATAGTTATGATAGTACATGCAAATATACTAAGCACAATATTAGGAATTATTATAGGAATGTGGATAGTATATAGCAGTGTAATAAGAGCAGCATCAGCATTTAAATTAAAAACACCAAACAGTAATATATGGATATATAGTCTAGTATTAGCAGCTATAATGTTTATGGGAGGTCTATATATAATATTTGATGTAGGAATGTTAGTGCAAACTATAGGTATTATAATGATAATATATGCAATTATAGATATTATTGAAAATATTATATTTATAAATAATGTAAAAAAAATATAAAACAAGAGGAGATGTAAAAAAAGGAAAGATTTGGGACGCGTCCAAAACTTTCCTTTTTTTACGTTCCCTTTTGCTGCAGGGTCATTTCATAAAATATTACAAAATTGTAATATTTTCTAATATATGTTA
>CANPTO010000045.1 GCA_947577025.1 uncultured Clostridiaceae bacterium | reverse complement strand
TCAAGCCTCTAAATGCCGACGATATTTGTGGGTTACCCTGCTGAGAAAATAGGTTGTCGCCAGGTTTATATATTCCCTTTTAGCTCAGTTGGTAGAGCGCTCGGCTGTTAACCGATAGGTCGTTGGTTCGAGTCCAACAAGGGGAGCCAATATTAAGGGTTTTCAACAGTTGTGAAAGGTATCTGAACAACCGTGAAAGCCCTATATTTTCGCTATTTTTCAAAGTTTGTGAAAAATACATACCTTTGGGCATACTTTCATAAATGTTCAAATATGTTTCGCACGACCGTACAACGACCGTACGAAATATGAAAAAATCAAGGCTTTTTGACCTTGATTTTTAATATAGTTTGACTTGTTTTTTAAGCTACTAATTTTAGAATTTTAATTAAGTTATCATCTTGTTTTTGATACATATCTTTTAATCTATTAACTATTTTGTCTATTTCTTCTTTAGGCATAGTTTCTTTTGTTTCATCAGGTTTTGTTACTAATAAATCATTTTCTTTTAAATAACTATATGTCTGAACACTATGTTGTTTTTCATAATTTGCAAATACATCACAGTAGACTTCAAGAGTAGTTCGTAGATCATGATGTCCCATAATTTTTTGTAGTACATTTGCAGGCATTCCTGATTCAATACATCTAGTAGCAAAGGTATGTCGGAGCATATGTTGATTTACATCATAGCCGATTCCAATTTCATATTTTTCACATAATCTTTTAAATACCATATTAATCTGTGATGCAGTCCAAAAAGTATCTTTTTTATCATTATAGAAAATAACATGTTCTTTATTTTCTTTGTAATAATTATCCATATAGTCTTTTAAAATAAATCTCATTTGATCATCCATTACAATGTCACGTTCGCCATGATTAGTTTTTGTAGTATTTCCCATAACAGTTTTATCATATTCATCTTTAGTAAGAGTACGTCTTACTTTAATGATATTATTTTCAAAGTCTACATCATCAACATCTAGTGCATTAATTTCGCCCATTCTCATTCCTGAGTACATAGAAAGTAATAATTGATGTTTATATTTTACATTGTTCTTTTCATCTAATACTACATTTAAAAATTTCTTTTGTTCATCTACAGTAAAGGCTCTGACTTTTTTATCCTTCCTACTAGATGTAGGTTTAAAAAATTCTATTTTATCATCTAAAAAATTATATTTAATAATATTTTTTCTGATTGCTCTTTTAAAAGTATTATTTACTAAACCGTAAATTTTTCCAATAACAGAATTGGAATACTGTGTGATAAAGGATAAGAAATCCTTAACATCATATTCCGTTATCTTTTGAAGTTCCATTTGAGCCATGTAATGTCTTTCAATTTGCTTTATTGTTTGTAATTTTCTGTAGTAAGAACTTTCTGATAGTTTATTTAGTTTGTAACCATCTGTTACAATTCCTTTTGCAATATCAATAAACTTTGTAGTGTTTTTATCAACATAGGTATTTGTACCTAGTTCTACAATTAGTTGATCCAATTTGTCTTTTACTTCTTGTCTTGTGTCTCCAAATATAGTTTTTTTCTTTCGCTTTCCATTTCTGTCACAATATTGTAGTGTGTATTCTGCACACCATTTTGTTTTTCCATGAATTTCACGTTTGTAAATAGTGCCTTCGCCATTTCCACGTGCTTTCTTTCCCATAAAAAATAACCTCCTTATAATAAAAAATTTGTGTTTCCTACTTGTATGAGGCTATTTAATTTGATATAATAAATATATAACCAAACACAAATAGGTATAGATATATAAATATTTGTGCAAATGTTGAGAGGTAATCTGACTGGTCGCCAAACTTAGACAGATTATCTTTTTTTGCATCAAATAAATATCATAATTAATCACAATCAATGTTTCGAATTACTTTACAAGCTACACCTAAAATTTTAATAGATCGCTTATTATAAATCATAGGCTCGAAATCAGAATTTATTGATTGTAGTAGTAAAATGTTGTCTTGCTTTATAATCTTTTTGAAAATTGCATCATTGTTATCTATTATCACAGCACAGTCCTGTCCGCTATTACAGTCAGATTGTTTTCTAAAAATAATACGATCATTATCTTTGTATTCAGGACACATACTATTTCCATGAATTTCTAATCCAAAATATTCTCGATCATCATCTGATTTTATAGATATTTCCTCATAATCTATTATATCTTCAACTTCATCAAGAGGTATACCTGATGGAATGTTACCGATAAATAGGAACTCGAATAATGTGTAATTGATTTGAATTAACTTCAAATTCCTGTGTTTCATCAAGTTTATATATTAATTCTTCAATTGGCATCATCATAGCATTAGCTAGATCTTTGGCAACATCAGTAGTAACTGCATAAGGCTTTGTAGTCTTTGGATTATAGACTTTTTCTAAAGTATTAATATAAGAATGACTTAATGATGTTCTAGATGCAAATTCTCTTTGTGAAAGATTATGTGTTGTTCTGTATTCTTTGATAATTTCACCTATAAACATGACCTTTACCTCCTTTTGTAATTGCATTGTACAATAAAATGTGCAAAAATGCAAGTACTTTTTTAAAAAAATATAAATTTGTAAAAAATACTTGACAATAAAAACAAATTATAATATAAATATCGATATAAGCACATTATATTGTGCGAATAAAATGTAAGAAGGGAGTGAAATTTGTATGAGTAACCTAGAAAAGTACAGAAAAGAGGCTAATATGTCGCAAGAAAAATTATCAGAAGTATCAGGTGTATCGAGGAACACAATATCACAATTAGAAAGAGGAATACACACGAATGTAACTAGAGCAGTTATGAAAAGTTTGTCTGTAGCATTAAACAAAACAGTCAAAGAAATTTTTTTTGAGTAGTTGCACAATATAATGTGCGAAAAAAGTAAAAAAATGTCGAAGGGAGTTTTTTGATGGAAAAGATACTGGAAGAATTAAAACAGATCAGAGAATTGCTTAAGATATCAAGCAAGGATAGATTGCTCACAAGAAGTAATCTTATTGAAGAATATGGACTAACCAAAGATGAAACAGACAAAATTTTTTGCAGTAAAGTTATACCAGTAGTAAAAATGGGAAAGTCCTATAAGATATCACAAAAAACATTTGAAGAATATATGCAAAAAGGCTTGATTTGAAAGGAGGACAAGTTTTGAAAAAGAAGTGCAAGACAAAAATAATAGTAAGAATAATACAATTTATAATTATAATAGCGACAATTATAATTACAAAGATAGCAATAAATTATGCATTTCTACAAAGAGGATATGAGGCAATAGGGGGAGAATATTTGATACCAGTTCTAGGTTTTATAATCGTACTAATAATTGAAGATATATATCAAAGTAGTAAAAAAAGAAAAAGACGTAAAAAGGGATGTGAAAAATGTGGAAATAGAAAAAGAAATAAAAAATGAAATAGAATTATCTATTCCAACTGCAATCGAAAGTAGATAATTCTAAACAAAACATAAAAAATATGTTCTATTATTATTTTACTATTTATTTTAGATAAAGTAAAGAAATTTAGAAAAAGAAATGGAGGGAAACATGGCTGAAAGAAGAATGTTTGCAAAAACCATTATTGATAGTGATGTATTTTTGGATATGCCACATTCTACACAATTGCTATATTTCCATCTTTCTATGAGAGCAGATGATGACGGATTTATAAATAATCCTAAAAACATTATGCGATTAGTTTCCTGCAAAGATGATGATCTAAAGTTACTAATTGCAAAACAATTTATACTTCCATTTGAAAGTGGAATTGTAGTAATTAAACATTGGAAAATACACAACTATATAAGAAGTGACAGATATAAAGAAACAAAACATCTTGAGGAAAAAGCACAGCTATTGCTAGAGGATAACAATTCATATAGTCTAAATAATAATTTTGGTATACCAATGGTAGACCAAATGGATACACAGGTAAGGTTAGGTAAGTCTAGTCTAGAGCTAGGTAAGGGTAGTATAGATATTACAGCTAAAGCTGATGAGCCTAATGTAAAAAATGCAAAAGCCAGCAAACGTAAGTATGGTGAGTATAAACACGTTATGCTGAAGGATGAAGAGTTGCAAAAATTACAAAAGGAATATTCAAACTATCAGGAACTAATAACCTACCTAGATGAGTATATTGAGATGAAAGGTTACAAAGCCAAAAATCATTATTTAGCAATAAAAAAATGGGTTGTAACTGCAGTAGAACAAAATAAGTCAAGAGGAGGATTTTATGGAACAGCTGTTGGAAACAATAAAAAAACTGAATTTACAGAGAAAAACGGAAAATTCTACGACAGCATCGGAAACGAAATCATCTAAATGCAATATTTGTGATGGCATCGGTTGGATCTATGAATTGAATGAATATCCTCGTAGGTGTAGTTGTTTTAATGATTATATGGCTGTAAAGAAAAATGCAAGAATAAAAGAACTATTTAGTGAGGCTTATTCGGATTATACATTTGATAATTTCAAAGTAGAAGATGAGTATCAAAAACGAATGAAACAAAAAGCTGTAGAATTTGTAAATGCTAAAGGTATAAATTCAATACTACTATTAGGTCAAACTGGAAGCGGAAAGACACATCTTGCAGTTTCTATTGCAAAGGTACTGTTAGATAAAGGTGCATGGATAGAACTAATGCCATATACAGAAGATATGATTTATATAAAACAAAATATGATTGAAAAAGAAGAGTACCAAAAGAAAATGTACAAATACAAAAACTGCAATTATCTCATAATAGATGACTTCCTAAAAAACACAGTTAGAGGAAATACAGTAAATGAAAAGGACTTCGGCATTATATATGAAATAATAGACTACCGCTACAAATACAGAAAACCTGTTATTATAACAAGTGAATTTTTTATAGATCAGATGTTTAAGATGAACGAATCAATAACAGGTAGATTAAAAGAAATGGTAACACAAAATGATTATAACTTTTTAATTCAAATCAGTAACAAAGAAGGTAGAAATTACAGAATGCGAGGTATGGAAAGAATATGATTGAATTAAGGGAAAATCAAATAATCCAAACAACAAATGGGACAAACTATATTCTAAAACACGTATTAACTAGAGAAGGTGGAGTAATTGCAGTAAATGAAGATGGATATGACTTTTTTATAAAGTTTAAGGATTTTAAGGTAATATTAGATCCTAACATGGAAGAAGGTGGCACAAATGAACTATGTTGAGCCAATAAGAGATACTGAAGTAATACAAAGAATAGCATCCAATTTAAAACAACAAAATGAACGTGATTACATGATGTTTTGCTTTGGGATTTATACAGGTTTAAGAATATCAGATATATTAAAATTTAGAGTAAAAGACATTAAGGGAAAACGTGGTTACAACATAAGGGAAACAAAAACAGGAAAACAAAAGTCTTATGATTGGAATCCAACCCTAAAAAAGGAACTAGATAAATTTATAAATTCTAAAAAGGATGATGACTATTTATTTCCATCTAGGCAGGGAAATAAACCAATTACAAGACAACGTGCATATCAAATATTGAAAATAGCTTGTGAGTCTGAAGGAGTATCAAATATAGGTACACATACACTCCGTAAAACTTTCGGTTATCACACATACCAAAATACAAAGGATCTAGGATTGCTTATGGATATGTTTAATCATGCAAGTGAAATTATAACAATGAAATATATAGGATTAACACAAGAGATGGGAAATAAAGCAATAAAAAAACTGAAGTATTTTTAAAAAACAATATGAGTTTTACAAAAATATATTTTGCAAACTGCAATTTTGAGATTAAATAAAACTATTGATAAAACAAGCATTTATAAAAGTATAGCAGTTTAACAAAATGTAAGATATGTAAAACTAGAAAGGAAAAGCATGGATATAAAAGGAGCATTAGAAAACTATAATAATTATTGTGTTCGAATAGCAGTAATCAATAAACAGCTTTTCAAATTAAAACAAGAAGATGCATCATTAAAAAGTGCTAGTTTAGATGGTATGCCAAAAGCTACAGGATTTACTGAATCTAGTTTAGAAAATCAAATTATAGAAAAGCTAACAAAGATGGAAGAATTAGAAACAGAAAAGCAACAGTTAAATCTTGAGATATCAATAATAGACAAGCTGATCCTAACCTTAAAGAAAAACACACAGGATATTGTAAATATGAGATATAAAGAAAAAGTAACCATCGAATATATAGCAGACAAGAAAGGCAGAACTTACAGAGCAATAACGAGCATTCTTGGAAAAGCAATAGCTGATATGCAGGAGGCATACAATAAAAGTTTATAATATTTATACTTTTAATGTTTTTCGACAAAAAGCAACAAACTTTTTATAAATATTATGTTAATATAAATGTGAAAGGAGTTGATTTCTTATGGAATCAAAAATAATATTATTAATTCTTAAGAATAAAGCTAAGCTTTCAAAAATGATTAAGGATAATGCACCATATGAAAAGATAGTAAAGCAAAGTCAAAAATTGGACAAGTACATTATTAAACAAATAAATGCAATGAATAATGTCAAAATATAATAAAAATTATAAAATCGTTATGAATTTACAAAATTTGTAACGATTTTTCTATTAATATAGTTTAATTTTTTTAGATTATATGGTAAGATAGATACAAACAAATAGTAATTTATTGCTCTAATTAAGGAGGAAATGTAAAAATGAAAAATAAAAATGTTAGAAATAGTGGAATGGGATTTATTAGTGTATTAACTTTAATATTCATAGTGTTGAAGTTAACGAATAACATTAGTTGGTCTTGGATATGGGTATTATCTCCAATATGGATTACAGCTGTTTTACTTATAATAATTTTTGCAGTTATTATGATAGGTGGTAGAATAAAAAAAGGAAAATGGTAAACACAAAATTACAATATATCACTAGGAATGGGGGAATAATAAATGAACTTTAAAGAATATGGAGATAATAATAAAGATACAATAATGTTATTACATGGTGGTGGTCTTTCTTGGTGGAATTATAGAGAAGAAGCAGAAAAATTAAAAAATAGTTATCATATTATTCTTCCAATATTAGATGGTCATTCGGAAAGCGATAGAAATTTTACAAGTATAGAAGATAATGCACAAGAAATTGTAGAGTATATAATTAATAATTATAATGGTCATATTCGCTTAATGGGAGGATTATCATTAGGAGGACAGATTCTTTTAGAAATTTTATCAAGGAAAAATGATATTTGTGATTGTGCTATTATTGAGAGTGCATTAGCAATTCCTATGAAAGCAACATATAAAATGATTAGACCAGCTTTTTCTATGAGTTATGGGCTAATATCGAAAAAATGGTTTTCACAAATGCAATTTAAGTCTTTAAAAATAAGAGAAGATTTATTTAATGAATATTATAGAGATACTTGTAAAATTAGTAAGGAAGATATGATTGCTTTTATGGAAGCAAACTCAAAATATGAAATTAAAGATTCTTTATCAAGTACAAAAGCAAAAGTTTTAGTAGTTGTAGGAGATAAAGAAAGACCAATAATGAAAAAATCAGCGAGTATAATTCATCAAAAGATAAATGGAAGTAGAATTGAAATATTACCTAATTATTATCATGGAGATTTTAGCATAAATAATCCACAACAATATGTTATGGCAATTAACGAGCTTATTGCTAATAGAAATAGAAATAGAAACTTGAAAAGCAAATCATTTGATAATACTAAAACAAAATCTGAAAATGAACAAAGACAATTAGAAGAAAGAAATAGAACAAATACCAAGTTTTTAGATGAAAGATAAATTACAGGTATACTGTTAGATGTAAATAAATGAGTTTACATCTAATTTTTT
>CANPTO010000044.1 GCA_947577025.1 uncultured Clostridiaceae bacterium | reverse complement strand
ACAGATGATAAATTAATAGAAGAATACAAAGAAAAGCGAAATGAATGCACTACAATTCTAAATAAGTATAGAAAAAATCTAAAAACAGCAAATTATATATTAGAAGATACACCAAAGATTAAAGAAGTAATAAAAATTGAAATGCAAATGAAAAATGGACAAGAAGATATTACTAAAACAAAGAGAAAAGATAGAAACGCAAGATAGAAAAATAAAGGTTGTTATAATAAAGATAACAGCCTTTAACTATTTATATGGAAATATCAATAAAAAGCTATGAAAATATTGTAAATTGTGATATAAATATATAAAAAGATTTAAAGGTTAGGAAGTAATTATGGAATATATAGATATATTTGATGAGAATAATAATCCAACAGGAGAAATAAAAGAAAAAGCACAAGCACACGAAGATGGTAATTTTCATAGAACAGCACATATTTGGATTATGAATGATAAAAAAGAACTATTATTGCAAAAGAGAAGTGCAACAAAGAAATCTCATCCTAATTGTTGGGATATTTCTGGTGCAGGACACATTAGAGCAGGAGAAAGTGTAATAGATGGAGCAATTAGAGAATTAAAGGAAGAATTAGGAGTTGAAGTAGAAGAAAAAGATTTACAATATATTGCAACAATTAAAAGCACAAAAAATCCTAAAAATATGGAATTTGGTTATGTGTATCTATTGAAATGTAACAAAAAGATTGAAGATTATATTTTTGAAGATAATGAAGTATCAGAAGTAAAGTATGTATATTATGAGGAATTAGAAAAGATGGTTGAAAAAAGAGTAGAAGGATTGCTTATACATGAAGAAGAATATAAAAAATTATTTGAATTTATTAGAGAAAATTATTAGGAGGATAGAATGTTAGCAAATAAATTAAAAATTGGAGATACAATAGGAGTCATTGCACCAGATAAAGCATTAAAAAGTAAAGATATAAAACCTTTAGAAAATGCAACTAAATATTTTGAAAGTTTAGGGTTAAAAGTAAAATATGGAAAATGTTTATTTTCAGAAGATAATTATTGTGCAGGAACACCAGAGGAAAGAGCAAAAGACTTAAATGATATGTTCAGTGATAAAGAAATCAAGGCAATATTTACTGTAAAAGGTGGAGATATGGTAAATGGAATATTACCATACATAGATTTTAAAAATATAAAAAGCAATCCTAAAATCTTTTTAGGTATGAGCGATATTACAGTATTACTTTGTGCAATAAATAAAATGACTGAACTTATAACTTTTCACTGTCAAGATTATGTCTGGTTTGGAAAAGATGAAGTTACAGACTATGATAAAAATGAAATTATTGATAAACTATTTAATGATAATAAAACAATTATTCCTTATGAAGAAAGACAATTTATTGATTTTAAAAGTGAAGAAATCATTGGCAAAATATATGGAACTAATGTAAGATGCTTATTGAAATTAGTAGGAACACCATATATGCCAGATTTAGAAAATGCAGTACTATTTTTAGAGGGGTTTCATTCAGATATTATACAATGGAACTCAATGTTAGAACAATATAATCAAATGAATGCTTTTAACAAAGCAATAGTTTTTGGTTATATATATCAATTACAAAATATAGAGGAAAATAAATATAGTATTGTAGATGAACTAAGAAAAATAAACTCAAATGTTCCAGTGGTAAAAACTAATGATTTTGGACACATACACGGAAATAGTATTATTCCTATTGGTGCAGAAGTAACAATAAATGCAAATGATAAGAATATTGTTGTTAGTGATTATTTAAAATAAAAAGGAGACGATAAAAATGAAAGTAATAAAATATAATGATGCTTTAAAAGGCAAAAATAGTGAGAAGTGTAAAACTTTAGAATATTCATTTAAGGATAAAGATATAGATTTAGGTATAGCAACAATTAGTGGAAGATATCCTGATGAAGGATATGGGGTAAATCTTATAAGTAAAGAACTAATATATGTTATTGAAGGAAGTGGAACGCTAAATTTTGAAAATGAAAAGATTGAATTTTCAGAAGGAGATTCTATTTTAATAGAACCAAATGAAAAGTATTATTATGATACTAAATATTGTAAAATATCTATGTCTTGTTCTCCTGCGTGGTCAATAGAACAACATAAATTAGTAAAATAATGAAAGGAAATCATAGAAAAATGAATATTATAGATATTTATAATAAATATCATTTACCAGAAAACCTACAAATGCACATGTTAAGAGTTGCTGCATGTAGTAATTTAATAATAGATAACTGGAATGGGCAAAAAATAGATAAAGAATCAATTATTAGAGTAAGTCTATTGCATGACATGGGGAATATGGTAAAAATACCAGAAGGTTTTTCAAAAGATGAAGAATTTATAAAAGTAAGAAAAAAATATTTTGATAAATATGGAACTAATGACCACCAAATTAATTTAGAAATTGGAAAACAAGAGGGCTTAACTGAAAAAGAGATTATTATATTAGATGGAAAAAGGTCAAGAAAAAATGAAGAAACTTTAAAATCAAATTCTTATGAAAGAAAGATATGTGCTTATTGCGACCAAAGAGTAGCACCAGATGGAGTGGTAGGAATAAAGGAAAGATTAGAAGATGCAAAAGTTAGATATAAAGACAAGCCATTATCTGTATGGTCTAATGAAGAAAAAGCAAACCATTTAATAGAATGTTCTTTAGGAATAGAAAAACAAATAATGGAGTATTGTAATATAAAACCAGAAGATATAAATGATAATAGTATTGAAATATATATAGAACAATTAAAAAAGTATGAAATATAGGAGAGATTTATGAGAAAAATAACAGTTGAAATGGCGTGTTCTATCAATGGACTAATTGCTACTGAAGATGGAAATGAAGATTTCTTATCTTATAGAGGTTGGGAGATAATGTTAGAATTTTTAAAAGAATATGATGTACTAATATGGGGCAGAAAAACTTGGGAAAACATATTGTCATGGGGAGAGGACTATATAAATGACTTAAAAAACATAAATATAATTATTTTAAGTGAAACAAGTAGTAAACAAAATGAATTTTCAAATGTTACATATTGCAATTCAATAGAGAATTGTTTAAAAGTATGTGAAAGTTTAAAATATGAAAAATTGTTTATTTCTGGTGGTGCAACTATAAATAATGCTTTTATGGAAAAAGGAATAGTAGATAATATTATTTTAAATTATAATCCGTGTATTAAATAAGGGAATACCACTATTCAAAGGTAATTATTTTGAAAATAAATTAAAACTTGAAAAAATTGTAAAAGAACAAGAAGATATAGTACAAGTTCATTATAACATTATGAAATAGAAAATATTAGAACAGAGAAAGGAGATGTTGATAGATGAAAGAACTAGATAATAAAGAAAATTATAATAAAACTTTTGAAGATATAAAACATATTGATGAAAATGAAATTGAATTTTGGTATGCTAGAGAATTACAATCAGTTTTAAATTATAAAGAATGGCGAAAATTTGAAAATGTAATAAACAAAGCAAAAGAATCTTGTAAAAATAGTGATATTAGTGTTTTTGACCATTTTGTCGACGTCGACAAAATGGTGCAAATAGGTTCAGGAGCAGAAAGAAAACAAAAAGATTATAAATTAACACGTTATGCTTGTTACTTAATAGCACAAAATGGAGATACAAGAAAAAAAGTTATTGCTCTTGCACAAACATATTTTGCAATTCAAACTAGAAAACAAGAAATTAGCGAAAAAGAATATAGTTCATTAACAGAAGATGAAAAGAGATTTTATCAAAGAAATTTGACTAAAAAAGGAAATTACTCACTTAATCAAACTGCTAAAAATGCAGGAGTTAAGAATTTTGATAAATTTCATAATGCAGGATATAAAGGATTATATAATGGAGAAACAGCTGATGACATTGCTAAAAGAAAAGGATTAAGATATAGAGAAGATATTTTAGACAATATGGGAAGTGAAGAACTTGCAGCTAATTTATTTCGCATAACACAAACAGAATCAAGATTAAAAAGAGATAAAGTTGATACCGAAAAGAAAGCTTGTGATACTCATAATAAAATTGGAAAAATAGTTAGAAAAGCAATTAAACAAGCAGGACGGAACTATGCCAGAAGAATTGCCTACACCAAAAAAGAGTTTAAAACAATTAGAAAAAGAAAATAAGAAAAGCTTGAAGAAAAAAGAAAATTGAATAGAGTTTTATTAGCGTGATAAAATTGATTATAATTTTACGAATTATTAGTATTTGTAATATTAATAATTTGTGATAAAATATGTAACAGTATATTCAATATAAGATTAATATAATAAATAAAGGGTAAAAGGATGATAAATAGAAAAACTAAAAAGAAATTACGAAGGAAGAATTATTTAAAGAATAAATTAGAAAAAGTAATGAGGCAAAGGCATAGATATAATAAAAAGAAAAAGTGTAAAAGTAAAGCAATTAACTTTTTACCGAAAATAGTTCAATCTAAAAGAAATAATAAAATAGTAGAACTGTTAAAAAAAGAAAAATTTATTAAAAAAGTTAGAAGAAAAAGTAAAGAGGATAGAGTTATAATAGATATACCACAAGTTTTTAGTTTTATAAAAAATCCAGAAGAAACAATTTTAACTTTAAAAAAGATTTTTTATTGTGGAAATAATAAGAAAATTAAAAAAATTTATTTTAATTATGATAATTGCAAAGAATTAGGTTTATGTGCATCACTAATTACAGATTTAATTGTTGTTGAATTATCAAAAACAAGAAAAATAGGATTAAGTGGAACAGCACCTCAAGATAGATTAGCAAGAAAGATGTTTAATATAACAGGATTACCAAAACATTTAGGAATTAGAAATATATCTACAAAAGATACAGAAACATTAGAAACTTTATCTAATTTAGAATTATCTGATATGTGCGAAAAACTAGTAGAATATTATAATAACTGTTTACACACACAAGGGTATGCATTATCAGATGATGGAAAAAATAAGTTTGGAAAAATGTTTGGAGAGGTATTTGATAATGCAATAAAGTATAGTGGAAATTTAGGTTCTTGGCATGCACTAGGTTATTTTGATAGACCAGAAGAAGATAAAAATTATGGTAAATGTAGATTAGTATTAATGAATTTTGGTAATAGTATATATGAGGGGTTAAAAGCAGAAGATACTACTAAATATACAAAAAAACAGTTAGAGCGACATACAAAAAAACATCATAGCTTTTTTGGTATAAATTTTAATGAAGAAGTATTATGGACATTATATGCTTTACAAAAGAATGTAAGTAAACAAAGAATAGATAAACAAGATACAAAAGGAAAAGGGACAATTGATTTGATTGAGAGTTTTATGGCAATAGGAGCTGAAATAAATGAAGAAAAACCTATAATGTCTATAACATCAGGGGGATGTCATATTTTATTTGATGGAACATATACTTTAAAAGAGATAGAATATAAAGATGGAAGAAAAGTGCCAATTATTGCATTTAATGATAAAAATAGTTTAAACCATAAACCAGACTCAAATTATGTATATGCTATAAAAAATAAATTTATAGGAACTGTAATATCAATGGAATTTTATTTAGACAGACAATATATAACTGAAATGTTGAAAAAAGGAGATTAAAATGGAGATTTATAAAATAGATTTGAAAGATTATATTGAAAGCAAAAAAGTGCTTGCAGGAAGAACTAATGGTGAAGATATTAGGAAAAAAATTAATTTGGAGAAAATAGAAAATGAAAATGAAAAAATAGAAATAATAATTCCTAACGATGTTTTTTCATTTAATTCTTCTTATTTTTTAGGTATGTTTGGAGAAAGTGTAAAAAAATTAGGTAAAGAAAAGTTTGAAGAAAAGTATCAATTTAATACTAAAAATGAATCAATAAGAATGAACATTAAAGATGGTATAGATGAAGCATTAAATAATGTAGATGTGTTTGGAGGGTAGATATGAATAAAAACAATAAAATTTTACCACCAATAATTGCCTGTATTCTAAGTATAGTAATAGGACAAGTTGTTCTGTGGATAATAAATCGTACAGAACTTGATATAATATCAAATATGTTAGAAGTTTTAATTGCTGTATTAAATTTTATATTTGTTATATATATATTTAAAAATGATCAAAAATATAGAGAAGAAGAAAGACAATTAAATAAAAGTCAAAAAGAGAAAGAATATTCTTTATATTGGTATCAAACATTTATATTACCTGATAGTATAAAATATATAAAAGAATTTAAAAATGATTTATTTGTTTTAGTAGACAATAATTTAAAGTCAGGAAATACTGTTGATAGCGATAAATATGCAGAATATACTAAGTTACATATAAGTTGTAAGAATAATGTTACTGAAATTCTAAAAGTAATATCTCCTAAAACAGAACAAGCTATAAGAACTAGTTTTTCGAATTTTCAAGATGAATTTAGCAAACTCGTTTATGAAACAGGAACAGTAGAAGATATTAAAAAATCAATTATAGAAAATGAAACAAAATTACTAGAAATATTATATAAATATGAAATATTTTAATAGTTTCTATTGATAAATATAAAAAATTATGTTAAATTAAAAACATAGTAATAGACAAAAAAACACCAATATGGGTACACATATCTTTGAAACTATTGCTATAACTAATTTTGAAACGGATAATAGAGTGCTTTTGTGCAAGGTATTTTTCGCATACGTCCTTTGCTAAGGCACCAAGAATTTATTAGAAATAACAAGGGTTTCAGAGGTTAGAATTTCCAAAATCCTTAAATATTTCAAAAAAATCCTTAAGTTAAGTAATTATTTAATTGGTTTAGATAATTGCTTTTTATTCTTTCTCTAACGTTAATTTTAAGACGTTTTTATTTTGAAGATGACATATTATTATCTTAATTGCAAACTTATGTTCTCATAAGCAACCTCGTGAACGTAGCAGGTATATATGAAATAATGATTTAATATTATATATACTTAAAAATCGAATTTTATTGTTTTGTTTTATTTTCACTTGGGTGTAATTATATTTTAACTGTCGGCACCAGCGCCATCTTCTTCTAAAATTTCTAGTCCAATATATTAAACTCTAATTTCAATACTATTTATCCAATCAATAGTTGGATGTGCCAATTCATTTATATCTTTTTTACTTAAAGCTAATGCTTGTAGATATTGTTATGTTATTTATGTAGAGTAAAAATATAAATACTTTTTATATTCGAGACATAAAAGTATATACCTTAAAAATAAAAATGGCTTAAATTTGATTGTAGAGGAGGGAATTCTTTCGAGAATGAATTTTAAGAAAAATTTTTATAGAATAATGTAATTTATTGTGTTTATAGTTTGGTTAATTTTTGAACTGCGTTTGAGGACTCTGAGAGGTATATAAAAGTATTTAGTAGATATTACGTTTTATTATACGGTAATAATGAATATAATAAAAATTTTAAAAGTTAATAATGTTCGCTTGTATTTTATAAATATATGTAGTATAGTAGTAAAAATAGAAAATGAGATAGCAGATATGTTGTGGCTACCACTTTCAATACTCGATGCATTCGAGAGCAAGGAGGTGGTTGTTTATGGGATTTATATTATTTTGATATATGCATTGGGATTTTCCCTAACTATAAACGTAGCCTTATTGTGTAGCATATACATAATGTGGACTAATAAACAATAAAAAAACAACACATTCTGCTTTCGTCGGTAGGAATGTGTTGTTAAAACTTTTATAGTGGTAACCACATTTTCTGTGGCTCTCATTTTCTATTTTTATTATACACAGATTTTTAAGAAATGTCAATAAATTATATAAAAAAGTCAGGGTCATTTCATAAAATATTACAAAATTGTAATATTCCCAATAATTTCCAAA
>CANPTO010000043.1 GCA_947577025.1 uncultured Clostridiaceae bacterium | reverse complement strand
ATAATATAATAAATTTATAAAAAAGAGCTTGACAAAAATTAGATAGTCAATTTATATGAGAGTAGTTATATTGATAATTACTCTCATTTATGTTATTATAGCAACTAGAAAAATAGAAATTTGCAAGGGAGGATTAATAATTTGCTAATAGAAATAGAAAGCTATTTTGGAGATTATATAATTGTAGGAAAAAATTATACAAAAAAAGAAATAATAGAAATGTATAGAAGTATAATTAATGAAAGCAACAGTAAAAGTCAAAATTTTGTAAAAGAGTTTTGTTTAAAATACTCTTTTATTGTATTAGAAGAAGCTATACAACAAAAGGTTGATTTAGTAATAGATTTAGATATACAAGAAATATATGAGCCAAAATATGATTAAAATAATTTTAGAGTAGAATTAAAAATCAGTTCTTGAACAATTTAAAAGTTATAGAAAATATGATTATTTTCTATTATGATAATATAAGTAAAAATAATATTTATGGAGGATGAAATATATGAGTGGATTTAGCATTACTGCTACTAATTTAGAATGGATAAAAGGTAAAAAGGATGACCCAGAAGATTTATGCCTTCATGGCCATGCAATAGCAAAAATAGGTAATGAAATTTTAGAATATGATGCGACAGTAAGTGCAACAGCGTTATATTTACTAAAATCAATAACAGAAGACCATATTATAGATAAAGAAAATCAAATGTTACCTTGTTGTGGATTTGCTATGTACTTAAAAGATGATGGTTCAGGTGATGTATTTATTTGTGGTTGTCCAAATGGAATTGATTGGAGTGTAATACATGAAAATGGGAATATAAAATTAATTACAGAGTCTGGTAAAGAAACGATAATTTCATTAGAAGAATATAAAAAAGAAGTGTTTAAATTTGCAGATTCAATAGAGAATTTTTATAATATATGTACTAAAAAAATTATGCCAGCAGATGAACAAGAGAGAAACGCATATATTGCTTTTTGGAATGAATGGCATAGAAGAAGAAATTCATAAAGTATAAGTTGCTTTACAATTAAAAAAATAATATGAAGGAGATATATAATTGATTGAAAAAATATTTGTAAATATTATTTTATATAAAACTAAGTTTATAGAAGATAAGGAATATAATAATAAATTAAATAAATTTTTTAATGAAAATAGTGATAATGATTTATTATTAGATTTAGAAATGTGCTCTAAAGATTCTAAAAAGTCGTGGGCAGTATTTCAAAAACATTTTTTTGAAAATAAATTATCCTATAACTATGATATATTAGGGAAAAATCTTTTTGAAGAATTAAAAAAAATATATAATAGTAAAAAAATAAATATTAAAGAATTTGGAATAAAATCATATGAAGTTTGGAAACTATTACCAAATGAAATTATGCAAAAAGAACCATTTTGGACATTAGAATATGCAGATGATTGTATATCTTGGGGAGATGAAGAGCAGACTAGAAAACTTTATGAAAAAGCATTTGAATATTATTCAGATATTAAATGATTTACTATTTAATAGTTTAATAAAAGAATAGTAAATTATAAAGGAGATGATTTTGTGAAATATAAGTGTCCATGTTGTGGATTTTATACTTTTGATGAAAGACCAAATGGAAATTATGATATATGTAAAGTCTGTTTTTGGGAAGATGATCCAATACAATCAGTTGATGAAAGATATGAGGGAGGGGCAAATAGAGTTTCTTTAGCACAAGCACGAAAAAATTATATTAAGTTTGGAGCTTGTAATAAAGAAATGCTTCAATATGTAAGAAAACCAAAAGAGGATGAATTAAATGGAATTGATTAAATTGCAATTTCTAGAAAGGTTAATATATTATGAATAAAATTTTAGACAAGTTAAGTATAATAATTGTAATTGTAGTAATAGTAATAAGTATAAATACTATATCAAGCAATTTTACAAAAGCACTACAAGCTAAGTATTATTTAAAAGTCGATTCAAATAATAGAGAATATATAGAAAAAATAGTGACAGAAAATTACAAATTAACTGGGACACTAAATGAAGTTGCTTATATGCAAGGACTAGGAGATTGGTACTTATTTTTGTATTATGAAGATGGTACAGAAGGTGAAAAATCATTTGTAGATGGTAATAGCAAAGTTGAACATTTACGAGAGTATATTAGAGAAAATGGATATAATGAAGGCGAAGCAAGTTGGACTAAAATAAGAATTTCTTTTTGGACTATTGTAGTTGCAATTGCTTATGAAATCTTTTATTTAAGGATTAGAATGAGAAAAAAGAAAAGAGAAAAGGAAATAAATAATATATAAAGGAAAAGTAAATTTACTATATTAAGGGAGATAAGAATTATGTTTGAAAACGAGTATATATGTACAAAAAAATACTATAAAGAATATTATATATATAGTTATCTTAAGAAACCTATAATAATTATTTTAAATATATTATTAAGTATAAATTTTATTACTAATCTGTTTTTTATAATATTTCCACAATTAAGCAACATAGATATTAATACAGCACAATTATATATTGTTAATGTATTAGTAATATTATGTATTGAAATATATATATACATCAAAAATGTAAATTTGGCATATAATAAAGACTTAGAAAGAAACAACGGAAATGATATTGAAATAAAA
This sequence comes from uncultured Clostridiaceae bacterium, assembly GCA_947577025.1. Lineage (GTDB taxonomy): Bacteria > Bacillota > Clostridia > TANB77 > CAG-508 > UMGS1663. Next base: position 6,012 of record CANPTO010000043.1, on the reverse strand, counting down.
TTGGTAATTAATGAAGATGATATAAAGATTTCAAATAGTTTAGAAAAAGACATAAACATAGGATTTAAAAACATTCAAAAAGTAATAAAAACAAAGAATTATTTTATTTTACTTAGTAAAGCAAAATTAGGAATAGCATTAAAAAAAGATAGCTTCATTAAAGGGACAGTAAATGAGTTTGAAAAACTTCTTAAACAAAAGAAATTAATATAAATAACAGGTCAATGATAACCTGTTATTTTTTAGCTAATTTAATAATTTTCTATAAATTCCTGACATTTTTTCTCTAATAATTTAAAATCACAACACCTTTCAATTAAATCATTTGTAGCTTTTTTCTGAATTACTAAATAATATAAATTTTTAGCTCTATTATTTATTCTTTCAGTATTATTTTTTACCCATTTTAATTGCTTATATAGCATTCTTTTATAATTTTCATTTTCTAGTTTTGATATATTTATTTCTTGTAAAGCTACTTCAGGAATTGGTATCATATTATTAAGATTAATTCCTCCTAAAAAACTATCATCTATTTTTAGAAAGTCTTGTGCATTTTTCATTGTTAAATGTTTTGCTTTAGGTGAAGTAAGTGGAGCAAAAAATTTATTATTATGAACTCTAAATACCACACCTAAAAAAGGTCTATTTTCTTTTTCGTTTCTTATAAATGAAATTTTAGGTTCAAAATTGTATAAATAATTACTATAATTTGTATCTAATCTATATATTTTCACATCTATCACTCTTCCTTATTTATAATATTTTATAAGTTATTTGCAAGAGAAATTAAGTCCTCTTTTTTTGTAGCAAGGTATGCTTTTGTTGTATTTAAACTACTATGTCCTGCTTGTGCTGCAACTTGCTCAATAGAATAACCAGCATTATGAAGTGCATTTGTACAAAAGTAAGACCTTAGTAAATGAGGGTGCAGTTTAGCTAGTTTGCACAAACCTTTATATTTATCTAATAATCTGTTACAAAAATTTCTATTTAAAGGTTTTTTAGAATTTACATTTTTTTGACCTAAAAACAAATAACTATTTTCAGTTTTTATAGATTTCCTTATTTCTAAATATGAAGATAAAGCATCATACATAATATTATTAATAATAACTTGTCTAAATTTATTGCCTTTTCCAAATATATTTAAAAATCTCTCATCTAATTTTATATCTACTAATCTTAAATTAACTAATTCACTGGACTAACGTGTAGCCAATTGTTAAAATACTTTGTTCCATTTGAGGAAACTGCAACACCTTCGCAATAGATTTTACAGTTGTTATCGAAAACATCTAAACTCATGTATCCATTCCAACTGGATGAAGTCTCAACGGTTGCTCCCATTCCGCCAATACCAGAAGCGTCAACGTATACTATAACTCCTGTAGGATCTGTAGTCATTGTTGCCTGTTCATATCCTGATATACTACTTCTTAATACAGAGTCGGATACAGGATTGCCATCTTCATCTGTAATAGATGCTACTCCATCTGATGTTAGTTCGAGATTGTAAGCTGTAGCATCACAAGGGTTTTCAACCTCTGAAGCGAAAACTGTTGTTCCAAAAGCCATAACTAACATAATTGCTGACATCAAAGTTCCTAAAATCCGTTTTCTCATAGTTTGTTCCTCTCTTTCTTGAATGCCCCACTTACATTTTATTAAAAAAGAAAGATATACTTTCTTTATTTGACAAAACACTTAGTTAACAACTATATTATTACTATAACACATATTAAAAAAATGTATCAAAAAGATAACAAAAGAGTAAAAAAAAATTTTTTTGTCGAAAAATATATAATAATTGTAACAAATACATAATAAAGCAAGTCTATAAATATAGAAAGGAGGAAAAATGGAAGAAATATATAAAGAGTATTCTAAAATAGTATATAAATACCTACTCTCCATTACTAATGACACTGAATTAGCAGAAGAATTGATGCAAGAGACCTTTGAAAGTGCAGTAAAGAATATTAATAAATTTAGACAAGAATGTAGTGTTAAAACTTGGCTTTGCACTATTGCAAAAAATAAGTGGATAGATTTTTATAAGAAAAAGAAAAAAGTAAATGAAATTAATATAGATGAAATTAATGAAAAATTTTTAGTATCAAATTCACTTGAAGAAGATTATACAAATAAATCAGAAATTATAAATATATATAAAAAAATACATAGACTAGATGAAAAAACAAAAGAGGTTATATATTTAAGAATTAAATCAGATTTTAGTTTTAAAGAAATAGGTAATATAATGGGACACTCAGAAGAATGGGCTAGAATAACTTTTTATCGAGGTAAAATAAAATTAAGGGAGGAACTTAAAAATGAAGAATAATGACTGTGATATAGTTAAAGATTTATCAATACAATACATAGAAGATATGTTAAGTTCAAATAGTAGAGAATTTGTAGGTAATCATTTGTTGAATTGTGAAAATTGTAAAAAATATTATAATGATATGAATTCAAATATATTTAATGAAGACACCAAAGAAGATAAAAAAGATAAAATTGAAATAAATCATTTAAAAAAAGTTAGAAACCATATAAATTTTCTAAAGACTATTATAATAAGTATTTTAATAATTATTATAGTTTTTATAATTACTTTTTCTATTAAGTATTATAACATTAGCAATGTTATTAACGAAGCTTATAATAAACTTGAATATATGAAAAATTTAGATAACTATAAATTAGTACAAGAAACAATAAATAAAAACTTTTTAGATAATAGTATGTTTACAGTTAAAACCACGTATTACTATAAAGACGGAAAATATAAAATTGAATTAGGTGATGCAATTAGATATTTAGAAGATGACAGTTATAATAAAATTTGTGTATATAATGATTTAAAGCAAATTGATTATTATAATCAAGATTTTATAGAAGAGAAAAAAGGAAATACTTTAAATGTATTTTCTAACATAAAAAATTACAAAACATTAGAAAAAGGTATTAGTAGATTAGGTTTATCATTACGTGAGGAACGTTTTAATGGTATAGATTGCTATGTGATTAGAAGAGGAAACAACAATTCATATAGAGATATATGGATAGATAAAAAGCAAAAAATCACTTTGAGAATGGTTGAGGAAGAATATATGAAATACTACTGTGAAACCATATATACATTTTCTGAAAACATAGTAAAAGATGAAGATGTAGATAGTTCAATATTAAATACAGAAAAATATAAAGATTATGAAAAAAAGAATATAACAATACATGATTCAAAATATAAAGACTTATAAAAATAAAATTGAAGAGCCTAAATTAAAGTAGGCTCTTGAGAAATCCATTCTAATTTTATATAGTCGTGAATTTGACTTTTGATACTTCATATATACTAGACTCTATGAGAGCTAAACTCATAAATATAAGCATTTCATAAGTTACTTCACTAATCATACTTGTAACAGAACGGTAAATAACAGTATTAGTTATTCCAAAAAAGTATGTTATTGAAAAGGATATTACAAGATTAATTGTAATAAAAAGTATAATAAATAGGAACTGTTTAATTTCAGTATTTGACATATAAGAATCCTCCTTTCGATTAGTTTGTGAAAATTATAGAAAAATAATCATACACATACGAAACGTAAGCGTTTCAAACCAAAAAAATAATATTTGCTATATAATGCACATACTATAAAGGGTGGTAAAATGAAAATAGTAGCAAATGATTATACTCCTGAGCAGATAATTCGTATAATAAGAGAGTGGACTGAATTATCTCAAAAGGAATTTGGAAAAACTATACATCGTAGTGAAAGTGGTATTCAAGCATTTGAGCTAGGCAATAGGAATTATAATATGCAGACTTTAATTCAAATTGCTAACACACACGGAATAACAATAACGATTGAAAAGAAAGGAAAATAACAAATATTTTCACTTTCTTTTTTTCTATAATATACATAATAGTATAACACAGAAAATATAAAATCGCAAGTTTCTTGCGATTTTATGAAAAATCTCTACTTTTTTGAAATAATAATATGAGCAATATTAGTAGGAGGTAGAGAATGAGAATTGTATCAATAGGAAATATACTAAAAAATATGAGAAATATAAATACAAAACTATCACAAAAAGGAATTGCAGAGAAACTAACTGTATCCGATACTACTATTTCAAGCTATGAAAGAGAAAATAGTCAACCGGATTTTCAAACAATCGTTAATTATGCCACTATTTGTGATTTTGAGATAAAGATATATAATAAGAAAACTAATGAAGAAATGTCATTAGATGAATTATCAAGAGAACTATAAAATAGCAATAGAAATATATAAAAGAGAAGCTAATTATCTAGCTTCCTTTTTAAATTATATATAAATAGATATAATTAATTTTCAATTTTTTCATTTATTCGGTCAAATTCTTGTTGAACTTGTCTTTCTATTTCATTAATTGCTTCTTCATAATTACTTTTTTCTTCAGTTTTTTTATCTAAACTTGTTTCGAAATTGGAAATATAGGGCTTAGAAATATCCACATGATGGAATTTATAAAATATAGTAATTACTAACAAGATGATGGCTAATAATATAAATAATACAAACATTATAATTTTTAATTCTTTTTTCATTTTATTTTTCTCCATATCAAAAAATATTATACTTATATAATAATTTAAAATGTATGATTTGTCAATATTAAAAAGCTCGAAATTATGAATAACTTATGATATGATCACCCTATAAAATTAATTTATGAAAAGTTCACCCTATGATATAATGGAGGTATGAGAACTTTTATGAATGATAAAGAAGAATTAAAAAAAGCAGTAATAGAATGTTGTATTAATGGAACTATGACAATTAAGTTTGCAGCTGATAGGTTAGGGTTTTCAGAGCGCTATGTAAAAAAATTGAAAGCGAGGTATAAAAAATATGGTGCTTCATCCATGATGCATGGAAATTGTGGAAAACAACCTAAACATACTATTGATGCTGATATCAAAAGTAGAATTTGGGAAATTTGGAGTTTGCCTGAACTAGAAGAATGTAATTTTACACACTTTCAAGAAATATTAGAAGAAGATTATGATATTAAAATTAGTTACACTCCCTTGTATAAATTATTAAAATCTAAGGGAGCAAAAAGCCCTAGGAAACATAGGAAATCCAAAGCACATAATAGACGTCAAGAACGTCCTTCCTCTGGTGAACTATTACAAGTTGATGCTACTCCTCACCAGTTTTTCTATGGAGATAATAAAGAATATTCTTTACATGGTTTTATTGATGATGCAACTCATCAAGTAACTGGTTTGTATATGTGTGAGAATGAATGTATGCATGGATATTTAGAAGTCACAAGACAGACTTTTAAAAACTTTGGCGTTCCTCTAGCTCTTTATGCTGATGGTTCTAGTATATTTTTTCCTAAAGATGAAAAACTTACTCTTGAAGAGCAATTGGCAGGTATTACAGAACCAACTACTCAATATGGTAGAATGATGAAATACTTAGGTGTTGATTTAATTCATGCTGGTTCTTCACAGGCAAAAGGAAGAGTTGAAAGATTATGGAATACATTACATGATAGACTTAGAACAGAGTTTAGGCGTCATAATATTACAACTGTTGAAGAAGCCAATGAATTCTTAAAAACATACATACCAAAGTTTAACAAAAAATTTGCTGTTGAACCAAAAAACAAAACATCTTCTTTTATGAAATTACCAAAATATGTTAATTTAGATTATCTTCTATCGGTAAAATACACTAGAACAGTTGATGTTAGTAATTGTATTAGTATTAGTGGAACAACTTTTGTTATTAATACAAAAGAGATTTTACACAAAAAGAAAATAGAAGTATGTATAAGCAAAAGAATAGGTTTTAAAGCTCGTTTTAATGGTAAATGGTATAAAATCATACCTTTAACGAGTTCAAATAAAAAAAGCCTCAAATCCAACGATTCTATAGAAGCAATTATTCAACAATTTATTTATTATAATTGCTTAAAGAACGAAAGATTATC
>CANPTO010000042.1 GCA_947577025.1 uncultured Clostridiaceae bacterium | reverse complement strand
GCTAAGAAAAAGAGGTCTGATATTTCTATCAGACCAATATGCAAAAGTACATGTTGAAATATAAATTGAACCGCCCATTGCCGAACGGCACGATGTGGTGGTGTGAGAGGGAATAAATAAAATAATTATTTATTCTCTACTCTATTTAAAATGAATATATTGGAAACAATTGTATTTATATTAATTTTATGGTATAAATAAGTAAAATATGAAATTTGCAACGCTCCGTTGCAAATTTCAAAACGGAGGAATTTAATGAAAGATTTAATTAATACAATTAATGATGATGAATATTTTAAATTTTTAAATGAGATTAAAAAAGATATAATTAATACTAGAAAAAAAGTTTTATTAAATGCAAATAATGAACTGATAATGATGTATTATAGAATAGGAAAAGGACTAATAGAAAAGAATAAGTATGGTACCAATTTTATAAATAATTTATCTACTGATTTAAAATTGGAATTTCCAGATGCAGATGGTTTATCTGCAAGAAATTTAAGATATATGCAAAAATTTGCAAAAGAATTTGAGTATGATTCAATTTTGCAACATAACGTTGCAAAATTGCCATGGGGATTAGTAATATCTATAATGGATAAAGTTAAAAATATGGAAGAAAGATTATGGTATTCTGAAAAAGCATTAGAAAATTTATGGACTAGAACACAGTTAGACATCAAATTGTAACCAATTTATATAGTAGACAAGCATTATTAGATAATAAAATAAGCAATTACGAAGAAACATTACCAATAGAATTAGGAAAAAGAGCGTTGGAAATGCTAAAGGATCCATATGTATTTGATATTACTTATAATGAAAAAGCATTAGAAAGAGATATAGAAGATGCATTAGTTTCTAATATTACTAATTTACTTTTAGAATTTGGAAATGGTTTTGCTTTTGTGGGAAGACAGTATCATTTAGAAATTGAAGGAGAAGATTATTATATAGATTTACTATTCTATAATTTAAACTTGAAATGCTATGTTGTAGTAGAATTAAAAACTGTTAAATTTATACCAGAATTTGCAGGCAAGTTAAATTTTTATTTGAATGCAGTAGATATGTTATTAAAGAAAGAAGATGACAATCCAACAATAGGGATTTTATTATGTAGAGATGAACATAAGTTAACTGCTGAACTAGCTTTAAAAGATATAAATAAGCCAATAGGTGTAGCAGAATATAAATATTTACAAGAGATTCCAGAGTATTTGGCAAATAATTTACCAAGTATAGAAACACTAGAGAAAAGATTAAATAATAAGGACTAATAAATTGATATATAGAAATAATAGGTGTTTAGATGAAAATTAAAAGTATTAAGAAAATGAAAAATATAGGATTATTAAATGAAACAGCATATACTAATTGTGATTTGTTTTTATATCATAATAAGAATGATAATCAAGACAAATGTTATTCAAAGAGTTTAATTAAGGGAAATAATGGAACAGGAAAGACTACTTTTTCTAACATATTATATTCTATAGAAAAGAATGATTGTGATATATTAGAGAGATTAAAAAAAATTGATAGTACAGATAATATTAATATAGAAATAGAATTAGAAAATGGAAATATAATTAGGTATGACACTATTAAAAAACAATGGATTAATACAGAAGATATTATTGTTAGAGTATTTAATGAGGATTATATAAAAGATAATATCAACTTTGAAGAATTTGATAAGACTAATAAGATTAATGGAAAATATGAAACACAAGAATTAAAGTTATCTATTGAGAAGAATAACTTCGAAAATAGTAAAAATGCTTTAGAAGAGAATAAAAAACAGCAGAAAGCAATAAAACAAGAATTAGAAAAAGAGAAGAACGATTTTAACACAAGGATAAGTACAGAATATGATGCATATTGTAAGATTGATATTAATTTTGATAAATTAGATAATGTATCAAAATTAGAAGAAAATGAAAAGGATTTTGATAATAAATTACAAATATTTAAAAATTATAAATCTGCTGAAAATTTTAAAATGTTTTTTACACCAAATATTACAGAAATCGACGAAAAGATAAAAACTAGAACAAGAGTAATTTAACTGAGATATTAAAGATGCAATGTAACATACAATTTTAAGAATAACAGATAGCAGTTAAGAATGCTAAGAAGTATATTAATAAAAATTAAGCAAGAGAAAAGACACTGTAAAAGATATAGAAAAAAAGAAGAAAGCGTGAATAGCAAATAGAAAAATGTATATATTTAATTGCAAGAGGCAGAAAAATGCAAAAGCCATTTTTATGTATCTTAAGATTTTATTAATAAGAATATTTAAGGGAAAAAATAGTTGACTTAAACAAAAAAATAGAAGATAATATAAAAGTCAATAAAAATAAGAAAAAGGTAAGAAGATGGAAAAAACAAAAAAGATAATAAGAAACTTGATAATTTTTATACTGCTTATAATATTAACATTCTCTATAATATTAAAAGATCAAGACATAACACAAATATTTAATGTATTAGCAGGAGTAAAAAAACAATATATACTAATTGCAATAATTAGTATGTGTTTATATATAATATTAGACGCAATAAATATAGGAAGAGCATTAAAAGCATTAAATGAAAAAAGCAAGTTTATAAATAATATAAAATATTCACTAATAGGTTTTTTCTTTAGTGCAATAACGCCAGCAGCTAGTGGAGGTCAGCCAATGCAAATATATTATATGTATAAAGATAATATATCTGTGGCAAATTCGACATTAACATTTTTAATAAACTTAAGCTGTGTACAAATAGTTACAATATCAACTGCACTTTTCAGCTTAGGTTTTAATTACAAATATATGAATAAAGCATTAATATGGTTTTTCGTAATAGGAGTAGGACTAAACCTAACAGCACTAATATTATTACTAATATCAATACTATCAAAAAGAATGACAAAAGGAATAATAAAAATAGCAATAAAAATATTAAAATTTTTCAAATTTAAAAATATAGAAGAAAAGCAAACAAAACTTGAAAATGAATTAAGTAAATACCAAAGCAGTGCTACATATATAAAAAATAATAAAAGAGTAGTAATAAAAACACTATTAACAACATATGTGCAATATATAATATTCTATAGTATCACGTATTGGGTATATCGTTCATTTGGGCTAAAAGAGTATAATATATTTGAAATAATAACAATGCAATCAGTGCTATATGCAACAGTATCAGGAATACCATCTCCAGGAGCAGTAGGTGTAAGTGAAGGAGCATTTATAGCAATATATAATACAGTATTTTTAGAAAATATAATAAAAGGAGCAATGTTATTAACAAGAGGTGTAAATTTTTACTTATTTGTAATACTAAGTAGTATAGTATCTAGTATTAGTGCAGTAAAGGAAAGAAAACAAGAAAAGAAAATAGACAATGAAGAAAATATAGAATGAAAAATGTTGAAAAAAATCGAAATATAATATATAATAATAAAGAAAATTTAAAAACGATAAGTACTTAAGGTAATAGGGGAAATAAAAAAATGATAAATATACTTTTGTGTGGAAACCAAAAAGTATTTGATGGAGCTCTTAGTGAGCTAATATCAATTACAAATAAAACCAAAGAAGATATAAAATGCTACATATTTACAATGGACGTTTCAAGAATAAAAGAAGACTATACCTGTATAACAGATAAACAAGTAGCATTTTTGAATGAAGTAGTAAAAAGTAAGAACACTAATAATGAAGTAATAAAAATAGATGTAACAAATCTATATGAAAAAGAATTTGGAAACTGTAAAAACGAAAATGCATACTGCACACCATATACACTTTTAAGGCTATTAGCAGACAAAGTAGAAGAAATACCAAATAAAATACTATACCTAGACATAGATATGATGGCAAATAAAGACATTTCAGAGCTATATAATACCGATATTACAGAATATGAATATGCAGCAGTAAAAGAAAAATATGGTTCAATATTTATATGGCCAGACTATATAAATGCAGGAATGTTATTACTAAATATGGAGAAAATAAAACAAACAGGACTATTAGAAAAAGCACGAGAACTTATAAAAACTAAAAAAATGCTATTTGCAGACCAAGATGCAATATATAGGTCAACAACAAAGAAAAAGTTGCTTCCAAGAATATATAATGAACAATCAGCATTTAATAGAAAACAAACAGTAATATGCCATTTTTGTAAAAGGCTAATATTACTACCATATCCACAAGTAGAAAATTATAAACAATGGCATATAAATGAAGTGCATAAATTATTAAGATGTCATGCATTTGATGAAGATCTAGAAGAATATGTAAAATTGAAAGAAGAATATGAAAAAGAAAAAGGAGAAAAAAATTATGAACGATGATAAAAAAATAGTGCCTATATTTTTTGCTATAGATGACTGGTATATACCATTTTTTGCAGTTGCACTTCAATCATTAATGGATAATGCAAGTAAAGATTATAATTATTTAATAAAAGTATTACACACAAATATACAAAAAGAACATCAAAAACAAATAAAAAAATATGAAAGTGAAAATGTAAATATAGAATTTGTTGACTTAAGCTATTATATAGAAAAAGTAAAAGACAAATTATATACTAGAGATTATTATTCAAATACTACGTATTTTAGGCTATTTTTACCAGAACTATATCCACAATATGATAAAGTTTTATACTTGGATAGTGATATTATTGTATTAGGAGATATATCAGAATTATATAATACAGATATGGAAACAAACTTAGTAGCAGCAGCTCCAGACGACATAATTCAATACAATAAAGTATTCCAAGACTATGCAGAGCTAGTAGTAGGGGTAGCTAAATATCAGCATTACTTTAATGCAGGAGTACTACTAATGAATCTAGATGAACTAAGGAAATTTAAGTTTCAAGAAAAGTTTTTATATTTATTAGAAAAAGTAAAATTTTCAATAGCACAAGACCAAGACTACCTAAATAGGCTATGCAAAGGAAGGGTAACTTTAGTAAGTCATGATTGGGATGTAATGCCATATGTAAATACTGAAACAAAACCAGAAGAAATAAAATTAATACACTACAATTTTGCATATAAACCATGGCATTTTGAAGATGTACCATATAATGAATATTTTTGGGAATATGCTAAAAAGACAGAATACTATGATGAAATTGTGGCAATAAAAGACGCTTACACAGAAGAACAAAAATTTAAAGATAGAGAAGCAGAAAAAGCATTAGTAGAAATGGCAATAAAAGAAAATGCATGTGTAGGCGATGATAGAGAATATAGGAGATAACAGATGAAAGAAAATGATATAGAAAAGGCACAAGATAGACTAGAAATATTAGAGAAAATAGAAAACCTAGAAAAAGAGGGAAAATTTGACATAGACGCAGAAAATGACCCTCCGACTATACCATTACCACCAGAAAATATAGATTATTTAAAAAAGAAATATTACAGTAAATTTAAGAACATAGTTGCAAATAAAGTAGGGGAAAAATTTTTAAACGATATAATAAAAGAAAATAAATTAATAATAAGAAAGATAAATGGAATAGAAAATTTTAAAAAAGTACAAACAGGAGCAATAATAACATGTAATCACTTCAATCCGTTTGATTCTTTTTCAATAGAGCAAGTATTTAGAATATCAGAGCAAGCAAAAACGAAAAAACTATATAAAGTAATAAGGGAAGGAAATTATACAAACTTTCCGGGTTTTTATGGTTTCTTATTTAGAAACTGTGATACATTACCACTAAGCTCTAACAAAAGAACAATGATAGAATTCAAAAAGGCAGTAGATACAATATTACAAAGAGGAGATTTTATACTAATCTTTCCAGAACAAAGTATGTGGTGGAATTATAAAAAACCAAAGCCATTGAAAAATGGAGCATTCAAATTAGCCACAAAAAATAATGTACCAGTAATTCCTATTTTTATAACAATGGAAGACAGTAATATTATGGGAGAAGATGGTTTCCCAATACAAGAATATACAATAAATATTGGAGAGCCAATTTATCCAAACGAAGAAATATCAGATAGAGAAAATACAGAAATAATGAAAGAAGAAAACTTTAAAGTTTGGAAAGAAGTATATGAAGAATTTTATAAAATTCCACTTGAGTATACTACAGAAAAAGAGAGAGTAAATTAAATGAAAAATAGAGAAGTAATATACTATAAAGATGAACTAAATGAAGAATTTTCAACAGCAGTAATAACACCAAGAAAAATAGACGAAAAATACAAATATGAGCATGATCCTTTTTGGGAGGTATGCTCATATCTTATACAAAATGTATTTAGTATGCCAATTAAAGTAGGCTATGAAAAAATAAAGTTCAAATTAAAATATATAGGAAAAGAAAAATTAAAACAATGTAAAAAAGAAGGATATTTCATATACGCAAATCATACCCAAGCCTTTGCAGATACATTTATCACAAGTGTAGGAAATTACCCAAAAAGAAACTTTCTAATAGTAAACCCAGCAAATGTATCAATAAAAGGAGCGGGGCATCTAATAGAAATGCTAGGAGCAATTCCAACACCAGGTAGTAAAACAGCAATGAAAAACTTTCTAAAAATCATAGAAAAAAGAATAAAAAACAAAAACTCAGTAACAATCTACCCAGAAGCACACATATGGCCATATTACACAAAAATAAGAAACTTCAAAGACGTATCATTCAAATACCCAGTAGAGTTACAAGCACCATCATTTTGCATGACAAACACATATCAAAAATATGGAAAGAATAAAGAAAAAATAAAAATAGTAACCTACATAGATGGTCCATTTTACTCAAACAAAGAGCTAAGCAAAAAAGAAGCACAAAAAGAATTGCGAGATAGAATATATAGGCAAATGGTAGAAAGAAGTAAAAATAGTAATATAGAATATATAAAATATATAAAAAAGTGAGTCAAAAGGGACGGGGAATATTGACTCATTTATTTAGTTTGAATAGGAAAATCTATATGTATGAGTTGCAGTCTTATCAAGCGACTCATATGACAAAAACACTTTTTGATCCAATTTTTGAGGTAACTATTGACATAAAGGAAAAAAATATATATAATTATTAACATAAGAAATAATTGTAACTATCAACTAATAATTTAGGAGGTAAGGTATGAAAAGATTAGAACGGTTATTAGAAAAATTAGCAGAGGTATTAGATGTATCAGGTATGACAGCAGCTGAAGTTGGAGAATTATTAATATCCTTAGCGCTTATGTTATTCTATGAAGGACTAGGCATTTGGATAGCAGTAGTGGCACAGAATTATTTTATTTTATCTATAGGTACATTTTTATGGGTATGGATTATAGTAGAATGCTTTATTAATAAAATATTTTTTGAAAAATTAGATAACTATTTATTAGAAACAACTAAGGCAACAAATCTTGTATGTTGGATAATTTTTATAATCGCTATGATATTATCATGGAACCATTTTGTAGGCTTTATACTTACGACAATATTGGCGTTTATAATTGGGGATTTTAAAAAAAATAAAAAGAAAGAATAATAAATAACAAAAAGATTCCAACAAATGTTGGAATCTTTTTAACATTTATTATTCTGCTGATTCTGGAGATTCCTCTGTTTCAGGAGCATCATAAGCTTCTAATATAGCTTTTTGAATTTTTTCTCTTGTTTCAGCATTGATTGGATGAGCTATATCCTTGAATTCTCCGTTTGGAGTTTTTCTGCTTGGCATAGCAATAAATAATCCATTTTGGCTTTCGATAACTTTGATATCGTGTACTGCGAATTCATTATCGAATGTTACAGAAGCAACAGCTTTCATTCTGTTCTCTGAATTAACTTTTCTTAAACGTACATCTGTTATTTGCATTTGAGCACCTCTTTCCACTGTTTTTTATTGTACACATTTATTGTTTTCTTATGTACAATTATTATATTCGTCAAAAAAATATTTTTTCCTTCTATTTTTTACAAATTTTAGAAAAAATTTAAAAATAGTATACCAAAAAATATAAAAATTATTCATAAAAGAATAACTTTAGAAATATAAATAGAAGAATACTATATATGAAAGTTTAAAGATTAATATAAAAAAGAGAATATTATTAAGAAAATACTAACTAAAATTATTTTTGAATATAAATAAAAAATAGCAATGAAATTAAGCAAAAAAATAGATTTTAACTATATACCAAGATAATTAGTATATAGTATATAAAATCAAAAAAGTCACATAATGATAACTAAAATTACTTTCCTTTTTATATATAAAGAAAAATAGCAATTCTTCATATAAAGTAGGTAAAAAATATAATTAATATGAATCATCAAATAAAATCAAACAAAAGAACAAAGCTCAAGTCTTATCCTATAAGGTATTATTACAAAGGGTACTCATAAAATTAGAAATCAATTTTTCTTTTAAAAATAAAATTATTAATTTTCATTTTTTGTTAGCAAAACTAAAAAAGTTTCATAGTGTTTTCTATACTATAAAAATTAATACTAAAACAATCAATTAAAAACGTTAATATTATGAAAAAAATAATAAGAGTATTCAAATTTTATTAAAAATGAATAAATTGCTAATATATATAGCAATAAAATAATATCTTTAGTTACATTATATAGTTAGTTAGCAATTTTAAATATTTTGAAATAGCTTTAATAAGTGTAAATACTAACCATTTTCGGCTAAGAGTTGTAATAACGAATGAAATATGGTATAAATTACCATGAAAAAACTATTGAAAAGATATAAAAAATATGTTAATATAAATAATGTAGTAAGCAATAAGAACATATCAAAGAAAAATACTAAATAAAATGTTTTACAAAAAAATAAATAGAACTACTAATAATGAATAATAATATTACAAAAAATAATTAAAAAAATTGTAAAAAAATGTTGACTTTATAAAATATCCGTGGTATTATAAGAAAGTACTTACGAAACAGAAGAA
>CANPTO010000041.1 GCA_947577025.1 uncultured Clostridiaceae bacterium | reverse complement strand
AATCGGAACGAAAAGGAACGTCCCTAGCGTGCTATCTAGATTTTTGTACTACGTCTACTATGTCGGCAATGTATTCTCCTATTATTGGGATGTTTAGGGTTACTAATTTTTTTAGTAATAGTATTAATATTGCTGTTATTATTGTTACTCCTATACCTATCCCTATTCCTCTTGATATTCCAGCTAATAGGTTTCTTATTAGAAGTTCTTTTCGGTTTCCCATTAGTGTAGTTATTTCTAATATATTGCTTTTTAATAAGGATTCGTTTAGTTCGTCTATTTTTTTTAATAATATATTTTCTTTTTTCTTTTTCTCAAACATTACAAAATTCTCCTATTAACTTTCTATTTCATAGTTATTACTTAAAATTAATTTTTGCTATAGAATAAAGTGCACAGTTGTGTAATTTTGACAAAGAGGTATTCCCAAAAACGGTGCCCCTACGGCGTAAAATTTGGTTTTTCCTATACTATAAATAAAGCCCTCTTTTATATTAGAGTGCTTTATTTTTTTATTTATATACCATTTACTATATTATTTACTAAATTTCCTTCTACTGTTCCTATTTCATTTACTTGCTCATTTACTTTTTTCGCATTTTCTTCTTCTACTATTGTTTCTAGTTTGTTTATTAGTTCTTGCATTCTTTTTATGTCTTTTCCCATCATTTCCCAGTCATTACTTTCATTTGAACTTTTTAGGTTTTTGTTTGCTTTTATTATTGCTTGTATTAAATCTTCTATTGTGTCTGTGTTTTCTATTTGTATGTCTACTGCATATTGTGATACTAGATTTGATAGTGCTTCTTTTAATGTGTTTCCTATTGCTACTTTTGTTCCTGAGGCTACTACTACTTTTTTTAGCGTTGGTTGTGAATTTTTCTCGTTTGTGTATTGTGTATATATCGGTTCTACATATAGTAGTGTGTTATCTATTGGTACTACTATCATATTTTTTGTAATTTTTGTTCCTGTTACATTTAGTGTTTCTATTTCTTTCTTTATTGTTTCATCTTCTTCTAGTTTTGTGTCTAATTGCATTGGTCCTAATACATTGCTATTTGCTTGATATTTATATATTTTTAAGTTTGCGTTTCCTTCTTTGCTATATGTTCCTACTATATATGATATTAAATTTTGCTTTCCATATAGTGTATATGGTAGTATAAGTCCTAGTTTTTCTTCTCCACTTTCTATGGTTTTTAGAGTTGTATAATATGGTGAAATTTGTGTTCCTGTTTTTGTAGCTACTTTTCCTGTGTTATGTGTCCCTATATTCCAAACATCATCTCCACGATATAATACATCTGGTTGTATGTTGTGATATCTTGTTATTATATCTGCTTGTATATTATATAGATATTCTGGGTATACAAAGTTTTTAGTTATGTCTTCTGGTATCTTTTCTTCTATATCTACAAATAAGTTTGGATATATATTATAATATGCCATTACTATTGGATCATTTCTATCTGTTATATAAAATTTTATTGTTCCATCATAACTGTCTACTAGTACTTTTACAGAGTTTCTGATATAGTTTAACTCTAATTTTGTTGTTTGTGTTTCTTGTAATATAGTTTTTTGTGAGTATGGGTAGTTATCTGATATTGTATATGCATCTAATATCCATACTAATTTTCCTTCTTCTGTTATTACCATGTATGGATTTTCGTCATATTTTAAATATGGCATTATACTTTGTGCTCTTTTTATTATATTTCTATTTATTAGTATTTTGCTATTACTTGTAACGTTTCCTGAAAATGCAAGTTTTAAGTCCCCTTCTTTTAATGCAAGTATTATTCTATCTATGAGGTTTAAGTTTAATCCTGATTTTCCATCATATTCGTTTTCTTCATTTTCGGCACTTTCTGAGTCTAATACTGGATAGTCAAATTCTTTGTTTGAAGTACTTTTAGTTACTACTGTGTCATTTGTTTCTAATCCATAGTATATTCTTGGCTCTGAAATTGGTATTACCTCTGATGTTGTATTTTGAAAATCTTTTTGCATATTACTTAAATTTCCATTTTCTTTTACTTCTGTTGCTGATGTAACTATAACTCCATATCCATGTGTATGTTCATATGTTTTACTATTATATGTTCCTGTACTATTTACTATTTCTCTTGGTGATATATACACTAAACTTTCTTTCCCATTTACTTTATATCTTCCTATTTGAGAGGTTCTATATGAATAGTATCCTTTAGCTGTTTGTCCATTATTTAGGTCTTTTAAGACTATATTTGCATCTGCTATTACTATATTGTTTAATACATTTTTGTATTCTTTTATATGGTTTGTAGTTATTGTTTGGGCTTCGTTTAGTGCTACTTCTTCTATATTTATTCCATATGCTTCTTTTGTAGCTCTTATATTTGCTGATATGTATTCTTTTTCCTTATCATATTCATTTGCATTTACATATATTGCCTGTGCTCCTGCCATTATAAAAAATAGTAATATTAAATATATTGGAACTGCTGCTATACATACTAATAACTTTTTTGTTTTCTCTTGTTTGAATGCTTTTATCCCCATATATACAGATATAACTATTACTACAGCTAAAATTCTATATCCCCATATTTTTATATTTACATCTACAAACCCTGCACCATATAATGAATATGATGTTGTGTCATTTTTTAATGTAATAAATTTATTTGTTCCTATATTTTGTACTTCTAGTAATATTAAGCCAGCTAGTAATATTGATAGCATCAGTACTCCATTTGCTATTTGTTTTATTAATTTACTATTTTTTACAGTTTTTTTGTCTACTCCTTCAAAGAACATATTAAATGTTGTTATATAGTATACTGACTTATATATAAGTAATGATATAACTGCTATTATAAAATACCAAAATATTAATTCTATGAATGGCTTTTGAAATATGAAATATCCTATATCTATACCAAATGTAGGGTCATTTGTTCCAAATTGTGCACTTCCAAAACATAACATTGCTTTTTTCAATATAAAACTTGACGTACATGCACTTATTATTATTGCTGATATAAAAGCTATTGACTTATTTAAAAACTTTGGCATCTTTTTATTTTCTTGCTCGAAAAAATCTTTTAAACCTTTTTTTATATTTTTATTTGTAGTATAAACCATTATATATATTAGTGAAAAATTAGTTATAAAAGTAACTGCCATATATTTAATATTTTGCCAATATACTTCTATATAATTTTCACCTACTTCTAGCATTTCTAGGTAACTTCCTCTAAATAGAATATATGCTACTATAATTGCTACTAATAAAACACCTAATACAGCAACTAATCTTTTTCTATCCTTAATTTTGGCCGTTATTTTAGTTCTATTTTTCTGTTTTTCCATATTTTAATCCTTTCTTCCCATTTTGGACGTTTCCTTCTGGGGTATAACGTCACTTTTGGGAATAGCATCACTTTTTTGAAATTATATTTTATATCATATTTGTTTATATTATATTTTTATTTATTAATTCTGTATTTGATATATATGTATATTTGAATACTAATCTTTAGATTTTCTTTTTTATATTCTTAGGAAAGTCATCCGCGATAGCGGTGAGTTTCCTAAGAATATAGTTATGGAAGAATTAGATTTTCTTAGCGAAGAATGAGCTTAGAAAATTTTATTCTTGTTTTTTATTTAATTCCCAAAAGGGACAGATAGCCCATTTGGAAACGTCCCCAATTGGAACTAGTCTAACAATGCGTTTACAAAGTCCCCAGAATCAAACTGTTCCATGTCATCTATTTTCTCGCCTACTCCTATATATTTTACAGGTATATTATTTTCATTTGTTATACCTATTACTACTCCACCTTTTGCTGTTCCATCTAGTTTTGTTAATATTATTCCTGTTATATCTACTGTTTCTTTAAATGCCTTTACTTGTTCTATAGCATTTTGTCCTGTTGTAGCATCTAATACCATTAGTATTTCTTTTGATGCTTCTGGCAAACCAGTATCTATTACTTTTTTTATTTTTTCTAATTCATCCATTAAATATTTCTTATTATGAAGTCTTCCTGCTGTATCACATATTAGTACATCTGCATTTTTTTCTTTTGCTATTTGTATTGCATCATATACTACTGATGCTGGGTCTACTCCTTCTTCTTTTTTTACTATTTCACAATTTGCTCTGTTTGCCCATATTTCTAATTGTTCTACAGCTGCTGCTCTAAATGTATCTGCCGCTGCTATTACTACTTTTTTGCCATCTTTTCTTAAATTGTTTGCAATTTTTCCTATAGATGTGGTTTTCCCTACTCCATTTACTCCTACTACTAATATAACTGATGGCACAGTTTCTAGTTTTAAGCTAGTATCTGTTTTATCAAATATTTCTTTTATTACCTCTTTTAGTGCTCTTTTTACTTCTTGCTCATCTTTTATATTTTCTTTTTTTATTTTATTTCTTAATTCATCTATAATTTTCAAAGTAGTGTTACTTCCTACGTCTGACATTATTAATGCATCTTCTAATTCTTCTAAAAGTTCTTCATCTACTTTTCTAAAACCACTAAATACATTATTTATTTTTTCATCAAATGATGTTTTTGTTTTACTTAAACCATTTTTTAATTTTTCAAAAAATCCCATTAATATTTCTCCTTTTCTTTATGTTGTTATATATATTATCATAATATTGGTGTTTTTACAAGAGAAAGAATTGGGAAAGATTTGGTTTATAACTACTACAACTATAGTATTATTTATCACATATACATAATATTGTCCAATATTTTTTGTCTGTTGATTAATAGAATAATATATAAGATATACCAAAATAACCTAGCTTTTTTTGTATATAAAAGACACTAAAAATATAAGGAGATTATTTGCCAAATATCTCCTTATATTTTATATAAATTTGTGTATTACCCATCAATTTTTACTAGTTTTTATCAATTCTTACAAGTCTTTGTTCCCTTATTTATAGCCATTTTTACGGTTTCTATTCTATTTCATAGCTTCTTCGCACGCTACTGCTACTGCTACTGTTGCTCCTACCATTGGGTTATTTCCCATTCCTATTAGTCCCATCATTTCTACATGGGCTGGTACTGATGAGCTTCCGGCAAATTGGGCATCTGAGTGCATTCTTCCCATTGTGTCTGTCATTCCATATGATGCTGGGCCTGCTGCCATGTTGTCTGGGTGAAGTGTTCTTCCTGTTCCTCCACCTGATGCTACTGAGAAGTATTTTTTACCTTGTTCTATACATTCTTTTTTGTATGTTCCTGCTACTGGGTGTTGGAATCTTGTTGGGTTTGTTGAATTTCCTGTTATTGATACATCTACTCCTTCCATATGCATTATTGCTACACCTTCTCTTACATCATTTGCTCCATAACATCTTACTTTTGCTCTTTCTCCGTCTGAGTATGCTATTTCTTCTACAACATTTACTTTTCCTGTAAAGAAGTCAAAGTCTGTTTTTACATATGTAAATCCATTTATTCTTGATATTACTTGTGCTGCGTCTTTTCCTAAACCGTTTAATATAACTCTTAATGGTTCTTTTCTTACTTTGTTTGCTGATTTTGCAATTCCTATTGCTCCTTCTGCTGCTGCGAAACTTTCGTGTCCTGCTAAGAATGCAAAACATTTTGTTTCTTCACTTAGTAACATTGATGCTAGGTTTCCATGTCCTAAACCTACTTTTCTATCGTCTGCTACACTTCCTGGTATACAGAAGGCTTGCAAACCTTCTCCTATTGCTTTTGCAGCGTCAGCGGCTTTTGTACAACCTTTTTTTATTGCGATTGCTGCACCCAAAGTGTATGCCCAACATGCGTTTTCAAAGCATATTGTTTGTACTCCTCTTGTAATTTCATAAGGATTGAAGCCTTTTTCTTTACATATATTTAATGCATCTTCAAAATCTTTAATTCCGTATTTTTCCATTACTGGTTTTATTTGTTCTATTCTTCTTTCATAACTTTCAAATAGTGCCATATTATTAACCTCCTACTATTTTTAATTTTCTCATTGTTATAATTTATTTATATATTTAAGTTTTGTTTTGGAGGTCAGAGGTCGGAGATCAGAGGTCGGAAATATAAGTAAATTCTTCGAAGAAATTGCTTCTATTCTGACTTCTGTCTTCTATTCTGACTTCTTTTTCAATTACTCTTTTCTTGGGTCTATCTTTTTAACCGCTTCGTCAAATCTTCCATATTTTCCACTTGCTTTTTCTATTGCTTCTTCTGGTGCTATTCCTGCTTTTATGTTGTCCATCATTTTTCCTAGGTTTACGTATTTGTATCCTATTATTGCATCATCTTTATCTAACCCTATTTCTACTATGTATCCTTCTGCTAGTTCTAGGTATCTTGGCCCTTTTTCTAGTGTTGAGTATATTGTTCCTGTTTGGCTTCTATGTCCTTTTCCTAAGTCTTCCATTCCTGCTCCTATTGGTAAGCCTCCTTCTGAAAAGGCTGATTGTGTTCTTCCATATACTATTTGTAAGAATAGTTCTCTCATTGCTGTATTTATAGCATCACATACTAAGTCTGTGTTTAATGCTTCTAATATTGTTTTTCCTACTAATATTTCCCCTGCCATTGCTGCTGAGTGTGTCATTCCACTACATCCTATTGTTTCTACTAAGGCTTCTTGTATTACTCCTTCTTTTACATTTAATGTTAATTTACATGCTCCTTGCTGTGGTGCACACCATCCTATACCATGTGTTAAACCTGATATGTCTTTTACATCTTTTGCTTTTACCCATTTTCCTTCTTCTGGAATTGGTGCTGGTCCATGGTCTACTCCTTTTGCTACTTTGCACATTTCTTCTACTTCTTTTGAATAAATCATTTTCATTTCTCCTTTCAAAGCTTTTTTGTATTATTGTATTCATTTGCCTTTTGCGTTATTATTATATTACTTGTTTATAAAAGTTGCAAGCAAAATATCATATTTTGTCGTTAAGGAAAGATTTGGGACACGTCCATTTCTTTCCTATTGCTTAGAATTAAGAATTTTTGAAACAGTACCTTCTGAAACATTAAGTAATTCTGCAAGTTGCTTTTGTTTATAACCTTTAAGCTTTATATAAGAACAGAATTCCTTTGCTATTTTTCTATCTTTTCTAATATCTTCTAATTTAATATTTTTATTGTTCATATATTCATTTACTGCTATTTTAAAGTTTTCTTCTTCTCTATCTATATCCATTATTTCTATTTCTTCATAATTAATTTTTAAAAATTCTTCTACATAATTATCAGTTTGAAATATATTTTTTATTGTTTCTACATCTATTATCTTATTTTTTTCTTTATTAGTAAATTGATTGTAACTAGAATATTTATATTTACTTTCATCTTTTACCATATTTGCTTTTACTGGGTTCATATGAATATAGCTTATACATTTCTTTAGGTAATTTATGTCTGTAATAAATTGACTTTGATATCTATTTCTATAAACAAATCCAACTCTTTTGTTTGTTTTATTATAATATATACCATATCCCCCATTTAATCTTTTCATATATTGCGATATTTCACTTATATTATTACAATGCAATATGATATGAGAATGATTGTCCATTATACAATATGATATTATTTTTACTTTTTTCTCTTCATTATACTTTTGCATTAATTTTATATACTCATTTTTTTGGTGATTTTGATTAAAGATATATTCTTTATTAATTCCTTGAACCATAATATGAAAAAATCCGTTTTTATTAATATTTCTTGCTTTTCTTGGCATAAGTTGTCTCCTTTTTGAATCAAATTATATTAGTATTATACTATGTAAACTTTGTTTTTTCAAGCTAAACTTTTCGACAGAATTTGAGAAAATACTTGAAAAATCGAAATTTGAGAAAAGGAAAGATTTGGATGCGTCCCAAATCTTTCCTTTTCTTTCATTTTTTATATTTTATTAAATGTTACTGTCTTTTCTTTCATTGATATTTTACCTACTTCATATCCATATTCTTTTAATTCTTTTTTATATGTTAGAAATGAATGGTCTATTTCAAAACCTATTATTTCCTTAAGTTCTTCATATGTTAGTTTGTATGTATCTTTATTATTTTCTTTTATGTAGTTCCATAATGGTTCGTATTTACTCATATTTAAAGCTCCTTAATTTATTGACTTTTTAAATGTATTTATTCCTTACTTTTGATATTTCTCTGGTGCTATTGATATATCTCTTATCATATCCCCATTAATTATACGAACTTTATTTTTCTCTTCAATTTTTATCCAATTTTCTTCTACTGCAACTATTTTTCCTTGTACTCCAAAAGATTCATTAAATAATATTATTGTACATACTTTTCCTATAAATTCTTTCATTAATTCTTGTGGCATTTTTCTTTTCCTACCTTTCTTTTTTCTAGTTATTATTCCTAAATATAATTTATTTTTTCTTGGTATTATTATACAGCAAATCAGTATTATAAACCAAATCCACCAATAACTTATTTTTATCACCTCCTACTTATTCTAATGTAATTTATATTTTTATTTTATATTTGATTGACTAATTCTCAGTTGTTTTTAGTTTGTCACATAGTCGTTTATTAATTAATATTTCTACTATGCATAAAACTAGTAAAATAAATTCTATTACTATTAACTCATATTTCATTAATATCAATGTAAAAATTGCACTTAAAATTAATGTTCCTAATCTTCTATATACTTCTATATTTATTACTATCTTTTGTTGTTCTTCTTTATTAGAAATACTTAATGCAACATCTTCAATATATATTTGAAATGAATCTCTTGTTGCTAATATTAAGAAAAATCCTAATGACATTATTATTACTTTATATATAAATTCTACATTAATATAATGACCTATAATTAATAATAAAAATGCTATACTTAAACAAACTGTCAATACTATACTCATCTTATCTTTTATTTTTAAATATACTTTTCCAAATATAATATTTCCCACTAACCTAGCAATTCTTGAAATAAATACTATTGTTGTTATATAGTATGTTACCATCTCAATTGACAAGAATTTTTGAAAGTCATATTGCATAAATAATTTACTATTATTTTGACCCATTTTTATTATTGAATAAAATACTGCATTAGATAATATTACTAAAAATATAACTGAAGATATCTTTAACTTTTTAGTGTTTTCTTTTATTTGTTTTGGGTTGGTTGATTTTGCTTCATAGTACATAAATGCAATACCTATTAATAGTACATATATTATAATTGATAAATACATTGGCAAGTATTGATTTATATTAAATAATTTTCCTGCTACTAATGCTGTAAATAACGTTATAA
>CANPTO010000040.1 GCA_947577025.1 uncultured Clostridiaceae bacterium | reverse complement strand
TTTTTAATGCGTACAAATTCTTATTTCCGGTTTTTTATAGTATAGGAAAAATCAATTTCAAATGTAGGGGCACCGTGCCCTTTTGTGCTCAAATTATTTTATTCTATAAATATAAAATTATAGTCTATTAAGTACAATTAGAGAAGAAAGGGACCATCAATTGAATCAAAAAGAAATTATAAAAAAATTAAGAGAAAGTGCAAGAATATATAAAGAAAACTTGCAAAATACAAATTTGCTAATAATATTCCAAAAAGATAATAAAATAGAATACATAGAAATATTATTTTTATCGAGAAATTTCATGCACTTAACAGGAGTAAGAAGTATAGAGAATAATGGAAAATATAAAAAAGCAAATCAATTTTATAATGATTGCTTAAATAATAAACTAAGTTATAAAAACATAGTAATAAAAAAAGATGGAACAACCAAATTAAAATTAGATATTATATCTAACTTAGTCAATATGGATAAAAAGTGTAAAATGATTGGAATATATGATAACTCTAAAAAACAATTAGTAACAGATATATTAATAGGAAATATACAAATATGTGTAGGATTAATAAAAGAGCAAGAAAGATATTATATAGTAAATACATTATTAAAAGAAGACATCAGAAAACTAACAATAGAGCAATATCCTATCATAGGAATTTTGAAAAAGAAAATAAAGGAATAAAGATACTCAGTAGTTACACATTTAAGTAAAAAAGTAAATATCAATAAATTAGAAGAAAATATAGAATTGTGTAAAAAAATTAATATAGATGTAATTAAATAAACAAAAAGAATAAAATAATACAAAACTATTGATTTTCCCTAAATTGTTACTTGACTATTGGTTATATAACTCTTATAATATTTATTGATGATTAATATCGTATTTAAAACGATAAACTATATTAAAAGTTTATACTATTTAATATTTTTTTTTAAAATAGTCAATAATAAAATTATAGGAGGAACAAAAGAAGATGTCAAAAATTAGAAACAGAAAATACCAATTTAAGAGGAACAATTTATCGTTCAATCATGGAATTACTTTAATATCGCTTGTGGTTACAATAATATTGCTTATAATATTAGCAGGAATTGGCATAAATTTGAGCATAGGAGAAAATGGACTATTTAACAAAGCCAAATATGCAAAAGAAAAATACCTAAATGCACAAGTAGAAGAAGAAAGAGCGTTAAATGAACTATACGAGGAATTAGGACTTTTAGGAGATTTACCAAAAAACACTCCAGATACAAAAGCAGGAACAATAGTAGAAACTCCAGAAAAATGGAAAACCACAATGAATTATATATCAGGAACAACAGGAGAACAAGTAAAAACCACTTCGAAAGTAGCAAGTGTATACGCAGTAGCAGTAGGAAATGGAAAAGAAGTGCCAGTGCCAATAGGCTTTTACTATGTAGGGGGAACAATAGAAAGTGGAATAGTAATATCAGATAATAAAGATGACCAAAATAAATATAAAGGTAAGGAAGATGTACCAGCAGGAATAACATTAAATGAAGATAAAACCTTAAAATATGAATTAAAGGGAAACCAATTTGTATGGATACCTGCTACAGAACAAACATATAAAAAATATGATTGGGGAACAACTTATAGAAATAATATATATAATACAGATACATCAGCAGGAGAATTACTACAAATAAAAAAATACAAAGGCTTTTATGTAGGAAGATTTGAAGCAGGACTAGATTCAAACATAGCAGAATTAGACTCAAGAATACAAAATACAGGGGTGGTTCAAACCAGATATAATGCAGAAGGAACTCCACAAAGTAAAGCAGGGGTAATACCATGGATGTTTATAGATTATACAAAATCTAAGAAAAATGCTGAAAGTATGTATGATGGAAAAATAGCAACAGTACAAAGTGGGTTAGTAACAGGAACAATGTGGGATACAATGCTTACATGGATGGCAGGTGGAAATAGCACATCAACAATACTAACAAATAATACATGGGGAAATCATACAAATACAACACCAGAAATAAATTTAGGAAGAAAAGGATATGCCTTTGTATCAGGAAGATCTTGGTATCAAGATCCATTTGATGTACAATGGTCACAAAGTACAGAAGAAAATAAAATAACTAAGCCAGCAGGAACACTAAACACAAATTATAATGGAAAAGGTTACTTATTAACAACAGGAGCGAGTGAAGAATGTAAATTAAAAAATCTATATGATGTAGCAGGAAATGTATGGGAATGGACAGAAGAAGTAGCAGTAGCGACCACATCAAATGGAGCCCTTACTGGACACCGCGTTTATCGAGGAGGTGTTGCTATCGAAATTAACCCAGTATGCTACCGCAATCATGGAGAGGTGAGTATCACCTTTTTTGGACTACGGGTTCCGTACAGCGCTTTATATAGATTAAATATGAACAAAAGGGGTTACAGTTCAGTAGAAAAATTTTTATAGCTTTAAAATGACTTTTTAAGCATTTTTATAAAAAATTAGACTTTATAAGACGTTAAATAAGTCAATAATAAAATTATAGGAGGAACAAAAGAAAATGTCAAAAATTAGAAAAACGAAATATCAATTTAAAAGGAACAATTTATCGTTCAATCATGGAATTACTTTAATATCGCTTGTGATAACAATAATATTGCTCATAATATTAGCAGGAGTAGGAATAAATTTAGCCTTAGGAGAAAATGGCTTATTTAAAAAAGCCAAATATGCAAAAGAAAAATACCTAAATGCACAAGTAGAAGAAGAAAGAGCGTTAAATGAACTATACGAAGAGCTAGGTCTATTAGGCGAATTGCCAGAGAATACCCCTGAAACAGAGGCAGGAAAAGTTGTTAAAATGCCAAATAGTTGGGAAACAACATTGCCAGCATATGTATCAGATAAAGATGGAAAAGAAGTAGTAGCCAGCAAAAAGGTAGCTAGTGTATACGCAGTAAGTGCAGGAAACGGAAACACAATACCAGTTCCATTAGGTTTTTACTATGTAGGAGGAACAATAGATAGTGGAATAGTAATATCAGATAATAAAGAAGACCAAAACAAATATGCAGGAAAAGAAGATGTAAGTAAAGAGTTAAAAGGAAATCAATTTGTATGGATACCATGTACAGCAAATGATTATCATAAAATAGACTTTGGAAAAGAAGATGCGAAATGGGATATGGAAGGGCAGGCAGCTGAATATCCACAAATAATAAAATATAATGGATTTTATATCGGAAGATATGAAGCAGGAGTAGCAACGTTGAACCAAGAGAAAAAAGCAAATGGAGAGGCGAAGCCATTTGATGATAGTGTAACATTTGATGGAGGAAAATCATTATTTAATAGTGTTGCAATCCAAACAGGAATAAATAATTGGGGCTGGCAAAATTATGATTTCACAGCCAGAAGAACAGGAACTCCAGTAACAACAGGAACCAATAAAGCAACTGGAAATGTAGTAGTTAAAGCAGATAGTATACCATATTATCATGTTGATTATTACACAGCAGTAGAGATGAGTGAAAGATTATATAGAGATAATAATTATGTAAAAAGTGGGCTAGTAACAGGAACACAATGGGATATAATGATGAAATATATGAGAGATACAGGAAGTGTAGATATATTAACATCAACATGGGGAAACTATGATAATGTATCATTATCTAATTTAACAGGATATTACACAAATGTAAATACTTCTAGTGGAGCAACAGATGGCTTCAAAAATGCAGAAACACTAACAACAAATTCTGGAACAAGCTCATACGTACTATTAACAACAGGTTCTACAGAGCAAGTAAAGAAAATGAACCTTTATGATGTAGCTGGAAACCTATGGGAGTGGACACAGGAAGCAGCATACTATAAAGACATAACATACACAAATACAACATACAACACATACATACTTCGTGGTGGTGTTTCCGACGATACCTCTTCGAGATACCCTGCTGCTTGCCGTACTTACGGTGTTGCTCCTGGTACCGACACTCACTGCGGATTTCGCCTTGCACTTTATCTTCAGTAGAATTTTTAAAGACCAGGAAAGATTTGGAACGTGTCCAAAACTTTCCTGGCAAATTTTTGGGCATTTTTTGAAAATAGTGAAATTAGATATTTAGAAACGAAATGCAAATAGGATACCTTACATCTGGGCACTTTCTTTGAAATATAGAAAAATCAAGCTATTTAGAGCTTAAAAATCTGTGTAACAGGGTAGGAAAGCCGGAAAGATTTGGGACGCGTCCAAAACTTTCTTAGCCAATTCTTTCAACTTTTTCAAACATATTATATAAGAAGGATAAATATAATAAAAACGCATCAAAATGAAATATAAGAGAATTATACATAACTGTATTTTAAAAAAGTGTGCAGATATAAAGAATAAACTGCAACTCTTGTAACACGAATGTTTTACCATTGGAGAACAACCCTAAAATATTGTAACACTGTTAAGAAATATGTTGCAAATAAAGACAAAATATGTTAAAATTTACCTCATAGGATGTAGCGATGTTTAAAATTAATTAATTAAAACAAAGAAAGGAGACTTAAAACTATGAAAGAAAAACAGAATGAGGAATTAGAAATGAATAAGAGGGCAAAGCGGAAAGCTAGAATAGCTCAAGCAATTGCTGGTGTGGTAATTTTGTTACTTATTCTATCAGCAATAAATCCAATTAAAGACATACCAATTATTATAATGATTTCTATATTAGGAGTTGATAGTGTTTATATAATTGGATATGTTACATTTAAAATATCTATAAAAGGAATAGAAGAAGAAACAAGCAAAATGTATGTAAACAAAAATATATCAGAGAAACAATATGTGCGTGTAATACCAATTAAGGCAATGGAATATGAAGAGTTTATCATAGAAAAACTACAAAAGATAGGAAAATTCTATGCACAAATACTAGATGACGAAATAGTAAGGATATATATACAATTCGATAAAGGAGAAAATCTAGAAAAATTTACAGATATAGATAAAACAATATTTAAAGAGTACTTTGTGATAACTGAAGAAAATGAGTAATTTATATTATTCATAATTTTAATTTTATATTTAAAATTGAAAGGAGAGAATATGTCTGAAAATAATAATGAAGGAAGCATACATCGGAAAGCATTTAAAATTTCAACGATAATAGGAGTAATACTCCAACTATTAGTAACAATAATAATAGTTACAAATGAAGCAATTACTACTTTGCATATGAAACTTATATTTATAGGAATGTTTGTTATTGTAGTAATATGCTATTCAACACTGACATACATATTTGCCTACTTTTATTTACGAGACAAATAGCAAACAAATAGCAAATTACCACCAAAGGAGTGGTAATTTGCTATTTAATTTTACATATTTTTTCATCCCATTTTTTATTTTTTTATGTTTAGTACTTGAAATTTATAAAGAATATGATATAATAAACAAGCTTATTAAAAAACGTGAAAGGAAGATTTTAAAATGAGTATAAAAGTAGAAAAAACAGAAAATGCAAATGAAGTAAAATTAAGCTTTGAAGTAGAAGCTGCAAAATTTGAAGAAGCAATACAAAAAGTATATGCAAAAAGTGCAAAATATTTTAATATACCAGGATTCAGAAGAGGAAAAGCTCCATATAAAATAGTTGAAAAACAATATGGTGCACAAATATTCTATGAAGATGCTTTTAACGAAGTAGTACCAGAAATATATGAAAAAGAACTAAAAGAAGCAGGAATTATAGCAGTAAGTAGACCAGATATTGATATAACACAAATGGAAAAAGGAAAAGACCTAATATTCACAGCAACAGTACAAACAAAACCAGAAATAGAACTTGGAAAATATAAAGGTATAGAACTTAAAAAAATAGAGTATACTGTAGAAGATGAAAACATCAATCACGAACTAGCACATATGCAAGAACACAATGCAAGACTTGTAAATGTAGAAGACAGAAGTGTAGAAAGTGGAGACACTACAGTAATTGACTTTGAAGGATTTGTAGACAACGTTCCTTTTGAAGGTGGAAAAGCGCAATCGCATGAACTAGTAATAGGAAGTAATACATTCATACCAGGTTTTGAAGACCAAATAATAGGAATGAACATTGAAGAAGAAAAAGATATAAACGTAACATTCCCAGAAGAATACTTCTCTAAAGACCTAGCAGGAAAAGAAGCTACATTTAAAGTAAAGCTACATGAAATAAAGAAAAAAGAAATGCCTAAACTAGATGACGAATTTGCAAAAGACGTAAGTGAATTCGACACATTAGAAGAATTAAAAGCAAGTATCAAAGAAAAATTAGAAGAAGAAAACGCATCAAAAGCAAAATATGAAACAGAAGAAGAAGCAATAAAAACAGTTTGTGAAGATGTAAAAGTAGAAATACCATCAGGAATGGTAGAAACAGAAACAGACAACATGATAAAAGAAATAGAACAAAGATTAATGTACCAAGGCTTAAACCTAGAGCAATATCTTCAAATAATGAATAAGACAGAAAACAATATGAGAAAAGAACTAGAAGAACAAGCAACAAGACAAGTAAAAGTAAGATTAGTACTAGAAGCAATAATAAAAGCTGAAAACATAGAAGCAACAGAAGAAGAAATAAACGCAAAACTAGAAGAAATGGCAAACACATATGGAAACAAAGTAGAAGACTTACAAAAAAATGAAGGATTAGTAACATACATAACAGAAACAATAAAATCAGAAAATGCCATAAAATTTATAGTAGATAATGCAAAAATTAAATAAAAAGGGGGAAAGTTAGGGGTAGAATATTTGTATAGAAAATAGTTTTGCCACTAGCTTTTCTATATTGTAGGAATTTTCGACTGATAAGGATGCTATAGCTGTTCGAGCAAAGCGAGTTACAGATATAGTATGCAAAGCTGAAAAGCTCCTTACAAGATAGTTATAGAAATTTTAGAAAATGTTGGAGCAAAGCGACATACAATTTCTTAAATTTGTGTTTTCTTATAAGAAGTTGGAAGTTGGAAGTTGGAGAATAGAGGAATTTCTTCGAAGAATTTACTCAAAATCCAACTTCTAACTTCCAACCACCAACATCCAAATAAATAATGAATAGTGAAGAGTGAATAATGAATAGTGAATAATAC
Source organism: uncultured Clostridiaceae bacterium (assembly GCA_947577025.1). Lineage (GTDB taxonomy): Bacteria > Bacillota > Clostridia > TANB77 > CAG-508 > UMGS1663. The sequence continues at coordinate 3,576 of CANPTO010000040.1, read as the reverse complement.
ACGCTTCGCGTGAAGGAGGAAAAGATAATGTTAGAAAAAAACAGTTTAGTACCATACGTTGTTGAACAAACAGCAAAAGGAGAAAGATCATACGATATTTTCTCAAGATTATTAAAAGATAGGATAATATTTTTAGGAGAAGATGTAAACCCAACATCAGCAGGGCTAGTAATAGCACAATTACTATTCTTAGAATCAGAAGACCCAGACAAAGAAATATTCCTATATATAAATAGCCCAGGGGGTTCTATTACAGATGGTATGGCAATAGTAGATACAATGAACTATATAAAATGCCCAGTAGCAACATACTGTGTAGGAATGGCAGCAAGCATGGGGGCAGTACTACTAACATCAGGAGAAAAAGGAAGAAGATTTGCAACACCAAACTCAGAAATATTAATACACCAACCATTAATAGGAGGAAATGGAATATCAGGACAAACAACAGAAATAAAAATACATGCAGACCACATGGTAAAAACTAGAGAAAAGCTAAATAAACTATTAAGTGATAGAACAGGTCAGCCACTAGAAGTAATAGAAAAAGACACTGAAAGGGACAACTACATGACAGCAGAGGAAGCATTAAAATATGGATTAATAGATGGGATATTAGAAAAAAGACAATAACAGAGGTCAGAAGACAGAGTAGGAATCAGAAGTCAGAATATGAGTAATTTCTTCGAAGAATTTACTTAAATTTTGATTTCCGACTTCCTAAACAAAAAAGGAGAAAATTTTTATGGCAAAAAATGATAAAAATGTAAGATGTTCATTTTGTGGGAAATCACAAAGTGGAGTTGAAAAAATAGTAGCAGGTCCAGGTGTATTTATATGTAATGAATGCATAAAAATATGTAACAACATAATAGAAGGTGAAGTATATGATGATGCAGAAATAACATATACACTAAATGATGAAAAACAAAAAGTGCCTAGTCCAGCAGAAATCAAAAAAATATTAGATGACTATGTAATAGGTCAAGATGACGCAAAAAAAACTCTAGCAGTAGCAGTATATAACCATTATAAAAGAATAAATAATCCACAGCAAAATGAAGACGATGTAGAAATACAAAAAAGTAATGTATTGTTACTAGGACCAACAGGCTCACGGAAAAACAATGCTTGCCCAAACACTTGCTAAAATACTAAAAGTTCCATTTGCAATAGCAGATGCAACAACATTAACAGAAGCAGGTTATGTAGGAGAGGATGTAGAAAACATACTACTAAAATTAATACAAAGTGCAGAATATGATATAGAAAAAGCAGAAAAAGGAATAATATATATAGATGAAATAGACAAAATAACAAGAAAATCAGAAAACCCATCAATAACAAGAGATGTAAGTGGAGAGGGAGTACAACAAGCTTTACTAAAAATAGTAGAAGGAACAGTAGCATCAGTACCGCCACAAGGAGGAAGAAAACATCCACAACAAGAGTTACTACAAATAAACACAGAAAATATACTATTTATATGTGGAGGAGCATTTGAAGGGCTAGACAAAATCATAAATGAGCGTACAGGAAAAAAAGCAATAGGGTTTGGGGTAAACATACAAAGTCAAAAAGAAATAGACAAATACAAAGTATATGAGCAACTATTACCACAAGACTTATTAAAATTTGGGCTAATACCAGAATTTGTTGGAAGACTTCCAATAGTAGCAACACTAAGAGAATTAGACAGAGAAACATTAATTGACATAGTAACAAAACCCAAAAATGCAATAGTAAAGCAATACAAAAAACTATTCAAATTAGACAATGTAGAACTAGAATTTGAAAAAGAAGCCCTAGAAGCAATAGTAGATAAAGCAATAGAAAGAAAAACAGGAGCAAGAGGACTTCGATCAATAATAGAAGAAATAATGCGAGACATAATGTTTGAAATCCCATCGAACCCATTAATAGAAAAATGTATAATAACAAAAGAAACAGTAACAAAAAAAGAAAACCCAAAAATAATAATAAGTGCAAATAAAGAGATAAAAGAAATAAAACAAAAACAAGAAAGAAAAGTAACAAAAAAGAAAAACACAGAAACAGCATAAATAACCCTAAAACATTAGAATAGTCTTTTGAAATTTTACATAAAACTTGAAAACCAGATAAAAATGTGTTACAATAAAAAAGTAAAAAAGTAGAAAACTAATAAACAATGGAGGTTAGTACAATGAAAAAAGTAATGTGTGTTTTATGTAGCTTATTAATTTTAGTTTCGCTTGTCTTTATAGCAAATGAAAAATACCCAAAGTACAAAGCTTATAAAGAAAGCAATGAACTGCAAAAATTACAACAAGATCAAAGAAACGAAGAGCGGAAAAAAACTTTAGAAGAAAAAATTGAAAATGCCAAAGATCAAATTAACAAAATAATGGAAGACCGCCAAAAACAAAGTAACACTCCAAAAAAAGAAATATTAAAGCAATATGAAAAAAGATACAACGAAAATTCTGACTTTTATGCTTGGATAAAAATAGAAGGTACAAATGTAGACTACCCTGTAATGTATACTCCAGAGGATCCGAATTTTTATGTATACAAAAACTTTGAAAAACAAGATTCTCAGTTAGGCAGTATATATATAAATGGGTATTCCAATCCAGAAAAAGATGGTAACATACTCCTTTATGGACATAATAGAGCTGACTTAACAATGTTTGGAAGCTTAAGTTATTACAAAGAAAAAAACTTTTATGATGCACATAAAAATATTACATTCAACACTATCTATGAAGAATCTACTTATGAAATTATAGGAGTTGTTCAAGCATTTGTAAAAAAAGAAGACTTAATGGATCCAAAAGATGAAACAAAATCAAAAGTTCCATTTAAAGAACTTGAAGGAGAACCTCTTTTTTACAACTATTTAAAGCTTGATACAAAGGAAGAATTTGAAGAGTATATAAGATATGTAAGAAAATACAGTTATTACCCAATAAACTTTGAATCAGAATATGGAGATAAGCTTTTAACATTATGTACATGCACAAATACAAAAAAATACCAAAACGAACGATTACTTATAGTAGCTAAAAAAATAAAATAGAACATACAAAGCAATAAAAAAGGAAAGATTTGGGACGCGTCCCAAACTTTCCCTTTTTATTTAAAGTTAAAAAAATAATGTAAAGAAAAGGAAAGATTTGGACGCGTCCCAAATCTTTCTAGTGCAAAATCGAAAAAATAATAAAAAATCAAACATATAAAACAAAAAAATAGTACAAAAAAGCATAAAAATCACATAAAATGAAAATTATGTCAATAATTATTGACTTTTGTTATAAATTGTATTATAATAAACAATGTAACACGTACATTGACAATTTTATATTTCATGGAGGTATGAAGCATGAAGAAAAAAGAATGGAAACGGATTCAAAAAGCAATGCTAGCAGTAACGTTATCATCCGCAATGGTCTTCTCTAATATTGGAGCAGGCTCAGTGGTGGCAGTTACATATGCAGCAGAAGAAACACAAGAAATTAATGAAACAGAGGCAAAAGTACAGGAACCAGAAACAAAGGAACCTGAAAAACAGGAACCAGAAACAAAGGAACCAGA
>CANPTO010000039.1 GCA_947577025.1 uncultured Clostridiaceae bacterium | reverse complement strand
ATAATTTATTATACACTCTCTCATAAAATGTGTCCATATATCTATTCTAACACCAACAGCTAATGTTAATATTGAACTTAACATTGCTACTCCTAATAAAATTAAAATATACATTTTATAATTTCTCCCTTCTACGAAAAAAGACCTTATAAAAGTTGTGTTGCATTTTAACTCTGCTACACAACCTTTACAAGTCTTATTCAAATTCTTCTTCATCTTCTTTATTATTATATTTTATTTGATTATTTAAAAATTTTTTTCTTTCGTGTCCTAACATCTGCTTATAAAATTTATAACATCCACAACTTTTGGTTGCTCCTTTTCTTAAACTTTCTCCTGATCTTATTACTTCATTTCCACAATAACATATACATTTCCAATAATATATTGTTCGTTTTTTTCCTTTTTCACTTGTAACTTGTTTTTTATGATCTAGTCCTATAACTAATAATTTATCAAAAACTTTACCTGTTAAATCAATTTTATTTGTATTATATTTTATTTTTAATTTTTTCTTTTTATTATTTGTTACTCTTCTTTCATTTATTTGGTTACATCCACAACTTTTAGTATATCCTCCTCTTAAACTATTTCCTGATCTTATTACTTCATTTCCACAATCACATATACATTTCCAATAATATGTTGTTCGCTTTTTACCATTTTTATATAATACTTCCTTTTTGTGGTCAAAATTCAAAACTAATAATTTAAAGAATCTTTTACCTGTTAAATCTATTGTATTTATATTTAAATTAGTGTTTAGTTTTTTCTCCATTCATTCTGCCCTCCTTTTGTTGCTATATTTTAGCTCTTAAATTTATCTTATTCAAGTCTATTTATATTTTTATTTTTAAATTTGAACAATATCCTCCCAAGTAAATCCATCTCTACCAAAATGTCCATAGTTACTTGTTTTAGAATATATTGGGTCTTTTAATTTTAGATAGTTAATTATACCATTTGGTGTTAAGTCAAATCTTTCTTTTATTAATTTTATGATCATGCCCTCTGGTATGATATTTGTTCCAAAACAATCTATATAAATTGAAAGTGGCTCTTTTACTCCTATTGCATAAGATATTTGAATCTCGCATCTTCTTGCTAATCCATTTGCTACAACATTTTTTGCTATGTGTCTTAACATATATGATGCAGACCTGTCTACTTTACTTGCATCTTTACCTGAAAAAGCACCTCCACCGTGTCTTGCAATTCCTCCATATGTGTCTACTATTATTTTTCTTCCTGTAAGTCCAGTATCTGCAGCAGCTCCTCCTATAACAAATCTTCCAGTTGGATTTATATATATTTTTGTTTCCGGATCTATCATATCTGTTTTTACAACTTTAAGTATTACTTTTTCTATTATTTCTTTTTTCATTTTCTCTATCATTATTCCTTCTTCATGTTGAGTAGATATAAGTATGGTGTCTATTCTTATTGGCATATCATTTACATATTCTACTGTTACTTGAGCTTTACCATCAGACTTTAAATATGGCATTTCTCCATTTTTCCTTACTTCTGATAATCTTTTAGTTAATTGATGAGCAACACTTATTGGATATGGCATATAATTCTCCGTTTCATTAGTAGCATATCCAAACATAATGCCCTGATCTCCAGCACCTCCATCATTAACTCCTATTGCTATATCATTACTTTGCTTAGTAATATTAATATCTACTATACATGTCCTATAATCCATGTTTATATTTTCATTATCATATCCTACTTCTTTTAGCTTTTCTTTTACAATTCTTTCAATATCAATTATTGCATTAGTTGTTATTTGACCTGCAACCACCACTTTATTTTTTGATATAAATGTTTCCACTGCTACTCTTGATTCTCTATCTTGCTTTAAACAAGCATCTAAAATAGAAGCTGATATAAAGTCACATACTTTATCAGGATGCCCTTCTGTTACAGATTCACTTGTTAAAAAATATCTTTTATATTTCATCAATTTCCTCCTCCAGTTCAATTTCTCTTTTTTCTAAATCATTTATTACTATTTTTATTTCTTCATCTGTAAGTGATTTAAACTCACCCATTTTGTTATCTCCTGCTATAACTAAATTACCTACTATATAATCATTGCCTAGACTAATATTAGGTTTCATTCTTAATAATTTACCTTCTTCATTGCAAACTAATACTAAATTTTTATAATTTATAGTTTCAATATATCCACCAACTAATTCTTGAAACTTTTCCAAAGTATCTTCTACCTCTAATACCTTTGGCTTATTTCCTACTTCTTTATATACTATTTTTAATATTTTATTATCCATATACATTCCTTTCACTTTTATTCTGCTCACAATCGATTTTGTGGCTTTTTTATTATTATTTAGATAAGTTACTCGAACTCATCTTCATCTTCTTTTTCTGTTTTTTTATATTGTTGTAATTCATTAGTCAATTTGTGAATTTTTTCTTTTAATTTATAATTTTCTTCCATTAATAAAGTTTCTTTAGTAAACTCCCATTTATCAGTTACATATTCTTTGCTAATTGCTTTTATTTCTCCCATGCTTAAATACTTATCTTCCCCTACTATAATATGGTCTAAAAATTCAATATCATATGCTTTTAATAATTTATTTATAATATTAGTAAACTCTATATCTTGAGAACTAGGTTCAACTTGATTAGATGGATGGTTGTGTACTAGAATTACTTTATCACTTGCTGTGACCAATGCTGTTCTAACAACATATTTCATATCTACTTCTATTGAATTACTTTTTCCTACTCCTAAAAGGCTAATATTCCTTATATTATTCTTTATATCTAATCCTATAAATAGAAGATGTTCTTGAATAGCATCTTTTATCTCTTGAACTTCTTCTAACTTAAATACTTCACTTGATTTGCATACTTTCCTTTGTTTCTCTACATTTGGCTTTTTTTGTATTTCTATTGATAAGCTCATTATTCCTCCTCTCATATCATCCATTCTTGTGAGAATCATTTTTTGACATTTTTATTCTACCTTTATAAATTTTGTTCATTGCAAATTAAAAAGATATTTCACCTTTATGCAAAATATCTTCTTATTAGGTTAATCCATTAAAGTATATCCTAGTTTTGATAAACCATCTTCTAGTTTTTCATATTTATTTTTGCTCATATTAACTCTTCCATAGCTCCATTGAATAATTGTATTATATGGCATATTAACTATACTTGCTATTTGTTTTCTTGTTATTCCTATTCTTTCACAAAGCTTTTTTATATTCTTTGCTTGTCCTGTTAAAATAAATTTTTCATAACCATGTAATTTTATTTTATCTTCTATTTCTAGCACTTTGAAAATTCTTTTATAATTTTCCATAGTCCTTTGATTTATTTGTCTATATTCTTTATTATTTTCATAAAAAATAATTATATCTCTACATACATTAATTTTTTTAGCTAGTTCTTCTTGCTTCATTCCTTTAAGTTTTCTATAATACACAATTTGTCCACCAAGTGTTTCATCTTTTAATTCTATTTCATCTGTTATAATATTTATGCTTTTATCTGACTCATCTATTACAGAGTCTTTCTTTATTTTTTTAAATAATTGTTTTATTTCATCATCTGTTACCATTATGTTAGGGGTGCATTTTCTACACAACGTGATACATATGTTGACAATTTTACATTTTTATCTAATTTGAAACTATTTATTCCTTTTATTAGACCTATTGTTCCTATTGATATTAAATCATCTTGTTCTACATTTGCAGCTGCATATTTTTTGCAAACATGTGCTACTAATCTTAAGTTTTTTTCTATTAGAATATTTCGTGCTTCTTCATCCCCTTGTACCTGCATTTTTTCTAAATACATTTTTTCTTCTTCTGCTGATAATGGCTCTGGGAATAAATTGTTACTAGAAATATAACCTACAACAAATACTGCCGAGCTTAAAAAAGCTAAAAAGCTTGATATAGAAACAGTTAGCATCATATATGTACCTCCAGTTTTCTAATTTCTATTAAAGTGTTATTTTTATAATATTATTTTTTTGCTTTATTGCACTTATTATAGAAATTAGTATGCAAAGATTAAATTTTTCTAAACTATAACTACCTATATGTATAGCAATACTGTTATTAAGATTTTTTGTGAAAAATTATTTTAGAAAATTTTATCTTTGCTTTTTATCATATCTAATTATATGCTAAGTTTTTTTTATTGTGCCTATCCTATTTTAGTATTTTGTATTAAATATTTCTCGTTATATATTAATTTATTTATTATGATTGAAGATTTAAGTTTGTCTTTGTGAAGCCTAAATTGCCATTAATTTTAGCTTAAGCATATTGAATATATATAGTTTACTATTTAGTTATGCAATATCTTTATATTCTGTATAACAATAGAAAACAATGATAAAGTTTTCATATTTTACTATTTAATTTTTCTATTTCTTTGTTTATGTCATCTATTTTGAATCCTTCTATTTTATTATCATTAATTTTGTATTTTTGTTTTATTTGTATGATGTTTTGGACACTTTGATTTATTTTTTTTATATCTATTTTTCCGTTCTGAACTTTTTTAGCAGTACTTTCTATTATTTTTTCTATTTCTTTATATTTCGCTCCTATCATTATCATATTATTTCCTGAATTTATTGCAAGCATTACAGCTTTTTTAAATGAATATCTTAACCTTACTGCAAGCATTTTTAAATCGTCTGTAATTATTAATCCTTTAAATTTTAGTTTTTCTACTAAATATTCTTGAATTATTTTTTGTGATAGTGATGCTGGATATTTTTTGTCTATATCTCTTGCTAAAATATGACCTACCATTATAGCTTCTGCACCATTTTCTATTGCTTCTTTAAATGGCTGCATATCTTCATTTTCTAATTCTGTTTTGCTTTTTGTTACTATTGGTAGCATTATATGTGAGTCTTGCATTGTTGCGCCATGACCTGGAAAATGTTTTACTACTGGTAATATTCCCCCATTTGATAATTCTTTCATAAATTCTATACCATATTTTGAAACATCTTCTTTATTTTCTCCATAACATCTATCACCTATAGCATGATTTTCTTTAAAATTTTTTATATCTAATACTGGAGAGTAGTTCATGTTTATTCCTACTTTTGTTAACATTTTAGCTATTATTTTGGCACTTTCTTTTACTAGTTCTATGTCACCTGTACTTGATAGCTTATTGGCACTTTTTACATTTAATATCCCTGAAGGCATTCTATTTACTCTTCCACCTTCTTGATCTATACTTATAAATAGTGGTATTTTATTTGCTTTGTTTATTTCTTTTAGCTTATTAATAAGGTCTAACATTTCTTGATATGTGCTATAATTTTTTCTATATAATATGATGCCACCTATATTATATTTTTGTATTATATTTATTGTTTTTTCTGTTATTTCTTTTTCTTCTAATGCTATAATAAGCATTTGCCCTATTTTTTGTTCTATTCTTAGATTTTCTATTTCCATTTTTATTCCTTTTACTTTTTTATTTTATTCTATCACATTAATATTTTTCATACAATATTTATATATAATTTTTACTAGATATATATTTACTATTTTTAGTTTTCTTTTTTAATATCTAGTATTGTTGGTATTAACTTTTTTTAATTTAGCTTATAGTAATAAATATAATTTTGGAGGAATACATATGAATTTTATTTTTGATTTATTTAAAGGTGTTGCTTTAGGAGCTGGCTGTATTTTGCCTGGAATTAGTAGTGGAGTTTTATGTGTGATTTTTGGTATATATGAAAAATTGGTTGAAAGTGTTTTAAATATTTTTAAGGATTTTAAAAAGAATTTTCTATTTTTGCTTCCTATTTTTATAGGTATTTGTATTGGTGTTCTAATATTTGGTAATATTTTGAAATATTTATTTGTAAGCTTTGAGGATACAATAAAATATGTTTTTGCTGGTTTAATTTTTGGAAGTATTCCTTCACTTTTTAAAGAAGCTAATATTAAAAATAATTTTAGACTTCATTATATTTTTTATACTATTATTACTTTTTTACTTGCCTTATTTTTAATATATTTAGAAAGCACCATGACATCTTTTAGCTCTTATAATATTAGCTTTTTGTTTTTATTTTTTGCTGGATTTTTAATGTCCATAGGTGTAGTATTTCCTGGTGTTAGTAGCACTATTATTCTTATGTGTTTAAGAGTATATGGTTTATACTTAGAGGCAATTTCATCTGTTAATTTACATTTGCTATTTCCTATGGGAATTGGCTTAATTGTTGGATGTATTGTATTTTTAAATATCATAAACTTTTTTATGAAAAAGTTTCATACTCAAACTATGTATTCAATAATAGGTTTTACTCTTGGTTCAACTTTTATATTGCTTCCAAATAATTTTTCTATTACTAATATTTTGTTTTTAATTTTAGGTTTAATTATTAGTTTATTTTTTGAAAACTTCAGCTTAAAAAAATAAAGGGATATTACAGAATTTTACAATGTTTGCTTATATTTAATTAAAAAATATTATATAGTACCTAATGAATAAGCAGATGTGTTTTTCCTCCAAAGAGGAGGTACAGCTTATGATAGAAATATTATATTTATTGGCAATCTATGCATATTATTTTATGCTTTAATAGGAAATAACTATCATCAAAGTAATTCCAAATTTGACTTTTTATGTAAAATGTAGTATAATCATATTAGTTCTAATTTATAAAACAGTACTTTGACAATTTTATTTAAGTTGTTAAGAGTCTTTGTTATCTGAGGTTGAAACGATATATACCTATAAAGAAGCATATGACTTGAAACAGCTAAATTAGCCGACAGGAGGAAAAATATTATGTTTAAGATGACAACTAATGTAGCAGAGGCAAATGTTATTACACATGCAGGAACTCTTCATGCTGATGATGTTCTTGCCACTGTAATCCTTGAGAGAGTTCTTGGCGACATCACTGTTTGCCGTACTTTCAAAGTTCCTGATGAAGGACTTTCTGATGATGTTATCATTTATGATATCGGATTCGGTAAGTACGATCACCATCAAAAAGGAGGCAATGGTTGCCGCGAAAACGGTGTACCGTATGCTTCTGTTGGGTTGATTTGGAGGGATTTTGGTCGTCAGCTAGTAGCCAATACTTGCAATCCCGACTTGGTTTGTCAGCTGATTGACAGAGACCTTATTCAAGGTGTGGATGCTGCTGATAATGGCAAATTGCCTAAAGCAGATTATCCTGCTCAGGCAATGACATTTTATCAGACGATATCTCTATTTAATCCTAACTGGGATAGTAAAATGACCTCTGACGATGCTTTCGCTAATGCTGTTAATTTTTCTAAAATTGTTTTTGACAATTTTTTTGAAAGTGTTGTATCCAAAGCGAAGGCTCAGGGTATCGTTGAAGAGTCCATATCTAAGGCTGAAGGACATATTATAGAACTCTGTCAGTTTGTTCCATGGCAGGAGTTTGTCTTCTCATCTAAAAATGAGAAAGCTAACGATGTACAGTTTGTTGTATTCCCTTCTAATAGAGGGGGCTACAACTGGCAATGCGTTCCTGATGTGTTGGGTGGCTTTGGGCAGAGAAAATCCGTACCAAATGAATGGAGAGGCCTTAGTGGTCCTAAGCTTCAAGAGGTAACAGGTATTGCAACTGCAAGCTTTTGTCATCCAGCAGGTTTCATAGGAGGAGCTGAAACTCTTGAAGATGCAAGGAAACTTGCAAAACTTGCAGTTGAAGCTTAACAGTAATAGGAGGTTAAAATAGCTGTGCAAAACAGGCAAGAATATTATAATTATAGTTCTTGCCTGTTTTGTTTAATTTTATATAAAAATATTTGCTAAAATATTTTCTATTCTCTTTCTAGAAAGAAAGTGAATTTGAAGATGCTACACACACATTCATTGACCCAGTAAAACAGATGAAAAAGGAAGAAAGAGAGAAAGAACTTGATTTTGACAGATAAAAGGCAGAAATTAGCCTGCCTTCTATCTAAGTTATTTTGAAATATATATTTTACTTGACAATGTCATTTTCTTGTGCACTAGCTACCTTTGAATATTCATTAGCTTCACTTTGAGTGATTCCTTTAGTCACAATTGCTCTTCTTAATAATTTATTAAAATTTACATTTTGATCTATTGATCTATATCTCATATATTGATGTGCATTAGGAATAGAGTCGGCACATTTATTAATAAGTTTTCTTATTATAAATTTAGTATGTCCAAAATCATTATCTGATTTCAAAAAATATTTAGTAGGCTGTCCAGCTACAATTCTATCTGCATCCAAAGTCAAATCTATGTTATACCACTTTCCATCTAGTTTAACTTGATTCCATGCATGACCAGATTCCTCTTTCTCTCTATTATCCGCACTAACATATCTGCATTCTATTCCACAACATAGTAAAACATTTCTTAAAATTTCAGCATAACCTGCACAAACACAAATACCATTTAGCAAACCTCCTATCATATTTCTATTTATAATGTCTTCTTCTTTTGAAGTTTGCTTCATATCAGATTTATGTATATATTCGTGATTATATCTGATTAAATTAGCTAATCTTCTTACAACAATACCACAGATTTTTTTATCTCGATTTGGGTCATTTGGCATTACTTTAGCTTCTTCTTCTACATCATTTGTAATTGCATCAATAATATTTCTACAATTTATATAATCTTCTATTGAATATGGAATTTGTTGTTCTTCATTTAAATCATCTTGTTTAACTCTTACTTCCTTTATATCAATTCCAAAGTGTTTCGTTATAATTTCAATTGAATTAATGGGTAAATCTGCACTACTTTCAATTACTAATGAACAAGAAATTTTATACTTTTGAGAAACATCTATTAGTTTTTGAAGATCTATTTTGGTTGTATCAAAATTCAAATGATAAACTTCTCCCTTTTTTTGTTCAAAATTATTCTGACTTAATAATTCTAATAATTCTTCTCCTGTTAAACTTTCTTCCAACTGTTTTGGATTTAAGTTTTCATTTTTAATTATCTCTTCATATTTTTTTGTAAATATTTCTATAAACTCATATTTAGAATCATCTGGTAATTTTTTAAAAATATGACTAGAACATCTATTTAATACTTCTTTACTACCTATAATATCTGATAAATCTAGTATTCCTTCCATCTCTTGATTTATTATTGTTTCTATCTTATTCTTATGCTCTATATAATTTCGGCTATTCTTAAATTGATGTTGAAATATTCCACCATTTTCTAATACATTTTCAAAGACTTTATCTTGTACATCTATATTTGCTATATCAAAATATTGTTCATAATCGCTAAAATGTATTTCACTATTTAAAGCACGCAGTTGAACTTCTGATGAACATTCTTTAAATCTTACTTTGTCAAATCCTTGCTTTTTCAAGTTTTCAAGTTCTTGATAAAATTCTGTAAACTCTCCAAACATATCAATTGAATCTTCAAAAACAATATTAGCAAATCTATTCATTAAATCGTTTTCATTTGGTATTGTTAAGAAAAGCGATTTATTTAATATACTTTTTAATTCGTTATATAATTCTGTATCTTCAGAAACATGTTCTGCTTTTTGTATTTTTTCACGCCACTTTTTATCATCAATAATATCTATATATTTTAAAAAAAATGATAAAGGCTCCATTACACCTACATTATCTAACATTTCTTGTAAAATATTACCATTAATTCTCATTTGTTTCCCTTTCTGCTCTTTGGCATTTTAAAAAAAGTTTTTAATTTAGATATAATTTTTTGAATGAAGTTCTCTTCTTTTACTTCAATTGGTAAATTAGATTGTATTGATTCATCAATTTGCCTTTCAAAAATAACCTTATTGCTATACAATCTACTTTTTTTCAATTCACTTTTTTGTTCATTTAAAAAAAGTAATTCATCAATTTTTTTATTTTCTTCTTCATTTGAAAAATATTTTTTGTAAAGATTTACAATAATAGCATCTGTTTTTCGTAAAGTTACTGAATTGTCCACATTATAATCATATTGATAATTTACATTTTTATTTCTTTCAAAAAATTCAATTTCTTTTTTCGGAATTTTTTCTATTTCATTTACTGGAACATATTTTAATATTTCTAAAATTTCCACATAAGCATTTGCATACGTATCTTCCATGAATCCTCCTTAATTTGGTAAATATTCTTCTTTATAATGTACTTTTATATTTTTCTCCCTTAACTGCTCTAATATTTCCTCCGAGATAGTACTTCCATCTAAATAAACTTCTTTTAATTGCTCAAAACTATTTAAAAATTCAGGTTTTTCTATTTGTGTATTATAGATATAAATGTACTTTAAATTTTTGTATGCTATTAAATCTTTTAAATCAATTTTTTCTAAATTGATTAATCGTATTATTTTTGGAGATAAAGTATCTTCAATCATATTTAATTTAAAATTTTGAGTATATGTAACAATTATACTATTCAAATGATTAATTATTTTATTATCTGTTTTCATAATACAATGATTAAGTGATAAATGCGTTATATTTTCAAATGAATTAATTTGTTGTATAAATTCGTCTGTAATTTCAAATAAGTTTAAAGACAAAGATTCTACATATTTTAAATATTCAAAATCTTTTGCTTCTATTCTTGTGCCATTTAAATTATTTTGATTTATTGATATGCTCTTTACTTTCTTTAATTCTTCTTCAATAATTTCTTCTTCATGATTCTTTTTTAAAGCATTATAAATTTTAAATTTCAATTCATCATTTATTATTTTCAAAGTATTTTACCTCTTTTCTACTATAATATAGAAAAAATTTTTCTTTCGCTTTTTATTATAACATTACTTTTTAAATTTTACTATATAATATTTAATTTTATAGCTATTCTATTTTAATTTTATTCTTCTACTTCATCTATTATATCAATGTGTAAATTCAAATCTTCTTCAGTAGGTAATTTCTCTAATATATCTTTAGGAATATATTTTTCTATTTCAAAATAAGATACTCCTATTGGAACATTAATTGATTTTAAAGAATAATCTACAGTTAGTCTATCTTTATCACAACATAATAATAGTCCAATTGTTGGATTATCTTGTTCTTTCTTTAAAGTTTCATCAATGCTGTAACATAAGAACCTAATTGTCCAGCATATTCTGGTTTGAAACTATTTGCTTTAAGTTCAACAACAACATATCTTCTAAGTTCTATATGAAGTGATTAATCTATTGAAATTTTAGTGTTTATAGCACATATTATATTCATTCCTTATACTAATCCTTAAGTTTTCTAAAAAATGATTTATATTTTTAATCATTATTATTTGACAATTATAAAAAAAGGCGTTATTATATAGTTACAATAAACAAATTATCTTGAATTTGGAAGATGTCATTTGTTTTGAGTATGTGTACCGTAAACATGCACATACTTTTTTACAGGGTCATTTCATAAAATATTACAAAATTGTAATATTTTCTAATATATGTTAGA
>CANPTO010000038.1 GCA_947577025.1 uncultured Clostridiaceae bacterium | reverse complement strand
AAGGAAAGTTTTGAACGCGTCCCAAATCTTTCCTTTTTTTACAGCCCCTTTTTTTTAGAAACAATTTAAAATTCACAATTCTTAGGTGTTCTAGGGAAAGGTATAACGTCACGAATGTTTTGCATTCCAGTTAAATACATCATCATCCTTTCAAAACCTAAACCAAAACCTGCATGCTCGCTACTACCAAATCTACGTAAATCTAAATACCACCAGTAATCTTCTTCATTTAAGCCAAGTTCTTTTATTCTATCACGTAATTTCTCTATGTCATCTTCCCTTTGGCTACCACCAATTAACTCACCAATACCAGGAACTAAAAGATCTGTTGCAGCAACTGTTTTACCATCAGGGTTTTGCTTCATATAAAAAGCTTTTATCTCCTTAGGGTAATCAGTAACAAATACAGGTTTTCCAAAAACTACCTCACTCAAATACCTTTCATGTTCTGTTTGAATATCAGTACCCCAAGTAACTTTATATTCAAATTTATCATTATTTTTTTCAAGTTCTTTTATAGCATCAGTATATGTTATTCTTCCAAATTCAGAATTAATAACATTATTTAATCTTTCTAATAAACCAGGAGCTACGAACTTATCGAAAAATTCCATTTCCTCAGGAGCATTTTCTAAAACATATGAAATTATATATTTAATCATATCTTCAGCCAAGTTCATATCATCTTCTAGGTTAGCAAAACAAATTTCGGGCTCAATCATCCAAAACTCAGCCGCATGTTTTACCGTATTTGAATTTTCAGCTCTAAAAGTTGGACCAAAAGTATAAACATTTCTAAAAGCAAAAGCATAGTTTTCAACATCTAATTGACCACTTACTGTTAGGTGAGAATTTTTACCAAAGAAATCTTTAGAATAATCTACACTTCCATCTTCGTTTTTAGGAACATTTTCCAAATCTAAAGTTGAAACTGTAAACATTTCTCCAGCACCTTCACAGTCACTAGAAGTAATAAGTGGTGTATGAACATATACAAAGCCTCTTTCTTGAAAAAACTTGTGTATAGCATATGAAAGAACACTACGAACTCTAAAAACAGCATTAAAAGTATTTGTTCTAGGACGTAAGTATGAAATAGTTCTTAAATATTCAAAAGTATGTCTTTTCTTTTGAAGTGGATAATCACTATCTGCAACGTCAAAAACATCAATATTAGTTGCTTTTATTTCAAATGGTTGTTTAGCATTTTCAGTAACTACAAGTGTTCCACTAACAATAATTGAAGAACTTATACTTAATTTACAAATATCATCAAAATTGCTCAAATTATTATCAAAAACAACTTGAACATTTTTAAAAAATGATCCATCATTAAGTTCAATAAAACCAAAAGTTTTAGAATCTCTAACAGTTCTAACCCAACCAGAAACTTTAATTTCTTTGCCAGAATACTTTTGGGTATTCCTATATAAATCTTTTACTAATACATTTTCCATAATAAATTACTTTCCTTTCTCATATATAAGTATTTTGCAATTTAAATGAATTATACAACAATAAACATGATAAAACAAGAGAAAGAACTAAATATTAAAAAACAAATAAAATTAAATATTACCGTAGGGGCTTAATCGGTCAGGAATACCGCATAGGAATACCGAATTACGCCCTTAGCATAAATTTAAAATTTTTTGCAAATTTAAGAAATTCGTTTAGGGCGTAATTCGGTAAATTCTCTTAGGTATTCCTAACCGATTAAGCCCCTACGTTTTAAATAAAATTTGTAATAGAAAAAATGCAAAACTTACCAATGTTTCATTGACTTTTTTGTTGTACGAATGTATAATTTATAAAGATTTTAAGGATTAAAATACTTTAAAGGAGGAACTTTAAATGGAAAACAAATATAGAAACCACACATGTGGAGAATTAAACATTAAAAACGTAGGAGAAGAAGTAAAACTTGCAGGATGGGTTCAAAGGATAAGAAACTTAGGCGCCATGAAGTTTATAGATTTAAGAGATGAAGCACGGCATTACTCAAATAGTTATAAATGAAGAATCACAAGTAAATGCTGAAGAATTAGTAACAGAATGTGTAATATCTGTGCAAGGAGAAGTTTTAGAGCGTTCAAATAAGAACCTAAAAATTCCAACAGGAGAAATAGAAATAAAAGCAAAAAAAATAGAAATGCTTGGAAAATGCAAAAACGTACTTCCATTTGAGGTAAACTCTGAAAAAGCAGATATTTCACAAGTAAAAGAAGATCTAAGACTACAATATAGATTTTTAGACTTAAGAAATGATAAAATACACAAAAACATTTTACTACGTTCAAAAGTTCTAAAATTTTTAAGAGACAAAATGAACGAAATGGGATTTCCAGAAATACAAACACCAATACTTGCAAACTCATCACCAGAAGGAGCAAGGGACTTTTTAGTACCAAGTAGAATACATGCAGGAGAATTCTATGCACTTCCACAAGCACCACAACAATTTAAGCAACTACTAATGGTATCAGGATTTAATAAATATTTTCAACTAGCACCATGCTTCAGAGATGAAGACCCACGTGCAGATAGAGCACCAGGTGAATTTTACCAATTAGACTTTGAAATGGCATTTAGCACCCAAGAAGAAGTTTTGAAAGTATTAGAAGAAATATTTACAAGTACATTTAAGCAATTCACAAACTGGAGAGTAGATGAAGCACCATTTTTAAGAATTCCATATAAAGAAGCAATGGAAAAATACGGAATAGATAAGCCAGACCTAAGAAACCCACTTATAATACAAGATGCTACAAGTATTTTTAAAGAAACAGAATTTAATGCATTTAAAGATAAAACAATAAAAGCAATAGTAGTTCCAAACGGAGCAAATGAAGGAAGAAAATTCTTTGATAACATGACAGAATTTGCAGTAAATGAAGCAGGAGCAAAAGGTTTAGCATGGGTAAAACTAACCGAAGAAGGACCAGCAGGAGGAATTGCAAAATTTGTTACAGAAGAAGTTAAAAAGAATTTAGAAGAAAAACTAGGAGCAAAAACAGGAGACAGTATATTCTTCATAGCAGATGAATTAGTAGTAGCACAAAAAATAGCAGGTTTAGTACGTATAGAGCTAGGAAAAAGGCTAGACTTAATAGAAAAAGACACATATCGTTTCTGTTTTATAGTAGACTTCCCAATGTACGAATATAACGAAGAAGAGAATAAGATAGACTTCAACCACAACCCATTCTCAATGCCACAAGGTGGAATGAAAGCTCTAAAAGAAATGGATCCATTAGATATTTTAGCATACCAATATGACGCAGTATGTAATGGATATGAAATGGCATCAGGAGCAGTAAGAAACCACGACCCAGAACTAATGGTAAAAGCATTTGAAATAGCAGGATACAGCGAAAAAGAAGTAGAAACAAGATTTGGTGCATTATATAATGCATTTCAATATGGAACACCACCACACGCAGGAGCGGCACCAGGAGTAGATAGAATGATAATGCTAATGACAAACGAAGAAAACCTAAGAGAAATAATAGCATTTCCAAAAAACAAAAAAGCAAGAGATGTCCTTATGGGAGCACCAAGCAGGGTAACAGAAGAACAACTAAAAGAAGTACATATTAAATTAATAGAAGAATAAAAAAAGTATACCAGCTTTAAAGTAAAGCTGGTATATTTAAGTGAAAAGGACTTTCCATACTAATCGGACTAATAATCATAGTCTAAATCATCATCGAATTCGTCGTAATCCTTTGGCGGATTACAACTAGCAGTCTGTTCATCATCAGTAAGATATTCATAATCAAAAAAATCATCTTCACCATAAGTATCGTTAATTTCATTAGAAACAGGAACATATAATTTTTTCTTATTTTTCATAATTGAAATTCCTTTCTTTTTTAACGAGTTTACAGTTTATAAATTTAATATATCACATTTTGTCGAAATTTGCAATAGAAATTTAAAAGAATCCATGGTCATTTCATAAATATGTTACAATTCACAGTTTTAAAATATTTTATTTCTGCTGTAGGGGCTCATATCTAATAGGAATATCTGTAAGAATTTCCCCAATTACGCCCTAAACGTATATTTTAAATTTATATCAATATTAAAAGTATCTAAGGGCAAAATTTGGTATTCCCAAAGGGGAATTCCTTACCGATTTAGCCCCTTGTAATTCTAGATTATTTAGTAGCTATGAATAGCAACTTATCAAAAATAAAACAAACAAATTTTCATTAAAAGTATTGACAATCTTTTACTATAATGTTATTATAGCATTATAATAATTCAAAGAAGAGGTGATTTTATGGATAAAAGGAATCCAATGACAAATTACCAATTTGAAGAAGTAAAAGAACTTTTAAATGAAATAAAAAATGAGCAAACTAATTTGTCAGAAAACTTACAAAAGAATTTTTCTACTATAATGAATAAACTAATGAAAATGCAAGAATACAACAAAATAGATGACATGACAAACCAAGTTTTTGAAATGAGAATGTCAAACATAGAAGATATGTTATTCAAAATAAGCTCTAAAATATAAAATATGGTCTGTACAAAAGTGTGTCAAAGGTACAAATTGACACATTTTTGTATAGTTGTATTAATTAGCAAAAATATAAAATTTAGCATTTATAAACAAAAAAATATAAAACTATATCCACAGAGGTGTAAAATTTAAAGTAAGTACTTAAATTATAAAGTTTTTCTATTTTAAATTTTGACCTTGAACTAAATCATAAAAGGTTTTAAAACTATAACCTTGCTCTTTTAAAAATTTTATAGAGCTATCTAAACTCTCATAAGACTTACTAACATCAATAGTATCATGCATTAAAATAACCAACGAATTTTTACCTTTAACACTATTTTTCAAATTATTTAACAATTCATAAGAAGAATACTTTTTAATAGAATCATTATTCAAAGCATTCCAATCTATATAAGAATAACCAATTTCTTTTAAGTAATTTTTACAATTCTTTTTTGCAACAGAATATTTAGTGCTTTTAGAGCCATTAGGAAACCTAAAAATATATGAATGATAATCATTAATACCAATAGCTCTAGAAATACTGTCATCAGTATCAAGAATTTCACTAATAAAAGAATTTTTACTCTTATATAGCTTACTATTATTATGAGAATATCCATGGTTTGCAATAAAATGTCCCTCTTTATATGCTCTTTTAACAATATTAGGAAATTCCTCTACTCTATAACCAATTACAAAAAAGCTAGCATGAACATCATTTTCCTTTAAAACATCTAAAATTTTAGTAGTAGCTATTTTAGTAGGACCATCATCAAAAGTTAAATATGCCACCTTTTCATTAGAAGAATATATAGCATCTAAATCCTCCTGCAAATTAAACATAGAAAAATTATTCTGTGAAGAAGAAGGTAAAATATAATTATTATTAATTTCAGGCTTTTGTGCAAAAGAAGTATAAAAACAAAAAAAGATAGACAAAAAAGCAATAAAAAAAGCTAAAATCAATAATTGTTGTTTAGTAACAACTAAAAATTTCATAAAATTCACCTATAAAATAATATTCAATAATAAAGAAAATATAACTAAAAAAAGCTATAATGTCATTTAAATAAAAATAGAGTGAAACTAAAAGAATAGAAATAATAATTAAGAATAAATCAGAATATTTTGTTACAATTCAATGCTTCTACATCTATATTTAATATTAGTAATGAACTATAACGATATTTTATAAAATTACCCTGCACAATAAATAAAACTTATTGACAGAAAAATTATATTAATAATATAAAAAAATTAGAACAAAAAAGAGGAGGAAAATTGATTATGAAAAAATCAAATAAAAAATCTTTAAATAATTGACTTTTGATATAATTAATTGATAAAATAAACAAAAAACAAGGAGATAACAATGAAAAAGAATTTAAAATTTTATATAGTATTATATTTAGCAAAGTTATCACGAATAGCATTAAAACTAATAGGAAGAGATGCAACATATTTTCCAGGTAAACTTGCAGTAACATTATGTCCAGACTTTTTAGGAAGAATAGACAAACCAAAAACAATAATAGGAGTAACAGGGACAAACGGAAAAACAACAGTATGTAACATGATAGAAGACGTACTAAAAGAAAATGGTTATGAATTTATAGATAACCACTTAGGCTCAAATATAAACTCAGGACTAGCCACAGCATTAATAGAAGGAGCAACCTTACTAGGAAAGCAAAAAAAGGAATTAGCAGTATTTGAAATAGACGAAAGAAGTAGTGTAAAGATATATCCATATATAACTCCAACATACTTAGTATGTACAAACCTATTTAGAGACTCACTAAAAAGAAATGCACACACAGAATTTATATCAAGTATATTATCAAATAACATACCAAGTCAAACAACACTTATTTTAAATGGAGATGACCTAATAGTAAGTAACTTAAGCCCAAATAACAATAGAATATACTTTGGAATAGACAGGCTAAAAACAGATACAGACAAATGTGAAAATATAGTAAGAGATATAACAGTATGTCCTAAATGTGATAGTAAACTAGAATATGATTTTGTAAGATATAATCATATAGGGAGAGCGCACTGCATAAAATGCAATTTTCAGTCACCAAAAATAAACTATGAAGTAACAAATATAGACTTTGAAAAAATGCAAATGACAATAAAGAGTAAAAGTGAAGAAAAATATGATTTAATAAATAATAATATAATAAATATTTATAATATGCTTGCAACAATAACAGTATTAAAAGAATTAGGATTAAACCAAGAACAGATAAATCCAATACTAAAAAAACAAAAAATAGTAGATACAAGATATAGCAAAGAAAAAGAAGGAAATATAGAAATAATAACTCAACTAGCAAAAGGAATGAACCCAATAGCATGTTCAAGAGCATTTGATTATGTAAGAAAAGAAGAAGGAAACAAGGCTGTATTTATATTACTAGATGACTTACACGAAGCAGCAAACTCATCAGAAAACATAGCATGGCATTATGATACAGACTACGAATTTTTAAACTCAGAAAGCATAAAACAAATACTAACAGGAGGAGCAAGATACTTAGACACATATGTGAGATTACAAATAGCACAAATACCAAAAGAAAAAATAGTACATCAACGAGAAGAAACAACTCTAGTAGACAAGCTAAATTTAAAAGGGATAGACAAAATATTTATTTTACACGACCTATACTCAATAGACCTAAAAAATCAACTAAAGAAAAAAGTAAAAGACAAAATACTAGAACAAAACAAGCAAACTGAAAACTAGATTTGTGTGTTTCCTAATCTGAAACAAGATACAAAAATTAAAATAGCAACTAAAGATAATCTAGATAAATTGCCAAACGTCCTTAAGTTAGAAGCAAAATAAAGAAAACTAAAAAACTAAATAGATTAGGAAACATCAAAAATTGGAAAAGACAAATAAAAAGCCAAAATAATCAACAAAAATAAAATAGAAAAAGAAAGGAAAAGCAAAAAATAATGGACAAAAAAATAGAAATATTATTTCCAGAATTTTGTAACTTATATGGAGATATAAGCAATATGAAATACTTACATAAATGTATTCCAAAAGCAAACTTTATAGAAACAAACTTTAATGATGAGCCAGCATTTGTAACTCAAAAAGTAGACTTAATATATATGGGACCAATGACAGAAAAAACACAAGAAAAAGTAATAGAGAAATTAAAGCCATATAAACAAAGAATAGAACAACTAATAGAAGAAAACACAGTATTTCTAATAACAGGAAATGCAGGAGAAATATTTGGCAAATATATAGAAAATGAAGACGGAAGTAAAATAGAAGCATTAGGAATATTTGAAACATATGCAAAAAGAAATATGATGCATAGGCATAACAGTAATTTTATAGGAAAATATGAAGAAATAGAAATAGTAGGCTTCAAAAGTCAATTTACATTAGGTTATGGAGATAACCAAAAAAATTACTTTGCAGAAGTAGAAAAAGGAATAGGGTTAAATGAACAAAGTAAGCTAGAAGGAATAAAGAAAAACAACTTTATATCAACATATGTAATAGGTCCAATATTAATACTAAATCCTGAATTTACCAAGAAAATATTAGAAAAAATAGGCATAGAAGAGCCAAAACTAGCATTAGAAGAAGATTTAAAAAATGCATATGTGCAACGTCTAAAAGAGCTAAAAAGCTTATAAAAATAAATTCGTAAGTAATCAGCTTAAAAGCTACATTATACTAATTTAATATATTAAAATATAATTCCCAAAATAGTTAGTTATTACAAAGAAACATTAATTTAAATACATTAGAATGTAAATACTGTAAAAAAATTTTCATATACTACTATAGATGGAAAATTAAATATAAATAAAATAGAATGCAAATATTTTTAATAACCCATATCTTAACTTTGTATTTCATAGCTACTATTTACAAGCCATTAAGTAATTATAAATTATTTAGTAGTTGTGAAATGTAACATTTTATATCAAATATATTACAAAAATATTACAAAACTGTTGCAAAAATATTTCAAAAGTGTTATAATAGTAATATATTCAAAAGAGAAGGTGAAAGATATGGAACTAATGATGATAATATATATACTAACTTTTATAGTATTTGCATTAATTGCATATTCAGTAATGCAATTAAGGTTAGCAGGTTTAAACGTAAAAGACTTTTGGAGCTTCATACAAGCAAACCAAATGTTAGACAAACTATATGCATTTTCAAAAAGATATGAAAAAATGAGTCCACAAGAGCAAATAGTATTCTTAATGGAAGCGGAAAAAGTTTTCGATGCATTTGAAAAAGTACCAAAAATGATATGGGAAGAAGAATACGAAAAATATACAGATGTATTAAACACATATAAAGACATAAAAGTATTAAGATGGGCATCAAATTAAAAATAGTAACATAAAAAATTCAATATAAATAAAAAAGCAAAAAACATTAAATTCAAATAAGTTTAATGTTTTTTGTTTTTTTATATTCTTAGGAAAGTCATCCACGATAGTTAAGTTAGCCGTTAGGAATGAAATGACTTTACAGATAACTTATGCGTAGCAAAGCGAAGAAGGTGAGTTTCCTAAGAAGATAATTATGGCGGAATTTAGAATTTGTAGCATTTTTAATGCGTACAAATTCTTATTTCCGGTTTTTTATACATGTAAATAACTAAAAAAACTTATAATAATAAGAAAAATAAATAAAGTTAATAAGAATAAAAAAGAAATAAAAATAATATAATATAAAAAAATGATAAAAAACAGAGAGGAAACAATATGAAAATAAGATATTTTGACCATGCTGCAACAACATATATTAGAGAAGAAGTACTAAATGCAATGTTACCATTCTTAACAATTGAATATGGTAATGCTTCATCGATGTATAGTAAACGGAAGAGAAACAGGAAAAGCAATTCATATTGCAAGGCAAAAGGTAGCAAAAGCAATTAATTGCAAAGCAAA
This sequence comes from uncultured Clostridiaceae bacterium, assembly GCA_947577025.1. Lineage (GTDB taxonomy): Bacteria > Bacillota > Clostridia > TANB77 > CAG-508 > UMGS1663. Next base: position 2,479 of record CANPTO010000038.1, on the reverse strand, counting down.
AGAAATATATTTTACCTCATGTGGAAGTGAGAGTGATAATTTGGCTATAAAAGGGGTGTGTTATAAAAACAAAGAAAAGGGAAAACATATAATAACTTCAAAAATAGAACATCCAGCAGTATTGCACACTTGTCAAACATTAGAAAAACAAGGGTTTGAAGTAACATATTTAAACGTAGATAGTAATGGAATGATTTCATTAAGTGAGTTAGAAAATGCAATAAAAAAAGATACAATACTAATAAGTATAATGACAGCTAATAATGAAATAGGAACAATTGAGCCAATAAAAGAAATAGGAAAAATAGCAAAAGCACATAACATATTATTTCATACAGATAGCGTTCAAGCTATAGGAAATATAAAAATAGATGTAGAAGAAATGAACATAGACTTATTATCAATGTCAGCACACAAGTTTTATGGACCAAAAGGAGTAGGAGCACTATATGTAAAAGAAGGAGTAGAATTTGAAAAATTACAAGATGGAGGGCATCAAGAAAAAGATAAAAGAGCAGGAACAGAAAATGTAGCAGGAATAATAGGATTAGGAGAAGCAATAGAACTATCATATAAAGAATTTGAAAATTACAATAAAAAGTTAATAAAATTAAGAGATTATTATATATCACAAGTTGAAGAAAAAATACCAAATATAAAAGTAAATGGAGATAGAACAAACAGACTTCCAGGAAATGCAAACATATCATTTGAAGGAATACAATCAGAAGAACTACTATACAAACTAGACGAAAAAGGAATATGCGCCTCAGGAGGAAGTGCATGTAGTACTGGAAATCCAAGTCCATCACATGTACTAATGGCAATAGGAGTAAGTAGCAAAATGGCAAAAGGAGCACTAAGAGTAACTTTTGGAATAGAAAATACAAAAGAAGACGTAGATTATTTAATAGAAAGTCTAAGTCAAATAGTGTCTGAATTAAGAAAATAAGGACAATGGGATAAAACTGCATCCCACTGTCTTTATAAGTGTATATTATCATATAATTATAGAAATTAAAACCAAGAAATGTACATAAAAGGTTACGATTTACGGCTTCTAAATAATTTCAAATTAATGTAAGGGCGATTTTGCTCGCCCGAGCTTCAAGGACTTGGATATATTTATGTTACAAATCATTTGTAACCATAAAAGTTAAAAGAATAAAATAATAAAAAATGCTAATAATACTTAAATAGAAGAAAAAAGGAGAAAACTATTTAAGTGGAAAATATAAAAAAGGCATTAATAGGAATAGTAGCAGGAATAATATGTGGTCTTTTTGCATCAGGAGGTGGACTTATATTAGTTCCTGCATTTATATATTTACTAGGAGTAGAAGACAAAAAGGCAAGAGGAACAGCAATATTATGCATTTTGCCGATGGTTGTTACAAGTAGCATATTTTATTACAAAGATAAATTTATAGATTGGAAAATTGGAATAATGTGTGCTATAGGAGGAATAATAGGAGGAATAATAGGAGCAAAACTTTTAAAAAAAATAAAAACAAAATATATTAGAATATTATTTACGTGCTTTTTACTATATGTTGCAATTAAAATACTAATTGGAAGTTAGAAGTTAGAGGTTGGATGTTGGAAAATTAGGTAATTTCTTCGAAGCATTTGCCATATAATCCAACTTCTAACTTCCAACCTCCAACTTCTTATAACAAGGAGGTCAAAATGTTACCAATTATTTTTGGAATAATAGCAGGAATTGTTACAGGTTTAGGAATGGGAGGAGGAACAATATTAATATTACTTTTATCACTATTTATGGGGGTAGAACAGCATGTAGCTCAAGCAACCAATTTAGTATTTTTTATTCCAACATCAATTGCAGCAATTATTATAAATATAAAGCAAAAAAATATTAATTTTAAATTAGCAGGAGTAGTATCAATATCTGGAGTAATAGGGGCAATAATAGGAGCAATAATATCAGAAAATATAAGCTCAGCAAACTTAAAAAGATATTTTGCGATATTCATATTAATTATAGCAATTCACGAAATATATAAAATATATAAAGAGTATAGAATAGAAAGAAAAAAGACATACTAATTAGAAATTATAATTTTAAAATAATTACTATATAAAAATTATTCAAAAATTATAAAATAGAAAAGGGAGGTAAGTGAATGAATATGAAATTTGTAAAAGGAATAGTAATAGGAGGCATTGCAACAGCAGGTGCTATGATGATGTATAAAGAAATGTCAGGAAGAAATAAAAGACATATGGTAAAAAAAGGGAAACAATTTGCTAAGAAAATGGGAATATTATAAAACTTCCCATTAGGGACGTTTCCTAATGGGATATCTGGCACTTTTGGGAAGTTTAACACTTATGAATAATATCAAAGGGGATGGAGCAAATGGATAAGTTAAGTTTTTAATCATAGTTAATTCTAGCTTAGAGAATATAGAGTTTACTGTGTAAACTAGAATTAACTATGATTGTTTAGATACTA
>CANPTO010000037.1 GCA_947577025.1 uncultured Clostridiaceae bacterium | reverse complement strand
GTTGGTAGAGCAACAGATTCGTAACCTGTAGGTCGGGAGTTCGATTCTCCCCAGTAGCTCCAATAAGTAAAATCGTCGCACCAGACGAAAACATTGATAAATCAACTGTAAAAGGTTGATTTTTTTGTCGCCTTTATCTTGAAAAAGGAAGGATGGTGTGGTATGATTAGCATTGTAAAGAAGAAAAACAAGATTAAAAGAGAATTGCTCTCTAAAATTGAATGGGCTTGCAGTTTGAATGCTATAAAACTTGAACACGAAATGATATTTGAAGGTTGTTTAAGAATTATAGAACATACAAACTTAGCGTATGTAGAACCACATAGAGTAATCATTAAAGATAAGTTATTTTTATTCTTTAATGAATGTGATTACTTTTATGTGGGAGATTTAAGGTATAAATACCCTTTATCTCAATTAAAAGACTACATAGAAAGGCTACTTTAATTTTAGAGTTTTTTTGTGCCTTTCCATTCAATAGTGAAAGGAGAGATTTATAAAATGAACAATGAAAGAAAAATCGCAGGAATTTATATTAGAGTTAGTACAGAAGATCAAGTCAGAGAACGGGTTTAGTTTAGCAGAACAAAAAGAAAAGTTATTACAACTTTGTAAATTTAAAGAATATGAAGTATTTAAGGTATATGAAGATGCTGGAATATCAGCAAAAAATATTAAAGATAGACCAGCATTTCAAGAAATGTTATCAGATATGAAAAGTGGCAAAATCAATTATATTGTAGCCTATAAGTTAGACAGAGTAACTCGTTCAGTTCGTGATTTAGAAGAACTTATAGCACAATTAGAAACGCATAACACATATTTGGTATGTGATAAAGATGAGTATACATCCTTTTATGACAAAGTGTTTAAATCTGCGAATTTATAGTATATAGTTACTTGTTTATTTTGGTCAATTTCAATTTTTTCAATCAAGCTATTTAGCATATAAGCTGTAATATTTTCTTTCTTTAAAAAGTCTTGTATGATTTTCTCATAGTCAACTACATTTCTTTCAAATTTGACAGTATTTAATTCTTCAAGTTTTTTAGTTTTAGAATCTCTTTCATTAACTTTTTTCTCATACATTCTTGAAAAATCATTGTCATTGATAAGACCTTTTAGTTTATCTTCATATAGTTTTTCTATTTGAAAATCTAAAACTTCAATAGCTTTTGCTAAATTGCTTTTTTCTTTGTTTAGTTCAATTTCATTTTGAGCATTATTATTGTTGTCATCAATAATTTGTTTACATTTCTTTATATCTAAATATTTTTTGCATATAGTTTGTACTTCGCTAATTACTGCATTTTCAAGTTTGGTATAGTTCATATGATGAGGTGTACAAAGTTTTAGTTTTGGTAATGATTGATAAGTATGACAATGTGTATAAATTTGAGTATAATTGCCATTTTTAAAATGAGAAGTTGAATATCCCATTTTTTTACCACATTCTTTACAAACCAGCAAACCTCTTAACAGTAAGTTTAATGATTTTGTTCTTGTCCTTGTTCTGCTTTTTATAATTTCTTGAACTGCATAAAATTTCTCTTTATCAACAATAGGTTCATGAGTATTTGGAACAATAATCCAATCTTCTTTTTTATTATGAACAGGTTTCTTTAATTTGTAATTGATTTGTGTTTGTTTGCCTTGTACCATATTTCCAATATACATTTCATTTTTTAGTATTCTTCTAATAGTATCAGTTTTCCAAAGCAACGATAGTCTATACTCTTGTCCCATTGTTTGAGAGGGAGTAGGTATATGCTCATCATTAAAAATATAGGCAATTTGTATTGATGATTTTCCCTCTAAATATAAATCAAAAATTCTTCTTACATTTGGGGCATATTCCTCATTGACAATCAGTTTATGGCAATTCTCTGGAGATTTCATATAGCCATAAGGTGCAAATTTTCCGTTAAATAAACCATTGATAGCATTTCTATGTTTTGTAGCTTTTACTTTTTTAGAAGTATCTCTAGCATACAAATCATTTAATACTGCTCTAAATGGTAATGTATCTGCAATTCCATTATCAATTTCAGAATCGTAATTATCTATGATAGATACAAACCTTACTTGATGTTCTGGAAAGTATTTTTCAATATATTCTCCAAAACTTATATAATCTCTACCAAGTCTTGAAGTATCTTTTACAATTACCATATTTACTTTTTTATCTTCAATGTCTTTTATCATTCTATTAAAATCTGGTCTATCAAAAGTAGTTCCAGAAATACCATCATCAACATAGATGTCATAAATATTTAGATTATTTTCTTTAGCATATTGTTTTAAAATTTCTTTTTGGTTTGTTATACTGTTACTTTCTCCTTGTAGTTCATCATCTCTTGATAATCTACAATATAAAGCACAGTTATATACTTTTGTGTTACTTACTAGCAATTTATCCTCCTTTTCCTTTAGTAAGTTCCACCTATAATTTATGTTCTTAATTTATCATGATTTAATATAAAAATCAATAGCCTAAATTGTAGGTGGAAACTAAATTTTGTCTAAAATCTGTATTTTTCTTATTTTTTCGTTAGTTGCATATTGCAAAACATCTCAAAAATCTTTGATATAGAAACTCTTACATCTTCAGCAGAGTTTTCTTTAAATTTGTTTATTATAACTATTTCATCTTTCTTTTTTGTTTTCTTACCCATGACAATTCCTCCTGTTCGTTCTAATAATGCACATACTTTTTGAATTTTCTTTTTAAAATCATTTTTAATTGCTCCTTTCAAAAATTAAGAGTTTCATAAGTGGTAGAAATACTTACAAAACTCTTATTTAAAGTCAAAAAAATAGCCCTTTCATAAAGTGCTAAAATCTTTGCTTATTCAATTTAGACAGTTGCTCTTATGCAACTTGGATTTGCTACATTTGTTACTCTTTTTGGTACATCAAAACCTACATTTATTCCACTTTTTAATACTAAATCACTACTATGCTTATCATAATCAAACATTCCTCTGTTCCAATTTGAAAATGCTTCATCAGATAGTTTCTTTTTAGTAGATAAATATTTGTTATCTTTGTTTATTTGTATTATTATTGCTTGATATTCTTGTTTATCAGCTTGTCGCTTTTTATTGATATAATTTCTTTTACAAACTTTGTGTCTTTCTTTGCTTTGTGTGGCTCTGTATTCTTTTTCTTCAATATATCTCTCATCTTTTTGAATAATTTTTGTTATATATGATTTACCTACACCAATTTGTTTTGCTATATCTGTTGGTCTTAAATGTTCATCATAAAAAAGTCTTGTTATTTCAATTATTTTATCTATTGTAATCACCTCCATTTCCTTTAATTTTAGTTGTAGTGAATTTTTAGTCTACAACTTTAAACAATAATTATCTCAAAAAGTATTGTATTATTAAACTAATTATAGTATAATATAATTAAGATGTCAATAACAATTATTAAAAAAGTTGAAATTGTTTTCGATAGAACTTAATAGAATTTTATAGAAACGGAGGAAAATATTGAAATGAGTATGGATTTACCAGAAATAAAACATTTTGATGATTTTTATATATGGTTTAACAAAGATGAAAAAAAAGAATATTATTCTACACCAATGTATTTTTATAAAGCTGATTTTTCATTTGATTTTAATGATAAAGAAAAAGATAATCATAAAAATGGTCGTAATAATGGTGGTGGAATAAGATATATAAAATGGAAAGAAGATGAAGGTACAGATATGGGATTAAAACAACCAGGTACTTTATATTTTCCTTATGTAGAAAGATTAGGACTATTACTATTAAGATTTTTAAATGCAAACTTATCAACTTACGAAACAGCGTATAAAGATTTCTTTTATGCTTATGGATTTGAAATATTAAAAGATATATATGAAGATTACAAATTCGAATTAAAAGGAAAATATGAAGATGATGAAACATATCTAAAAGAAACTAAAAAAATATATGATAATCTAAAAGAACAACTTATATACATACAAGAACAAATAACAGATGCAGTTAATTACATATATAATATAAATGAAATAGAAGAACTAAAGCCATTTACACATTCGCAAAGGTATGCAGTATATCTAATAAAAAGAAAAGGTAAATTATATTCTTACATAAAAAATGATGAAGTAATACAAGATAACTATTCTAATAAATATGAAGAACTGGGAAACTCAACAGATATTGACCTATTAAAGAAACTAAAAGAAGAAGGTATGCTTATATCAATGGTAAATACTCATAAAAGTAATGATATATCAAGTGTTTGTTATGCTATATTAGAAGAATTATCAAAAACAGATAACTACCCAATAAAAAAATGTCAAAACTGTGGAATGTATTTTATACCAAACTCAAGATTAGATGAGATTTATTGTGATTATCCAAAAGAAGACGGAAAAACTTGTAGAGAACAAGGAGCGATACTTTCATATAACAAAAGATTACAAGAAAAATCAGCATATACAGAATATAGAAAAACATATCAACAAAAATTCGGTGTTGTTAATAAAAACAAAGATGACAAAAAATTAAAGAAAGAATTTGAAATATGGAAAAAACAAGCTAAAGAAAAAATCACTAAACTAAAGCATAAAGAACTTACTGAAGATGAGGTTTATAAGTGGTTACAGGAAAATAAGTAACTTTACAAAAAAATGTTATAAAATGTAGTAAAAATTTAACTTTAATGCTATAATAAGAATAGATTGAAAGGAAGAAAATGTATGAATAGTGTAGATTTAATGGAATATTGGTTTAAAAGTGCAGATGAAGATTATGATACAATGCTTTATATGAAAGCTGGAAAAAAGAATACTTGGTGTTTATTTATGGGACATTTAGTAATTGAAAAACTTTTAAAAGGATTATATGCCAAAAATAATACAGATGATCCAATAGCACCTAAAATTCATAATTTAATATTACTTTCACAAAAAGCAAATTTGGAAGTACCAACAGAAATAAGAGAAAAGATACAAACTATAAATACATTTAACATAAGTGCTAGATATGATGATTATAAAAGGACTTTTGATGAAAAATGCACAGATGATTATACATCTGAACAAGTAAAAAATGTTGAGGAGGTACGAAAATGGTTGAAAGAACAATAAATAAAGATATTGTAGATAGTATAAATAAATTTATAGAAGAAATTAAAAAACAATATAATGTTACAGCAATTATATTGTTTGGCTCTTATGCAAAAGGAACAGAAAACGAAGATAGTGATATAGATATTGCAGTTATTTCTGATGATTTTGAAGATATTTATGATTGTATGGCAGTTCTAATGGGAATGACTTGGGACATAGATGCTAGAATAGAGCCACACCCAATAACAACAGAAGATTACGAAAAAGTTTCAAATCCTTTTGTAAAAGAGGTTGTAGACACTGGAATAAAGGTAGCATAAAAAATGTAAAAAAAGAGGAGTGAGTATATGTTTATTAAAGAAAATAATATAATACATTCTTACAATCCAGCAAACAAAGAATTACTTGGATCAATTCCTGTTACAACAGATGATGAGATAGAAAATATTGTAAAGAAATGTAAAGATGCTTTTAAAATATGGTCAAAATTATCATATGAAGAACGAGGGAATTGTCTAAAAAAACTTGCAACAATCTTAGAAAATAATTCTAATGATTTAGCTATTCTTATGACTAAAGAAATGGGAAGACCCTTAACTGAATCTCTTCCAGAAGTTTCAAAGAGTATTAAATTCATTCGTTCTTTTGCAGATAAAGCTGAACAAATGTTATCAGATTTTATTATCAATGAAATACCTGAGAAAGATATAAAAATTGTTTGTGAGCCATACGGAGTAGTGGCATTAATAAAGCCATGGAATATGCCTTTGCAAACACCTATATGGTCTATGGCTCCTGCTTTAATGGCAGGAAATGCAATAGCTTTTAAGCCTTCTGAAAATTCTCTTTTAGTAGCAAAAGAACTTGAAAAGATTATCTCACAATGTGATTTTCTACCTAAAGGTTTAATTGGATTTATATATGGAGATAAAGAACAAGGAATAGCTTTATTAAATAATGATATTAATATGGTTTCTTTTACTGGTAGTATGAAAGCAGGAAAAGAAATTGCAAAGCAAGTAGCTGATCGTTTTATTAAAACTTCTCTTGAATTAGGTGGTAAAGACCCTATGATTGTACTTGATGATGCAAATATAGATTTTGCAGCTATGGCAGCTGTTTGGGGAAGTACAACAAATTGTGGGCAGTTCTGTTCTAGTATAGAGCGTGTTTATGTTCAAGATACTATATTTGATAAATTTGTTGATAAAGCTAAAGAATTTTGCGAAAAAATCAAAGTTGGAAATGGAATTGATAAAACTACTGAAATGGGACCAGTTGTAAATGAAAATCAATTTAAAAAAGTTATTGAACAAATTGAAGATGCTATACAAAATGGAGCAAAGATAATTACTGGTGGAGGCGCTTATACAGAAGGAGAACTTGCAAATGGTTGGTTTATACAGCCAACCGTAATTGTAAATCTTACAAATGATATGAAAATAGTGCAAGAAGAAACTTTTGGACCAATTGTGAGAATTTTAAAATTTCATTCTATTGACGAAGCTATTGAATTGGCTAATGATTCTGAATATGGTTTAGGTTCTTCTGTAATAACACAAAATGAAGAAATAGCTAAATATATTGCAAGTAAGCTTGATACTGGTATGGTGTGGATTAATGAGCCTCTTCTTTCTAACGAATACTGTCCTTGGATTGCACGAAAAAATAGTGGAATAGGTTATGAATTAGGTGAATTAGGAATTAAGGAATTTGTAAAATTAAAAATAATAAATTCACAATTTTCTAGCAATGATATTTTACGCAAATGGTGGTATCCATACAAGTAACATAATTTATTACGTAAGTTAAAAAGCTATTAAGAATGGGATTTTAAATTTCCAAATCCCATTCTTTTTCTCTTTCTTCGTGTTTAAGTTGCTTTACTGGATCAATAAAAGTACGAGTTTCTTTTTCAAAATTTCTAACTAATTCTTTAGATTCGCCGATATCAAACTTGTGACAAATCCAAACTATAAATTTATCAACTGTTTCATAAAATTTATCTATAATTTTGTGTAACTGATTATTTTCTTTTTCTAAACTTTTGATTTTACTTTTATATTTCCATTCAATATCAAATTCTTTTTCCTTATATTCTGCTTTAATATTGTTTACCTGATTATGAAGTTCTCTATTATCAGCAAGTATAGAAATTCTTTCCTTTTGATATTTTTCAGCCTTATTAACTAAATTTACTTGTTTTGATAGCTCATTATGCAATTTTAAATTTTCTTGATACAATTCCATAATTTTATCATCTTTAGGCTTAATAATTTCATTTTCAACTTTTTCTCTATTAAGTTTTATGAGTTTAATATCATTTATATTTGGTGTTTCTGGTAATTCTAGATTTATATTATCTAATACCTTTTTAGTATTTTCAAAATTAGTCAATTTCTTTAAATCTTCTATTTTCTCGTGCTTTGCTCCAGTTTCTTCTACTGGTAAACCTCGCTCTAAATCAAAACCTTTTGAAGTTATATATTTATGAAAAGCATTTTGTAATTGTCTATAACTATCTCTGCCTTTCCAAAAATCTCTACAACATATTTTATCAGTTTCTTTGCCTTCTTTATCTTTTGTATGAATTACTGGTATATATACTAGGTGCATGTGTGGAGTAGTTTCATCTAAATGTACTGCTGCTGATACAATATATTTCTCTCCAAGATTTTTGTAATTACATACAAATTTATAACTTTCTTTGAAATATCTTTTAGTTTCTTCTAAACCAATTTTATTAAAAAAAGCATTATCAGAAGTAATCATCATTTCACACATGATATTACTATTACTTCTAATAGTGCCTTTTAAATCATATTCCTTTTTCATTTTATCAAATTCTTTTATATAAGTTAGTTCATTTTTCTTACACCAAAAATTAAGATGTGTTCTGGTAGGATCAATATCTTTATTAGAATGACCTTTTGATTTTCTATCATTGTGAATGTATGACCCTTGTGCATCTACTCTTGTTAGTTTTTGATTTCTAATAATGGCGTAACTCATAGCAATTACCTCCTTTTACATTTCTTATTACGCGAAATAGCTCCTTGACTTACTTCAGTAACAAGCTTTGAGAAATCTTCGAAGAAATTGCCTCGCTTATAATAGCATAGCTCATATCTTCTTTGAACCTCCTTCTTTGCTCAAGATATTCTTTGAATGTCTAACATACTAGACAAACAAGTTTGTCCTGTATGGCAGGGTTTGGCAACCCTACAACCCAAAATCAAAAATTGCTATTTGCATTTTTGATTTTTTCCTAACAAATGAACTTGTCATTTGTTAGATTTTCAATAAACTGCATATCTGCATTTATTGAAAAAGAGCAAGAAAAAGATTTTTACAAACTTTTTCTTACTCTTATTGAAACCTTGCTCGGTTTCAAACTTCCACGCATAACAAATAAAAGCATAGATTTTTGCAAAATCTACACTTTTATTTGCTTTTATTATTTTTTAAATTATAGGCTAAACTGTACTAAATATCAATATTTTCTAATTTTTGTCATAAGAAGATGTAGATGATGTAAATACTAGCACAGCTAATCGGTAGATTTTTTGTGCGTATGCTAACAGTGTTATCACAGTTAGAAATTGAAATAGTGTCAGAAAGAACAAAATTTGGATTAAATGGTGCTATAAAATCAGGGCATTTGCCTGGAATTGTACCATTAGGCTATAAAAAAGATAGTAATAAAAAAACTATAATAGATGAAACTACAAAAGATGTAATTATTAGAATATTTAATATGTATCTTGAAGGAAAAAGCTATCAACAAATAAGTAATACATTGAACAAAGAAAAAGTTTTATACCCGAAACATTGGAGAGATACAACAATAATGAAAATGATTGATAACAAAGTATATATGGGAGATTACGAAAAAGGAAAATCAAATAGTAAAGATACTTTAGTTTATATGAATGTTGTAGAGCCAATTATAAGTCGTGCTATGTGGAATGAAGCACAATACCAAAAAGAGAAAAATCAAAGAAGTTATACAAGAGATAGAGTTTATATATTTTTTCAAAAACTAAAATGTCCTAAATGTAATAGAATAATGAAATGTAAAGGCTCTGGAGGAACAAAGAAAAAATATATGTATTATACTTGCGAACATTGTAAGATATATTACAGAGAAGATAAAATTGAAGAATGTTTACAAAGATTTATTCTTGAGTTAGTAGAGTATGATATGGCAGTAAAGAAATATTTTTTACCAATACTAGCTGATAAAAAAGAAACAAAAACAGAAAAACTAGACCAAGAAATTGACACATTACAAAAGCAAAAAGAAAGAATAAAAAAAGCATATTTAAGTGGTATAGTTGAAATGGAAGATTTCTCTGAAGATTACAAAATTATTGAAGAAAAAATAAATATTTTAGAAACAAAAAGATATGAAATGCTTAATGTAAATAGTCTATCCTTTACACCACAACAACTAATGGCTGATAGAGATATTGAAAGAGAAAAGTTAATAAAAGATAACAAATTAAATGAAACTTTAAAACAAGAATGGAACAAAAAATCAAAAGAAGAAAAGCAAGAATTTATTTCAAAATTTATTGAATCAATGACACTATTGAAGAACAAAAAACGGAGAATTTTATATTGATAAAATAAATTTTAGAAGTAGTTATATTGAACAATTAACAAAATTTTTTGCATTAGGAATAGCAGATGTTTATGTACCTATTGAAATAAATGAAGAAGAAAAAGAAATTAGAACAAGTGTTAATATAAATCAAGAACAATTAGATGATTATATTACAAGTCTTAACAAAGAATTTGAAATAGAATTTTATGAATTATTTTCAAAAAATGTGAATGAAAATGAGGAAGAAATTGAAATAAAATTGAACAAAGAAAAACAAAAATTGATTAGATTAGTTGCTGTAAAAGATAACAAAACTTTTTCAAAATCGAAGAAAGAAAATTATAAAATTGGAGCAGTAATTAGTAATCAAAAATAAAGAAATCAGAGGAAAAATTCAAGATAAATACAATTTTTGTACTCCTATATATTTCCTAACAAGCACTGAATTTTTCCTCCCTAGTCAAAATTCGAATTTTGGGACTAAGTCCCAAGCCCTTTATAAAGTAATGAAAAGAAGAATAAAAATGATATAAAAAAATAATAGTGAAGATGTAAAAATTTTAGTAAGATATTTTGAAAGTTTAAGTATAGAAAATAGATTAAAATTAAGCATAATCGTTATACAAAGTGATATGATAAAATTAAAAGTTGATAAAGAAAAGTTAGTTGATATATTAAAGAATTTCTTATGTGTTTTTGATAAAAATTATAATAAAAATGCAATGATTTCTTATAAGGATAATATGGATGTTTTTATATTAGCAAAAGTTATGGAAATGAATGAAAAAGAAAAATTAAATCTTGTTTTTGAAATAATGTATATTGTTTATTGTAGTATTATAGAAAATTAGTAAACTAATTTGAAATTTTAGCAAGATTGTGTTAATATAATTATATAAATTTAGTAGAAATTCTCTTGTTCTACTTTAAGGCAGGCATTAATAAGTAAAAGGACAATTGTCAAGAAAGGAGAAAAAATGGCTAGAGAATTGCATCAGTACGATGGATATGCAGGAAAACCAATTTTTCATGTAAGAGAGAATTACAGTACATATTATGATGCTCCTACTGATAAGCAATGTACTGTACCAATTCGGGATATTACTGAAGTAAAACGAGAACTGCAACAAAAATATGGAGGTGCTTAAAATGAAAGACGAAAGTGTACGACAAAATATAAGAAAAAGAAACAAAGGAAATTCGTTTTATGATGTTATGGAACCAAGAAATTATAAAGAAAAACGTGAATATCAGTTAGTTGCAGGTATAACAAAGGCGGAATTTAAAAGGAGGAAATAATATGGTGGTAATACTACTAACAATATTAGTATCACTATGTGTATTAGATGTTGTAATAAACAAACTTAACCCAACTCCAAAAATGCAAGACAAGGGAGAAGAAAGAAAGTTTTCCAGAACAATATGCAAAACCAGAAAGATGTATGAATATGTATTAAGATAAGCCAAAAGAGGTCGCAGTTTGTGACCTCTTAACCATTAAACAACTCAATTTTAGGTTGATACATTTCAATCCACTTGTAAATCTCCATCTTATTAATTATATTCTAGTGTAATATAAATTTGCTTTTTAGATATTTTTATGGTATTATATATATTATAAAAAGCTTAAGGAGGAAATAAGATGAAAAGTGAGTGGACACAAAGTTTTGCAAACGCTGGAGTATCGCTTGTAATGATTAACGAGTTAGAAAACTTGGAAGATTCATACAAAAGTGGAGAAACTTCACAGGAAGTGTACGAAAAAAGAAAGACACAACTGGAAAAAATGTTGAACAGAGTAACAAATTAACTTTTTAGTCTATTTCTAAATAGCTCTCTTGATATTTTTTATTTGAGAGAGCTAATTCTATTTTATATATAATTTAATGTAAAATAAAAATTATGATTTTGATATAAAAATAAGAGTGGTTGCAATGAACCACCCATAAAGTCTTCTATTATGCAGGTACTAATATCAAAGATATTGCACTGCCAAGTTATAACTTTATTATAATATATATTATGCACATTTGTCAAATGTTATACAAATTATTTTATAAAAAGTTCTTTGATTTTTGAGTCAATTAAATCTAAAGTATTATTTGAAACCCTTAAATTAGCAAGAATATCAGAAGAAGTTTTTGGATCATATATCCTTTGTTTACTAATTGTAGTGATTTGAGATACTAGAGCAATACTTCCTTTTTTCATTTTTGAGATTTCTTTTTCTACCTTTTTTATATATTTAAAATCAAGATTAAATTGTTCTACTTTTTCAGCTGGTAACTTCCATATATCTTCATACTCTTTAGATAATTTTTGAGACATATTGTCACATATTTTCTTTAAATTTAAGTAGATTTCATCTCCTAAATTAAGAGTAGTACTATTATATTTCTTATTTTCTTTTATAGAAGTTAAAGGAATTACTGTTAAAGTACCAGACGATAATGCGTTAGATTTATCTATCACAATGCAATAATGTAAACCGCCTTCTTCATTTCCAACATTAAAACCTAAATTTGCCTTAATTATACTACCACGTTTATATTTTTTCAAAAGTTTAGGATTAAAAGTTTCTTCTGCTAAATTATATTTTGCAAAATTTTCAAACCAGTATGAAAGCAAATTCGCTTTTTTAAAATTATTATTATCTATATGATAAGTTAGCAATGAATCTAATTGATTTAATGCTATTTGTTTATGAGTAACTGTATTTATATATTCTATTTTATTTTCTGTATTTTGCATTTTCTCCAATAATAACACCACCTTAAACTATTAACTTTTTGTTATAATTGTTATTATAACAAACAAAAGTTTTTATTGCAATAGTTCTTTAAATATTTTATCGAATTTTTATTTAATGATATACATTTTGTTATATTTATGCTATACTAATTTCAACAGTTGATGAGTCAATTATTTTTTTGAGCAAAATTTGGGAGGAACACTATTAAAAATAGGCAATTTTTTCGCAAATAACCTCCTAAAACGCTCCATAGTCAAAATTCGAACTATGGGACTTAGTCCCATACCCTATAAATATGAAATGAAAGGTTATGATAGTATACGATAACAAAGAAGAAAAATATTTTGAAACTTTAGATATAAAAATAAACTAAAATTAAGTATAGTTATTTTTTAAGTGATTTAATAAACTTAAAAATTGATGTTACTGTTCAGCTTAGATAAAAAATAAAAATAGTTATCCACAGAATATTACA
>CANPTO010000036.1 GCA_947577025.1 uncultured Clostridiaceae bacterium | reverse complement strand
ATCAATAAATAATTCAATTAGTCTGTATAATGTTATATATTTGTAAAGTTTTTGTTATTTTTACAGTTTGAACCTGTAATTCTTGTTTATTATTTATTATACAATTATTATCTATTATAAAATTTTTAAACGAGGTAATTTTTATGAAAGTTAAAACTTTAAATGGTAATTTAAACATTGTTGGTAAAAATTTAAGAAAATATAGAAAAGACAAAAAAATTTCGCAAACTGAAATTTGTAAAAAATTAGATTTAATTGGTGTTACTATGTATATTTGTGATATTTATGGAATTGAATATGGTAAAAAGACAGTTAAGGACTTTGAGGCTTTAGCTTTTTGTACGGTTTTGGGTATTACTTTAGATGATTTATATTCTAATACAGAAAAGTATTATGAGGCATGAAAATATTCTTATTTTTATAATATATTATTTTTTTATTTTATAATTTATTTTGATTTTTAATATTAGATTAAATTTTATTAGAATTTTAATTTTAAGATATCTGAATTTTTTCTTTTATAATTTGATTTTTGTGGTAAAATTCGTAAGATAAAAATTTTTTTGTTCTACTCTATATATAACAACATATTTATCAATAAAAAATCTTCTTAATTCATTACTTTGTTCCATACGTTGATAGCAATATGGATTTTGTATCAATGTTTTTATTTTAATTTTATATTGTTTTTTTAATTTTGATTCCATTCCCTTCGAAAAAATAATTATATTTTCACGAATCTTTTTGAAATCTTTCCAAAACATTTCTGCATACGTAATTTTGTAACATCCTTTACTTTTGATAATCTTTCTCTCCTTTCCTTCTTTTCTTCCTCTTCAAGTAATGCCCAAAGCTCTTCTTCTGTGTATACTCTTCCTTCTTCAATATCCTTTTCTGCCTCTTCTATAAAAGGTCTATAATATTCCCATTCTTCCTCACTTATCATTTTCTTCACCTCCACTTTTTTTAATATTATACTCCCTAGTTAAATAAAAATCAAGAAAAAGTTTTTGATAAATTTCGACAAAACGCCTAAACTATTTCAAAACTAGTTTAGGCGTTTTCTAATTATTATTAAATTTTCTCTACTGCTATGTTTAATTTTTCTCCATTTATAGAAGTTTCTGTATATTCTTTTGCAGTTTCGTTGTATATAATATTATCTGCTAGTGTATCTTTTTGTATTTGCTCACTGTATTTTTTTATAACTGCTTCTAACATTTCGTTTCCAGCTACATATAAATTAATTCTATCTAATACTTCGAATCCACTTTCTTTTCTCATGTTTTGTACTTTTGAAAGTATTTCACGTACATAGCCTTCTTCTTTTAGTTCTTCTGTAATTGTTGTATCTAATACAACTCCTATTTCACCTTCTCCTGCAAAAGCGTAGCCTTCTTTTCCTTGCATTGTTACAAGTAAGTTTTCGCTGTTTAATTCAATTTCTTGTCCTTCTACATTTATAATGTAAGTTTCTCCATTTTGAACTTTACTTGCAAGTTCCATTTGATTAGCCTTTGCTATTTCAGCTCTTATTTGTGGTATTAATTTTCCATAAGTTTTTCCTAGTACTGGAAGATTTGGTTTTATCTCAAAGTTTACGTACTGTGCCATTT
The DNA here is from genome assembly GCA_947577025.1 of uncultured Clostridiaceae bacterium. Classification (GTDB taxonomy): domain Bacteria; phylum Bacillota; class Clostridia; order TANB77; family CAG-508; genus UMGS1663. The sequence continues at coordinate 12,409 of CANPTO010000036.1, read as the reverse complement.
GTGCTCCTAGAACTACTTCTTTGATGTTTAATTCATCTTTTACTATATCCCCATAGTATTCTGGAAGCTCACTTGCTGATATTAACATTTTTGATAGTGGTTGTCTGTTCTTGATATTTACACTGTTACGTGCACTTCTTCCTAGTTTAACTATTGTGTATGCTAAGCCCATTTCTTCTTCTAGTTTTTTATCAATTGCATTTTCATCTACTTCTGGCCATGTGCATAGGTGAATACTTTCTGGTGCTGTTTTGTCTAAACCTACTACTAAATTTTGGTAAATTTCTTCTGTTATAAATGGTACAAATGGTGCTGCTACTTTTGCTAGAGTTGTTAGTACTCTATATAGTGTTACATATGCTCCTATTTTGTCATCTGAAAGCTCTGTTTTCCAATATCTTTCTCTGTTTCTACGTACATACCAGTTTGAAAGTTCGTCTGTGAATTCTTCTATTTCTAGTGCTGCTGATGTTATATCATATTTATCTAATTTTTCTTCTATATCTTTTATTAGTGTATTTAATTTAGATATTATCCATTTATCCATTACATTTGTAACTTCAAAATCTGAATATTCTACTGGGTTAAATTTATCAATTTCTGCATATAGAACATAGAATGAATATACATTCCATAGTGTAGATAAGAACTTTCTTTGTGTTTCTTCTACATCTTTTGTTGAAAATCTTGTTGGTAGCCATGGTGCGCTTGTTGTATAGAAATGCCAACGTGTTGCATCTGCTCCTACTGAATTTAATACTTCAAATGGATCTACTACATTTCCTAAGTGTTTAGACATTTTTAGCCCTTTACTATCTAATACGTGTCCTAGAACTATGCAGTTTTCAAATGGGTTTGTATCAAATATACATGTTGATATTGCGAGTAGTGTATAGAACCATCCTCTAGTTTGATCTACCGCTTCTGAAATGAACTGTGCTGGGAAGTTTTTCTCAAACAATTCTTTATTTTCAAATGGATAGTGTAATTGTGCAAATGGCATTGAACCTGAGTCAAACCAACAATCTATAACTTCTTTTTCTCTTATCATGTCTTTTCCACATTCTGGGCACTTAATGTGTATAGGATCTAGGTATGGTTTGTGTAGTTCTACATTTTCTGGTACATTTTGTCCTTTTTCTTTTAGTTCTTCTCTAGAGCCTATGCATTCCACATGACCACAGTCATGGCATCTCCAAATTGGAAGTGGTGTTCCCCAATATCTATCTCTTGAAATTCCCCAGTCTATAACATTTTCTAGGAATTTTCCGAAACGTCCTGTACGTATTGTGTCTGGCATCCAGTTTATTTTGTTATTGTTTTCTAATAACTTGTCACGAACTTCTGTCATTTTTACAAACCAGCTCTCTTTTGGGTAATATAGAAGTGGTGTGTCACATCTCCAACAGTGTGGATAGCTGTGTGTATGTTTTGCTGAGCTAAACAATTTATTTTCGTGAGCAAGCCATATACATATATCTTTATCACAAGTTTTTACAAATCTTCCTGCCCATAGTGTAATCTCTGGAACGAAGTTTCCTGATTTATCTACTACGTTTACAAATGCTATTCCATTTTGTTTTGAAACAAAACTATCATCTTCTCCATATGGTGCTATATGAACTATACCTGTACCATCTGTTAAAGTTACATAGTCTCCATGTATTACTTCAAAAGCTTTTCCTTCTACTTTAGCAAATGGCATTAATTGTTCATATTTCATACCTAAAAGTTCTGTTCCTTTTACTTCTTTTAACATTTCATAAGGAATGTCTTTTAGTACTGTTTCTATTAAATCTTTTGCTAAAATATAAACTTCGCTGTTTCCTTCTTCCCCCATTTTTCCATCAATTACTGGTTTTTCTACTTTTACATATGCATATGTATACGCTTTATTTATACAAAGTGCTAAGTTTGAAGGTAATGTCCAAGGTGTTGTTGTCCATGCTAGGAAGTATACATTTTCTTCTCCTATCACTTTAAATTTAGCAGTACATGTTAAGTCTTGAACATCTTTATAGCCTTGTGCAACTTCGTGTGAAGAAAGAGCTGTTCCACATCTTGGGCAATATGGCATAACTTTATGACCTTGATATAATAAACCTTTTTCCCACATTTGTTTTAAAGCCCACCATTCAGATTCTATATAATCATCATGGTAAGTTACATATGGTTTTTCCATGTCTACCCAATAGCCTATTTGGTTAGTCATATCCTCCCACATAGAAACATATTTAAATACACTATCTTTACATTCACCTATAAATTTTTCAACACCGTAATCTTCAATTTGTTCTTTACCTGAAATTCCTAATTTCTTCTCAACTTCAAGTTCAACAGGAAGACCATGAGTATCCCAACCAGCTTTACGAATTACGTCATAACCTTTCATTACTTTATACCTAGGAATAATATCTTTCATAACCCTAGTTAGTATGTGACCTACGTGTGGCTTACCATTAGCTGTAGGTGGTCCATCATAAAAAGTAAAATATCTTTTACCTTTATTCATATCAAAATTCCTTTTAATAACATCTTTTTCCTTCCATAAATTTGAAACCTCTCGTTCCATTCCTACAAATCCGTTTTCTTTAAGTTCTACTTTTTTGTACATTTTTAAATTTCTCCTTTCCGCACGCTAGGGACGGTCTTTTTCGTTCCGATTTCGGAACGCTGGGGACAGTCCTTGTAATATATTTTATTTTTTTCTTTAATACCCCTATCCCAAATTGTTACTTTTTTCCAATTAGGACTGTACTCAATTTTAGCATTAATTGTTCTTGCTTTCTATATGTTGTAGTTCAAATCTATATTTTTGTTCTACATTTGGATATTTTTCGTGGTCTACTTCTTCTAAAAACATTTTAAGTGGTCTAACACATAATGATCCATCTCCATATAAATGACGGTATATTACAACTGTTTCCCATGTTTCACTATCTTTTGCAATATCTTCAACTAGGTAGTAATCTCCTTTAAAATGTTTGTATATTCCTTTTATTTTTAGCTCTTGCATTGTTTCTACCTCCTTTACATTCTTTTTTATATCTATAATTAACCATACTGGCATATTGTGTGGCTCATAACCAGATAGTTTTATTTGCATCCCTTTCTTCTTTCGTAGATTAGTGGACTATTAATTAGCTATTCTTTAAATATTTTCATTTTTTAAAGTTCCCAAAAGTGACAGACTTCCCATATGGAAACGTCCCCAATGGGAAGGAAGCCAAAAACTCTATTTTGCCCTAATATAATAGGACGAAATAGAGTTTATAATTTCGTGGTACCACCTAAATTGAAAATTAAATATTAATAATTTTCCACTTATCATTTCTTTAACGCAGAAGGTACGGATAAACTTACTTTTTCATTTTTTTCGGTTTAGCAACTACATAGGTGATAACAAATAAAATAGTTTCTACTAGATTTTCACCATTTCTCTAGCTCTCTTAAGACTTTTTTTATTTGTGTTGTCCTTGTTAATGTTTTTGATTATTTTCTAATATAATATCATTTTTTTTTATTATTTGCAAGTATCTACTTCAAAAATTTTAATATCTTTTTTTAGTTCAAATCGAGTAGTGAATAAAATAATTATTTGTTCTCTACTCGATTTTTGTACCTTATAAAATTATTTGAATTACTTCCTCTAGTTTTTTTATCTCTCTTGTTGGTTTATATTTTGTTTTGTTTTCTTTACCATTTGGATTAAACCAGATAGAACGTATTCCTGCATTACTCGCAAAGGCAATGTCACTCTCACATGAGTCACCTATTATTATGTACTCTTTTTCTCTACCTTTTGTTACTATTCTTGCTGTTGCTACTTTCCGCGCTTTAATGTAATAATCCTGGCTGGTATATATCTTTTGCATAAACTCTTTTAGTCCATAATTTTCTAGTAGTAGCTCCTGTTTTTCTTGCAGCATATCACTTAGTACTATATTCCTTATCCCGCTTTCGTTTAAGTACTTTATTGTTTCATAAGCACCATTAATCAAAACGCTTGTTTCTATTTTTATCCAACGATCCACAAATTCTTTGGTTGACATTCCATATCTTTCTAATATTGGCATATGCTTTTGTACTACTCTTTCCACGTTTTCCTGTGTCATTTTTCTTTTTCTGAAGAATGACATGAAATTTTTTATCGTTTCAAAGTATTGTTCCTCAAATTCTTTTGTTAGGGGAATTTGAAGCACATCTGTAACAATTTGTGCTTCATATTCTACATGCTCCCAAATAGTTCCATCACAATCCCATATGACAGTTTTTATACCTTTTAGTTTTTTCTTCTTCATATGCCACCTCCATTTGTAGGCTTGTATTATTACTTTGCTTCGTGCTTTTATATTACTACATTTTTGTATTTATGTCAATTATTTTTTTGTGTTAAATTTATTATTCTTACAAAAACTTTAAAAATATTAATAATACTACTCCGTGGTACTCCTAATATTCCTACAGTTATTGCTGTTCCTATATTTAATCCTATATGAAAGTTGAACATTGTTCCTATCATATTTATTACAAATATTAGTATTCCTCCTATTATAGAATTTCCTATTAATTTTAGTATACTTTTTAGTGGTAGAATAAATATCCTTCCTACTATTAGTAAAAAAAATATACAAGCTAAATAAGTTATTATTGTATTTGCTTCCAATATTAATCACCATACCTTTGTTTAATATTATGAATAATATTGGACAAATATTACTTACTTTTCTTATATATTTTATATTGCTTTATTTAATTTTATTTCTATTTGTTTTATCATGTCTAATGCCATCTTTTGGCTTTTTGCTTGTTTTACTAAATAATCAAATTTTGCTCTTGTTGCTTTTATTTGATATGTGTAGTAATCTATTAAATCATCTTGTGCATATTCAAAGTTTCTGCATGCTTCATCTAATTCTTTTTTTGCTTTCATTATACTTACTATTAACTCTGTTTGCTTTTCTTCTTCTGATTTTTCTATTATTTTTGTTTCTTTTATATAATCATTTTCCATATAACAAGCCCTCCTATTTTTTTCGCTTGTTATTATTATATTCTCTTTTTTCCTTTTTATACCAAATTTATAATTATTATTCCTATTGTTTGTATTATAAATAAATTTAATACATTTGAAGTAAGTAAGTTATTTGTTGCTTCTACTACACCTTCTTGTTCTTCATCTTTTTTGTGGTGTTTTTGCGATTCAAAAAATGTTATAAGCTCTGGTATACTTGTAATAAATCCTAATGCTACTCCTATTATATATTCTGGTATATTGAATATTTGCGCTAAGTTTTCTAATACTGTGCTTAGTGCATTTCCTATTATATATAATGATATACTTGCTAGTAATAAATATATTGAATATTTAGTTATTACTGTTATTTTTCCCTTTACCCATTTTTTCTCTTTTTCTATTTTTTTGTATATTCCTTCGTCTTGATTTTTTAAGTATAATTTATGCACATTTGAGTTTATAAAGTAAAATAGAATAAATAATAATATGAATATTGGTGCGAAACTTATATTTAACTCTATTTTACATACTAACATAAGTACTGGTATTAATATTGTTGCTAAAACTAATACTAATTGTACTTTTATTCCTCTATTTTTTAGTTGTTTTTGATTGTGATTTAATAGTATTGCTGCTAAATATTGTACTAAGTTTATGATGTTGGAACTGATAATGTTATAAATACTAGTAGCACTAAGTCCTGCAAATGCGGCAAATGATACAGTTAGTAGTTCTGGCACTGAGGTTGCCACTCCTGCTATATTGCCCACTGTTTTAGCTGATAGATCTAAGCTCTCTGCTAATTTTCTTAGTACTTTTACTAATACATATTTTGATATTAATACTATTAATATTGAAAATAGAATAAATTTTAATATTTCTATAAACATATTCTTCTCCTTTATACTGCTATTATTTCCTATATTTGTAATTTAATGCATTAATAATTTTCTTACTATATTTGATTTTATATAAAAATTAGGCTACTGAAAAGTTATTATTTAATACTTTTCATGTAGCCTAATATATAGATTTAAACTGATTCTAACAGTACTTTTATACGTATTATATAATCACACATTTCCAAAAAATACTCATTGTATCTTTTATTTTGATAATGCTCTGCTATTATTTCGATATTCGAAATATACGTATATGGTATATATTTCTTCTTTGTTAGTATCTCTAGTTGCTTTTTTGTATCTGTTTTTTCAATTAATCCACACTTTTTCCGATATCGTTGATACATCGTATTTACATCTTCTGCTACCTTTTCATATACAAATTCTAGTGCTTGATTTTTTGATACCATATGATACCTCTTATTTATTATAAATTATGGTTATATCTTAACATAATTTTATACTTTTGTCTATATATTATTAAAAATATTTTTTATTTTTTCGTTTTCATGGTATTACTATTAAAATTCATTCCTAGCAAGTAATACATATTTTTTATACGGTATCATCTTTTATATAATATTTTGTTCCTAACATTTTATCTGGTAAGTATTGTTGCTCTATAAAATGCCCTGGGTAGTCATGTGGGTATTTATAGCCATTGCTATAACCAAATTGTTCCATTCCTTCTGCTGGAGCATTTCTTATGTGCATTGGAACTTCTCCTGTGTCTTTTGTTTTTACATCTTCTAGTGCTTTATTTATTGCTAAATATGAAGCATTTGATTTTTTTGAAGTTGCTATATATATTGCTGCTTCTGAAAGTATTATTCTTGCTTCTGGCATTCCTACCATATGTACTGCTTGCATTGCATTATTTGCAATAACTAATGCATTTGGATTTGCCATTCCTACATCTTCTGCTGCACATATTACTATTCTTCTTGCTAAAAACATTGGGTCTTCTCCTCCATTTAGTGCTCTTGCTAAGTAGAATACTGCTGCATCTGGGTCACTTCCTCTCATTGATTTTATAAATGCGCTTATATTGTCATAATGGCTGTCTCCGTTTTTGTCAAATATTGCTTTTCTATTTTGTACACTGTCTGCTGCTATTTTGTTTGTTATTTCTATTTGACCATCTGCATTCATTTTTGTGGTAAGTACTGCTACTTCTAGTCCATTTAATGCTGTTCTTACATCTCCATTTGATACTTCTGCTATTTTCCTTAGGGTGTCTTCTTCTATTTTTATATTGTAATTTCCAAGCCCTTCTTTTTCTGTTATTGCTCTTTTTAATACTTTTTCTATGTCTTTTGTTGTTAAAGGCTCTAATTTTACTACCATCGACCTTGAAATTAGGGCTTTATTAACTTCAAAATATGGGTTTTCTGTGGTTGCTCCTATTAAAATTACTGTTCCATTTTCTACATAAGGTAATAAAGCATCTTGCTGAAGTTTATTAAACCTGTGAATTTCGTCTATAAATAAAATACATTTTCCTGATGGATTAAGCATTAAATTACTTGCCTCAGTTACAGCATTTTTTATATCACCTACTCCTGATGTTACTGCATTTATTTTGGTAAATTTGTATTTTGTTGTTTCACTAATTACCCTTGCTAATGAGGTTTTTCCACAACCTGGTGGTCCCCATAATATGATACTTGAAAGTCTGTCTGCTTTTATTGTTCTATATAATATTTTATCTTTTCCTAATATATGTTCTTGCCCTACATATTCATCTAAAGTTTTTGGTCTCATTCTAAATGCTAATGGCTTACTTAAATCCATATTTTCTTCTCCTTTTCTAAATTTAATTAGTCATTTGCGAAACTCTTATATATTTTAAAATTTATCTTGCTAAGTTTTTTAGTCCTAATTTTATTATTTGTTCTATTGTCATATTTTCTTTATTTTCTTTTTCTAATGCCTTTTCTATTTCTTTTTTGCTATATCCCAATACTTGAAGTGCTGATATTGCCTCTGATACATTTTCGTTTTCTTCTATTAGTACTTTTTCTTGTGCATTTTCACCTAAGGTTATTTCTTCTTGAGTTTTTATTTTATCTTTTAACTCTAGTATTATTCTTTGCGCTGTTTTTGGTCCTACACCTGGAAGTGCTTTTATTTTTGCTACATCATTAGTAATAACTGCTAATGCAAAGCTACTTGGTGTTATATTTGATAACATGTTTATTGCTGATTTAGCCCCTATTCCACTTACTGATAATAAAAGCTCAAACATACGGAGTTCTTCGTTTGTGTTGAAGCCATATAAGCTCATATCGTCTTCCCTAACTTTTAAATATGTATGTATTTTTATAATTTGGCCTATATCCCCTATTTTTTCTATTGCTGTTTCTGACATAAATATTTTATATCCAACTCCATTTACATCTATTACAATATAACCTCTTGTTTTTACTTCTAAGCTTCCTTTTATATATGCAAACATTTCATTTTCTCCTTTATCTATTTTATAAAAATTGTTGACATCTGTTTATTCTAATTTCCTATAGCATTTACTATACAACATATATTTAGGAAAAACAAGCGAACATTTAATATTTTACAAATTTTTGTTTTGTGATTTATTTTTATATTCAAATTTAAATTTGTTACTATTTAATAAAAGTTAGCTTTTTTATAATAACTATGTAATATCAGGATTTATACTTTGTTAAAGTAGTTCTTTATTATTAAAATAATTAATTGTACTTATAAAATTTTTAAGTTATAAAATATAAATTATATGTAAACAATATAATACTTATTCTATGGTAAATACTTCTATTTTATATAATAGTATGCTATAATGTATATATAAAACATAATTAAACAGTGCCAAATATCAAAAAAGGAGATTAACTTTATGATGTATGCATATTTTTTAAACCAATTAGAACTCTGCAACTCTGAAGAAGCTAAAATGTTAGCTTTAATTATCCGGAGATACTGGAATGACAGAGTAGAATATCGAAATGGTAGTTTCTATCTTTCTACATATGCTAATTTCAGAGATTATTCTAGTATTTCTAGTCTGGGTTATACAGATGAATATCAAAAGATAAAAGGCTTTATGGAAGAGGTTGAATATCACAAAGAACATAAGATTAAAGGTACACCTATTTGCTGGCGGGTATCTAGCTATTACCATAATGAACTTCAATTTTGGTTAGAATAAATAATTTTAAACTCATGTATGGCACTGCATGAGTTTTTATATTTTTTACATAAAGTGTTTAATGCTTCATTAAGCTTTTCAATACTTTTATTATCTATTCAGTAATTTTCAACTTTTTATTTTTTGCTTTCTTTTTGTTTTTTCTATATTTTTCTATTTTAAGAAAAAATTACTTCTTATTCCATTATACTCTTGTTTGTTAACATAACATATGTTATAATGTTGTTTAGAAAAATATTTAGAAGTACATAACATATAACACTTATCCCCCCTTATGTAACTAAAAAGGGGGGAGTTTTTATCATTTTTCTTGAAATGTACTTTTTCCTACTACCATTCCAACCATATGTACAATTTTTGTAGAATTTCTTTTAGCAATTCCTTTTCCTAATGCTTTTCCTCCTACTGTTAGTGAAGCAACTATTGCACTTATTATAAATTGAATGTCAAATGTTAGCCCAAATTTTTCTGTTATTTTTAGTGTAACTAGTGCTGATATTGAACCACTTAATACTCCACATATATCTCCTATAACATCTGCACATATATTTGAAACTTTTGATGAGTTCCTAATTAATTTTATTGAGGTTTTAGCTCCTTGAATTTTTTTACTAGCCTTAGCATGTAGTTCTTCTTCATTTGCTACTGTTACTGCTACACCAATTATATCAAATATTATTCCTACGAAAATTGTAACAATTAATATTAGAATTGCTGGAAATAATTCTAAGCATGATATTGCATTAGTAGAAATATATGAAAAAACTATTGATAAAATAAAAGTAGTTATTACTACTATTACAAACCATTTCAGGTCTGAATTTTCTTTCTTATCTTTTTTATTTTTCTCTTTCTTAGCCATTTGTTTTTGCTCCTTTTTTGCCTAATTAATAATTTTGTGTCAATAAAAGCCATCATTTTGATAGCCTTTTTATTATTATATCATTTTTAATATTGGTACTGTTTTCTTAAAATACCTATAGGGCATGACTCTACTATACCCTTTTATTCTATACTAGGAAAGTACTCTATTTTAAGTTAAAATTGTAAGTGTGAGCAGTGCTCGTTTAAGAGTGAAGCCTCTTTCTTGTATATTATAAAATTATGTTATTCTTAAAAATTATTTAGATGGTAAAAGCCTAAGTAAATTTTACGGTTTAGGTCTAGAAGAATTTCTCTATTTTCTACTAACCATTACTGTTTAGCCGTTTCCGTTTAAAGAAAATATCTCCTACTACTATGTATAAAAGTAATAGATAGAAACCAGATCGCCACTTAAAATCCGTACCTTAATCCATAGACCTCCATGCTCCTATTTTGAAGCAAACATTCTAGAAGTTTTCCTTGGGCATACTAAAAAGCTATTGCTAGTCTTTTTTGCAATAATAGTTTCATAACTATAAAGCTTATTTTATAAACTTTTGAAAATTAAATTTGGCCAAATCTAATTTTCTTTTTAGTTAATCCCAGTATTATCACTCGAGACAGGCTACGCTATGCGTTTTATGTCTTGGCATTCAGCATAGGTTACTCTTAAGCATTTTATCTAAAAGGTTACATTAGATGTATTGCTTAAGCCTCCGCGAAAATAGGGCTTCCTTATATATGCCATTATATAATACCCTAATTTCTTACTCCCTGGATACACACAAAACTGGCATTTCGCGCATAAACAAGAAACTTCAACGATGTGCCCTTTAGTGGATTTTTAGCCCCACCCTCACAATAGTTGTATGCTACTAGAATAATGCACCATCGTTTTTATTATAGCATATTTTTCCAAATTTTCAAGTTTATCTTAATTTATTTTTTAATTTTTTTATCATCAGCAATTGCTTTTTATGTTAATTCATGTTATAATACATATAATGGTATCTTTTCCATTGTGTAACAATTAAATAACAATATTTTGTATTAATTAAAAGGAGGATCTTTCTATGCTCACAACCATTAAAAATGTAAAGGAAATTGTTCGGTCACTCAAAGTTAGTTTCGTTTTAGCGTTTCCTGGTATTCTTACGGCAATCATTTTATCTGTGTTCGTTTTCATGTTTCATGGTTTTGTTTTTAGCTGTTTTTGGAATGTTTCAATTCCTGCAATGTTCGGCTTTTGTACATTAACAACTTTTAGAGCCATTATATTGTGCCTTGCACTTGGAGGTATTCGAACTAACTATTTCTCAACCATGTCATTCTTACATCTGAAAATTAAAAATTATCTTTGTACTAAATTCAAAGATACAGAGATATGGGATGTAGACTTTGAAAGTACAGTAAATGCATTTTCCTTAATATCTTCCATTTTGCTTACTGTAGTCAGCATTATAGTTTATGTTATTTTTATACTAAATTCTTGGAATGTAATCCTTCCTGGCTTATTGGGGATGGAGCTCTATCATATCAATTTTGCTCAAAGTTTTGCTTTTGCAGCAGTTACTAATTATCTTTTTTCAAAAGAAAATAAACTTTCTACTGAAATTGTGAACTCTATGGACAAAAAGGTAACTGCAGCTGACAAACAAGATGATATTGACATTTAGTATTAAAATAACTAAATAAAAAACCGGAAATAAGAATTTGTACGCATTAAAAATGCTACAAATTCTAAATTCCGCCATAATTATCTTCTAAGGAAACTCACCTTCTTCGTTTCACTACGCATAAGTTATCTGTAACTCACTTCGTTCGAACAGCTAACTTAACTATCGTGGATGACTTTCCTAAGAATATAAAAAATAACTAGTAAAGCGTTTACGCTTACTAGTTATTTTTTTACTTGAAAATGAGTATTCTAAAAAAATGCTTAAAAACTCTTGAATTTAATACAAATATATGCTATTATATTAAATAGTCAATTTAACAAAAAACTTATAGGAGGTGTAAAAAATGGCAAAATGTGAAATTTGCGAAAAAACACTATCTCATGGAAATCAAATTAGTATTGCTCGTTCACACGTTAGTAGAAGAGCTACTAGAACTTTTAAACCAAATTTAAGAACAGTTAAAGCAATAGTTAATGGGCAAGCAAAAAGAATATCTGTATGTGCTAAATGCTTACGTTCAGGTAAAGTAAAAAGAGCTTAATTAGAATATAAATTTGAGTAGGATGCATACTACTTTTTAATTTTTAGATTTCTTAAGAAATAGTAAAATAAAATAGGTCAAATGAGGTGGATGACTTATCCATTTGATTTGACCTATTTTATTTATTCTTTTGCTAATGTATTTTAGCACTCTTTTATCTTCTAAGGAAAGTCATCCACGATAGTTAAGTTAGCCGTTAGGAATGAAATGACTTTACGG
>CANPTO010000035.1 GCA_947577025.1 uncultured Clostridiaceae bacterium | reverse complement strand
TCCTTCTTTTGCTTTTATTCCTTGTTCATAAATATTTTTATATTCCATTTTTGTTTTCCTCCATATAATCTTTTAATTTCTTTAATGCTCTTTTTCTTATAATATAAACTGTATTTTGAATAATATTTAATTTTTCGCTTATTAGTTCAGGTTTTAAGTCCTTAAAAAAGAAAAATAGAACCACTGACCTTTCATTTTCGGTCAATGATTCCATTGCTTTTCTTAAACTTTCATTTTCAAAAACATATTCTCCATTTTTTCCATTTAGGCACAAAAGGACACTATCTAACATTTCTGTTACATATTCATCTTCTAACTCCTCTTTAATGCTTTCTTCTCTTGATTCTATTTTTTGTTTTTTCTTAAAAAAATCAGAAGCTGTTCCTTTTATAGTCTTATTTAAAAAACTATTGAACATTGCTTCTTCTTTCGTTTTGAATTGGTATTTATAGATATTCCCCATAAATATTCCTCCCTCTATTAAATTTGAGAGTTCTACCTATTTAAAAAGGAATATTCTATTAAAATCTAATTCACCTCCTAATATTTTTATTTAGTTTTCAATTATGAATTTTACCAACAAGCTATTTATATTTTATTATTCTTATGTATGCTTATTTATATCTTTAGTATGTAAAATACTCCCCTTGTTTAGGTAAAATCCCACATCATTTTACTACATTAGGTAAATATTTTATGTCGAATTATCTGCGATATTCGTGTCTATTTTTGTCGTTTTTGTATTTTAAAAATCGTAATTTATTTATTTTTATATAGTTTTGTGAGTTTCTGATGCAGAATTTTGCATATTTTTCTGTAAAATTTTCTATGTATTGATTATATTGTTTAACTTAAAATTATATATAGAAATGGGGTGCAATTATTGAATTATAAACTTTCTAATGATGTTAATATACAAATTGGTATAAGAATAAGGAAAATACGTGAAAATTTAGGATATACTAGAGAAAAGTTTGCTGAGCTATTAGATATTTCAGAGTCCACTTTAGCAAATATAGAACTTGGAAGAACATACATATCTCAAAATATTTTATTGTCTTTATATTCAAAATTTGGAATATAAAGTGATGATATATTACATGGAACTAATAAAACAAATACTACTCAAGATAAAATTAATAGAATTATTTCTAGTTTAAACAAAGATGACTGTAGATATATTTATAAAATTATTGTTGATATTTTAATTTAATTTATATAAAGCATATAAATAAGATAAGCCTTTCAATTTATTTTAAAAGGCTTATCTTATTGTTTATATATACTTTATTTTATATTTTCTAAAAATTCCTTTATAGATGCGTTTAATAATCTAGTAACAGATATTCCTGTCTTTCTATGCATATTTTTTAATGCATCAAAATTTTTCTTTCTAATCATTATACTTCTATATATTACTGTTTCTCTTTCAGGCTTTTCATAATAACTTGGTGAATTTCTTTCAATATAATCTTCAATACTAACATTAATAAGTTCACTAATTGTTGCATCATATTTCTTTTTTGATAATTTTATAAGTTCTGAATATAAAGTATCTTCTATATTTATAGACTTTTTAATTGCTTTGTTATCTATTTCATATAATCTTTCTATTGCACTCATATATTAACCTCCTCACACTCTTTTATGAATAATTTGATTATAATTAATTTTATTATTTTAAAATACTACTATACTTTATTCATATATGAGCATAAATAGGTGGGCTTGTGTTGCTTTTTATAGTATAATATAAGTATAAAGTTAATTTTTATAAAGAAGGAGATTAGTATGAAATTATCTAATAAACTTTTAGAATATTTATATAATTCTAATAAAAATTTAGAATCAGGACTTATTATTACTAATTTAACTGATATAGTATATGTAAACACATCATTGTTACATAGTAATTTTAATCCTATTGAAGAAGAAAATTATTTGAATAAAAAAATTAGTAGAAAACTTGCTAGCATTATAAAAAAGTTATCTAAATTTGATCATTTTGATGATAATCTATTGCAAATATATATAAAAAAAGATAATAATTTTGAAAAAAAGCTTCTTCCAAAATTATTTAAAAATGATAAAGCTTTATATCGTACTCAATTAATTTTTCCTATATTTCATCATAACAGATTAGATGGCTTATTTATATGTTTTAAAACAAATTCTTATTATAGTGATGATAATATAGAGTTTGCAAAAAATATAAGAAATTATATAGAAGAAATGTTAAATGATGATTAAGAAGTAGGAGGAAAAATGAAAGTATATACAGCAGATGCAAATTATTGTAACTATTTACATTATTATGAACCTAAAATTCCATTTGTAAAAAATGAAAAGGAAAACAGACCATTTATAGGAACTTTACTATGTGTTAATGGAAAGAACTTTTTCGCTCCACTCACTTCTCCTAAACCTAAACACTTAACAATGAAAAATGCTCAAGACTTTTTAAAAATAGATAATGGGAAATTGGGTGGAATTAATTTAAATAATATGATTCCTATACCTAAAAGTTGTTTGCAAGAAATAGAAATTAGAAATATTAAAGATATTAAATATAGAAATATGTTATTTAAGCAAATGGACTGGATAGAAAAAAATAAAGTAAGAATAAATAATAGAGCTAAGAATTTATATTTTTTAATTATTCAGAAAAAAGCAACTGATTACTTAATTGAAAGATGTTGTAACTTTAAATTATTAGAAGAAAAGTGCTGCGAATATATGAATGGTAATTCACTTATGGAAGATGAAGTTTTATATATTTATTAGTTCATAAATATAATACAAAACGTCAATAAAATATATTAACGTTTTGTTCTAGTTCTTAATATTATTTAATTATTTTTTATCATTTTGCTATATTTCCAATTCTTCCCTTTGTCTTTTGAAACAAATTCATAGTATGTTTTTTCTGGGTCTTTGTTATGATTTATAGTATATATTTGTACTTTTAATATTCCATTTTCTTCATATGGAACTCCTTTTACAAATAAATTTCTTTCTTCTATATTATCAGGATGAATAATATTTACATCTTCAAAAGTTTTTCCGCCATTGTTAGTCACCATTAATCCTCTATTTTCTCCATCTGTTCCTGCAAGACCATGATCATTTATAAATCCTATATTTTCATCTATAAAAACAAACTCTGCACCATTATGAATTGTTATGTAATTATCAGAAGTTTCATGAACTGATAGCCATGTTTTTCCTCCATCTTCTGTTTTTTCTATTCTTATAGTTGACCTTTGAGCTAATATTGATTCTAGGTAAGCTACTCTTATCTTTTTATTTTCATTAATATCTTTTTGATATAGTATGTTTTCTTCGGATATATTGCTTGGCATTTTGTTATAGTCATAGTTTGTTATATCTGATTCATAGTTTGTTTTATCATTAATATTTATTATATTATTGTTAGAATCTATTACAGTTACATTTGGTTTCATATTATAATTATGAGTATAAATTACTTTTCCTTCTTTATCATAAAGTCTAGTTTCTAAAACTTCATGTTTATATCCCAATTTTTCTTCAAATGGGTTAAATCCACCTTTCCCATAGTCATCTACTATACTTTTATATTTACTTCTAAAAAAAACATTATAATACTCATAATAATCAACTTCTGTCCTTAAAAATGCCCTTACATAACCTACCATTTGCTTCTTGTCTTTTTTTAATAAATGTTCTGCTACTATATGTTCAGATGGTAAAAATGCAATATAAAATGCTCCAAATATTGCTAAGAAAAAAGTTATACAGGCTAAGCATATTGCTATACAAATTTTAGTAGACTTTTCATTAGCTCTTATTATAGCTTGTACCATACCTGCAATAAATCCTAATATTACAAAGCAGATAGTAAAATTATACACGCACCTCATAAATTCCATTCCATATGCATTTATTATTAATTTTGTAATTATAAATATTGTTGTATATATTATTGTGAATAATAGTATATTAAACTTGATTTTTTCCTTATTTTTATTCATTTCTATTCTCCTACAATTACTATATCATATATTAATATAAAAAGTATATAATATATTATATTATTATTTATTCTAAAATACTTGCTAGTCCAAAATAATTAGTTACTCCTTCCCAGTCTGGTGGTGGAAAATCTAAATGTACTGGTGTATTGATTATAAAGTAATCGTAGTCATGTATTATTTTATGAGCTTCAAAGCATTTTTTTAAGCTATGCTCATCCATTCCTTCTTTTAGAATGTTATATGCCTTTTGTAGGTCTTGCTTTGCTTTTTCGTTTTTTGATACATCCTTAATTTTAACCAGTTCATCTAAAACATATAAAAATCTTCCTCCATTATCTATCTTTGTTCCAGTAAATGGATCTGTAAATACTTCATAACTTGTAAAATCTTCCCAGTATGGGCTGTTTTTATCTTTTATTAATCTAACTCCATCTAACAATTCTCTTTCTAACTTAATATGAATATATCTAATATTTTCTTGTAAGTTTTCTTTTTCATTTTCCGTCAATTCATCTAATACTTGTGTCTGTGCAGCATAGCATTTTTCTTGACTTGGAACTTCTAAATTACTATCGTGTAAGTAGTATTTTTCGTTAGTAAATGCAAGTATTTCCATATACATTTCTCTACTTATATAATAATCTTTTATATCATCTCTTGCTTCTATTTGAACTACTCCACTTTGACTATTTATTCCACCTATTCCCTGCATTTTCAGTAAGCATTCAAATTCCCCTATTATATGTATTTCCCATAAAGCATCATCAAAAGTGTCATATTTTGCATCTTGTCTTTCGTTCCAATGTGTTTTTGCAAATAAATTTATAAACTTTTCCATCTGCTCTATTTCAGTCAAATGATATGTTGTAGGATTAGTTAAGTCTGACATATTATTTATTAATGTTATTTCTTTTATATTTTTAGGTATATATTCAGAAATCTCATTTGTTTTTATTGGATTATAAACTTCGTTAGTTGGTTCTGTATTGTCTATTTCAACTTTGCTCATATCTACATCAATTTTGTTTGCGAACATATTTCCTAAATAAAGTCCCAAAATTATTAATAGTATTGTTATAAGAATTAATAAAATAATTATATAAAATTTTTTCATATTCATTTTCCCCTCGTATTTATTATTATTTGCTTAAATTTATTGTAGTTTTCTTGTCTCTTATTGTTAAATTAAGTTTCAATATATTAGTATATTCGTCTCTTGTAATTGGAAATGTAAAATAGCAAGTTACGTCTCCATTTGAGTGATATGTTCTTCCATTGCCTCCTTCTTTATTTAAAGTGACTATTTCAAATATTTTGCCATTTTGATTTTCTAATGTTGCTATTATATCATTTTCAGTATTTTCCAATATTTCCTTTAAAAGATTATCTAACCCTTCTTCAGTTGGTTTATATCCTTTTCTAAATTTTTTTATTGTTAATTCTATATGCATTTCTGTGTATGTTCCTGTTGCTTCCTTTAATATTACATTGCTTTTTTTATCGCTCTTATCTTTAACACTATATATTAAATTTTTTCTATTGTAGAATACTTCTGGCAAATCTACTTCTATGTTCCATTTCCCTTTTAGATTTTGACTGACTCTATTGTTTGTGATGTTTTCAACATTTGATATTATATTTATATTTTTAAAGTCAAATATTAGCTTTTTACTTTTTGGATACCCAGTAGAATACAATTTATATAAAAATTTTACACTATTATCTGTTCTTTCTATAACTTCTGTTTGATATCCCTCGTTAGTGTAGTTATTATGCATATTTTTATTACTAAATTCTATATTATGTTTTTTACAAAAATCTTCATATAAATCCACTCTATCATAGCTACAATATATAATATTATTGTTTTCATCTGAAATTATCAAATCTGATATTTCTATATTAAATATTGGTTCAATATTTTCTTTGGTCTTTACTTCAAATACTATATATAAGTTATAGTCATCCATTAAAATACTATCTATTTTTATTGATATTCCATTATCTTCAATGAAGTTCATATCTATATTTTGAATATAGCCATCTTCTGCCATTTGTATAATACCTTGGCTTGTTGTTTCAGGATTGAAGATATTATTTATCCATTTTGTTATATCTTTTGCAAAAACTACACCTGCTGTTATTGCTATAAAAGCAGATATAAGTGATATAAATTTAATTATTATATTTGAATGTATTATTGTGTGTTTTTTTGTTTCAAATGCAGTTAAAATTGCTTGTTCAAATTCTTGCGGTTCATATATTGGCTTTTGTATAACATTTTCAATTAAGTTATCTATATTATTCATTATCTAGACCTCCTTTATAATTGTTTTTTATCTTTCCTTTTGCTCTTGAAAGTCTTGTTTTTATTGTATTTTCGTTTACACCTAATATTTTACTAATTTCTTTTGTAGTATACTTTTCTGCATAAAACAAAATAATAATTATTCTTTCTTCATATTTTAGCTGTTTAATCATTTCATAAAAATCTAATGTATCTTCTATTAATTGTTGATCATTATTATATTTTACACTCTCTTTATAAAACTCTAAATCATAATTCTCTTGCAAATAGTATTTTTTATAATACCTTTTACAATTATTTATTAATATTTTTATTATCCAATATTTAAATTTACTAGGGTCTTTTATCTTTTTTATGTATTTGTATGCATCTATCATTGTTTCTTGTATTATATCTTGTACACTTTCCTCATCTGAAGTTCGCATTTTTGCTATTTTATATAAGTTATTTTTTATTAGCAATATTGCCTGTGTAAATGCTTCTTTATCTCCATTTTGTGCTTTTTTTACTAGTTCTTCCAATACATCTCCTCCTTATATATATTTGATATCTATTATATAAGAGTTCGAAGATAAAGAAAATAGTTTCATTTTATAAAAAATTTTATAAATTAAAAAGAATAGTCTTTAAAACTATTCTTTACACTGATTAGATACTATCTATGCTCATACTTTATTACGCATGAATAATATCTTTTCTTCTATATACTGAAAATGTAACTGCTAAACTCATCATGTTAATTATTAAACTTATTCCACTGTACGAAATAAGTGGTATGTTAAAATCCGCTTTTATTCCTAAATTTAAATTCATTAATAAATTAAATATGCTTTGTAATATAAATGTAGTTGCTATTCCTACTATTAATAGTTTTCCATATTCATCTTTTATTTTTATTGAATTTATAATTAGTTTGGTATTTAGTAATATAATCGTCATCACCATTCCTATACTGATTATCCAACCATAATGTGCAAGTATAGAAATGAAAGCAAAGTTTGTTCCATCATCAAATATTCTTAAATAGTCCTCTTTAGTTAGGTTATCTTCTATTGCTAGCTCCATATCTGCTTCTCCTATTAGTTTTGCTGAATTTATAACTTGTTTTTGTAACATTCCTTGCCAGCCTGATCCAGTTGGATCTGCTTCTGGATAAAATGAGCCAATTATTCTATTCATTCTAAATATTCCATTACTATTAATTAATAAACATGTTATTAATATTACTAATATTGTAGGTATGCTCCACAATGTAGTTATATATTTCCTTCTGTTTTCTTTTAATTGTAATAACTTTATTGTACTTATTACTAAATAAGTAAGTGCTAATATAACAGCTGATGTTATATGGTCTACTGCTAAAAATAATATTATTGAAGTTATACTTAAAATTATTATTGTTTTTAAAAGGCTTATATTAAACTCTTTTTCTTGTATTACTATTTTTATTTCGCTTTGTTTTTTTAAATTTTGTATGAAACCTACAAATGCTATTATATAAAGTGGAATAGTAAATATTGCAGGAGAAACTCTTGCTATTCCCAAATTTAAATATACTCTTCCATAAGTATTTGTGCTAAATATTATTGAGAGAATTATAATTGCAGTTGCTATTATATATAAATATTTAGCATTCTTTTGTAACTTTCTATAATCAAAAAAATAAATTCCTATACTTAATAGTAAACCTATTATAGTACAAATGGCAAATACTATTATAGCTCGAATTTCTCCATCAAAACTAATTATTTCGTATTTTATAGCTCTAGTAAATGCTACTAAAAAGCCAAATGATAGTGTAATAAGTACCATTATTAGTAGTTTCCAGTCTAGTTTAGGTTTATGAATTTTATTTAATTTTTTTCCTATTTCTTCTGCTTTCCCCATTTGATTTATTGCTTTCTCTTCTGCTTCTATTTCTTCTAATCCTTCTTGGATATAATTTTCCTTAGCCTCTTTAATATGATTTTCTAATTCTTCTGATATTTCATTTCTGATAGGTTTGTATTTTATTTGCTCACATACATTATTTAAAAATTCTTTAATTTGCAAATGAAACACCTCCTAATACTTTATTTATTCCATTACTAAATATTTTCCATTCTTCTTTTCTTTCTTTTAATTGTTTTTTCCCTTTTTCATTAATGGCATAATACTTCCTCTTTTTAGCGGTACTTTCATCCCAATATGATGTAATGAAATTTTCTTCTTCTAAGGAATGTAATATTGGATATAATGTTCCTTCTTTTAGTTCAAATACATTTTGTGATTTTTCACTTAGTTTTTTAATCATTTGATATCCGTACATATTCTCATTTTTTAACATCTCTAGTATAAGCATTGTTGTACTACCTTTTAGCAATTCTTTACTTACCTTCATTTTATACCTCCTTTATGCATAGTTTATCTATGTATTTTTATACATTGTATATCTAGGTATTTAAAATGTCAATGGGTAAATAAAAAATAACAGAAGTTTTTCTGCTATTTCTTATAAAATATATTTTCAATCTTTCATATATACATTAATCTTCTAAAACAATAATTATATTTTAGATGAATAGATAATTTAATAGTGGATTTATTTTAGCATATACTAACTTTATTTAATTTCAAATTCAATATATAATTTTCCTTCTGTAGAATTTATTCCAATATCTCTTTCTAGTTTATACTTTCCTGCTTTTAGTTCTCCATATTTTTCCGACCATTCTATATGTTCCTCTAATTTTTTAGTTTTTGGTCTTTGAATAATATCTTCTGTATAGTTTCCACTTATTGACTCGCATTCTATCCAGTTTTCATTTTGATAGAAGTATAATTTATAATCATCACCTGAGCATTTTGAAAACACAAATTCATTTGCACTTGTTAGTAATAATGTGACTCCTGTTTTGGTAAGAGTATCTTTTCTTATTGAAGTAGAAATATTTTCAACATCAATTTTGCATTTTAATATATTAATATCTTCTAAATTACTTTTTTGTTCTCCTACTGCTATGGTAACTAAACCTGTTTGTTTTTCCTTCTTTTCGCCTATTAGCTCATATATGTATTTTTCTATATCTTGCATAGTAAAGCATAAACTAATTTCTCCATCTTTATTAATTACATATCTATTTCCTATTGTTTTAACTCCTGGTATTAAATATTCATTTTCATTTATTTTTACTTTTATTCCAGTAGTATATTCTTCAGTTATATTATATGTTTTTATCCAATCAGGTCTTGAAATATTTCCATATATAATTGGTGTTGTTATTTTTTCAATAGTCTCTTTATTTGTTATTTCTATTTCCTTTTTTGGAGAAGTTATTGTTATTTTATCAGCTGTAAACATTTTCTTTTTGTTTGCTATATTATCAAAACTATTTTCTAATATAGTATCAAATACGTTTAGTCCATATGCCTCTAATAAAAAGCCGTCTTTTAGCATCCAACCTCTTTCTTCTTTGCTATATATAAGTAGTTTTATATTATTATTAAAATCTATTTCATAATTTGGACTTACTATACTTGGCTCATAATTTATTTCTTTTGTATAAATGTTTTTACATTGATTTATAATATATTCTATTGCTGTTTTTTCTTCAATATTTACAATATCCTCTTTTAAGATAGTACCATTTTCGCCTTTTGTTGAGTTTGTTATGCTTATTTTATCAGTCTTATACATTTGAACTTTTTCAGTTAATTTTTCATCTACTAAATCCACAATTTTTCTTAATATTTCTGGATTTATTTTTGTTAGAAAACTTTTATCATTATTATATATTATAACAAATCCATCTTCATCATAAGAATCAAATTTAAAGCTTGTCTTATTTCCTATGTCAATTGTATATTCCCCCATAATTGCAAGTCCAATTTGAGAAGAATAATTTTCTAACTTTTTATTTGATATACTATTTTCTATCATTTCTATTAGGTCTTTATCTGTTACATTTATATCAAAACTTTCTTCTTGCCATCTATAAGTATAAGTTACTTTAATGTTTTCTATTTTGCCTAAGTCTATTGTTTCTTTTGGTGTTAAAATTTTATATTTTAAATATGATCTTATTTCTCCTCCTATTCCTGTAAACATTAGAACCCCTGTAATTAAAATTATAAGTATAGCTATTATTAAGAGTATTATTCCTATTTTTTTCTTCATTTGTACCACCATTTTTAACCTTTCTTATTATTTAGACAAATTTTGCTTTGCTTTTTGTTGTTTTTTATATCATAGCATATATATGAAAATTACTCTATACTTTTAAGGTATAAAGTAACTTTTATTTTCTATTAGTTTAGTTTTTCTAATTCGATAATGTATGGATTATCTTTATACATTACTCTTACTTTTAATTTATTTGTTGCTGTATAAGTAGTTAACTCGAATGTTTCATAAAAGCTAAATTTATTACCATCTATAAAATTTGAATCTTGCCTTCTACTAGCACTCATTGATGCTTTAAATTTTTCACCTTTTTCATTTTCTACATAAGTCATATTCTCAATATCTTCATTATTAAAACTATTTTTTCTATCGTAAACTGCTACTGGCAACATTGCTGTATGAAAATTATAATTTGCCTCCATATATTCCTTTTCTGTATTAAGTATTCTATTTAATTCTTCATTAGTTATTTCACCTTTAAATTCTTTTTTTCTTAAATCCACTAATATTTGTGGTTCTATTGGTCTTTCTATGTTTGATATAATAATTCCTAATTCAAACCCTGTATTGGTTAATGTCGCATTTGTTATTTGAAAATCTGGGTTTTCACAACTTACTACTTTATAAGCTATACTCTTTCTATTATACATTTCTTTTGGTACATCTAGTTTTATATTCCAGTTACCAGTTAATTTAACAATATTATTTTCATTTGTACCTATTTCTATATTTGTAAATTTAAAATTTAATTTTTTACTTTTTGGAAAACTTTTTTCTCCAGAAGAGTACATATTATATGTAAATGTTATACTTCCTGTTTCTTTATATTTTCTTACTATAAAACTATTTAAACCACAATTATAATAATTTTCATTAAATTCTGAAAACTTGTAATTTAAATTATTTCTCTCACAATATTGCTCAAAAGCATCTTTATCCATACAATATAAAATTTTATTATTTTCATCTGTTACAATTAAATCTTTTAGTTCTAAATATTGTAATTCATTTAAGTCTATTGTTTCATTTATTTTATTATCAATTTCAAATGTAAAATGTGTAGAAATATTTAAATCATCCATTAAAAAATCATCAACTTTAGCCTTTACATTAATATTGTCTAATATCGTTGCTTCTGATTTTTCTGTTACAGTTGTGCTTGATAATTGGTATTCCATTTCAGGAGTTGCAATATAGCCATTATTTACTGCTTCCTCTATTCCTTTTCCTAATCCAAATCTTGAAGCAATTCTATCATAATTAGCAGTAGCAAATACTACTCCAGATATCAAAATAGTAATACTACATATACTTGTAATTACTTTCTTCTTCATATTATATACCCTCCAATTTACTTCTTTATTTAGGGTATGTTCATTTTCATATTCGTTTTTAAAATTATTAATTGCAATATTTGCTTTTAACTTTTCTAATATATATTTTTCATTCATTATCTATCATACCCTCCTTTTCTAAAACTTTTTTTAGTTTTTTTCTTATTCTAAACAATTTTGATTTTACTTTACTTTCTGACATATTATAAATACTTGCAATTTCCTTTATTTTTCTTTCTTCATAATAATAAAATATAAATATTTCTTTATCTTCTTTTTTGAATTTTTCTAATACTTCAATAAGTAGTTGGTTTTGTTCAGTTTGTAGTAAATCTAATTCTATATTTTCAATACTTATTAACTGATTTATATATTCTTCTATATTTTCTGTTTGTTTCTTATTTCTACATTTCTTAAGCATTAAGTTTTTAGTAATTCCTGCTATATATGAAGACATGCTTTTATTAATATTTAACCTTTCTTTATTATTCCATAAGCTCAAATATACATCTATAATAATTTCCTCTATATCCTCTTCCAAGAAATTAAAATTTGCATTATGAATAATCGTATAAATGTAATTACTATACTCTTTTACAACTTTTTCTATTTCTAATTCATTATTTACTAAATAATTCTGTATTTTATCTTTTACTACTTCCAATTTAGATCTAAACTCCTTATTTATAAGATATCTTCATTTATATATTACCATTTTTTTATATTTGGTTGCATTTTTATAAAAAAAAGTAGATTTTTATTATCTACTTTTTAAAATATTATTTCCTACTGACTTTACCTTAACTTTTTAACAAATATAATAACAAAAATATCAATGATTATATATTATTAATCATTTGATTAGTTTCTATATCTGTATCAATATGAATTAAAACATCTTCTTTTTTTGGTAAATATGAATAATGTTTTTTTACTTCATTTCTAAGTTCTCCCGATAATTTTTGACTATTTTCTTGACATTTTTTACATTCATCAAACATTTCCTTATTTGGTAAAAATTTTTTTAGTTCATCATCTGTATCTTTTATTAAATTATCTTCATATTTTATTATTTTGTTATCATTTATTGTAAATCTTGGAATACTCACGCCTCCTGAATCTGAAACTAGTTCATTATTATTCTCTACATGATAACTTTCACTTAATATATACATATATACCTCTATATTATCTCCATTTCTAATTATTCCAATTTTTTGCATTCTTGTGAAAACTTTAAAATCTGAAACTGCAACATTATAATCTGGTTTATCATCTTTATTTTTAATATGAAATATATTTGGAGAATGTCTATTTATAAAAAATTCTAAACATTTACTATATAATTCATCTTCTTCTTTTTGAGAAATGTTTATTGTAGAATAATTATGTTCTTTTATATGATTAGATATTTTAATTGTTACTGCTATTGAGACTATCAATATACTTAGTATTATCAAAATTATTTTCAACTCATTTTTTCTTTTTTTCATTCTTTTATATTCATTAAGTATATTAACAATATTTTCATCTGTTTCTTTTGATTTTACTTCATTTGCTATATAATCTCCTTTTAATAATTCATTTGCTGAGATATCTAAAATATTACAAAGTTCAAGCATAATAGAAGAATCTGGCATTCCTTTTCCTGTTTCCCATTTTGAAATAGCCTTATCTGTTATATTTAATTTTTCTGCAAGTTCAGCTTGTGTCAGATTTTTATTTTTTCTACAAGCTGCTATAAATTTTCCTATTTTTATTTGATTCATATCTTCCTCCATAATCATATTTTTATGATTATTCTATACAAAAAAATTATTAAAATAAACCTACTAATAGTAGAATTACAATTTTTATTTATAAATTAATAGTAGATTTACATTTTTAAAAGCATCTACTATTGAAGTAAATGCTTTTAAAACTATCTTTTCTAATTTTAATTATTTTCAACCTTACTTTTAAATTGTATATACTATTTTTCGGTTAATTGTATTTACTTGTTTAAATTCTACTTTTAATTCTTCTGGAACATTACTTCCAATACCAGTATACAAAACTTTATTATCTTTTCTTACTTCTATATCTACTAATTTTAATTCTCCTACTTTTCCATTCATTTTTTCTACATCTCCTAACCTTTTATTGCTATCATTAGTTCATTTGATTCTACTATTCTATTTTCACCCATAAAAGTAAATTTTTGTCCTGTCAAATAAACTTCATATCCTAAATTTTTAAATTTATTTTTACAAAGTATAATAACTGCATTTGTTTCTTCTTCTGATAAACTATATTTTACTCTTAATTCATAAAAAGTAAATACTATTTGGCTTGGATTGCTTTGTATTTTTTCATTAATATACTCTGTTAAGTCTTGCATTGTCATATTACCATCTCCATATAAATTACCATTTTTGTAATTATACCATATATAGAAAAATTACTCTATACTTTTGTATAAACTAATAATAAAAAGTGGATCTATGTCAAGTTTTTGGACACTTTTTTTGAGAATTTTTTTATATTTTTGT
>CANPTO010000034.1 GCA_947577025.1 uncultured Clostridiaceae bacterium | reverse complement strand
ATATTTTACGCACCTATACCGCCCCACAAACACACGTCCCTACCGTGCGTTTTCTTTACATTGTTAATGTTCCATTTGGCGTATCTCTTACTACAAGTATATCTTCTTCTTTTCCTGTTTTTGCATTTATATAAACTAAAAATTCTGTGTCATCTACTTTTCCTTTAAATTCCCAACATAATATTTCTGTTTGGAACTGAGTTGGAATTATTGCTAAGCTTTCGCTTTCTATATTTAACTCTTTATTTAAGTTTTCTTTTGCTTTTTCTTTTGTTATTCCTATACTTCCTATTTCTCTTTCATAATGTGAATTTAAATATCCTGTTGTTTCTATTCCTAAAACCTCTCCATTATCTAAGGCTATTTTTAGTTTTATTAGGTCTGAGTATATTGTTACTTCTCCATTTGATGAGTTTTGAGAGTATGCATAGTTAATTGTTATAACTCCATCTTGTTTTAAATAATATGTTTCTTTCATATTTTTGAATCCATGATTTGCTAAGAAATTCTTTCCCATTTCATCTGCTCTTTCATCTGATATGGTTGTCGCCTCTATATTTCTATTATAATTCATAAATACTACATGACCGCCTTTTTGGGCTATTGATATTATTGCATTATTTTTATCATCTTTTTCATTATTTAATGTTACCCTAAAATCATAACATGGCATATTTGTATTTTCGGAAATTCCATTAGATTCTATTTTATTTATATTTTCATTTCCAAAGAATTCTATTGCTATTTGTTTTGCTCTTTCTTGATCAATATTTTCTCCAGTTAATCCTTTTTTCTCTGATGATGTTAAATGTTCTGAAAATGCCCCATCATATATTAAACCTGCATATTCATGAAAATTCTCTTCTAAGTTGCTAAAACTATCTTTTGATATATTACTAACTTCTGTTGCAAATACAGTGCTTCCCTTTTTAGTTAATTCTCCCCATTTTATTCTTCCATCATTCATATCTGCTGATAATTGATTTAAAGTATTTTCTAACTCTACACTATAATTATGCAAATTCTTCAAATTATTAAATTCATCCTCAGTTAAAGCTTCATTATATATGTTTTTCCTTGATAAACTAAAGCTATAGTCACTTACTTGATTTAAAAATTTAGAAGTATTGCTAAGTTCTTCAGAGCCTATTGGTAGCATTGCCAAATATGCCTGAGCTAAGTTTGCCTCTCTCCATACATGTGTTAAAACTTCTGCTCCATGCTCTGGAGTACTTGATATTAACGATTTTGCAAGGTATGTCTCAACATTTTGTACATAATCTACCAGTTCAAAAAAAGCCATGTTATAATCATTTTCAGTAGCCTGCCTAAATGTTCTTTCCCTTTTATATGTGTATAATCCAAGCACTGCTATTACAGTGACTAATGTTACTACTAAAGTAAGCATATGCCTGTCTTTTAGTCTATCTTTCCAATCGTATACTTTTTCTTTTATATTCATATTAAAATTCTTCCTTTCTTTGTTTTTGTCTTTATTTTAGCAATTTATATATATAGCATACTGTATTTTTATATTCAGAAGTTTGAAGTTGGAGGTTGGATTTTTTATTAGGTATCACCCTAAACTTTCCAACTTCCATTTAACTACAAAATCTATGTTTTCCAATAGTTTTTATTAATGGTCTTGACCATATCCATTTATTTGTTGCTGTGGCTGGGTTAAAGTAGTATATTGCTCCACCTGTCGGATCCCATCCATTCATAGCATCCTGTGCTGCTTTTAGTACTGTTGAACCTTCTGCTATTGCTACATTTATTTGTCCATCAGCTA
This sequence comes from uncultured Clostridiaceae bacterium, assembly GCA_947577025.1. Lineage (GTDB taxonomy): Bacteria > Bacillota > Clostridia > TANB77 > CAG-508 > UMGS1663. The sequence continues at coordinate 12,890 of CANPTO010000034.1, read as the reverse complement.
CTGCTGTAAAAGCTCCACTTTGGTATATTACTCCTGCTATTGTATTGGGAAATTTTGAACTTTTTACTCTATTTAGAATAACTGCCCCTACTGCAACTTGCCCCTCATATGGCTCCCCTCTTGCTTCACCATTTATTGCTCTTGCCATTAGTTGTAAATCTGATGTACTAGATGAAGTTTTTGCTACAACTACAGATGAGTTTTCCACATTTTTTACATCTATGTTTATAACTATAAAGAAAATTGCACATAATATTAAAAATATTATTAATAATTTTTTCTTTTTCATTTTCTCTTTTTCCTCCATTTTTACGTTATTTACCTTTATTTTTCCTTTTTTATTGGTTTTTATTCTCAAAATTTTATATTTTTTTAATTTCATCAAACCCTATATATATCGGTATTTTTGACACTTTTATATTTATTTACAAAAAATTTTTCAAGAAAATATTGTCAAAAGTATTGTATTATGTTTGCTGTTGTGCTATACTAAGTTTAGTTCTCAAGAGAGACAAGTACATTTAAATTTAAAAATCCACAAGGAGGTAAACGCCTATGAGATCAAGTCCTAAGGTTTTTTCAAAAACAATTATTAGTGCATAAGATCAGCGGCGGTGCGTAGCACCACAGTAACTCGTTAACCAGCATCAAAACGAATAAAAAGATATGTTAATTAGCATATCTTTTTATTTGTATTTTTTTTATTTTTGTGGTATTATATTAGAAACAACGTTGGCTTCGACACGCGGGCAAACACAAGACCTATCCCTACAATTTAAAATCGATTTTTCCTATACTACAAGAATGTGGCTTTGCTACGATGTCGATTGCTAATCGCCCCTACATTTAAAATATTTATAATTGGAGATTATTTATGAAAAAAATTTTAATTTTTTATGCCTCATATGGAGGTGGTCATTTTTCTGCTGCTAAATCTATTAAGCAGTATATTGATGATAATTATACAGATACACAAACATATATGATAGATTGTGTTAAATATATTAATAAAGCTTTTGAAAAGGTTACTACAACTGCATACAAGGAAATGGCTAAAAAAGTACCTTGGACATGGGGTAAGGTTTATTATAAATCTGAAAATGGACTTATAGCAAAGGTAAGTTCTACTTCTAATAAAATAATGGCTGTAAAAATAGCTAAATTGTTTAGAGAAATTAATCCAGATATTGTTATTTCTACACATGCTTTTGGTTCTCAAATGACTAGCTATTTAAAGAAAAAAGGTAAAACTAATTGCACCTTGGCTACTGTTATGACTGATTTTGCACCACACAATCAATGGTTAATTGGCAGTGAATTTGTAGACTTTTATTTTGTTTCAAATGAAAATATGAGAAACAAAATTATTCAAAATAATTATATTGATGCAAATAAAATATATGTTACTGGTATTCCTATTTCTGAGCGTTTTTTAGAAAAATATGATAAGAATGAAACTTTAAAAGAATTTGGATTATCTAAAAATAAAAAGACTATCTTATTTTTTCGGTGGTGGCGAATATGGAATTGGCAAAAATAAAACCGTTAATATTTTAAGCATTCTTGCTAAAAGTAGTTATAATATTCAAGTTGTTGCTATTGCTGGTAGAAACAAAAAATTAAAAACTGCTTTTGAAAATGTTGTATTGGGAAATAACAAACAAGACTGTATTAAAGTTCTTCCTTTTACAAATAAAGTTCCTGAACTTATGAGTATTTCAGATTTAGTTATTACAAAACCAGGTGGGCTGACAACCAGTGAAAGTTTGGCAAGCTCACTTCCAATGGTAATTATTAACCCAATACCAGGTCAAGAAGAACAAAACGCCGAATTTTTAGAAGCTGAAGGTGCTGGCATTTGGATAAAAAAAGATTCAAATTCGACTGATATTATAAATAGTATTTTAAGTGACGAAAATAAATTAAATAATATGAAACAAAATTCTATCAAATTGGCCAAGGTACATTCTACCGAAAATATATGCAAAATTTGTTTAGAAGGAAAGGAGAATAAAAATGACAAGTAAAGAGCGTGCCTATTTAAGAGGTTTAGCAAATAGTATAGATGCTATTTTTCAAATTGGTAAAGGTGGTATTTCTAATAACTTAATTACTCAACTCTCTGATGCATTAGAAGCAAGAGAATTAATAAAAATCTCTGTATTAGAAACAGCACCAGCAAATGCTAAATTATTAGGAAATGAAATTGCTAATTCAACTAATTCTATTTTAGTACAAACTGTAGGAAATAAAATTACTTTATATAGAGCTAGAAAAAAGGACCCAAAAATTATATTCCCTAAATAATTTAGTAAATTAATTAATAAATATCAAAATTGCTAATAAAATTTATCACATATAGTATAACTTTGTAAAATAGAAACAGCTTTATAAAAGTTTTTTAAAAAATTGTTTCTATTTTATTGACTTTTTTGTAAAATAGTGTTAATATTATTTATGCAATTGATAATTGGTTCAGTAGCTCAGTTGGATAGAGCAACGGATTTCTAATCCGTGGGTCGGGGGTTCGAATCCCTCCTGGATCACCATTTGTATTGAATACCAAGGGTTTTAACACCTTTGGTATTTTTATTTTATCTCCAAAAAGGCAACAGATTTTTAGGTAAAAAATGCCTAATCTGTTGCCCCTTTTTTAGGCATAATTTACCAAAAAAAATATATTTTCGGAGGTATAAAATTATGATACAAATGCAAAAAAAATTATCTTCATTGGAAGATGGACTGGAAGAATTTAAGACAGAGTGTAAAGTAAAAAATTTGTCTAACGATACAATAGGTTACTACGAAGAAAACTTTGGGTATTTTACAGATTTTCTAAACGACACTCTTAAGATTTTAGACATAAAGAAAAACATTAATAATCAAACTATTAAAAACTATATTGTTTACATGAAAGATAAGGGCTTAAAAGAAACTACTATAAACATAAGGTTAAGGGGAATACGAAGCATACTATATTACTTTATGGATAGCGACTACATAGATAATTTTAAAATACAATTATTAAAACAAGATGAAACAATACCAGAGGTTTACACAGATGAAGAAATAAAAAAATTACTAAAAAAACCTAATATAAAGAAATGTAGTTTTGCAGAATATAGAACTTGGGCAGTTGAAAGCTTTTTTGTTGCTACTGGTGTTAGAAGTAAAACATTAAGATACATAGAAATTAAGGACTTAGATTTTGAAAATGAACTAATATGTTTAACTACTATGAAAGGTCGAAAAATGGTTTTTATACCTATGAGCAAATCATTAAAAAAAATATTGATAGAATACTTACGAATAAGAGGTGGCGAACCTAATGACTATCTATTTTGTAATTTAGAGGGCAAACAATTAACAAAATATGCTTTAGGAGATATAATCAGCAAGTATAATAAAAAAAGAGGTGTAGACAAAACTGGGGTTCATTTATTTAGACACTATTTTGCTAAAAAATATATACAAAACGGTGGCAATGCTTTAAAATTGCAAAAGCTACTTGCTCATAGCACACTTGAACAAACGCAACACTATGTTAATTTATATGGTCAAGACTTACAAAAAGACTACGACCAATTTAACCCACTAGACCAATTAAATATGTGTAATGATAGAATAAAAATGCGTATAGCATAAGTTAGAAAAGAGGTAAATAGTATGAAACAAATAAACTCAAAAGAACTAAAAAAGATAGTAAGAAAGTTAAATAACAAAAGTATAACAGTAGAAATAAAAGGGGTAATAAGTATATTAATTAATATTGAAAGCGTACAAGCAAAATACACGAGAAAAAACGGAATAATTGAACTACAAGACAATAGAACAAATGTAACTATAAAAATAGAAACGGAATTATTATATAAGGCTTTACAGAGTGAAAATAGGAATATAATAGAGTTGTACTTAGATAATTACCAAGACATTAGAATAACAGTAGTAGAATAGTATAGTAGGCGCGCCAAAATCAAATATTCAAGTTTTGCTAGTGCGCGCAGTATAAAATTAAGCATTCGATATTAAAAAGGCTTAAAATTGATTGTTGACAATTGACAAAATCTTAAATATAATAAAAATAGAAAACGAGAAACCACAGAGTGGTTGCCAAGAAAAAAGTTAAATAACCATTCCCCTAGCAAAGCAGAATGGTTATTTTTTTATTGCCTATGTAGTAAAAGGCTAAAAATTAATTGTTGACAATTATAGAATATGTGTGTATAATAAAAATAGGAAATGGAGAAACCCACAAACGTGGTTCGCCTCAAGATAAATGTTTAAACACATCTAACTCGGCAAAGTTTACAGATGTGTTTTTTTATTGGTCTATTTGCGTTTGCTCAAAATTATTACTAATGCAATAACTAAGGCAATTGCTATGATAGTCATTCCAAGTAGTCCATAGTATAATATGTATATTACTGCTATTAAATAATTTGTATCTATCATAAGCCTCACCTCCTTGTTGGAGGCAAACCACATCTGCTTGTTCTCATTTCCTATGCCTAATACTATACAATAATTTTTACTAATTATCAATAGAAATAAACAAATTAGTTAAATTTTTATAAAATGGTAAAATAAACGCGCGCGAAAAGTCAGTATTTAACTTTTGGCGCGTTTACTTTTTTATTCTTTTGGGTAAGCATTAGCAACTTTTGAAATACCACAAATGTAGTTCATATCTACATTATAAAATTTTGCTAGTATTATTAAGTTATCAATTGGAACTCGCGTATATCCTAGTTCATAATCGGCATAAGTTCGTTGACAAATGTTAAGTATGTCGGCAATTTGTTGCTGGGTATAAAGCTTTTGAACCCTTAAACTTTTTATAATATCATTATAACTCATTTTACTATTCCTTTACTATAAAAATAAATAGGTAACTAATTGTTTACCTACTTATATTAAAACATAGTATAAATGCAAAAAATGTCGAAATGTAGTAATTTTTTTATTTTAGCCAATAGGTTCTATAACTATTGTTCCTAGTTCCTTTTTATCTTCATTTGTTACAAGCACTGTGCTATTTTCATTCTTTAGTTTTTTTTTGATGTTCTTCTTCTTTTTGTCATATCACTTTTGTTTATAAGTTGTTTTGAACAATCTGCAATAATTTTTTGTAAATAATCTTCGCTTGTTAATTTTTTTGTGCTACCAGTTAACTCGCTTGCGTCATTTATTTTTCTTACACTTTCAAAAAACTCTGGTGGACAAATTGCTTGTTTTGTTTCAGTATCTAGTACTATTTTCATATTATCAGTCCTTTCTTTTTACAATTTATGACATTATACTAGCATATAGAACAAAAAAATGCACTATCTTAGCAGTATAAACTCTAATATAGAGTAATAAACTCTATAAAAGTGGTAAACTTTATAGTTATTTATATTATTTTTTAGTGGAAATACCACTATTTTAATTTTGCGCCCTAATAAAGCTTACAGTCGCAAGCAAATGCGCGTAGCAATAATACCACTATTTTAGTGGTAATACCGCTAAAACTTAGTTAAAATACACTCAAATGCACAATAAAATAAGTTTATTTATAAAAAATAATAGAAAAACAACAGAAAAAACAATTGAAAAACATTATAAAATAATTATAATTTAACGCGCGCAAAAACTCAAATGTTTGAAATCTGGTTCGCTGCGAATTATAATTATAAGGGGGAAAATAAGCCTTTCGCAAACGCGCCGACCAAAGACAAATATTTGAAATTTAGTAGAAATTTTTTTATAATTATTATAGAAAAACCAAAAACAAGTGAAAGAAAAAAGGAAAAATTGAATATTCAAAATTTTTTTATAGATTATTTATTAACCAGTTTTACATTATAGATAGCAAGGGAAATAACCTTGTATTTATAATTTTACATATAGGAGAATTAAGAGAATGGAACTAGAAAAAGAAAAAGTAATTGAAAGAATAAAAGAAGCAAAAGCATATGGTTTGAGTTATAGTAAATTAGCAAGAGAAATAGGACTACAACCCATTACTATATATATGTTTATTAATGGTACTTACAATATGTCAAAACCTAAACAATTACAAGCCTTATGTTTTATAGAAAAGTATATTGAACAAGTAAAAGAACAACTAAGAATAATTGAGCATAAGGGGTTATGCACCAAATGAAAAGTTTAGAAAAGCAATTTGAGGAATTAATAATAAGTAATGTTCCGAAAAATATCAATTTAGCATTACCAGTTGGAGAAGATTTAGAATTGAAAAATATTTTGAACCAGTTAGCAGAAAAAGTAAACGAAAATACTAAACAAATAGAAGCGGTTAGACGTGAAATTTTTGGACTAGAAACAAAAATGCGCAGAAATGACAGTTATTTTAAAAGTTATTGGTAGGAGGAAAAAATGGATTTATTAGATTTAAGAGAGCCAAACAATGTTATAAATAGTGCAATAGAAATAATAGAAGTAATAAGAGATTGTATGACAGAACAACTTATAAAAATAAATAATATGAGCGAAGAAGAAAAAATAAAAGTTAAAGAATATATAATAGACATTTACTTAACAGTACAAGAATATAAAGAACTTATAAAAGATTTAGAAAAAGTAAGAGATTTTGCAAGTGAACAGATTTTAAAAGTTATAGCAGAAAATATAAAAAATAATTAGGGGCATAGTTTTAGGAAAAAATAGAAAATTTAAAATAAAATAGTTTAGTATGTAGCAACAGCAGAAAGTTAAGAAAAAATATTGAAAATTTAAAATAAGTTAATACATAGAATAAAAAACAAGGGAAAATAAATATAATAATTTACAGTAGAAAAGAAAAAAGAATAATAAAAAATGAAAGTTATATAATAAAGTCGATTATAAAGTTAGACCCTAATGCGCGAGAATGAGTTTTAAAGCGTTTTCGCGCCAACTAACTAATAGATTTATGTGTTTCTTATGCAAGTTGTATAAGCGAGGAGGGGCGTTTATACTGTATTCAATTACAAGACTTGTATATTATTTTACACCCTGCAAAGGTTTGTCAATTTGAATGGAATAGAATTGACTAGAAAAAAATAAGGGAGCCTATTTTTAAAAAAAGTAGGCATCCCCCTTCCCCCCTAAAGGGGGGAAATCAATAAAACTTTAAATAATATTAATCTTCCAAATTGTTTAAGCCATATTCAATAATTTGATTTATAACACTGTTAAAACTTAAATTGTTTTTTTCAGCTAGTTCTGTTATTTTGTCAAATGTATTTCCGTTTATGCGTATTGTTCTAGTTATAGTATCATTTGATTTAGAATTATTTTCAATTTTTAACTTTTTCATACTCACACCACCTATTACATAATAGTACACTAAAATAAAATTAAAATAAGTGTACAAAAGTGTGTACAAATTAAAAATAATATGTTACAATTTGTCATATAAAGTAAGAAAGGGGAAAAGTTATGAAAGAAAAACTAAACTCACTATTTAGTACAATAAAAAAGAAACCTAAAATTATATTAATTATTATTTCTATTATTTTTATTGTTTTAGGAATTATATGCATAGGTAAAGCATTTGACTTAAAAAATAACTATTATATGAGTAGTAGTTATTCAACACTTAATAAACATGTTTATGTTGGAGGCGATGCCTATAATTACATAATTAATGCCAATTACTTTACAGGTTATATTGCATTAGGTAGTGCATTTTTTATTTGTAGTACATTATTAATAGCAACAAATTTATTATTAAAGAATAGTAACGAAAGGAATTAAAATCTATGGAAAAAAATAGGAAAAGTAAAATGATTAGTAAACTAAAAATTATTATAATAATAATTATATTAGGAATAGTTTCAACTTTTGGAATTTATTTTATAATAGCAAATAATAATGCAAAAGAATATAATGATAAATATGTAAAGTATAAAGGAAATCAAGACTATACTGCAACTAGAGCATTATTGGCATATGTAGAATTAGCAAATTATAACGAGTACTATGGTTTAGCAACATTATTTGATGACGACAAAGAAGATAAAGATTATACTATGGAAATTTTATTTAATGGCAAAGATGTAACAGGTATAAGACCTGATACATACTTAAACAGGACGAAACAATATAACATAAAATTTAATTATGAGTTTTTTTCGAGAAAAATAAATAAAATAATAATAAACGAAAAGTAAAAGCAAAATGTAGTAGACCTCAAAAATCTATTAACTAAAAGTAATAAAGAAAGGAAAAGTTATGGAAGAAAAAGAAAATAGTTTTATAGGAAAATATATGCTAATAGGAATAGCAACTGTAATTATTTGTTTAATATTATTCTTTTTTTGCAGTATGCTAAGTGGAGAACTTAAAGAACCAACATTTGTACCCTCACTAATAATAATTATAGCAGTAACAATAGTTTTAATAACAATTAGTATTACTGTGTATATATGTAATTATATATACAGATTAGGAAATAAGATAAATGAGCCAAAAGGCTTACTATATTTAAGTTTCTTTATTCCACTTGTTGGACTTATATTATATTGTGTATATATAAGAAGCAGTGAAAAACTTGGCAAAAATTGTGGCAAATTAGCACTAATAGGCATAAGCATACCTATTATATTAACAATAATATTTATAGCATTTATTGTATTATCAAGTTTGCTATCAATATCAATAAACTTAAATTATAAAGTATAAGTCAAAGCAGTAGACAATAAAAGTCTATTAACTAAAAGTAATAAAGAAAGGGAAAAATATGGAAGAAACACAAACTATTCTAAAATGTAAAAAGTGTGGAGAAGATATACAAGGTTACGCTTTTATGGGTTATTGCGAGAAATGTTTCGATAAGTACGAAAATAGTAAAATAGAAAAACTAGAAAGTTACAAGCCAAACGTAAAAGAAATAAATAATAATAAAACTATAGATAACGAAGTATCGGACAAATTTACTCTTTTTGTAATTATTACAAAAGCTTTAGGGTATTTGTTAAGTGTTATAAGTTTCTTTGTAATTATGTTTGCTACAAATGGTAATATTTTAATAGGCTTGTTAATAGGTGCAATAATTTGTATAATAACATTGTTATTATCATTGTTTCTTGAAGGTTTCGCAGAGGTATTGCAGTTATTAGAAGATATTAAAAATAAATAATTTAAAATAATTTTAGTAAAAAAGTCAAAAGCAGTAGACAATAAAAGTCTATTGCTTATTTTTTTACCAAAAATTAAATAGTCAATTTTTAAGTTATTCTATGGTGTTCGCGCCAGCTACTACTTAAATTATACATAGAAGCGGTTTTGCCCCACTCTCCTATTACTTTTTCACTTGTTTATAGATAAAAATTGAATAGTTAATTTTTGCTTATTTTATGGTGTTCGCGCCAACTAAAAATAAGTTAAAAAAGTTTTAAAAAAGGGTAGACAAACAAACAAAAGTATGATAATATAATTATACAAAATCTGTTGTCCCTTTTGGGAAATAAGTAGAGAGAAAAGTAAACAATAAAGTGTTAAAACTACTAATATAACAGTGTTCCAAGCAAATTATATTTGTAAAAGCATTACTAAACGGATTTCTAATCCGTGGGTCGGGGGTTCGAATCCCTCCTGGATCACCATTTGTAAAAACCGCTAAGCATTAGTATTTATACTATTTTAGCGGTTTTCTTTTTATTTTTTCAATTTATTTATTGGTGTCATATTAGTCACTTTTGTCACACTTATATATATTTTACGGGGTTAGAGCGGGGTTAGTTTATATTAATAAAATTAAAGTAATTTTGCATTCCTTTTCTATATACTTCTATAAATAATCCTTCATTATCTTTAATAATTTCCTTATCAATATTATTAAATCCTTTTAAAATTTCCTCGATAATTTCTTCGTTTTCTTTTGTTACTTTTCTCATAAAATACCTCCCAAAATTTGACAAATTCAATTTGAGAATGTATACTTAACTTGTATATTGAGCTTTATAAGTATACATTCTCGAGATAGTTTCGATTGCAGTCGAACTATCTCTCTTTTTGTACTATAACATATTTTTTTATTTTGTTAAGTCAAAATATGTCGATGTCGAAAACTTTTTTATTTTTTTCAATACTATTTTACCATTTTCGACATTTTATGATATTTTTTTATATGAAAATGCTATTTTTATATATGAAAATCAATTTTTTCATTTTCGCATAATTTTTTTAGGAAATCTGAAACAGTTATAAAAGATATCAAAAAAAGCTAGTTTTGTACTAACTCTTTCATCTTTCTCATTACATATTCATCTAAGATTTTACTTTCTTTTAGTATATCTTTATAATTTGCATTTTCTTTTATCATTTCTCTTTTTTGTTTATTCTAGTGTGTTGAACATAAAAAACTACTCGTTTCTGCTGTTCTAAATTTTTCGTGTCTAGATAGCATATTAATTACACCTATTTTTACTTATATATATTTTTTTGTCTTTCTTTTGACATTTTTCGTCACTTTATATTGTATATTTTATTTATTATTCATCTAAATTATCCATTTCTTTCTATTTTTAACTTCTGCTAAATGCTCATAGTAACTATTCTAGTATGTTAGTTTACTATATATAGCAATATTCGTTATAATTATCTATTACGCACCATTTGGCTTTCCTCTTCACTTATGCTAATATATAGATATAGATATCTATTTAATTTTTATTGCCCACATATCTTTATTAATACTTGCACAGCAATATATCCAAAAAATCCAAATTCTACTATAAATATTAATGTGTGTACTATGCCTCTTCTATATGCTTGTCTCTCTTTTTTGCTCATTTTTATTTCCTCCTATTTTCTTACTATCTTTTATGATTTGTACTCATTTTCATCTTATACTTAATTTTTTTATTTGATAAAAACATAGTTTTATTTATTAAGTACTTTTTATATTATTTTTGTTTATTTTTGTGAACATGTTCTATAAAAAATATTTATTAAACTTTTCATTTATCCATTCAAAAAGTTTAACAGCTATTGTTTCAGTTGAATTTCTGTCATAATTTATTATTGAAATTATATACTCTTTTGAGCACCTTATATTATTGGTTAGTGTAGTGATACTGGAACCTACTCTAATACTATCTTCTTTTAGTTTTTTTCATATAATCATTTTTGTATTTTTGTTTCTTTTTATCAACACTTTTTTTAAATTTTTTATTTTTATTTTACATTTGTGAACACATGTGTTATAATGTGAGCATATGGAGGTATTAAAATGCTTACAAATAAAGAACTAGGATATTATTTAAAAAATATCCGTGAAAATAGAGATTTAAGTCTAAGACAAGTGGATTATAAGAGTTCTGTTTCTTTTAGTCATTTATCTATGATAGAAAATGGAACTAGGAAACCCTCTGCGCTTACTTTAAAAGAACTAGCAAGGGTATATAATCTTGATTACATAGATTTATATGAAAAAGCTGGATATTTGGATTTAGCCGAAAGTGAAAGAATATCTACAATTAGAAATAAAGACCCTAAACAAGCATACCCCCTTTTAGGAACTGTTAAAGGCTGTTACAATTATCTATCTTTTGAAAATATTATTGGTCATATAGCAATAGATAATCCACTATCAGATATTGAAAATTGTTATGCTTTAAAAGTAACAGGAGACAGTATGTATCCTCTAATGGGAGAAGGAGATATTATTATTATTCATAAACAAGATGATTTTGAAAATGGACAAACTTGTATCATTTTAATAAATAATGACGAAGCTACAGTTAAAAATGTATATAAAACTGAAAATGGTATAAAATTAGTGGCTTTAACTCCTTATGTTCCCCCTAAGGAGTTTTCTTTTGAAGAAATGCATAATATTCCAGTAAAAATTATTGGAATTGTTAAAGAAGTCAGAAACAGAAGTAGTTTTAAATAGAAAATGGGAGATATAGAGGCTCTGTTCTCGTTAGTAGAACTATTGCTGATAGAGAAATTAAGAAGTATCCTTATGGTTATACTATCTCAAAATTAGAAAATAATTATCAGATTTAAGGGTTCTGTATAACAAATGGATTGTGATAAGAGACAAAAGTCTAACATTAGTTGAATGGTCTGACACTTGGCTAAACATATATAGATATAATGTAGAAGATAATACTAAAAAGATGTATGAATTATATTTTCTAATCCATATATCTAATAAAAACATGTAGTAATTATATTACTACATGTTTTTATTTATTTCCTTATTTACTTTTAATCGTAAGTACTTCCATTCGAGCATAGATATGTATTTTATCGACTCTGATGATAATAAATTATTTTCTTTTGCATATTTATCCCATTCCTCTATATCTGGAAATTTATTATTCATAATTGCTATCTTTTTAAGTTCATTGTAAGTTTCATCATAAAATGACTTCATATTACTACCTAGTGGAAATTTCCTTTTTTGCATTGATACTGAATGATAGTAATTTACTAGTTTATGTATTTTGTTACTTAATTCTAACATATTTTTATCATGTAACTTACAATCATCTACATCTTTGTTTAATTTATTTTGTAACTCTCTTATTTCACTATTTAACTTTTTCATTTATCATCACCACACATCCATAATTATAAGATATATGCCTCTACAATGTAATCACTTACTAATTTTTACGTTAATTTTTTTACTAACTCTTCCCATTTATTAACATTTTCATGGTCCATTATTACTATGGAACTGAAGTATCCATTCTTATATGCATAATCGTTCCATTCTTGATAACTAAGATTTTTATTGTTCTTTAAAAGATTTGTAAGTTCCTTCTTAGTATTTTTGTAATTCTTTTTCATTAGTATATGATTTCTTAACTTACTAATCATGCTTTTTTCACTTTCAGGGTCATTTCATAAAATATTACAAAATTGTAATATTTTCTAATATATGTTAG
>CANPTO010000033.1 GCA_947577025.1 uncultured Clostridiaceae bacterium | reverse complement strand
AATATTCTGTGGATAACTATTTTTATTTTTTATCTAAGCTGAACAGTAACAAATATTACTATCGATACTAGAAATCCAACTTCTAATTTCCAACCTCCAACTTCCAAAAAAATTAATAAATTTTTTAAAAAAACAGTTGTAAAAAAAACAATATATGGTATACTTATTATAGCTTTAAGATAATAATATAACAAAAGAAGTTTTAAGGGAGGTTTAATTATGGAAGAAGAAAATAAAATAACAAATGAAATCGAGGAAGTAACAATATCAGAAAGCACAGACAATAATGAAATAAAAATAGCAGATGATGTAGTAGCAGTTATTGCAGGTGTAGCTGTATCAGAGGTACCAGGAGTTGCTGAAATGGCAGGAGGTTTTGCAGGAGGAATTACAGAAGTATTAAGCGGAAAGAAAAACTTAGCAAAAGGTATTAAAGTAGAAGTAGGAGATAAAGAAACAAAAATAGATGTAAACATTATAGTAGAATATGGTGTTAGAATACCAGATGTAGCATTTGAAATTCAAAATAGAGTAAAAAAAGCAGTAGAAACAATGACAGGCTTAAAAGTTATAGAAGTAAATGTACATGTACAAGGAGTTAGTACAGAAACAGAAAATGCTACAGTTTCAACAGAAGAATAAAAACAAAAAAATGGGGTGCGAAAATAATACGTACCCCTACATTAAATAATAAAGAATATAAGAGTTTTTAGCAAAAATTCTTATTTGGAGGTAACAAATGAAAATTTTAGACAAAATAGGTTTAATAGTATTCTCAAATTTAATTTTAATATTATCAGTAATAGTATGTTTACTAATATTTGGTTGGTTAGATGTAGAAAGTGTATATTATATAGTAAAATTAGCACTAAATGACCAAGTAACAACCAATATATTTTTAGCAATAGCAATAATATGTATAATAGTTGCAATAAAATGCATATTTTTCACATCAGAAGAGAAAAGAATAAATGGAATAAAAGATGGAATATTACTAAAAAATGATGATGGAGAACTTGTAATATCAAAATTAACATTAGAAGAACTAGTTAATAGTGTTGTAAAAGGTTTTGACAGTGCACAAGATGTAAATAGTCAAATAGTAATGGACGAAGAAAAAAACTTAAGAGTATATGTAACCTTAAGTGTTAAAGAGAATGCAATAATAAAAGAATTATCAACAAATTTACAAACAAAAATAAAAAGTGCAATAAAGAAAACATCAGACTTAGAAGTAAAAGAAGTAAATATAAGTATAAGAGAATTACAAACTGGAGAAAACCAAACAATACAATAAAATGTGAGGTGTAAACAAATGGAAGAAATAAAAAAATTTTTAATGAAATATAGGGGAGCAATAATAGGAGGAATAATAGCATTTTTAATATTATTAACACATTTATATGAACTAATAATAGGAATAATACTAATTTGCCTAGGAATATTTGTAGGAAACTATATTCAATTAAATAAAGAAACTGTAAAAGAAAAGCTTAAAAAAATTATAGATAAAATGTAAAACAAAAATATATAGTGTAAAAGGGGAAAAAACATGAACAGATCTGCTATAAGAGAAAATGCATTCAAACTAATATATAGTAATGAAATTCAAAAAGAAATTAACGAAGAGCAAATTGAAATATTTTTAGAGGCAAACAATATAAACGAAGAAGATCAAAAAGAATATATAAAAACGAGTTTTATAGGAATACAACAAAATATAGAAGAAATAAAAGAACTAATACAAAAAAACTTAAAGGAAAAGTGGTCAATAGATAGAATATCTAAAATAGATATATCAATATTAAAACTTGCAATATATGAAATATTATACGTAAAATTACCATATAAAGTAGCAATAAATGAAGCAATAGAACTTGCAAAAAAATATGGTGATTCGCCATCAAAAGCATTTATAAATGGAATACTTGCAAGTATAGTAAAAGAAAAAAATATTTCATAAAATTAGGAGAAAATATAATGCGGATATAATGGGATAACAGTAACTGAATTAAATACATACATAAAAGGAAAATTTGAAGAAGATGAGTTTTTAAATAATGTGCTAGTAAAAGGAGAAATATCAAACTTTAAACATCATTATACAGGTCATATGTATTTTACATTAAAAGATGAAAACTCATTAATAAAATGTGTTATGTTCAAAGGATATACAGACAAATTAGCATTCATTCCAAAAGATGGAATGAAAGTTGTAATTTTAGGAACAGTATCTGTTTTTGAAAGAGATGGAGTATATCAAATATATGCAAAAGCCATGAAAGAAGATGGGATAGGAGACCTACACACAAAATATGAAGAACTAAAAGCAAAATTAGAGAAAGAAGGATTATTTAGTGTAGAACATAAAAAGAAAATACCATTTATGCCAAAATGTGTAGGAGTACTCACTTCAAATACAGGAGCAGTAATAAGAGACATAATAAATGTATCAACCAGAAGAAATCCAAATGTATATATAAAACTTTTACCAGTACCAGTTCAAGGACCAGGAGCTGCTGAAAAAATAGCAAAGGCAATAGAACTAATGAATGAAAAAAAGTTAGCAGATGTAATAATAGTAGCAAGAGGAGGAGGGTCGTTAGAAGACTTATGGACATTTAATGAAGAAATAGTAGCAAGAGCAATATATGAGTCAAAACTCCCAATAATATCAGCAGTAGGTCATGAAACAGATTTTACAATAGCAGATTTTACAGCAGACTTAAGAGCACCAACACCTTCAGCAGCTGCAGAACTTGCAGTTCCAAGAATAGAAGATATCCAAGAAAAACTAGAAACATATAGAAGTCGCTTTAAAAATTCACTAATAAAAAAATTAGAATTTATGAAATTACGATATCAAAAATGTATGGCAGGTAAGGCGTTTAAAGACCCAATGCAAAAAATAAATGAACAATATATGTTATTAGACAGAATAGTAAAAAAAATAGAATATAATATAGTAAACAAAGTAAAAGATGAAAAAACAAAAATGATAAAAAGTATATCAAAATTAGATGCACTAAGTCCTTTAAAAACACTAACTAGAGGTTATACAGTTACAGAGCATAATGGGAAAATAGTAAATAGTTCTAAAATATTAAAAACAGGGGATAAAATAGAAATAACGTTTTCAGATGGAAAGAGTAGTGCACAAATAACATAAAATAAAGCTATATACATTAAGAAAGGACTGAATAAAAATGAGAAAAGTAATTTGGGTAATATTAATAATAGCAATTATAATAATAGGAATAGTATGTGGAATAATATTAAATAAAACTCAAAAATCAATACCAAGTAAAGAAACATCAGCAAATGGAATTACAAACATAGAAGAAAATAGTCAAGTAAATGAATTACAAACAAACGAAGTACAAAATACAGAAATAGAAAACACACAAATAGGAAATGAGCAAATAGCACAAAATACACAAACAGAAAGTACAGAAGGTTCACAAGGAGAAGAACCAAGAACAATACAAGAAAAAGCAATTCAAATAGTAAAAAATGACTATAATAAGCAATCAAATGTAGAATTTAATGTAGAAGGAACAGACACAAACGGAAACCCAATAGTAGTAGTAAGAAACCCACAAACAACAGAGGCACTAGCATTTTACTTTGTAGATACCCAAAATGGAACATTTACAAAAAAAGAAATGAACTAAAAAATAGATAAAAATCAAAACTCAGAATTGCAATTAAGTTATTTAATAAAAATAAAAGAAAAGGAAAAGAAGAAACAATGAATTTTGAAGAAACTATGGAAAAATTAGAGCAAATAGCAAACAAATTGGAAAAAGGTGATTTAAGTTTAGAAGAATCACTATCAGAATTTGAAGAAGGTATGAAACTATCAAAAAAGTGTAATGAAATAATAGAAAATGCAGAAAAGAAAATAACAGTATTATTACAAAAAGATGGTGAAATAAAAGAAGAAAATTTTATACCAGAAGAATAGAAAATAAAAAGGGGATAATCATGGATTTTTATGTACAATATAAATATTTAATCATACCAGTAGTGACATGGTTTTGTATTCAACTATTCAAAGTAATATGGGACTTAGTAGCAACGAAAAAATTCAATTTTAAAAGGATAATGGGAGCAGGAGGAATGCCAAGTTCACATTCAGCAGTAGTAATGGTACTTACAACAATGGTAGGAAAGGCATATGGCATAGAGTCACCAATATTTGCAATGTCATTAGTATTTTCAGCAGTAGTAATGTATGATGCAGCAGGAGTAAGAAGAGCAGCAGGAAAGCAAGCTAAAATGCTAAACAAAATAGCTGAAACACCTGGTTTAACAGGGCTCCAAATGCAAGAAAAGCTAGTAGAAGTATTAGGACACACACCAATGCAAGTAATAGTAGGTGCAACTATAGGAGTAATAGTAGGACTAATATTTTAATGTACAATATTACAATTTTAAGAAAAAGTGGATTTGACATTAAAATAGATGTATATAAAAATGCTAGAAAAAGCTATTTTTTATATTCTTAGGAAAGTCATCCCGTAAGTGGTGAGTTTCCTTAGAAGATAATTATGGCGGAATTTAGAATTTGTAGCATTTTTAATGCGTACAAATTCTTATTTCCGGTTTTTTATATAAAATAATATAAAAAGAACTACAATTATGTAGTTCTTTTTATTAAGATCTCTTATGTACATTCGGCCCAGCAAATAAACAAATTGAAAAAACATAATACATTTATAAATTTCATCTAAAATTGTCACATAACTGTAACATAAAAGTAAATAAACAGTAATAGATTTTATCAATATTAATGTTATAATATAAAAATAGTTTGTAAAAAAAGGTGAAAAGAAATGAATGAAGAATCTATAAATGAAGAAAAAGATGTAGGACAAAAAATAGATTTTACACAAAAAGAATGTAAAGAGCAATTTGAAAAAATACTAGAAAAGATAAAAAAAATGTCAGAAGCAGTAGAATTGCACGACAATGTAAAAAAAGCTGTATCAAAAGAAAAAGTAGATAGTAATTATTTAAAATATATCGAAAATTCATTAGAAGATAGGCTTTTTAATGGTGCAAATATAAATGGAATTATGCCAAAAGTATTATTAGAAGTAGTATGTGCAGACTTAGTAAATATAGAAAACTTTGAAGTAAGTAAACTACAAATAGAAAATATAGGTTCACATTTCGAAGAACAAGAAAACTATATAGATAAAATATGTGTATATGATAATAAATTAGTAAATGTATTTGGAATAAGTGAAATGCACCCAAATAAAGTAATAAAATATGCTTCAAGAAAATTTAGTAGAGCAGACATGATAGAAGCAGTAAAAGCAAAATATGAAGAAGGAAAAACAGTACAATTATATCAATATGACGAATATTATATAGGAGTAGAAAAAGACAGAATAAAAGTATTTTCAGAAAGAAAAGTAACAGCACTAATGAAAATAGAAGAAACTATATTTGACAAAATAAAACAAAAAATATCAAAAATATTTGCAAAAAAACAAACATATCCAAATTTAGAACTAGTATATGATAGCAATCCAAACCGTTTAAAAGAATTTGAACATAAAAGTAAATTTGAAGCAAAAAATAGAATGAAAGCACTATTAAACTGTGAAAGAGAAATAACAAGAGCATGAAAGATTTGGGGCGTTGGAAAGATTTGGGACGCGTCTAAAAATTTACAAACATCAAATAGTTATATATATCTTTTTAGTTATATATGTTTGTAAATTTTTAGACGCGTCCCAAATCTTTCCAACGCCCCAAATCTTTCCAGACACGTCCCAAATCTTTCCTTCAACGTCTTTTATGCGATTATAATTCAATTTTAGGCTGATATTTTTCAAGCCACATATTTACTTGACATAGATATGCCATAAGCTGAGGACCAGTCATTAATTGACCAAACCAAGGTCTCGAAAAAGCTTTACCATCTGTTTCTAATATTTCTAAAATATATTTTCTATTTAATAAATTATTAATAGGAGCACTTTTATCTTCCATAATTTTAGTAAGCATATTTTTTACAGTACTTAAATAAGTAGGGTTCCATGTTTTAGGATAAGGGCTTTTCTTTCTATCTATTATTTCAGAAGGAAGCTTTCCTTTCATAATATAACGAAGCAATCCTTTTTCTCTTCCGTTTAGAGCCTTCAACTCCCAAGGAATATTCCATACATATTGAGCTAAACGATAATCGCAAAAAGGAACACGAAGCTCAAAACCATTATACATGGACATTTTATCACTTCTATCTAAAAGAGTTTGCATAAACCAATTTAAAGTAAGGTGAGAAATTTTTCTTTTTTCAGCAGTTTCCTTAGAATCACAATCTAAAATTTCAACTTCATTAATACTTTCAGTATATCTATAATCTATATAATGTTTCAAATTTACTTTTTTAGCAATATCAGTATTTAGTATATTTTGCCTTTCATCTAGTGCAATAGACCATGGAAAAGTACCACTATTTAGAGCATCTTCTCTAAAAAACCATGGATAGCCACCAAAAATTTCGTCAGCACATTCACCTGTCAAAGAAACAGTAGCTTTATCTTTAACATTTTGACAAAATAGAAGTAAAGAAGAATCAACATCAGCCATTCCAGGAAAATCACGAGCAATCATAGCATCCTCTAAAGCATTGGCAAGTTCTGGAGTATCTAATACAATAGCAGTATGATTGCAACCGAAGCTTTTTAACCATCAAATCAATATAATAATTATCAGAATTTGGTTGAAAATCGGTCTTTTTAAAATTTTTATCATTATCCACATAATCTACAGAAAAAGTATTTAAAGGGGGAAGACCATTTTCCTTGCAATAATTTGCAGCATATAAAGTTATGATACTAGAATCTAACCCTCCAGATAAAAAGGTACATAAAGGAACATCAGAAACCAATTGCCTTTTAATAGAATCCTCTAATAAAAAATTAACCTTTTCACAAGTAGTGCCTAAACTATCAAAATGAGGTTTACTCTCTAATTTCCAATATCTTTTAACATTAAAACCATCTTTATTATAAATAGCAAAATGAGCAGGTTTTAACTCAAAAATATCTTTAAAAATACCATTACCAGAGGTATGAGCAGGACCAATACCAAATAATTCACAAATACTTACATCATTAATTACAGGCTCTATGCTAGGATATTTAAAAAGGGACTTTACCTCTGAAGCAAATACAATACCATCATCAATAATTGAAAAATATAAAGGTTTAACACCAAAATGATCACGAGCCATAAAAAGTTCTTGTTTACTATTATCCCAAATAGCAAAAGCAAAAATTCCATTTAATTTGTTAACAACATCATAACCCCAATGAACATAGCTTTTTAGCAAAACCTCTGTATCAGAATGACTAGAAAACTCAAAGCCATGTTTAGTAAGTTCCTCTCTTAGCTCTTTAGTATTATAAAGCTGACCGTTATAAACAATAGTAAAAGAATTATTTGAATTTCTATAAGTCATAGGTTGCTTGCCACCTGCAGGGTCTACAACAATCAATCTTTTGTGACCAAGCATACAATTATTAGAATAAAAAAAGCCATCTTCATCAGGACCACGTTTTTTTATTTCATACATCATATTGCTTAAAACATTTTTATAACTATCACTTTCTAAATTCTGCTTAAAATTAGCAAATCCAACAATACCACACATAGGCAAAATAAACCTCCTAAAATATAATTATTCTATTTTTATAATATATGCTAATGAACGATAAAAAGAAACTAAAATTTAAATATAAATTTTATACTTGCTCCAAATTAGAAACTATGATATACTTTGGATGAAAAATATAAGAAGGAGAGAAACATGAGGTTAGATAAGTTTTTGAAGGTATCAAGAGTAATAAAAAGAAGAACTGTAGCAAATGAGGCTGCAGATGGAGGAAGAGTAGCTATAAACGGAAAAATAGTAAAACCAAGCTATGAAGTAAAAGTAGGAGATATAGTAGAAATAAAGTTTGGAGACAAAATATCAAAATTTGAAATAATAAAAATACCACAAGTAATGGGAAAAGATATGGGAGAGTTAATAAAAATAATATAAAATATATTATAAAAGACAATCATAAGAATAAAATAGAAATAAAGATAGGAAGTGTGTATATGAAAGAAAATTATGATGTAATAGTAGTAGGAATGGGACCAGGCGCAATATTTATGGCATATGAAATGACAAAATTAGACAAAAATAAAAAAATTCTACTAATAGAACAAGGGAAAAGAGTAGAAGATAGAAACTGCCCAATAGAAAAAATAGGAAAATGTGTAAAATGTAAGCCATTTTGCAATATAACGAGCGGATTTTCAGGAGCAGGAGCCTTTTCAGATGGAAAGTTATCATTATACAACAAAGAAGACGAAGATTTTTATGTAGGAGGAAACCTACACAAATACATAGGAGTAGAGGAAACCAAAAAACTAATAGACTATACAGATAAAATATATTTAGACTTTGGAGCAGATGATAAATTAGAAGGAACAGAATATAAAGAAGAAGTAGGAGAAATTAAGAAAAAAGCAAAAAAACAAGGACTAACACTAATAGATATTCCAATAAGACATTTAGGAACTGAAAAAGCACATGACTTATACAAAAAATTAGAAGACTATTTAGAAGAAAACAATATAGACATGTTATTTGAAACAGCAGTAGAAGATTTAATAATACAAGAAAATGAAGCAAAAGGGGTAAAAATAAGAAATGTAAAGAACAAAGAAGCACAGGCACAAGAAATATATGGAAACAATGTAGTAATAGCAGTAGGAAGAAAAGGAGCAAACTGGCTAGTAGATATGTGTGAAAAGCACAAAATAAAGACAGAAGCAGGAGTTGTAGATATAGGTGTAAGATACGAACTATCAGATGAGGTAATGAAAAACATAAATAAATACATGTATGAAGGAAAATTTATAGGAAGACCAGGACCATTTGGAGATAAAGTACGAACATTTTGCCAAAACCCAAGTGGATTTGTCTCATCAGAAGTATATGACAATAACTTAAGTTTAGTAAATGGGCATTCATATAAAGACAGAAAAAGCAAAAACACAAACTTAGCAATATTAGTATCACATCACTTCAACTACCCATTTGACAAACCAATAGAATATGGAAGAAATGTAGCTAAAAACTTAAATGAGTTAGGAAATGGAAATGTAGTAGTACAAAGATTAGGAGACATATACAGAGGAAAAAGAACATGGGAAGAAGAACTAAAAACAAATAAAATAGAGCCAACACTAAAATCAGCAGTAGCAGGAGACATAACATTTGCACTAGGATATAGAACAATGACAGACATATTACAATTCATAAGACAAATGGACAAAGTAGTAGAAGGATTTGCAAACCCAGAAAACCTACTATATGCACCAGAAATAAAATTTTATAGTAATCAAGTAGTAATAGACGAAAGATTTGAAACAAGTATAAAAGGATTATACTCAATAGGAGATGGAGGAGGAATGACAAGAGGGCTAATGATGGCATCAGCATCAGGGGTACAAATGGCAAGAAATTTATGTAAATAAAAAACCGGAAATAAGAATTTGTACGCATTAAAAATGCTACAAATTCTAAATTCCGCCATAATTATCTTCTAAGGAAACTCACCTTCTTCGCTTTGCTACGCATAAGTTATCTGTAACTCACTAACGTTCGAACAGCTAACTTAACTATCGTGGATGACTTTCCTAAGAATATAAAAAAACTCATAAAAGATATTGCAATAAAAATAAAACTATGTTAATATATATAACATAGAAACAAAAACGAAGAAAAAGAGGAGTATGTTTTAAAAAGTCTATAAAGAGAATAGAAGTAAATATGCTGAGAGCTTCTAATAGAAAATAAAACAGAAGGTAGCTTTGGAGTTGGAATAGAGAAAATAAAAGTAACTATTCTCGCATAAGCATGCGTTAAAAGCTAATTAAGATTATAAACATTAATTAAGAAATAATAACTAATAACTAATAATCAATAATAAATAATTAATGAAATATGTTTATAAATTAAGGTGGTACCGTGAGAATCAAAACTCGCCCTTATAGCAAGGGGCGAGTTTTTTTCAACCAAAAGGGCCGTCCCTTTTTCGAAAAAACCAACCAAAAGGGACGGGGGATTTTCGAAAAAATTTTTGAAAAAAGGCCGTCCCATTTAGAAAAAGAGAGGAGATAGACAGAATATGTGTAGTAAACATGAATTAGAGGGAAAATATGAACCTAAAAGTTTTGAAGAAAAAATTTATAAAAATTGGGAGGAAAAGGGGTATTTTAAACCATCAGATGATAAGACTAAAATACCATATACTATAGTTATTCCACCACCAAATATTACAGGAAAACTTCATATGGGGCATGCTCTAGATGATACAATTCAAGATATTTTAATTAGATATAAAAGGATGCAAGGTTTTAATACCCTTTGGCTTCCAGGTACAGACCATGCTGCTATTGCAACAGAAGCTAAAATTGTAGCAAAAATGAAAGAAGCAGGTATTACAAAAGAAGATATCGGAAGAGAAGGGTTTTTAGAAAGAGCTTGGGATTGGAAAAAAGAATATGGTGGAATTATAATAAACCAAATTAAAAAACTAGGGTGCTCATGTGATTGGTCAAGAGAAAGATTTACAATGGATGAAGGTTTGTCAAAAGCTGTTAAATATGTATTTGTTAAACTATATGAAAAAGGTTTAATTTATAAAGGCAAAAAAATGATAAACTGGTGCCCAAACTGTAATACATCTATTTCAGATGCAGAGGTTGAATATGAAGAAGAGCCTACACATTTATGGCATATACGTTATAAAGTAAAAGATGAAGATAGGTACATTATAGTAGCAACAACAAGGCCAGAAACAATGCTTGGAGATACAGGTGTTGCCGTTCACCCTTCAGATGAAAGATACAAAGATTTAGTAGGAAAAACTGTTATTCTTCCAATTATGAATAAAGAAATACCAATAATAGCAGACCCATTTGTTGAAAAAGAATTTGGAACAGGAGCTGTAAAACTAACACCAGCACATGACCCTAATGACTATCAAGCAGCTTTAACTCATAACCTAGAAATAATAGAAGTATTTGACGAAAACTTCAAAATGGGAAACTTAGTACCTGAACTAAAAGGTATGGACTTATTAGAAGCAAGAGAACAAATAGTTAAAATGTTAGAAAAAAACGGAGACTTAGTAAAAATAGAAGACTATACACATAATGTAGGAAAATGCTATAGATGCCATAGTACAATAGAACCACATATTTCAGAGCAATGGTTTGTAAAAATGGAGCCATTAGCAAAACCTGCAAATGAAGCAATAAGAAGTGGAAAGGTTAAATTTATACCACAAAAATATGAAAAAACATATTTTGCATGGATGGATAATGTAAAAGATTGGTGTATTTCAAGACAATTATGGTGGGGACACAGAATACCAGCATATTATTGCGATGACTGCAAAGAAGTAATGGTAGCAAGTGAAAAACCAGAAAAATGTACAAAATGTGGAAGTAGAGCTGTGCACCAAGATGAAGATACACTAGACACATGGTTTAGTGCAGCATTATGGCCATTTTCAACACTAGGTTGGCCAGAAAAAACAGAAGACTTCAAATATTTCTATCCAACATCTACGTTAGTTACAGGATACGACATTATATTCTTCTGGGTAGCAAGAATGATATTTTCTGGAATTGAACACACTGGTGTAGAGCCATTTAAAGATGTTGTAATACACGGTATAGTAAGGGATAGCCAAGGCAGAAAAATGTCAAAAAGCTTAGGAAATGGAATTGACCCATTAGAAATAATAGACAAATATGGAACAGATGCTCTAAGATTTTCTCTAATACTAGGAATATCAGCAGGAAATGATATAAGATACATGCCAGAAAAACTAGATCAAGCCTCAAACTTTGCAAACAAATTATGGAATGCTGCTAAGTTTATAACTATGAATAGTGTAAATGATGAAGAAATTATAAAATATCATGAAGAAAACTATATTAAAGAAACAAAGACATGGAAAGAAAATAGCTTAAATATAGAAGATAAGTGGATAATAAATAAGCTAAACAAACTAGTAAAAGAAGTTTCAATAAATATAGATAACTACGACTTAGGTGTTGCACTTCAAAAAATATATGACTTTGTATGGAATGAGTTCTGTGATTGGTATATAGAAATGGTAAAAGAAAGACTATATAGTGACAATCATGAAGAAAAAGTAAAAGTTTGCTATGTATTAGACTATGCATTTGGAATTACAATGAAATTATTACATCCATTTATGCCATTTGTAACAACTAGAATTGATGAAAGCTTAGTTAGATATAATGATAAAGACTTAATGGTATCAAAATGGCCAAAATATAAAGAAGAATTAAAATTTGAAAAAGAAGAAAATCAAATAGAACAATTAAAAGAAGTAATAATAGCAATAAGAAACTTGCGTACAAATATGAATATTCACCCAAGTAAAAAGTCAAAATTAATATTCGTAACAACAGGATTAGTTAATATGATTAATTCATGTGAAGCCATAATAAGAAAATTAGGATTTGCAAATGAAATAGAAGTAAGAAGTGTAAGAGGTGAAATAGAACAAAACTCTTCAAATATAATGACTGAAGGAATGGAAGTTATAATACCATTTGGAGACTTAGTAGATAAAGAAGAAGAAACAAAAAGATTACAAGAAGAAATAAAAAAATTAGAAGCGGAAGTTGCAAGATGTGAAAAAATGCTTTCAAACCCAGGATTTACCTCAAAAGCACCAGCGCAAAAAATAGAAGAAGAAAAACAAAAACTTGCGAAATATAAAGAAATGCTTAAATTAGCAAAAGAAAGAATAGAGAAATTTAATTAATGTAATATTTACGTTACAATTCACAGTATTACTATAGAAATCCACTCCCAGTAAATAATATATTTACAGCAAAATAGAGAAATACTTTACCTAAAGTATTTCTCTATTTTATTTTTTATATTCTAAGGAAAGTCATCCACGTTAGTGGTGAGTTTCCTTAGAATATAATTATGGAAGGATTAGATTTTCTTAGCGAAGAATGAGCTTAGAAAATTTTATTCTTGTTTTTTATAGTATAGGAAAAATAAAATTTTACGTTGTAGGGGCACCGTTTGTGGGAATACCTCATTGGCAATGACACCACTGTGCCCTTTTGTTTTATTTTAAGAATCTATTTAATATCTAATCTAATATGAACTTCTTGTAATTGTTCTTTAGTTACATTTCCAGGTGCACCCATCATTAAATCTTGGGCTTTACTATTCATTGGAAAAGCAATTACATCACGAATACTTTCACTATCAGTAAGTAGCATAAGCATTCTATCTACTCCAGGAGCAATACCAGCATGAGGAGGAGCCCCAAATTTAAAGGCATTAAATAGTGCAGAAAATTTTTCTTCTATATAAGCTTTATCATAACCTGCAATTTCAAAAGCTCTTATCATAATTTCTGGGTCGTGGTTTCTTACAGCACCAGAAGAAAGTTCTATACCATTACATACAATATCATATTGATATGCCAAAATATCTAAAGGATTCATGGTATTCAAAGCTTCTATGCCTCCTTGTGGCATAGAAAATGGATTATGGTTAAAAGCAATATTTCCGTTATCATCCAATTCATACATAGGAAAATCAACAATCCAACAAAATTGAAACATAGTTTTATCAATTAAATCTAAACGCTCTGCAAGCTCTGTTCTGATTTGACCAGCCAAATTTGTAGCTTTTGCCTCATTATCAGCAATAAAGAAAATAGTATCATTAGCCTTAAGGGCAGCAAGATCTAGCAATTCCTTTTTCATTTCTTCAGGAATAAATTTATCAATAGGACCTTTAAACTTTAAGTCTTCTAATACTTCTAAATATCCAAGACCTGCCATACCAATACTTTTAGCAAACTCTAACATTTTTTCATGAAAGCCTTTTGACATAGTACATCCTACTTTAATTGCACGAACGGTTTGATTATGAAAAGGCTTAAATGTACACTTTTGGAAAAAGTTAGTTACATCAATAATAACAAGAGGGTTTCGCAAATCTGGTTTATCAGTTCCATATTTTAACATAGAATCCTTATAAGAAATTCGTGGAAATGGATATTTAGCAACCTTTTTATCAGAAAACTTAATAAAAGTATTATAAATAACAGGTTCAATGCTAGCAAAAACATCTTCTTGACTAGCATAACTCATTTCCATATCTAATTGATAAAATTCCCCAGGAGCACGGTCAGAACGTGCATCTTCATCTCTAAAGCAAGGAGCAATTTGAAAATATTTATCAATACCAGAAACCATTAATAATTGCTTAAATTGTTGAGGTGCTTGAGGAAGTGCATAAAATTTTCCGTTTATGGATTCGACTTGGAACCAAATAATCTCTAGCGCCTTCAGGGGAAGAGCTAGTAAGAATAGGGGTTTGAACTTCCACAAAGCTTTGCTCAATCATTTGCATACGTAAAAATTGAAGAACATTAGCTCTTAAAACAATATTATTTTTCAATTTATCATTTCTAAGATCTAAAAAACGATACTTAAGCCTTAAATCCTCACGAACGCCTAAATTTGTATTAATATCAAAAGGTAAATTTTTTGTACGCTTTCCTAAAACATTAATTTCCTCAATAGCAATTTCAACTAAACCAGTTTCAATTTTATCATTAATAGTTTCTGGGGCTCTTTTACGTACAATACCAGAAACACAAACAGAAGATTCAATAGGAATGTGTGAGGCAAAATCAACATCAGCCTTTTCAGCAGAGGTAACAACTTGTGTAATACCATACATATCACGAATGTCCAAAAAAACAAGCCCACCAAAATCGCGAATAGTTTGTACAAATCCCGCAATTTTAACCCTTTTTCCTACATCTCCTAAACAAATTTCATTACAAGTATGAGTTCTATAAATACTCATAAACAACACTCCTTTCATATGAAAGTTATAAGTCAGAAAAATAAATATAATAGCTAAAAAGTAGTTTTGAGGAAAAATAGAAACAACTTTAGCTGTAAACAAATTTAAATTTCTAACATGAAACTCTCAATCAAAATTAAATATACTTTAATTTTGAATTATGCAGTAGTGGAAAAAAATACAAAAAAATCGCCCAACTGCATAAATGCAGGGACGAAATATTTTTCCGCGGTGCCACCCTAACTTGAAAATTAAAATTCAATTTCAATTTTCCACTTTATTAAAAATTGCTCCAATGTGTTTCATTTATTAGTTTTTTCTAAAAAGGCTCTCAGCGCATTCACCTTTATTCTCTGTTTAGTAATTTCTAATAAACTTTCATTATCATAGCAAAATGTATTTTTTTTATAAACTATATTATACATAGTATATTAACTTATGTCAATAAATATGATAAAATTTAATATTTTTGATGTTACTATAGTTACAGTTCACAGCCTGTTTGCTATACACTAGCGCGAAGGGGTTAATATATTTTATTTTTGTAATGTAGACCCGACAGCCCTTTGAGGCGGGGGAATACCCCTTGTCTTGGAGGGCGTAATGGAAAAAATAAAATATATTAACCCCTGGGAGCGGACTTTAAACGATAAACTGTGATATAATGGCTTTTTGGAAAATTTTCTTCGTAGACCTTGCTACAAAGCAAATGTAATAATAAATGATATAAGAAGGGGCTGTAAAAAAGGAAAGATTTGGAAGTGCTCCAAATCTTTCCTTTTTTTATATTCTTAGGAAAGTCATCCACGTTAGTTAAGTTAGCTGTTCGAACGTTAGTGAGTTACAGATAACTTATGCGTAGTGA
>CANPTO010000032.1 GCA_947577025.1 uncultured Clostridiaceae bacterium | reverse complement strand
ATGGGAGAATGTACAGAAGTAGGAATGTACTTAGCAATGAGCCGTCAAGCAGATAGAGAAGGATACCCAGAAATAGCAGAAGCCTTCAAAAGATATGCGTTTGAAGAAGCAGAACACGCAGCAAAATTTGCTGAATTATTAGGAGAAGTAGTATACCCAGACACAAAGAAAAATGTAATGCTAAGAGCAGAAGCAGAATGTGGAGCATGCATGGGTAAAAAAGAATTAGCAACAAGAGCAAAAGAATTAGGATATGACGCAATACACGATACAGTACACGAAATGTGCAAAGACGAAGCAAGACATGGAAGAGGATTTGAAGGATTATTAAAAAGATACTTCTAAAAACAATGTCGAACTTTATCAAAACAATTATGTTTACAAAAGACACTAAATGTGATATAAATAGAATATTCTATTTAGCACATTTAGTGCTTTTAAATTTTATTTCAAAATAATTAAAAAACAAAATCACAATTAGAACTATATGGTGATAAATATATAGAAATATCAAATTAATTTATTCTTAAATAAAATCAAAATAAAAGATTAAATACTAATAAAAAAAGAAGGGAGGACTATTTTACATATAAAAGGGCTAATAAGCTACATAGAAAATATATTATAAAAGGAGAAACTTATATGCAAGAAAACAAAGAATTATTAAAGCCAAAAATAGATGTAGTATTTCATTCCTTATTTAGAGTAGGAAATGAAAATATAACAAAAGCAATTATTTCGGCAGTAACAAAAGAAAAAATAAATAAAATAGATTTGGATAATAACAGACATATATTAGGAAGATATCCAGAAGAAAAGCTAGGAATATTAGATTTAAAAGCGACATTAGATAATGGAACAATATGTAATGTAGAAATACAACTAGCAGATAATAAAGACACCGCAGAAAGATTTTTATATTATTGGAGTAGAATATATAGTAGTCAACTAATTAAAGGAGAAGACTATGGAAAAATAAATAAAGTAATAGGAATTATAATAATAGACTATGAATTTAATAAAACAAGGAAAATAGAAGATTTAAGTACAAAATGGAAGATAAGGGAAGTAAGCAAAGGAGAAGAAATCGAGTTGACAGACGTGTTTGAATTATATATAATAGAGCTACCAAAAGCAAAGAGAATATTAGAAAAGGATGCAAGTAATAAGTTAGCACAATGGATGTTATTTTTAAATAATCCTAATGAAAAGGAGGTAGCAAAGATAATGAATGAAAATAAAGAAATTAAAGAAGCAATGAATGAATTAGAAGAGATGAGTAAAGATAAAGAACTAAGAAGAGTAGCAGAATTAAGAGAAAAAGCAATAAGAGATGAAAAAAATGGTTTAAGACATGCTAGAGAAGATGGATTGAGAGAAGGAATAAAAGAAGGAATAGAAAAAACTAATAGAGAAGTAGCAAAGAAAATGAAAGAAAAGCATATACCAATTGAAACAATAGTAGAAATAACAAAATTAACAAAAGAAGAAATAGAAAATTTATAGACAAATAAAAAATTTGAAATCTTCGTTTGAAATGAAGTAAAAATTTATAAAAAGAAAATGGGAGAAAATAAATATGATATTAGCAATAACACGGAAGATATGAACAAATAGAAGAAAAACACTTTAAAGAGAATTTTTATTTAAGTAAGGATTATAAAGACATATTCGAAAAATTAGGCGTACTACTATTCCCAGTAGCATCAACAACAGGACTAGAAAAAGTAACCCAGATATGTGATGGTTTAATAGTAACAGGAAGAGCGATAGATATTAATCCAAAATATTATGGAGAAGAAGCAAGAAAAGAAACAAATTTATCAGAAGATTATGACAAAGAAGATGAATTAGACTTAATGCTTATAAAAGCATTTCATAAAGCTAATAAGCCAATTTTAGGAATTTGTGCAGGTGTGCAAATAATAAATGTATGCTTTGGAGGAAGTCTGCATCAAGATATAAAAAATCATACAAGCAAAGAAGAAATAACAATTCATTCAATAAATATAGAAAAAGATTCTTTCTTAGAAAAAATTTACAGCAAAAACAAAATAGAAGTAAATTCTTTCCACCACCAAGCAATAAATAAAGTAGCAGAAAACTTTAAAATTGTAGCAACTAGTGAAGATGGAATAGTAGAAGCAATAGAATATAAAAACATAGTAGGAGTACAATGGCACCCAGAAAAATCAAAAGATATGAAATTTTTTGAAAAATATATTAAAATGTATATAAAATAATAAAAAAAGCTTGCATTTGCGAGCTTTTTATGTTATTATAAAAAGCGTTAAAAAATACACACACTTAAATAGAGTTTAAAAAGTGTGCTTAGGCTAAGAAAGCTTTAAGTCTTTTTAAATGCTTTAAAATTAAAGTGGAGGTAAAACAAAAAGGAGGAATAGAAAATGGCAGTAGTTGCAATGAAACAATTACTAGAAGCAGGTGTTCACTTTGGACATCAAACAAGAAGATGGGATCCTAAAATGGCTGAATACATATTCCAAGCAAGAAATGGTATTCACATTATAGATCTACAAAAAACATCTAAAAAATTAGACGAAGCATATAGCTTCATGAGAGAACAAGCAGAAGAAGGAAAAACATTCCTTTTCGTAGGAACAAAAAAACAAGCACAAGAGTGCATGAAAGAAGCTGCTGAAAAAAGCGGTATGTACTACGTAAATCAAAGATGGTTAGGTGGAATGCTAACAAACTTTGGTACAATAAGAAAAAGAGTTGAAAGACTAAACGAATTAGAAAGAATGCAAGAAGATGGAACTTTTGACGTATTACCTAAAAAAGAAGTAATACTACTTAAAAAAGAAATGGAAAAACTAGAAAAGAACTTAGGTGGAATCAAAGATATGACTGAAATTCCAGGAGTTATGTTCGTAGTAGATCCTAAAAAAGAAAGAATAGCAATATTAGAAGCTAAAAAATTAGGAATTCCAGTAGTTGGTTTAATAGATACAAACTGTAACCCAGAAGATTTAGACTACGTTATACCAGGAAATGATGACGCAATACGTGCTGTAAAATTAATATCAGACGCAATGGCAAACGCTATCATCGAAGGTAGACAAGGTGAATCAATGGAAATGGCAAGTGAAGAAGAAACAGTTGCTACAGAAGAACCAGAAAGCATGGAAGAAGTAGTAGCAAATGAAGCTGAATAATAAATATAAAAAATAAAAAGGGTAGAGCCTTTATCTGCTCTATCCTTTTTACAATATGAGAAAACTGATTTAAAATGTAGGGGTACCGTTTGTGGGAATACATCGTAGGGAGTGACACCACTGTACCCTTATTGAAAAATTTAATGAATAATGAAGAGTGAATAATTAATAATGAATAATTAATTTTAATAATGAATGGTAGAATACAGTTGTAAAATAGTTAATAAGAAGGAAGTGCTCATCATACATTATTTACTATTTAGTATTCATTATTAAAATTAAAAGGAGGAAAAAGGAATGATTACAGCAAACCAAGTAAAAGATTTAAGAGAAAGAACAGGTGCAGGAATGATGGACTGCAAAAAAGTTCTAACAGAAACTAATGGAGACGAAGAAAAAGCAATAGAACTATTACGTGAAAGAGGACTTTCAAAAGCAGCTAAAAAATCTGGAAGAATAGCAGCAGAAGGACTAGCAGCAGCATATGTTTCAGAAGATGGAAAAGTAGGAGCAGTAGTAGAAGTAAATGCTGAAACAGATTTCGTTGCAAAAAATGAAGAATTTAGAAGCTTTGTTGCAGACGTAGCAAAACAAGTAGCTGAAAAAAATCCAGCAACAGTAGAAGAATTATTAGCACAAGAATCAATTCAAGAGACAGGAAAAACAGTAAACGAAGTATTAACAAACAAAATAGCAACAATTGGTGAAAATATGTCAATAAGAAGATTTGAAAGATTTGAATCAGCTAATGGAACAGTTGCAAAATATATCCACGGAGATGGAAAGATAGCTGTTTTAGTAGAAATGGAAAATGCTACAGAAGAATTAGCAAAAGACATATGTATGCAAATAGCAGCAGCTAAACCAGAATACCTAAACAGAGAAGCTGTACCACAAGAAAGAGTAGAAAAAGAAATGGAAATACTAAAAGCACAAGCTATGAATGAAGGAAAACCAGCAGAAATAGCAGAAAAAATGGTACAAGGAAGAATAGGAAAATTCTACGGAGAAATATGCTTAATAGAGCAAGCATTTGTAAAAAATCCAGATGAAAAAGTAGGAAAAATGGTAGAAGCTAAAGGCGCTAAAATAGTAAGATTTGCAAGACTTGAAAAAGGTGAAGGACTAGAGAAAAAAGAAGAAAACTTCGCAGAAGAAGTTGCAAAACAAATAAACGGATAAATTAAAAAGAAAGGAAAGATTTGGGACGCGTCAAAAATTTTCCTTTCTTTTTTAATTTATCTATTGACAAATAATTTTTTTAGAGTTAATATATGAATAAATCTTCATATATTCATATATAATTAATAAAAGGAGCTGAAAATGGAAGAAAAAGATTTTGTATGTAATGAAAAATGCCCACATTACAATAAAATAAAAGAAGTAAAAAGTAAGGAGCCTTCTTTTGATGAAATAATAGAAATGGCAGATATATTT
Organism: uncultured Clostridiaceae bacterium; assembly: GCA_947577025.1. Classification (GTDB taxonomy): domain Bacteria; phylum Bacillota; class Clostridia; order TANB77; family CAG-508; genus UMGS1663. Next base: position 11,845 of record CANPTO010000032.1, on the reverse strand, counting down.
AAATTATTTGCAGATAGTTCTAGGCTAAAAATAATATGTAGTATATTAAATAATGAGCTATGCGTGTGTGATTTATGCGAACTCTTGGACCTTACACAATCAAATGTATCACACCAATTACAACTGCTTAGAACATCAAAATTAGTAAAATATAGAAAAGAGGGAAAGCAGGTATATTATAGCTTGCAAGATGAACATATAGAAAAAATAATAACAATGGCATTAGAACATATAAGAGAAGAAAAACATTAATATGAAAAGCGTAGGGGCACTGTTTATGGAAATAACTATAAGATATGATACTAGTGGGTTTAGAAGAATTTAATGAATAATGAATAATGAATAATTAATTTTAATAATGAATATTGGAATATGCTTGTTAAATAACTAATAGAAAATTATTCAATATTCACTATTCATTATTAAAATTAAAAAGGAGGTAATTAAAATGAGTAATCACACTTGTAACCATTGCGACCATTGCCATACAAAGGAAAATGAAGCAGAAGAAAAATTAAATAGAAAAGATATAATTTTATATATAGCTTCAATTATAATATTTATACTAACATTTCTACCAATATTAGGAAATTATAAAATTCTGGGATATTTGCTAGTAATAATATTATCAGGTTATGAACTAATAATAGAAGGAATAAAAAACATATTTAAGTTGAATTTTGAAGAAGATACGCTAATGACAATTGCAGTAATCGCAGCATTTTGCTTAGGTGAATTTCCAGAAAGTTGTATGGTTGTATTATTATTTAGATTAGGTGAATTTTTAGAAGGAAAGGCAGTAGAAAATTCAAGTAGAAATATAAAAAGTATAGTCGAAATAAAAGCAAAAACAGCTAATATAATAGATGAAAAAGAAAATATAAAAGTTGTAAAAGTAGAAGAGGTAAAAATAGGCGAAAAAATAATAATAAAACCAGGAGAAATGGTTCCACTAGACTGTAAAATTTTAAAAGGAACAGCAAACCTTGATATGTCAAGCCTAACAGGTGAAAGCATGCCAGCACATGTAAAAGAAAATGAAGAAATACTATCAGGAAGCATAAATTTAAACCGGAAGTTTAACATGCGAAGTACAAAAAGACTACAAAAATTCAACTGCATCTCAAATAGTAGACTTAGTATATGAAGCAACAAATAATAAAGGAAAAACTGAAAACTTTATAACAAAATTTTCAAAAATATATACACCAATTGTAATAATTTTAGCAATAATTATAGCAATATGTATGCCACTAATATTAAAACAAGAATTTAAAACTTGGATAATGAGGTCACTAGTATTTTTAGTAGCATCATGCCCATGTAGTATAGTAATATCAGTACCTTTAGCATTCTTTTCATGTATAGGAAAAGTATCAAAAAAAGGAATGATAATAAAAGGAAGCAAACATATTGAAAATTTGTCAAAGGCAAAATATGTAGCATTTGATAAAACAGGAACAATAACAACAGGAAAAATGCAAATAGATGAATTAAATTTAGTAGGAAATATGCAAGAAGCAGAAGCTTTAGAATATATGTATGCTGTCGAGAAAAATTCAAACCATCCAATATCTACAGCAATTAAACAAAAGGTGGAAAATGATGGAGTAAAGCCAGAAACAATGGTAGATGAATATGAAGAAATTGCAGGATATGGTGTTAAAGGAAAAATAGAAGGAAAAGAAGTATTATTTGGAAATTCAAAGTTATTAGAAAAAAACAATATAAAAGAACAAATAAATAAAAATGCAAGCTATTTAATAGTAAATGGAAAAATAGAAGCTACCATAACTTTTAAAGAAGAAATAAGAGAAAGTAGTTTTGAAATATCGGAAAAATTAAGCAAAGTAGGAATTAATGAAACAGTAATGCTTACAGGAGATAACGAAGAAAGTGCTAATAAGATAGCAGATAAGGTAGGAATAAATAAAGTGTTTGCAAGTTTACTTCCAAGACAGAAGCTAGAAAAGGTAAAAGAGCTAAAAGGAAATGGAAAAGTAATATTTATAGGAGATGGAATAAACGATAGCCCAGTTTTAGCAGAATCAGACTTTGGAATAGCCATGGGAGATGCCTCAGAAATAGCAGAAAGCAGTGCCGATGCGCTACTAATATCAAACAATATAGGAAGCCTACCAAATATAATAAAAATAGCAAAAAAAAGCATGCGAATAATAAAATTCAACATAGCATTTTCACTAATAGTAAAAGCTATTGTTCTAACACTAGGAGTCATTCGGTATAGCACCAATATGGTTAGCAATAGTAGCAGACACGGGAGTGAGTTTACTAACAGTATTAAATAGTGTAAGAATACTAAAATAATAGCTATACACAAAATTATAATCGTAGGGGTCTCCGCCTTCGGTGCCCCGTTCTTCGAAGAAATTACCAAAATTTCATTGATTTCTATAAAAAATTATGATAAAGTATATATTGTAAAAAAATATATGTAACCTAAAAAATAACTATTTTAGGAGGTGTAATATGACAATATTGTTATCACTATCAATAATTCTTTTATTAAGTATATTTGCTATATTAGCTGTTATATTTACTGATGTATATGGAATATTGAAATTAAATAATAAAGAAATAGTAGAAGTAGATATACTTAAATTTGACAAATGCATATTACCATATAAATGAAACTTATAAAAAGATTACAAAAGGAGAATACAATATGGTGCTTTTAAAGATATTTGCAATATGGATTGTAGCAGGAGTAGCTTTAGGAATTTATACTATGAAGGAATTAGATAAAAATAATGGAAAGAAGTAAGAAAATTGAAATTAATAGAGGTCTCAGCTGAGACCTCTAAAATATTGGAAAAAATATTGATAAATTAATAAAAACAGTGTAAAATACATATATAAAAGGAGAAATTTATGATTAGAGATAATTTAATAGAGGTTCTTCATGAGATGGAAGAAGTAACAAAATTATTTAAATTAGAGCCATTTGATATATATATAATTGGAGGAAGTGCATGTATGTTAGGAGAATATACAACAAGAGCGACCTTAGATGTAGACTTTGTAGATTTAGGTTATCCAGCAAAATATGGGAAAGTATTTGTATTACTAAGAGATTATGACATGTTAGAATATGAAAGTACAATATTATCTCCAACATATAAAGAAAGAGCAGTAAAATTAAAAGAATTTAAATATATTAATGTATATATTCTTTCAAAAGAAGATGTTGCAATAAGTAAAATTATAAGACTTGCTCCAAAAGACTTAGAAGATTTAGAACAAATAGTTCCAAATTGCAATAAAGAAATTCTAAATAATATAATAAATGAAGTCATAAATAGAAAAGATTTGTTTGAAAGTAAAAAATCAGAGTTTATAAGAAAATTAGAAATATTTAGGGAGAAATATAATGTATAGAATATTTTGTGAAAGCTATAATAATTTTGTTAATTCATTTAAAGATAATAATTACAGACTAAAAATGGCAGAGCCATTAGAACTACTAACTAATATAGATAAATATAAAAAAGAAGAGAAAAAACAAAGTGATATATATAAAAAGCTATGTGACTTAATTTACTTTATGGAAGAAAATATAGAAAGATTTCCAAAGCTAAAAGCATTTTTATGGACTTTAAGTTCTAGAAATATAAAAAAGAAAAAATATAATATATCAAATGTGGAAGAATTAGAAGAACAAACTAAATTAGTAAACTCATTTTTAAAACTTGCATATTGGTATTAAAATTACAATAAACACCTTGCTTTAAGTAAGGTGTTTATTATATAATACAAGCATAATAAAAATTGAAGAGGTAAAAAATATGAATACAGAAAAAAAGAAAATCAATATAAAATTTAATGTATTAGCAATTATTGCAATAATTATACTTTGTTTTGCAATATGCCCTAAAACTTTGCAAAATGATACATTCTATACAATAAGAATAGGAGAATTAATACTAAATAATGGAATAGACATGAAGGATCATTTTTCATGGCATGAAAATTTACCCTACACATATCCGCACTGGGCTTATGATACAGGAATATATTTAATATACCATTTAGGAGAATTGACTTCGCTTCCAGATGGAGGAATGCTATTTATATATCTATCTACAATAATACTTGCTAGTATACTAGGAATATTAATATACTGCATAAATAACAAGCTAACAAAAAATAAACTAGTATCATTATTTATAACGATGTTTGCTATATACTTATTAAAAGATTTTATTGCAGCAAGAGCACAATTAGTAACTTTTATACTATTTTCCCTAACAATTCTATTTATAGAAAGTTTTTTAGAAAGCAAGAAAAAAAGGTATTTAATAGGAATAATACTAATTTCAATAGCAATAGCCAATGTACATGTAGCAGTATGGCCATTTTTCTTTGTACTATTTTTGCCATATATAGCAGAATATATAATTGCTTGGATTGCTGAAAAGAATGTAATACAAAGAGTAAAAATATTTAACCAAAAAGATATATTAAAAAGCTTAGAAAAGAAATTGGAAAAACAAATAAATGAACAAAAACAAGAAATATTAAAACAAAAAATAAATAAAACAAAAGAAAAAATAATAATAGAAGAAGAAAAACTAGAAAAAATAAAAGAAAAAGGGAAGAAATTACGAGAAAATCCATACAAAATAAAAGTAAAAAAAGAAAATGCAACAATATGGCTTACACTTGTTATGATAGTATGCATATTTATAGGTCTACTAACACCATTAGGAGACACTCCATACACATATTTAGTAAAAACAATGCAAGGAAACACAACTCAAAGTATAAGTGAGCACTTACCACTAACATTATATAATGACAAAGCTACAATGGCAGTACTAGCAATATTACTATTTATACTAATATTTACAGATACAAAAATAAAATTAAGAGATTTATTTATGATATTAGGATTAACATATTTATCATTCATGTCAAGAAGGCAAGTGTCACTACTAATACTAATAGGAGGTTTCATATTCTCAAAATTATTAACATATTTAGTAGAAAAATATGATTCAGAAGGCTGTAAAAAAATTATCAGTTTTATGACTACAATAGTAGGAAAAGTATGTACAATAGCAATAGTAATATTAGTATCATTTGCAATTTATAAACCAAAAATAAATAACCAATATATAAATACATCAAGTTATCCAGTAGAAGCAGCAACATGGATATTAGAAAACTTAAATTTAGAAGAAATGAGACTATATAATGAATACAATTATGGAAGTTATTTATTATATAGAGGAATACCAGTATTTATAGATTCAAGAGCAGACCTATATGCACCTGAATTTAATGGAGCAAAAAATGAAGAAGGCAAATATGAAGGAAGGAATATATTTTCAGACTATATAAACATATCTTCAATAGGAACATATTATGAAACAAAATTTGAAGAATATGATATTACACATGTAATAATAGTAAAAAATGCAAAATTAAATATGTTTTTATCAAGAAATGGGAAATATAATGAGCTATATTCAGATGATAAGTTTATAATATATGAGAGAAAAAGGTAAAGAGTATATCCTTTTAATTAAGCAATACTATTTCATAATATGAAAAACAAATTTTTAAATATATTAAAGAATTTAGAATAAAAAGTAAAACTAGAAAGTTAGAAATAAATACTACTTGTAAAACATAATATCTAACTTACAATAAGAAAGGCAAAATGAAATGAAAAAAACATTAATTGTAGAAAAAAATGAAGAAATGCGTTTAGATGCATATATAGTATCTAATTTAGCAGAAATATCTAGAATGGCAGTAAAAAGGTTGCTAGAAGAAGGAAAGGTACTAGTAAATGGAAGAACATCAAAAGCTTCATATAAACCTTCAAAAAATGATAAAATCGAAATACAAATAGATAAACCAAAAGAAATAGAGTTAGAAGCACAAGAAATACCAATACAAATAATATATGAAGACAAAGACATAATAGTAGTAAACAAACCAAAAGGACTAGTAGTACATCCAGCAAATGGAAATCCAGATGGAACATTAGTAAATGCAATAATGGCAATATGCAAAGACAGTCTTTCAGGCATAGGCGGAGAAATAAGGCCAGGAATAGTACACAGATTAGATAAAGATACTTCTGGACTATTAATAGTTGCTAAAAATGATGTAGCACATATAAAAATGAGTGAACAAATAAAAAATAGGCAGGTAAAGAAAACATATATAGCACTAGTAAGAGGCATAGTTCCAGAAAATGAAGCAACAATAAAAATGCCAATAGGAAGAAGTACAAAAGACAGAAAAAAAATGGCAGTTACTAAAAGTGGAAAAGAAGCGATAACACACTTCAAAGTACTAGGAAGATACACCACAAATAATGGCTCATACACTCTACTAGAAATAAAAATAGACACAGGAAGAACACACCAAATAAGAGTACACATGGCAGAAATAGGCTACCCAGTAATAGGAGATAGTGTATATTCAAACGGCAAAAATGAATTCAAAGTAGAAGGACAATGTTTACATGCACAAAAACTACAATTCAGACACCCAATAACAGGTAAAGAAATGAACCTAGAAGCACCACTACCAGAGTACTTTACAAAAATTTTAGAAGAGCTAGAAAATTTATATTGAAGACAGAAGACAGAAGTCGGAGACAGGGTAATTTCTTTGAAGAGATTACTCTAAATCTGACCTCTGATTTCTGATAGGAAGGATGAAACATATGGAAGACGAAATAAGACTTCAAAAATATCTTGCAAATAATGGAATATTATCAAGAAGAAAAGCAGAAGAGGCAATATTAGAAGGTAAAGTAAAGGTAGATGGGCAAATTATTACAGAACTTGGAACTAAAATAAATCCTAATATTAACAAGGTAGAATATGAAGGTAAGATTGTAAAAAAAGAAGAAGAAAAGGTATATATTTTACTAAACAAGCCAATAGGTTATGTCACAACAGTAAAAGACCAATTTAATAGAGATATAGTTACAGATTTAATAAAAGGGGTAAAACTAAAATTACTTCCAGTAGGAAGGCTAGATATGTATACATCAGGAGCCTTGATATTAACAAATGATGGTGACTTTATATACAGAGTAACACACCCAAAACATGAAATAGAAAAAACATATAATGTAACTTTAAAAGGAGTAATAGAAAGCAAACAAGTAGAAGAACTAGAAAAAGGTGTAAAAATAGAAGATTATACTACAAAACCTGCCAAAGTAAAAATACTAAAAATAGATAGTGAAAAAAATATTTCAAGAATTCAAATAACAATACATGAAGGAAAAAATAGACAAGTAAGAAAAATGTGTGAAGCAGTAGGAAAAAAAGTACTAGCACTGCATAGGGCAAAGATAGGTTTTTTAGATGTTAAAGATTTAAAAGTTGGAGAATGGAGATATTTGACTAAAAAAGAGATAGAAAAAATATAAAAAAATGAGGAATTTTGTCAAAATTTTTTAGTTGACATAGTAAATAAAAAGTGATTTAATATGCATAGGGGAACTAGAGAAATACATAAGAAAAAAAGACAAGTATTAATAAATATGAATAATAAGTAGTTATAAAGGAAGTAGGAGAAATAATACAGAAAGGAGAATAGAATGACTAGTGAAGAAATATTAAATGAACTTTTGCAAACTACAAGAGGAATGAAAGAAGATATAAAAGAAATACAAGCTAACGTAAAAGTAATGCAAGGCAATATAGAAGTAATGCAAGACAATATGGAAGAAATGCAAGGAAATATCAAAGAAATACAGGGCAATATGAAAGTAATGCAAACTGAAATGAAAATAATGCAAGATGAAATGAAAAAGATGAAGGCAGAATTTACAGCTAAATTTAAGCAAATAGATATCAAATTAGATGAACTAGATACTAAGTTTATAAACTTAAAAGAAGAAGTAAATAGAATAAATAGGACAGTAGCAAAAATAGAACTTTCATATGGAAAAAAGATTGATATTATTTACGAAAATACAGTATCATTCCTTGAAGCTAATTATAAAAATACAAAAGCAATAGAAAAGCTAGAAAAGAGAGTAGAAAAATTAGAATGCATAATACCAATTTAAGCCCAAAAAACAAAAAGAAGCAATAATATAAATTGCTTCTTTTTTATATTCTTAGGAAAGTCATCCACGATAGTGGTGAGTTTCCTTAGAAGATAATTATGGAAGAATTAGATTTTCTTAGCGAAGAATGAGCTTAGAAAATTTTATTCTTGTTTTTTATGCATAAAAACTAAAAAACAAGAAACACTAAAAATGGGTGATAAAATATGAAAATATCATGGATTAAATATGAAAAAGACAATAAAGATTTTAGAATAGCTGAAAGATTAGGAATGGATGTATACAAAATAGAAAGACCAGAAGAAGTAGATAATAAAATGAAAGAGTTAGTAAATGATAACTACAAAACAATAGTACTTTCAAATGAAGTAGCAGGATTTTCAGAAGATATTATAAAAAAGTATCAGAATAATAAAGATATAAATATAATTATAAGTCCACGAAAGGGAGTATAAAAATATAATAATAGCATATTTATATACAAATATAAAATTGCAAAGGTGATAAAAAGTGTTAAATTACGAAGAGATAGAAAATATAGATATAAAAGAAAAATTTGTATCAGACTTTAGTTATATATTTAATAAAGTAAAAAAAGAAAAGAAATGTATAGAAGTAACATTTTTATGTGTAGGAACAGATAGAATTACAGGAGACTGTTTTGGCCCACTAGTAGGAAGTAAATTAACCAAAGAATTAAAAGAATGTAACTATTCAAATATAAATGTATATGGAAGTTTAAGTCAAAATTTAAGTTATGAAAATGTAAATAAAGTAATACAAAATATAGATAAAAAATCAATAATAATAGTAATAGATGCAGCACTTTCAAAAGAAGAAAACATAGGAAAAATATTTGTACAAAAAAGTAAAACAATATTAGGAAAAGGATTAGAAAAAAATAAAATAGAAATAGGAGATATAAGCATAAAATCAGTAGTAGCAAAAGACTATAAAATAGCCAAATGTAACTTTAAAGCACTGCAAAATATATCACTAAATGGAGTAATGAGGTTAGCAGATATTGTATCAGAGGGAATATTTGAAACAATCATAAAAATGTAAGTATAAACAAAGAAAAAGTGGAAAAAATCTATATAAATGAATAATAACATAGGAGGAATTTATATGGATATACAAAATATGAAAAATATGGTAGTACTAAAAAATTTACCTTCAAATTTAATAGAAGAAGCATTTGTAGTGCTAAAAGATAATGTAAAAGTACATAAAGAAGAATTGGCGGGAAACAAAAAAGGAGAAAGTAAAGAAAAAGTAAAAAATAATAAAGATTATGTAATAAAAGAAGCTGAAAACATAGTATCAGAATATATATCAAAAATAGAAAGAAAAGAATTTAAAGTAAGCAAAGAAAAAGTAAAACTAGAAGAAAAATGCAAAAAACTAAAATATGCAACTATATTTTTCTCAATGTTCTCATTTTTAGCAAGCATTGTACTTTTAATTAGGTAAATATCAAAAAAGAAAGCAAAATTCTTTGCTTTCTTTTTTTGATATTTATTTGACATATGAAAGTTCATAATATAACATTTCACCGGTTTCAGGTGAGTATGCTGCTTTATGTCAAATCAAAACTATATTTTTGGATATATTCCTAAAATATAAGGAATAAAAAAATTAAACAGGCATATAAATTAACAAGTAAATTTGCAAAGGAAAAAAGAGGTGTTTAAGTTAGTGGAAAGAGTAGTAAGTTCAGAAGAAAGAATTAGACGAGCAGAGGAGATTTACAATAGAAGAAGGATGCAAACAGGAGTTAGACTGCCTAGTTCAAGAGTAAATACATATAATAAAAATGAAACTTTTCCGGATAAATATAAGTTATACAAAAAATTAATATTACAAGTAGCAATTTGTTTTGTTATTTATTTTATTTTCTATTTAGTAAAAAACTCAAATTATATATTTTCAGAAGACTTTATGACCAAAACTAGAGAATTTCTATCATATGATATAAATTTTGGAAATATATATAATATGGCAATAGAATACTATAATAATAATTTAAAGTCACAATTTGTGCTTACTTCTCCTAATGAAGAAAATAAAGAAGAAAGCAATCAAAATAGTGAAAATACAAATGTTGTACAAGAAAATAGTATAGTAAATGAACAAACAGGTGGAATAGGTGGGGGAGACGACCAAGAAGAACTGCAAAATACAATTGCAGATAATAGAGAAGTTACTGAAGCATCAGCACCAGAGGTAACAGTTCAATTATCACAAATGGAAATAGATGCGAATGATATAAAGCAAAATCATAATTTAATAGTTCCACTAGTAGCTACTATAACATCAAGATATGGACCAAGAGAGGGCAGTGAAATAGTTTCATCAAACCATGGAGGAATTGACATAGGAGCAAGCGAAGGAACAGTATTTGTTGCATCTATGTCTGGAACAGTTATAGAAGCATCTGGTGAGGGCTCATTTGGAAATCATATATATATACAAGAAGGAGACGTTGTAACCATATATGCACATTGCAAAACTATATATGTAAAAAAAGGAGATGTTATAACACAAGGGCAAAAATTAGGAGAAGTAGGACAAACAGGAAATGCAACAGGTCCACACTTACACTTTGAAATACGAAAAGCAGGTAGAAAAGTAAACCCAGAATATGTAATAACATTTGCATAAAAAGGAGTAAGTATGAGAATACGAATAAATTTAAAAATATTTATATTCATTTTAATATTTTTATTAACAAAACAGATAAAAATATATGGAATACTAATGCTATTTGCATTAATACATGAATTAGGACACATTATAGTTGGAGTGATATTAGGCTTTAAGCCTACAAAATTAGAAATAATGCCATATGGAATATCGGTAGGGTTTAAAATAAAATGTGAGGACTATAATAAAAAGATAAAAAAAGGAAATATGTTAGCAATAAAAAAAGTAATAATAGCATTAGCAGGACCACTTACAAACTTAATTTTAACTATAATATTTTTAACAGTAAATATAAATTTTTTTGGAATAGAAAGAAATTTAGTAATATATTCAAATATACTAATAGGAGCATTTAACTTACTACCAATTTATCCACTAGATGGAGGAAGAATAACAAAAAATATTTTACATATAATAATAGGACTAAAAAGCTCATATCAATATACAAATCAGATAGCAAAAATAACAATATGCTTATTAACAGCAGCAAGTAGCATATTAATATTATATATAAGAAATATAGGTATATTGTTAATACTTGTATATTTATGGTATTTAGTAATAATAGAAGACAGAAAATATACAAGGAAAATGTTAATATTAAACAATCTAAATACATATGGCATAAAGTGAGGAAAGATTTTGGAAAGATGGGGGAAAGGAAAGATTTGGGAAAGATTTGGGACGCGTCAAAAACTTTCCTTTTTTTTATTAAAATTAGAAAATAATCTATAAAATAAAAGGAAAGTTTTTGACGCGTCCCAAATCTTTCCCAAATCTTTCCTTTCCCCCATCTTTCCAAAATCTTTCCTGTGAATAACTTTTGATTAGTTCACCCTATGACTCTTGACATTGAGCCTCTATAAATGCGTTTTAATAGCCATTAGGAGCAAGCATATTAAAATATATAAATGGCTTGCCTAATGGATTTTAGGCTAACACATTTATACTCAATGTAAAGAGTATATAAATCATAGGGTGAACAATTCATAAGTTAAATTTAGGGTGAACTAATCGTTACTGTTCAGCTTAGATAAAAAATAAAAATAGTTATCCACAGAATATTACAAG
>CANPTO010000031.1 GCA_947577025.1 uncultured Clostridiaceae bacterium | reverse complement strand
AAAATGCTACGACTAAGAAATCTTAGCGAAGATTTCTTAGCTGTTTGACCGTAGGAAATTACAGATATGATATACTGTGTAATGAGCTTAGAAAATTTTATTCTTGCTTTTTATAGTAGTTAATCTATTGTGAAATGCTTTTTGCTAACAAAATCATTTATACACTATATTTAAATATTAAAGCAATTTTATATATAAAAAAGAAATTAAAATGTAAAAAAGTTAACATCTGAGAGTTATACTTTTTATTTATTATAATAAAAAGTATTTCAATAGTTTTCAAGGTTATTTTACGAAATGCTTCTGAATAGTTTTTAAAAAATATTGAAATATAAATATGCAAATGATATAATATTAATTAAGGAAAGAACAAAAGGAGATTAATTATATGAAAAGTAGAAATATAATATATATTACAATAAGTATAATATGTATATTTGCCATAATATTAGGAGTATACTATCAGATATTTGCAAATAAAGTAGTAGATAAGCCAAAAAATGAAACACAGCAAAATTCAATAGATAATGATGAACCTGTAGACGACCCAGAAGACTTATTAACAGAATTCAATAAATTATTCACAAATGACTTTTACAGTCAAGGTTATAGCACAAGTGGAATAACAAAAATGAAAGGACTAGAAGAAAAAGATATAATATGTACATACTTTAATGTACAACAAGATAAAGAAGATGAATATAGTGTTGACTTAAAGTTACCAGTATTCAATATACAAGGACAGATACCATCAGAATACAATAATGCAACACAGTCAATATTTGTAAATAAAGCAAATGCAATATTTACAGGAACCAGAAAATATACAGTATACAATGTAGAATATGTAGGGTACTTAAATGACAATATATTATCACTAGTTATAAAATCAACATTAAAAGAGGGAGATAGTGCACAAAGGATAATAGTACAAACATATAATTATAACATAGAAACAAATAAAAAAGTAACACTTAATGAAGTATTAGAAAAAGAAAATATAAAGCAAAAAGATGTAAACAAGAAAATAGAAAGACAAGTAAAAGAAGCAGGAAAGCAAGCAGAAGAAATAGCTGAAGCAACAGGGCAAATAGTATACAAAAGAGACATAAATAGTGCAATGTATATAACAGACAATGTAAGTACATTTTTCATAGGTAAAGATGGACAAATATATATAATATACCCATATGGAAACAATAATGTAACATCAGAAATAGATATAATAAAATTGTAGGGAACGCTAGGGACGGTCCTTAGCGTTCCGAAATCGGAACACGGGGGACACTCCTTTATTTCAAAAAAGGAAGCCACCGTTATTCACATATTATTGTCAATTGACCCAGCTTTATTGACACAATAAAAAAGCAAAGGATGTAAAAATCATGCCAAAAAAATTATTAATTACAGAAAAACCATCAGTAGCAATGCAATTTAGCAAAGCACTTAAAATAAATACTACTAGAAAAGATGGATATTTAGAGTCAGAAGAGTGGATAATAACTTGGTGTGTTGGTCACTTAGTAACAATGTCATACCCTGAAAAGTATGATGAAAAGTTAAAACTTTGGAGGCTAGACACACTTCCTTTTATGCCTAAAGAGTGGAAGTATGAAATTATACCAGCAGTTGAAAAACAATTTAATATAGTAAAAAGTCTTCTGCAAAGAGAAGATGTAGAAGAAATTTATAATGCGGGTGACTCTGGGCGTGAAGGAGAATACATACAAAGGCTTGTGTTTATGATGGCAAAGCCAAACCCAAATGCAAAAATAAAAAGAGTATGGATAGATTCTCAAACAGAAGAAGAGATATTAAGAGGTATAAAGGAAGCAAAAGACTCTTCCGAATATGATAGTTTATCAGATTCTGCTTATTTAAGAGCGAAAGAAGATTATTTAATAGGAATTAATTTTTCAAGATTACTTTCTATAATATATGGAAGAAATATTGCAAAAAAAATAAATGAAGATAGAGCATGTGTTTCAGTAGGTCGTGTAATGACATGTGTACTTGGAATGGTAGTAATGCGTGAAAGAGAAATTAGAAACTTTGTAAAAACGCCATTTTATAAAATTGTAGGAGAATTTGGAGAAGAAGGAAAAACATTTAAAGCAGAATGGAAAGTAAGCGAAACTTCAAAAATGTATGAAAGCTCAAAACTTTATAATGAAACAGGTTTCAAAAAAGAAGCGGACGCAAAAGAATTCATAATATCACTGCAGGGCAAAAAGGCAGTTATAGAAGAAATAAAAAAATCAAAGCAAAAAGAAAATGCACCTTTACTATTCAATTTAGCAGAGCTTCAAAATGAGTGTAGTAAAAGGTTTAAGATAAAGCCAGATGAAACACTAGAAATCATACAAAACTTATATGAACAAAAATTAGTTACATATCCAAGAACAGATGCAAGAGTACTTTCAACAGCAGTAGCAAAGGAAATAAAGAAAAACTTAAATGGCATAGCAAAAGGTTTTAAAGATGAAGAAATTCAAGGCTTTATAAATAAAATGATAGAGCACAAGTATTCTACAAGTTTAGAAAAAACAAAATATGTAAATGATAGCAAAATAACAGACCACTATGCAATAATTCCAACAGGTCAAGGTTTTGAAAGCTATGAAAAATTAAAAGAATTGCACAAACAAATATATAAACTAATAGTAAAAAGGTTTTTAGCAATATTTTATCCACCAGCAGAATATAACAAAATATCAGTAAGTATTGATGTAGAAAAAGAAAAATTCTCATGCAGTGGGAAAGTATGTACAAACTTAGGATATTTAGAAATATTAAAACCTATCAAAAAAGAAAATGAAACAAAAAAATCCACAAATGAAGCGGAAAATGTGGATATAGTAAAGCAAGAGGGGAAAGAGCAGGAAAACAACTTAGAAGTTCTAGTACACTTAAAAAAAGGACAAGAATTACAAGTTCAAAATTATGAAATAAAAGAATCTGAAACTACACCACCAACTAGGTATAATTCAGGTTCAATAATACTTGCAATGGAAAACGCAGGAAAGCTAATAGAAGATGAAGAACTAAGGGAACAAATAAAAGGAGCAGGAATAGGAACAAGTGCAACAAGAGGAGAAATAATAAAAAAACTAGAAAAAATAAACTACATAGCCATAAATACAAAAACACAAATAGTAACACCAACAATAAAAGGTGAAGCAATTTACGATGTAGTATACTCATCAATGCCAGACATGCTAAACCCAAAACTAACAGCAAGCTGGGAAAAGGGGTTAGAAATGGTAGCAAATAAAGAAATAAAATCAGAAGAATTTATGGGGAAATTGGAAAAATATATAAATAGTAAGTTTGATAAATTAGTAGTAAAATATTAATTGTAGGAATACCTCATTGGTAATAGCAACACTGTGCCCTTTTTTGTATATGAAAAATAAATTTAAAATTGCAGGTGTTGCTACTAAAGGGCACTTATTGTAACAGAAATTGTAAATAATAAAGAACCGCTACTAGATGTAACGGTTCTTTATTATGGAAAAATAATTAACAAAAAAGTGTAGTCACAGGAATATTTAATTTTTTGCACTCTTCTAACACATTAAATTTTTGCTTCTAATGCTTTAATATTTTCCATAAATTTTTTTCCTCCTAGAATTTTCTATATTTTTGGTATTTGCCCTCCTGTAGAAGCGAGGAATTTTACGTTACTATACTTCTATAATACCACTATTGACAATTTATGCAAATAGATATTCAATTAATATAAAGTACTCAATTTAAAGGTAAAATGTGTATATCCTTATTTAAAGACAATAGCATAATCAAAGAAAAACAATCTTTCTTAAACCATAGTTCCACCATTTACATGAATAACTTGCCCAGTAACATATCTAGAGTCATCACTTGCTAAATATAAATAAGCAGGAGCAAGTTCAAAAGGTTGACCAGCTCTTTTTAAAGGTACATCAGTTCCAAACACTTCTACTTCTTTAGCAGAAAAACTAGCAGGAATTAATGGAGTCCAAATAGGACCGAGGAGCAACAGCATTTACACGTATTTTTTGATCTGCAAGGGAAAGTGCTAAAGATTTAGTAAATACAGTAATAGCGCCTTTAGTGCTAGAATAATCAATTAATGTTTTATGTCCTTCAAAAGCAGTTACAGAAGTAGTATTAATAATACTACTATTAGTTTTTAGATGAGGAAGAACTGCTTTAGTAAGGTAGAAGAAAGAAAATATGTTAGTTTCAAAAGTAGTTTTTAATTGTTCAGTAGTAATATCTAAAATACTGTTTTGTGGGTATTGAACACCAGCATTATTTACTAAAATATCAATTTTACCAAAAGTCTTTATTGTGTTTTCAGCAATAAATGTTGAAAATTCTTCTTTTCTTAAATCACCCTCCATTAAAATACAACGTCTGCCAAGGTTTTCAATATAGTTTTTAGTATATTCAGCATCTTTCTTTTCATTCAAATATACAATAACAATATCTGCGCCTTCTTTAGCAAATAAAACTGAAACAGCTCTACCAATTCCACTATCACCGCCAGTAATAATAGCAACTTTTCCATATAATTTGTTACTAGGAATATAAGAAGGATTTTCAAAAATAGGAAGTGGGTTCATTTCATATTCCATTCCAGGTTGTACATTTTGGTGCTGTTTAGGAAAAGTAAGAGGGGTTCTAACATTTTCATCTTTATAACCAATATATGGGTATTCTGGGTACATGTAATCTCTCCTTTTTTTAATTGTTAACATTAGTAGTATATGAGAAAAGTTCTTAAATATACTAATTGATTTTTATAACAGAACAAAAGTAGCTTTGACATTTGAACGGCTATTAATTTGTCTATATAATTTTAGCTAAAAATATAGTACTTACCTAGAATATAAAAATAGAGGAAAAAACCTCTATTGCAAGTAATATACAAAAATTAATCTTTAAATGTAAAATTATATGACAAATATTATTGCTAAAAATGTTGATAAAATATAAAAAAAAATAGTACAACTGACAAATAAAATGTTATAATAATAAAAAAGGAAGGTAAGTAAATGAAATTAGGTTTAGCATTAGCAGGTGGAGGAGTAAAAGGAGCAGCACATATTGGAGTTATTAAGGCATTAGAAGAAAATGGAATAAAAATAGATGCAATAGCAGGCACAAGTATTGGAAGTATTGTAGCTTCTTTATATGCAATGGGGTATTCTACAGAGAAAATGCTTGAAATATTTAAGTTCTTTTCAAAAGAAATAATGAAAACAGATGCTAAGCATTTTGCAGGAAACTTAAAAACTTCTAAAAGCTTATTAGGATATGGTTTACTATCAGGTGAAAAAACAGAAATAGCACTTAAAGAATGTGCTAAAGAAAAGCAAATAAAAGATATAAAAGATATAGAAATGCCAATTGCTATTCCAACTGTAGATATAGTAAACAGTAGAAAATATGTATTTACAAATAGGGAGCTAGAAGGAGACTATTACATTACAGATGCACAAATAGCAAAAGCAGTAAGAGCAAGTTCTAGTTATCCACGGAGTATTTGCACCTTGTGAATATTTAGGACACAAATTTGTAGATGGAGGAATATTAGATAATGTGCCAGCAGGAGAAGCAAAAAAATTAGGAGTAGACAAAGTGCTAACTATAAAATTTTCAGCAGGTCTAAATTATGAACCTAAAAACATATATGAAGTAGCATTTAAGGCAATAGATATTTTATTTGAGGGCAGAGCACAAGAAGCAATAAGAGAAAGTGACTATGTAATAGACCTAGATTTATCAGAAGCAAGTGTGTTTAATACAAAAAAAATTGACTATTGTTATAATATGGGATATATTACAGCACTTACAAAGATGAATGAAATTAAAAAGATATTAGAAAGATAAATATAAAAATATATTCGAAAAAAGTAAAGTAGAACTTTGAAAAATTCTCTTTACTTTTAATTTTTCACCAACTTTTTACATTCAACATAATATATAGCAAAAAGTAAAAAGAAAGGGGAAATACAAATGCGGTAGTTACATAATAGAAGGAGGTAAAAAACTAGAAGGAACTGTTCCAATATCAGGTTCCAAAAATGCTTCACTTCCAATAATAGCAGGAAGTATATTAAGTGGTAGAACCACAAAACTATATAATGTACCAAATATTCATGATACACAAATAACATTAAAGATTTTAGGACTTTTGGGAGCAAAAGTAAAAAAGAATAGTGCAAAAGTGGAAATTAATACAAAAGAAATGAATAGAACAGAAATACCAGAAGACTTAATGAGGCAAATGCGTTCAACAGTTATAATGGCAGGTGCATTAATAGGAAGGTTTAAAGAAGCAACATTTTCATACCCAGGAGGATGTGACATAGGGGAAAGACCAATAGACCTACATTTAAAGGCTTTTAAAAAATTAGGAATAAATATTGAAGAAAATGCTGGATTTATTAGATGCACTTGTGATAAAATAAGAGGGGCAGATATAAACTTAGATTTTCCAAGTGTAGGTGCAACAGAAAATATAATACTTGCAACAGTTTTAGCAGAAGGGATTACAACAATTTCAAATGCAGCGATGGAACCAGAAATTGAAGACTTGGCAAACTTTTTAAACAAAATGGGAGCCAAAATAGAAGGAGCAGGAACAAATCAAATAAAAATAATAGGTGTAAACAAATTAAAAGATGTAGGCTATAAAGTAATGCCAGATAGAATAGAAACAGGAACATATCTTTGTATGGCAGCAGCAACAAACAGCAAAATTGAATTAGTAAATACAACATATGAACACATCACTCCAATAATAGATAAGCTAACAGAAATGCGGAGCAAAAATAGAAACCCAAAAAAACTCAATAAAAATAGATGCAAGTAAGAAATTAAAATCAGTAGATATAAAAACAATGCCATACCCAGGATTTCCAACAGATATGCAATCAATATTTGGCTCAATATTAACAACAACAAAAGGAACATCAATAATAGTAGAAAATATTTTTGAAAACAGATACAAATATATGAATGAACTAAAAAGAATGGGTGCAAAAATTACAATAGAAGGAAAAACAGCAGTGATAAAAGGAATAAGAAGGCTAAACGGAGCAGTAGTTAATAGTACAGATTTGCGAGGAGGAGCAGCACTAGTTATAGCAGGCTTAGCAGCCAAAGGAACTACAACTGTAGAAAATATAGAATATATACTAAGGGGTTATGAAAAATTAGACATAAAACTCCAAAATTTAGGAGCAAAAATATATATAAAAAATACCTAAAGAAGAAGGTGAAAAAGTGGTGAAAAAGACAAAAGAAATAGAAGTAAATTTATATGATTTCAATGCACATGATGAAGAAGAAAAAATCGACAAAAAAAAGAAGAGAAGAAAATCAAAGAATAAAAAAGTAAAAAATATAGAAAAAGTAAAACAAGATGAAAAACAAAATAGAATCAACTTAAATAACGAAATAGTAATAGGGTTACCAAAAAATGAAGATATAAAGCAAAATAACAAAAGCAAGAAAGTAAAAAGAAATGTAAATAAAAAAGGCAAAAAGAAATCAAAAAAAGTTATAAAAAATAAGAAAATAAATAAACCAATTTCAAAAAAGAAGCAAGAAATAAAAAATAGAAAAATAAAAAGAAATTTAAAAATATTAAAATATAGTTTTCTAATTATATGTACATTAGCAATAATAATAGGGACAATGACATCACCACTTTTTAACATAAATGAAATTATAATAGAAGGAAATGAAAAAATAACAAAAGATGAAATAATAAGTTTATCAAAAATAAGAACAGAAGAAAATACATACAAAATAAATCTAAATAAATCTAAAAAGCAAATATTACAAAATCCATATATAAATCAAGTAGAAATAAAAAGAAGATTACCATCAAAAATAGTAATTACAGTAAAAGAAAGAAAAGCAACATATATGTTAGAACATGGAAGTGGATATATATATATAAATAATCAAGGTTATATGTTAGAAGTTTCAACACAAAAGCTAAATGTACCAATATTACAAGGAGCTCAAACTTCTTCAGAAGAATTTACACCAGGAAATAGACTTTGCATAGAAGACCTAAATAAAATGTCAACAATAATAAAAATAATGGAAATAGCAGAAAGTAACGAAATAGCAAATTTAATTACTAGAATAGATATGCAAAACAGTAAAAATTATAAAATACTATTTGAAAGTGAGAAAAAAGTAGCACATGTAGGGGATGAAACAGACCTAAATACAAAAATGTTAAGCATAAAATCTATACTAGAAAGAGAAAAAGAGGTAGCAGGAGAAATATTTGTAAATAATGATTTAAAAACAAATAACCCAATATTTAGGCAAAGCGTATAAAAAGGAAGTGAAATAAATGAAAAAAAATAAAATAGCAGTACTATTAGGAATAGTATGTTTAATATTAACAATTGCTATAATAATTCAGGTAAATACTATAAAAAGGACAAGTTCAACAGTATCAAAAAGATTTTCAGAAGATAATATAAGAGACGAAGTTTTAAAATGGAAAGAAAAATATGACAAAGAAACACAAAATTTAGATAATGCAGAAAAAGAATTAGCTAAAATAAGAGAAGAGGCAACAAAGGATGATGTGACAGCATCAGCATTAGAAGAGCAAATAACACTAAATAACAATTTACTGGGGCTTACAGACTTAGAAGGAAAAGGAATAGAACTTACAATAAAAGATGATCCAAATATAAATACAGAAAATGTAGCAATATTAGATGATATATCTAATCATTTAGTACATGATAATGACTTAAGAATGATAGTAAATGAATTAAAAAATGCAGGAGCAGAAGCAATAAGTATAAATGACCAAAGGATAGTAACAACTACAGCAATTACATGTATAGGAAATGTAATAAAAATAAATGATGAAAAGGTAAGTTCTCCATTTGTAATAAAAGCAATATGTTTCCCTGAAAGAATGGAAACACTAACAAGAGGGGGAGGATATTTAGATTTTATAGATGACTATGGAATAGTAGTTTCATTAAAAAAATTAGAAAAAGTCAGAATCCCTAAATACACAGGAGTAATATCTTCTAAATATATGAAATAGAGGTGGAAAAATGGAAAAAGAAAAAATAGTCATGTCTATAACAATATCAATAGTATGTACATTGCTAGTAGCAATTATGTTTGCACAATTTAAAACAGTAGAAGAAACAGACATTACAGGAATAGAAAGTGCAAGAGAAGAAGAATTACGAACAATGCTAGCAAGTTGGAAATCAAAATATGAAGAAACAAATAAAAAACTAGAAGAAACAAATGAAAAAATAGATGAATATAAATCGAAAACAGCCTCAGTAGAAGAAACAACACAATTATTAAATGAAGAAGTAATTCAAACAAACAAACTAGTAGGAAAATCAGATGTTACAGGTGAAGGAGTAATAATAAACTTACTAGACAATGAAAATTCACAAATAAGAGATAAAGATTTACTATACCTAGTAAATGAACTAAGACTAGCGGGTGCAGAAGCAATATCAATAAATGACAAAAGAATAATAAACATGTCAGAAATAGTTATGGTAAATGACACAATACTAATTAACACACAAAGAGTATCATCACCATATACAGTAAAGGCGATAGGAAATCAAAAATACCTATCAAGTGCACTTAGCTTTAAAAATAGTGGATATATAGACAAATATACAAGTTTAGGTAAAACTGTAAATATGACAGTAGAAAAAAACATAAAAATACAAGCATATAATAATGAAAAAGGACTTATGGACTTTAGGTATGCAAAGGAGGTAAAACAATGATATTAATAGCAATTATAATAGGGTGTATAGTAGGCTGTATAATAGGAATAAACATACCAACAATTCCATACACATATTCTGGATATTTAGCAATAGCAATAATTGCAGCGCTTGACTCTGTATTTGGAGGAATAACCTCAACCTTAAAAAGAAACTTTGACATGAAAATATTTCTTTCAGGTTTTTTTGTAAATGCAATATTAGCGATGTTACTTACATATTTAGGAGAAAAATTAAATGTAGATATATATTTAGCAGCTGTAATAGTATTTGTAGGAAGGATGTTTGACAACTTAGGGAAAATACGTAGATACTATGTAGAAAAAATAACAACAAGAAAAATAATAGCAAAGGCAGAGGCAACAATAAAAAAAGCTAATGAAGAGAAATAGATGACCAAAAGTCGGAAGACAGAGAAGAGAAGTCAAAGGTCGGAAGTCGGAAAGTTGAAAGTGCAAATATAAAGAAAGAAGTTATATATTAAATATATAATTTTAGATATACTAAACTATCTAAACTTCGAAGAAATTACTTTATATTTATGACCTCCAACTTTCGACTTTTGACCTTTGACTTCTGAAGTAAATAACAAAAGTTACATAAAAAAACAAAATAAAACATTATTACAGAAAGGTTACAAAAATATTACAAAAATATAACATTTTCTATTGACTTTTTTAGCAAAATATAATATCCTATGGATAAAATAAAAACAAAAAAAGATGGGGGAATTACTTTGGCTATAGGTGATATTATTGTAGGTGTTGACATAGGCACTTCTAAAGTAAGTTTAGTAGTAGGACAAGTCAACAACTTTAATCAAATTGAAGTAATTTGCAATACAATGTATAAATGTGCTGGAATAAAAAAGACAAAAATAATAGATGAAGATGAAATATCATTAGCAATATCAAAAGTAATAGAAGAAGCACAAAAAGAATCAGATATGAAAATAAACTCTTCATATGTAACAATTCCAGGAAAACATGTAACAATTGTACAAAACAGTATTGTAAAAGAAGCAAAAGATAAATATGCAGGAATATCAGTAAAAGATGTTTCTTCAGCAATAATGCAAGTAAAAGATGTAGAATTGCCAGAAGGAAAAGTAATGATAGATATTGTAACAGATAAATTTATACTAGAAGATGGAAAAATTGTTTCAGACCCAATAGGAAATTTAAGTTCAAGTTTTACATTAAATGCACAAGTAATACTAGCTGATAAAGACTACATAAAGCAATTAACAAACATATTTAGAAAAGCTGGACTAGAAATAGATGGATTTGTACCTGTAACATTAGCAGAAAGAAACCTAATGTTAGATAGCAATGAACTAACAGACAATGTAATGCTACTAGATATAGGAGCAGGAAATACAGAAATAGGGATATTTGAAGCAAATGGTTTCATGTATACAAACACAATACCATTAGGAGGAAAGAATATAACAAATGACATATCATTAGTATTAAACATTTCAGAAGAAGAGTCAGAAAAACTAAAAAAGCAATATGGATTAGCTATGAAATCATACATAGATAATGACAATGAAATAATACTAAACACATATAAAGGTGATAGCAAAACAAAAGCAATAAAAAGTTCAGAACTAATAGAAATAATAGAAGCAAGAATAGAAGAAATATTTGCACTTGTAAACAAAGACATAACAAGCCAAGGAGTAAAACAAAAAATAAACAATGTAATAATAACAGGTCAAGGAATTGCAAATATAAACAAAAGCGATGTAGCAGGAAAAGTAACGCTAAATATTCCAGTAAAAGTAGCAACAGGAAGACTAATAAGTACAGCAAGGCCAGACTATCAAACAGCATATTCGCTAGTAAGGTACATAGCAGCAAGGCCATTTGCAAAATCAGTATCAAGTAGTATAGATTCAAACTCAAAAGAAAGTATACTACAAACAATATTTGAAAGAATTAAAGAATTCTTTTATTCATAGGCAGAAGCTGGAAGACAGAAGTCGGAAGTCAGAATAAATAAATTATAAAAATTTAGGTGTGCTTATAAAACATCTGTACTTTAAAGAAATTAACACAGATTCCGAAATCAAATATCCAACAGCTAAAAATAATAAAAGCAAAAAGTAAAGTCAGAAATCAGTGAAAAGAAGTTAAAATAGAAATCCGACTTCTTACATCTGACTTCCGACTTCAAATAAAAAAGGAGGAAATTACAATGTACGTAGATAGTGCAGAAGAAAATATAATGTTAGATGGGGCAGCAACAATAAAAGTAATAGGTGTAGGTGGAGCAGGAAACAATGCTGTAAATAGAATGGTAGACTCAGGAATAAAAGGAGTAGAATTCATATCGATAAACACAGATAGACAAGCACTAGTATTATCAAAGGCAAGTTCAAAAATACAAATAGGTGAAAAAATAACAAGAGGATTAGGAGCAGGAGCAAACCCGGACATAGGAGCACAAGCAGCAGAAGAAAGCAAATCAGAAATACAAGAAGCATTACGAGGAGCAGACATGGTATTTGTTACAGCTGGAATGGGTGGAGGAACAGGAACAGGAGCGGCACCAATAGTAGCAGCATGTGCAAAAGAAATGGGAATACTAACAATAGGAGTTGTAACAAAACCATTCACATTTGAAGGAAAAAAACGTTTATCACAAGCAGATAGAGGAGTAGAGAGCCTAAAAGGAAAAGTAGACACATTAGTAGTAATACCAAACGATAAACTACTACAAATAATAGATAGAAAAACATCAATAGTAGAAGCATTCAAAATGGCAGACGATGTATTAAGGCAAGGTGTACAAGGTATATCAGACCTAATTGCAGTCCCAGGTCTAGTAAACTTAGATTTCGCAGACGTTAAAACAATAATGTTAAATACAGGAATAGCACATATGGGAATAGGTAGAGCATCAGGAGAAAGCAGAGCAGAAGATGCTGCAAAACAAGCAGTACAAAACCCATTACTAGAAAGCTCAATAGAAGGGGCAAGAGGCGTTATAATAAACATTACAGGTGGAGCAAACTTAGGGTTACATGAAGTAAACACAGCGGCAGAGCTAGTACAAAGGAGTGTAGACCCAGAAGCAAACATTATCTTTGGAGCAGTAATAGATGAAAGCTTAGATGATGACATAGTAATAACAGTAATAGCAACAGGCTTCGAAAAAGGAACAACAACATCTGCAACAACATCTAATGTAAGTAGTATAGTAGAAAGAGCATGGGGAGAAAAAATAAACTCAATACCAGCACCAGTAGATAACACAAACTCATCAAATGATTTAGATATACCATCATTCTTAAGAAAACAAAAATAAAAACAAAAAAAATAAAAATAGAAAAGAAATAATCTAAAAATGTAGATTATTTCTTTTTTTCGCCCCTAAGAAATGACAGAAAATTTAAATTAAAAGAGATATACTGTTAAGCAATGGAGGATAGGAGTTGTCCTAAAAGTCTTACCTCCGACTTCCGAAAGGAGCTAAAAAATGACTATTTACCTAGATGTAGTGTTAATAGAAAACTTATGTATGAATTATATAATACTATTTGCAACAGGTTATATACTAAAAATAAAGTTAAATCATATAAGACTAATACTATCAGCATTATTAGGAGGAATTTACTCAATAATAGCATATATGCAAATATTACCAATATACTCAAACACGATAATGAAAATAATACTTTCAATAGTAATGGTATATATAGCATATAACCCTAAAAACGTAAAACTACTTACAAAGCAAATAGTAATATTTTACTTAATATCATTTGTATTTGGAGGTTGTAGTATAGCACTGCTGTACTTTGTAAAACCACAAGAAATACTAATAAAAGATGGAGTTTTCATAGGAACATACCCGCTAAAAATAGCGTTATTAGGAGGAATAGTAGGATTTACTATAACAGTAATAGCATTTAAAACAGTAAAATATAGAATAAACAAAAATGCACTATTTTGCGAAATAGAAATATTCTTTGGAGAAAAAAGTGCAAGAGCAAAGGCTTTAATAGACACTGGAAATATGTTAAAAGATCCAATAACAAGAATGCCAGTAATAGTAGTCGAAAAAGATATTTTATATCAAATAATACCATATAAAATATTAGATAATTTAGAAAAGATAATAGGAGGTGATACAAAAAGTGAAATTTATGAAGAAACAAATGTAGAGTATATATCAAAATTTAGAGTAATACCATTTACTTCGTTAGGAAAGCAAAATGGTTTGCTTCTAGGATTCAAAGCAAGTAAAGTAATAACCTACATAGATGCAAATGAAGAAGAATTGAAAAATGTAATAATAGGAATATATGATAAAAAATTAAGCAAAAAAGATAAATATAATGCTCTACTAGGACTAGAAATATTAGAAGGGAGTAAAGAAAATGAATTTATTACAAGTACTAGTAAACAGTGTTAATACAATATATGCAAAATTTATAGGTGATGAAGAAATAGAAAATATGCCTATATACTACATAGGAGGAAACAGTAACTTACCACCACCATTAACACCAGAAGAAGAGGAGACATTACTATGTGAGCTTGCAGAAGGAAAGCAAGAAACAAAGCAAAAATTAGTAGAAAGAAATTTAAGATTAGTAGTATACATAGCGAAAAAATTTGAAAATACAGGAGTAGGATTAGAAGACTTAATATCAATAGGAACAATAGGACTAATGAAAGGAGTAAATACATTTAACACAGACAAAAACATAAAGCTAGCCACATATGCATCAAGATGCATAGAAAATGAAATATTAATGTATTTAAGAAGAAGTAATCGAATAAAAGGAGAAGTATCAATAGATGAACCATTAAATCAAGATGGGGATGGAAATGAATTACTACTATCGGACATATTAGGAACTGAACCAGACATAACATCAAGAAGAATAGAAGATGAAGTAGACAAACAATTATTAAGAGCATCCATAGAAAAATTAAACAGTAGAGAAAGAAACATAATGGAATTAAGATTTGGTTTTATTAGTGGAGACGAAAAAACACAAAAAGAAGTAGCAGATATGCTTCGGAATATCACAAAGTTACATATCAAGACTAGAAAAGAAAATAATATGCAAAATGAAAAAAGACATAATGAGCAAAACAGGATAAAAAATGATAGACATAAGTAGAAAAATGTGGTAAAATATTTTATGTGAAAGTAAAATGAAAAATAAAACCAAAACTAAAATTAGGAGGCAAATAGAATGGAAAAAAGAAAATTTGTGAATCTAAAAAAACAAATGAGTGAAGTGGAGCTAAATAAGTTCTGCAAAAAAATAGCAGAAGAATATGCAAATTATCCAGCAGAATATGCACGGAGTTACTTCTCAGAAAAATACAATGTGACAGTATCTTGTTTTTATACAATACTAAAATATACAGTTACAAGAAATTTAGTAGAAGATGTAGTTGTTCAAAAAATGATGAAAAAGTCTATACTAAATCAAAATATACACAAAAATGGAGCAGGAGCATCTAGCGTAATAAAATATGCTATACTATATCAAAAGAGAGATAAATATATAGCAGAAACAATGCAAGAAGAAACAGTGAAAAAAATTGCAGAAGACTTTGGAAGCAATCCCAATATTAGTAAAGCGGATTTTGCAGCTTCATATGGAATAAGTAAAAGAGCAATTGATTATACGTTACAAAGGGCGATTTTAGAAAAAATTGCAAATGATGAAGAAGTAAAGCAGATAGAAAAAAGAAGTATAATTAATTCAAAAAAAGAAAAAGAGGAAGCTGTAATAAAATACTTTGAAATATTAAAGAAAAAAAGAGAAGAAAACGCGAAAAAGTAAATATGCATAAAAAAACCAAATTTGGAAATACTTAAAAATATAAAAGTATTACCAAAGGAGGTTTTTTCTTTGATTAAGAAAGTAGAAATATGTGGTGTAGATACATCAAAACTACCAGTACTATCAGTAGAAGAAAAAAACGAACTATTAAACAAAATAAAAAATGGAGATGAAGAAGCAAGAGAAATTTTTACAAATGGAAACTTAAGATTAGTTCTAAGTGTAATAAAAAGATTTTACGGAAGAGGAGAAAATGTAGATGATTTATTTCAAGTAGGATGTATTCGGATTAATAAAAGCAATGGATAACTTTGATTTAAGCCAAAATGTACAATTTTCAACATATGCAGTACCAATGATAATAGGAGAAATAAGAAGATATTTAAGAGATAATAATCCAATAAGAGTAAGCAGATCGATAAGAGATTTAGCATATAAAACACTTGCAGTAAAAGAAAGAATAATAAAAGAAAGCCAAAGAGAACCAACAATAGAAGAAATAGCAAAAGAGTTAGGAGTAGAAAAAGAAGAGATAGCCTTCAGCTTAGATGCAATACAAGAGCCAATATCATTACAAGAACCAGTATATGGAGATGGAACAGAAAAACTATATGTATTAGACCAAATAAGTGATACAAAAAACACAGATGAAAATTGGGCAGAAAATATAACAATTATAGAAGCAATGAAAAAATTAAACGAAAAGGAAAAAATGATAATAAACAAAAGATTTTTTCAAGGAAGGACACAAATAGAAGTAGCAGATGAAATAGGAATATCACAAGCACAAGTATCAAGGTTAGAAAAAAGTGCAATAGAACATATAAAAAGGATATATAAATAATAATCTATAAAAAATGTAAAAGATACATTATTGTAAATTGCATAGAAAAAAATCATTGAAAAGACAAATGTAAATTCAATGATTTTTTTATATTCTTAGGAAAGTCATCCACGATAGTTAAGTTAGCTGTTCGAACGTTAGTTAAGTTAGCCGTTAGGAATGAAATGACTTTACGGATAAGTTATGCGTAGCAAAGCGAAG
The DNA here is from genome assembly GCA_947577025.1 of uncultured Clostridiaceae bacterium. GTDB lineage: Bacteria > Bacillota > Clostridia > TANB77 > CAG-508 > UMGS1663. The sequence continues at coordinate 925 of CANPTO010000031.1, read as the reverse complement.
AAGAGTTACAGATAACTTATGCGTAATGAAACGAAGAAGGTGAGTTTCCTTAGAAGATAATTATGGAAGAATTAGATTTTACTAAAGTATAACTTATTCGTACGCATTAAAATGCTACGACTAAGAAATCTTAGCGAAGATTTCTTAGCTGTTTGACCGTAGGGAATTACAGATATGATATACTGTGTAATGAGCTTAGAAAATTTTATTCTTGTTTTTTATTTGTATTTATAAATTTCTAATATCAATAAAATAATAAATAAAAATTCTACAATAAAATTAATATAAATAGTCAATTTTTTATTACATATATAATATAATAATATAAAGATTGTATGAGGAGAAGATGAAATGGGGCAAAAAGGATTAGATTTCAAACATAAAGAAGTTATTAATATAAAAGATGGAAAAAGACTTCGGATATGTTCAAGATGTATGTGCAGATTTACAAAATGGAAATATAACATCCATAATAGTTCCAGGAAGCAATAAAATACTAAGTGTTTTTTCAAGCAATAATGACATAGTTATACCATGGCAAAATATAAAGTGTATAGGTGATGATGTGATATTAGTAGAAATATAATTAAAATGAATTTAACATTGATGTAAATTAATATAATATTTAGATTAAGAATAACAATAAAAATGACAATTCACAATGATAAAATATATTACTTACTTTGAACTAGTATAGAAGCAAAGGTGCTAAATTGTAAGCAGTAAAAATAAAGGAAATAATTACCACTAAAAAACACTTGCATTAGTATAAAAAATATGTTAATATATAAATGTACTGCGAAAGAACAAAGAGCAAAAATAAAAAAAACAAAAAACGACAAAAAAATTAAAAAAAACTTTAACAAACTATTGACTTTATAAAATATCCGTGGTATTATAAGAAAGTACTTACGAAACAGAAGAA
>CANPTO010000030.1 GCA_947577025.1 uncultured Clostridiaceae bacterium | reverse complement strand
GTAATAAAATGTAAAAGCAAGTAATTAGTTGAAAATTACTTGCTTTTATGATAATATAAGGTATAAAATATTTTATGGAGGAGAAGACATGAAAAAAAGGAAAATAATAAATTTAGTAGTAATATCAATAGTTATAGTAATATTTGCACTAGCCATAATATATTTAGCACCAATAATGAAAGATATATCAACAAAAGAAGGGCAAATATTATTTAAAGAAAAAATAGACAAGTTAGGAGCATTAGGTTTTTTTATACTTTTTGGGCTAGAGGTAGCACAAATATTTTTTGTAGTAATACCAGGAGAACCATTAGAAATACTTGCAGGAATGTGTTATCGGAAGTATAGGAGGAACAATATTTATAACAGCTTCAGTATTTATAACAACAACAATTTTATTCTTTACAGTAAAAAAATATGGGAAAAAATTTGTATATGGAGCATTTAAAAAGGAAAAAATAGATAAATTAGAAAATAGTAAAATATTAAAAAATCCAAAAAAAGTAGAAATGATTTTAATGATACTATTCTTAATACCAGGAACTCCTAAAGATTTGTTAGTATATATAGGAGGTTTACTTCCAATAAAACCATTAAGGTTTATTTTAATATCAACATTTGCAAGATTTCCATCGGTAATATCATCAACTATAGCAGGAGCAGGTATAGTTGAAGGCAATATAAAATTAAGTATAGCAGCATATGCAGTCACATTTATATTAACAGCAATTATACTAACAATAATTAATATATTCGATAAAAATAAAGAAACAAAAGAAGCACTAAATGCATTAAAATAGAGCTTATCCATAAAGTCATTTCATTCCTAACGGCTAACTTAACTATCGTGGATGACTTTCTTTTGAAAATAAAATGTGTTAAATTTTATTTTCACTTTGTGTTGTGTAACTAAAAAGTTTCATATTGTTTCCTAAGAATATAAAAAAGTCCGAAAGTAGGAAAAACTTTGCCAAAATAAGGTAGAAGTATTTTTCCTATTTATTTCTAACTGGCTATTGTTTAAAGAACTAATATAAATTTGTCAAAAAACCTTTAAAAATAATAAAAAATAGTATAAAATAGAAAAAATAGTATAAAAAAAGAAAGGAAAATTATGAATAAAAAGTGGGAATGTTATGAAGTAGACGAAGAAAAAGCCGACTACATGGCAAGAAAATATGGAATAAATAAACTAATTACTAGAATATTAATTAATAGAAATTTTGCAGATGAAGAAAAACTAAATGTGTTTTTAAATCCTACAAGAAAAGATTTTTATGATCCTTTTCAAATGCCAGATATGGAAAAAGCAGTAACCAGAATAATAAAAGCTATTAATAATAATGAAAACATAGTTATATATGGTGATTATGATGTAGATGGAATTACTAGCACCACAGTATTAAAAAAATTTTTACTACAAAGGGGAGCTAAAGTTTGTGAATACATACCAAATAGGTTAAAAGAGGGCTATGGCTTAAACAAACAAGCAATAAAGAAAATATCAGAAAATAAAACAGATTTAATAATTACTGTAGATTGTGGAATTTCAGCAATAGACGAAGTAGAATATGCAAATAGCCTTGGGATGGAAACTATAGTAACAGACCATCATGAACCAAGTGAAGTATTGCCAAATGCAATTGCAGTAGTAGATTGCAAAAGAAAAGATAATAAATATCCATTTAATAGCTTAGCAGGAGTTGGAGTAGTATTTAAGTTAATACAGGCAATATCACAAAGGTTAAATTTAGAGGAAAAAGAATACCTAAAATATTTAGATATAGTATGTTTAGGAACTATATCAGATATTGTACCATTAGTAGATGAGAACAGAGTAATTACAAAGTTAGGACTAAAACTAGTAGAAGTTACAAAAAATATAGGTTTAAAAACATTAATAAAAATGTCAGGCTATAAAACAATAGACTCGACCACAATCTCATTTGGAATAGCACCAAGAATAAATGCATGTGGAAGAATGGGACATGTAGAAGAAGCGTTAAAATTGTTCTTTACAGAAAACGAAGCAGAAGCAAAAGCAATTGCAAAAAAACTAAATGAATACAATAAAGAAAGGCAAGAAATAGAACAAAAGATATTTAAAGAGGCATTAGAGGAAATTGAAAAAAATGATAAAGAAAAAGAAGTTATTGTATTAGGAAAAGAAGACTGGCATCATGGAGTAATAGGAATAGTATGTTCTAAAATAACAGAATTATATTTCAAACCAAGTATACTAATTTGTTTTGAAGAAGAAATGCGGAAAAGGTTCAGGAAGGAGCATACCACGGTTTTGATTTATATGAAGCATTAAGTAAAACAAATAAAAATATAAGTAGATATGGTGGTCACTCTATGGCCATAGGAATTACAGTAGAGAAAGATAAGTTTGAAAATTTTAAAAAAGATTTTGAAGAATATGCTAAAAAAAGTAATATTAGTGATATAATACCAGTACTAAACATAGATGAAGAAATCTCTTTAAAAGAGATAAGTGTAAGAGATGTTGCACAATTACAGCTATTAGAGCCATTTGGAGAGGCAAATAAAACGCCACTATTTATGTTTAAAAACCTAAAAATACATTCAATAAGAGCTTTGTCAGAAGGAAAACACTTAAAACTATCATTAAAAGATGATAACTATTGGATTGATAGCATAGGTTTCAATTTAGGGCATTTAGCAGAAGAATATCGAATAGGAGATAAAATAGATGTAGTAGGAACACTAGAAATAAATAGTTTCAATGGAAGAGAAAGCCTGCAAATTAACCTAAAAGATATAAGGAAATCATATTAAAAAAGGTCGCTAAATTAGCGACCAATAATAAAAAAGTACAAATAAAAAATACTCATAAAACCAAAAAATATTGAGTAACAAAAATATGGAATTACATTTGGTATTAGCTTGTACGAGTACGAGAACCGAGTTAATGGAATATCCGAATTAATATACGTTGCCATTGTTTTGCCTAGAAAGAAACCAAATAAAAGGCAACACAGCCAAAACGTAACATGGTAGATTAAAATGTTCATAAGGGGTTCTCCTTTCTTTTAAAAAAATAAACAATAAGTTGTAAATATTATAACATTAAATATGGAAAAAGTCAATATGAAATTTATATAAATGTGATTAATTTATGATTAGTTCACCCTAAATTTAACTTATGAATTGTTCACCCTATGATTTATATACTCTTTACATTGAGTATAAATGTGTTAGCCTAAAATCCATTAGGCAAGCCATTTATATATTTTAATATGCTTGCTCCTAATGGCTATTAAAACGCATTTATAGAGGCTCAATGTCAAGAGTCATAGGGTGAACTAATCAAAAGTTATTCACATATGAAATTTATATAAATAAAGGATTGCCTAGTTAAAACTATTAGCTAGTAATATAAAGAAATTATAAATATATTAATAATAACTAGTTTGCTATTAATACTGGTAAATATAATAGAAATACAAGCTACATCTAAATAAATAGACATAGCTTGCAAATAGAAAATTATATTAATATGCAAATAAACAATGAAGCAACCCAGCAAAAAAATAATGCAGGAAATGAGAAAAAGCATATCAAATAAAGAAGAGTAAAAAAGGCACCTAATATTTCATGGTTGCTTCCGTATAATCTTTTTGATAAAATATCAAAAATAAAACTAAGTGCAAAACATATAATTGTTGCTAAAAATAGGGATAAGAAAATTTTCATAGGAACCCTCCTTTTGAAATAAATGCTGTAAAAATAGTAATTTTTACAATTATTAGTAAGTAACATATAAGTATTATAATATGTACGAACACAAAAATCAAGCAAGGAAGTGAAAGAAATGCAAGAAATAAATAAACAAATTACAATAGAAGAAATTACAAATAAAATGAAAAAAAATAATAAAAAGTCAGATAGTAAACGTATATTAAAAGCATATAATTTTGCAGTAGCAAAACATGGAAATCAATTAAGAAAATCAGGGGAACCATATATAATTCATCCAATGCAAGTAGCGTACATATTAGCAGACTTAGGGCTAGACGATGATACAATTTGTGCAGCTCTTTTACATGATGTAGTAGAAGATACATCTGTTACACATGAAGACCTAATAAATGAATTTAGCTTAGAAGTTGCAGAAATGGTAGATGGAGTTACAAAACTTAGCAAATTAAACTGTGAGTCAGTAGAGGAAGAACAAGTTGAAAATTATAGAAAAATGTTTTTAGCAATGGGTAGAGACATACGTGTTATTATGATAAAGCTAGCAGATAGACTTCATAACATGAGAACGCTAAAATTTCTATCAAGAGATAGGCAAATAGCCAATGCAAGAGAAACAATGGACCTTTATGCACCACTTGCAAATAGGCTTGGTATATATTCATTAAAATGGGAACTAGAAGACTTATCTTTTAAATACCTATATCCAGAAGAATATAGAGAAATAGTAGAAGGAATAGACAGAAAAAGAGAAGAACGTTTAGAATTTATAGACAAAATAGAAGCACAAATAGCACATGAATTAAAAGTACAAAAAATAGATGCAGAAATAACAGGAAGAGCAAAACATTTATACAGTATATATAGAAAAATGAAAAGAGATAATATAACCTTAGACCAAATATATGACCTATTTGCCCTAAGAATAATAGTAAACTCAGTAAAAGACTGTTATGCAGCGTTAGGAGTAGTACATGACCTATATAACCCAATGCCAGGAAGGTTTAAAGACTATATAGCAGTACCAAAACCAAATATGTATCAATCATTACACACAACATTAATAGGAGAAAAAGGAACACCATTTGAAGTTCAAATACGTACATGGGATATGCATAGAATAGCAGAATATGGAATAGCAGCACATTGGGCATATAAAGAAGCAAGCTTTGCAAAAGGCAGAAAAGCAAATGTACAAGTAACAGAAGATAAGCTAGCATGGCTTCGTGAAACATTAGAATGGCAAAAGGATATGCAAGACCCACAAGAGTTTTTAAATACTTTAAAAACGGAATTGTTTGAAGATGAAGTATATGTGTTTACTCCAAAAGGAGATATAAAAGTATTGCCAAGTGGAAGTACCCCAATAGATTATGCATATAGTATACATGCAGAAATAGGCCATCACATGACAGGTTGTAAAATAAACAGTAAAATGATGCCAATAATAACAAAACTAAAAAATGGAGACATAGTAGAAATAGTAACCTCAGATAAAGCAAAAGGTCCAAGTAGAGACTGGCTAAAATTCATACAAAGTACAACAGCAAAGAACAAAATACAAGCATGGTTTAAGAAAAACCAAAGAGAAGAAAACATAGAAAAAGGAAAAGACCTAATAGAAAAAGAAATAAAAAGAATAGGAATGGACTATAGCGAACTATTTAAAACAGAATTTGTACAAGGAGCATTAAACAGATATAAGTTCACAAACAATGAAGACATGTATGCAGCAGTAGGATTTGGAGCAATCACATCAGGAAAAATAATAGCAAGAATATTAGAAGAATATAGAAAAGTACATAAAGAAGAAAATGTAGAAGAAAAAATAGAAGAGCTATCAAAAGCAAAGCAAAATAAAGTAAAAGCATCAAAAACAGGAATAGTAGTAGAAGGAATAGATAACTGCCTAGTAAAACTATCAAAATGCTGTAACCCAGTACCAGGAGACAATATAGTAGGGTATATAACAAGAGGAAGAGGAGTATCAGTACACAGGTCAGACTGTAAAAACTTAAAAGACTTATTCTTAGATGAAGAAAACAGAATGATAGATGTATATTGGCTAACAGAGAAAGCAGTAGCATATAATGTAGATATAGAAATATTTGCAAATGATAGAACAGGTTTGCTTGCTGATATAATTTCACAAATAGGAACAACAAAAACAAAATTAATAGCAGTATCATCAAGAGCGAATAAAGAGAGAATAGCGATAACAGAAATAACATTAGAAGTAGAGAATTTAGAGGAATTAAATAATGTGTTAAAAGTTATAAGAAAAGTAGATAGCGTGTATGAGGTTAAGCGTAAAAAATAGTTTCCATTCCAATTGGGGACGTTTCCTAATGGGAAATCTGTCCCTTTTGGGAAGTTTGAAAAATAGAATTGTAGGGGTCGGACTTTGGGCGACCCGTTCTCCGAAGAAATTACCCTAAAAAATATCCTTATTTGACTACTCTACAATATTAAATTACTACTTTATTAGTTTTGAATAATAGGGAAGAAAGGAAAAAACAAATGATATTAAAAAAAATACCAGTAGAAACAGCACTTGGAGAACCAACAAATTGCTATATAATAGAAGATGAACAAACAAAAGAAGCAATGTGTGTTGACCCAGGTGGGGAACCAGAAAAAATAATAGAGATGTTAGATACCTTAGGAATGGATAATTTAAAATATATATATTTAACCCATTGCCATGGAGACCATTTTGGAGGAATATTAGAATTAAAAGAGAAAAAAGGAGGAAAAGTTCTAATACATAGAGATGACGCAGAAGGACTATATAATATAGGTATTAGCTTAACTTATTATATAGGAATGGAAGACATCACACTAGAAGCGGATTCAAGAGTAGATGAAGGAGACCTAATACATGTCGGAAACATAGAATTCAAAGTAATACACACACCAGGGCACACAAAAGGTGGAACATGTCTGTATTGCGAAAAACAAAAACTATTATTTTCAGGAGACACTCTATTTAGAGGTACATGGGGAAGAACAGACCTACCAACAAGCAATTTTGCAGATATAATAAACTCAATAACAAACAAACTAGCGATTTTGCCAGATGATACAATAGTATACCCACGGTCATGGAAGAACAACAAGAATAAAAGAAGAAGAGCCAATATATTTAAGCTTAAGACCAAGACTAGATTAATATGTAACATTGAAAATATAATTTGTAGGGGTCGCACTTTGGGCGACCTGCTCTTCGAAGAAATTACCCTAAACAACGAATAGATAAATAAAATATAATTGTAGGGGCTTAATCGGTAAGGAATACCTAAAAGAATTTACTAAATTACGCCCTAAAGTATGAAAATTATGTAAAACACTTGAAAAGATATGTTTTATATGATAGTATATAACAGTAACTAAAAAAGTTTGTTTCATTGCAAGGAGGAAAATGTATGATAAGAGTAGACAACAGTTTTTATGAAAGTGGATGTACAATGGAAGGGAAAGGAAACCGGGTTATACTTAAAGGAAAAAATGGAAAAGGAAATATGGAAATGACATTTTTGGGGGATAAAGTTAAAGTAACAGCCGCAAGAGGTTTGCTAAATACTGTAGTTCCTTTTAAGTATATTGAGAAAATTTGTGTGACAGAACTAACTGGAGATACAGTTCCAGCGATTACGTTTAAAGACTAGACTTGCAAAATAATAAAAGGGGAATAGAAATCTATTCCCCTATATATTTAAAAATCAATACAATTATAATAATTAGAAATAAATAATAAAAAGATATATAAGCAAGCCGTTGGAGAGAAGGTCGCCCAAAGTGCGACCCCTACAACAATTAATTAAATGAATAGTGAATAGTGAAGAGTGAATAGTACATGCTTTGCGTGAAGGAGGAAAAAAGATGAATAAAATAGAACCACGTACATTACCAGGCTTTATGGAATTACTACCAAATGAGCAAATTTTATTTAATGAAATGAAAGAAAAAATAACAAAATCATACGAAAAATTTGGTTTCTTACCAATAGATACACCAATAATAGAAATGAGTGAAGTGCTTTTAGCAAAAGCAGGTGGAGAAACTGAAAAGCAAATTTATCGTTTTAATAAAGGTGATAACGATTTATCATTAAGATTTGACCTAACTGTACCACTTGCAAAATATGTAGCACAAAATTATAATAATTTAGCATTTCCTTTTAGAAGATATCAAATAGGAAAAGTATACCGTGGAGAAAGACCACAAAAAGGAAGATTTAGAGAATTTTATCAATGTGATATAGATATAATAGGAGATGGAGAACTAGCTATTCTAAATGATGCAACAATGCCAGCAGTTATATATAATACAATAAAAGAGTTAGGATTTAATGATTTTTGCATATGCATAAATAACAGGAAAATATTAAATGGACTATTTAAAGAATTAAATCAAGAAGAAAACTCAGTAGAAATAATGAGAATAATTGATAAAATAGAAAAAATAGGAAAAGAAAATGTAATAAAATGCTTAGAAGATATGAATGTAGAGAAAACATCAATTGATAGAATTATAGAATTTATAGAAATAGATGGTACGACCAACGAGAAACTAGAAAAATTAGAAAAACTACAAGTTTCAGAAGAATTATTTAAACAAGGATTAGAAGAATTAAAGCAAGTAGTAAAATACATAAGAAGCTTTGGCGTTCCAGACACAAACTTTAAAGTAGACCTAAGTATAGCAAGAGGTTTAGATTATTACACAGGAACAGTATATGAAACATTTTTAAATAAATACAGAGAAATAGGAAGTATATGTTCAGGAGGAAGATATGACAATTTAGCTGAGTATTACACAGATAAAAAACTTCCAGGAGTCGGAGTATCAATAGGACTTACAAGGTTATTTTATAAACTAAATGAACTACAAGCAATAGAAACTTCGAAAAAATCAATATCAAAAGTATTAGTAGTTTCAATGGTAGAAGACCAAACTAAAGCACTAGAAGTAGGAAATATACTTAGAAATGCAGGAATAGAAACAGAAAATTACTTAGAAGATAAAAAAATAAAAGCAAAATTCAAATATGCTGACAAACTACAAATACCATATGTAATAGTAATAGGAGAAGATGAAATAGCAAATAATGTAGTTACACTAAAAAATATGCAAACAGGAGAGCAACAAACTTTAAGTATAGAAGAAGCAAAAAAAGCGATAAATGAGTAATCATTTGTCGCTTTTTTTGATTATGTATATAAGAATAAATTTTAAATATGGCTTTATTTTCCTTGTCATAACAAACAAATTACAAACATATAATATATATAATAAGTTTGTACAAAGGGGAAGAACGAGTGATTAATTTAGCTGTAATTAATATAAAAGATATAGGAAAATACTTAAGCAAAATTGTAGTAGCTTTAATTATATTATGGTTTTGTAGCAGGTTTTTTCTAAGTTCTAATAAACAACAAAATAGCAATATATTTAATAAAATAGATGGAAGTAAACTGCTAAGCTTGTTAGATGAAACAATTCCAGGAATGAAACAAGTAACTAAAACAGATGAAATAATAGAAACAGATATAGAAAAGGTGAATCCACTGGAAATGATAATAAAAACACAACTAGGAATGGTGTATACTATAAAAAGGGAAAAAAACCAAGAAGCAAAACAAGAAAATGAAGAACAAAAGCAAACACCAGAAGTACAAAAAGCGCAAACAGGATTGCAAACACAGGTAATAGAGAATAATGTTCCAAATAAATTTACAAATGCATATAATGGAGTATTTATAAAAAATGGAACAGAATATAACTTGACAGAAGAAATACTAAAACCAGATATAGAAGTAAACAATAAAAACATTATGATATTCCATACACATACATGTGAAAGCTATACAGCAACAGAAAAATTTAACTATACACAAACAGGCACATATAGAACAACAGACTTAAACTATAATGTAGCAAGAGTCGGAACAGAACTTACAAACCAATTACTGAGCTACAATTATAATGTAATACACGATACAACATATCATGACTACCCAGCGTACAATGGCTCATATGACCGTTCTTTAAACACGGTAAGAAATTTGCTTTTGGCAAATAAAGATACAGATGTGATTTTTGACTTACATAGAGATGCAATAGCAGACTATAGCTATGCGCCAACTGTAAAAATAGGCGAAGAATATGCAGCACAGCTAATGTTCGTAATAGGAACAGATGGTGGAGGGTTAGAACACCAAAATTGGCAGCAAAATTTAAAATTTGCTGTAAAAATACAAGAAAAGGCAAATGAATTGTATCCAGGCTTATTTAAGCCAATAGTGCTAAGAAATAGCAGGTACAACCAACACCTATCAAAAGCAGCAGGAATAATAGAAGTAGGAGCAACAGGGAATACAATGGAACAATGTTTAGTAAGTATGAAATATTTAGCAAAGGTAATTAGTGAAGTAATGAAATAACACTAAAAATTTATATAATAATAAAATGGAAATTATACTTATTTAAAAAATAGAGAGATATTCTACAAACAAATGTAAAACATCCTCTATTTTTTAATATTGATATTAAATTCTAGTAATTTTAAAATCAGCCCCATGAGAATATGAAACGCATGAAACGTTTACACTAATGCCCATTCGTGCAAACATCTGCTCAATATAGCGCTGTGGTATAAATACGTTCCGGATTAGAAATTCTTCTGGAAAATCATCATTTCCAGCGCTAAACGCAATTTGCATCAATTGTAATAATACATCCATTTTAAAGCCTTTAGGGTCATTTCCTCTAGAGTAATCTCTTTCCTCAACAATTTTTTGATATATCATATTACATACCTCCTTATTATTATAATATAGGGGTTAATAAGTTCAAAATTAAATTTATACTCAAATAATATCACTAAATTACCCAAAACGCAATAGAAAAATAAAAATTTTGAAAAACTACTTGACAAAAATAGAAAAAAGGTGTAAAGTTAATTAGCATTACAAATTAAGAGGTGATAATATGGAGAAAAATGTTAAAGTAAGTATGTTATGCCAAATATATGGTAAAGTATTAACAGAAAAACAGCTTGAAGTTTTAAACGATTACTATAACAATGATTTATCACTTTCAGAAATAGCAGAAAATAATAAAATAACAAGGCAAGCTGTTAGAGACATAATAAAAAAGGGGGAAAATAAACTTTTCGAACTAGAAGAAAAGCTACAAATTATGGAAAAGATGATGAAGCAAGAAAAACTTCTGCAAGAAGTACTAAGTGAACTAGGCAAGATACAAGATGTATCATCTGACAAAAAAATAGAAAAGATATTAAACCACGTAAGAAAAGAATTAAATTATTTAGTGTAATATAAATTGAAAAAAAGGAGATAAGAACATGGCATTTGAAGGACTTTCTGAAAAGTTACAATCAATTACAAAAAAACTTAGAGGAAAAGCAAGAATTACAGAATCTGATTTAAAAGAAATGCTAAGAGAAGTAAAGCTTGCCTTACTAGAAGCAGACGTTAACTACAAAATTGTAAAAGAATTTATAAGTACAATACAAGAAAAAGCCCTTGGTCAAGATGTCTTAAAATCATTAACTCCAGGTCAGCAAGTTATAAAAATAGTAAAAGATGAGCTAGTAGAACTACTAGGAGGGCAAGAAAGTAAAATAAACTTTACACCAAATCCACCAACAATAATAATGTTAGTCGGTCTTCAAGGTTCACGGAAAAACAACAACAGCAGGAAAGCTTGCAAATATACTAAGGAAGCAAGGGAAAAAACCACTATTAGTAGCCTGTGACATATATAGACCAGCAGCGATAAAACAACTTCAAGTAGTAGGAAATCAGCTTAACATTCCAGTATATGCAAATGAAACATCAAAAGATGTAGTTCATATAGCAAAACAGGCAATAAATGTAGCTTATTCAAAACTAAATGATGTAATAATATTAGATACAGCAGGTAGACTTCATATAGACGAAGAACTTATGAATGAGCTAAAAAATGTAAAATCAGGTGTAAAACCACATGAAATATTATTAGTAGTAGACTCAATGACAGGTCAAGATGCAGTAAATGTAGCAACATCATTTAATGAAAGTTTAGGAATAGATGGAATAATACTAACAAAGCTAGATGGAGACACCCGTGGAGGTGCAGCATTATCAGTAAAAAAAGTAACAGGAAGACCAATAAAATATGCAGCAACAGGTGAAAAATTAAGTGATATAGAAGTATTCCACCCAGAAAGAATGGCAGGAAGAATATTAGGAATGGGTGATGTACTATCAATAATAGAAAAAGCAGAAGAAAGTTTTGATTTAGAAGAAGCAGAAAAGCTAGAAAAACAATTACGAAAAAAAGAATTTGACTTAGATGATTATTTAGCACAACTAAGGCAAGTGAAAAAAATGGGCTCTTTCTCATCATTACTAAAAATGATACCAGGAATGGGAAATATAAAAGACTTAAAAGTAGATGATAAAGAATTCATAAAAATAGAAGCTATAATATGTTCTATGACAAAAGAAGAAAGAAAAAATCCTAAAATATTGAACGCAAGTCGTAGAATAAGAATAGCAAAAGGAAGCCGGAACAACAGTACAAAAAATAAATCAATTCATGAAAACATTTGAAATGACACAAAAAATGATGAAAAAAATGCAAGACGGAAAAAGCATGAAAAAATTGATGAAAGGTATAAATCCAAATGATTTAAAAAATTTCATGTAGAAGTCGGAAGTCAGAGGTCAGAAGTCGGATATAAAAAACGACAATACCTGCTGAAGCCGAAATAGAAGAGTTATTAATTTTAAAAAAATATATAGTAGAAGATTAGATGAAAAAGAAAAGAAATTATAATGTTAATATTATAAAAAAGTAAATTTCTGACATCTGACTTCAGACATCTTATTAGCAGGAGGTGAATAAAAAATGGTAAAAATTAGATTACAAAGAGTAGGTGCAAAAAAAGCTCCATTCTATCACATAGTAGTTGCAGACTCAAGAAGTCCAAGAGATGGTAAAATAATCGAAAAAATAGGAACATATAACCCAATGACAGAACCATCAACAATAGTACTAGACAAAGAAAAAGTAGCTACATGGATAAAAAATGGTGCAAAACCAACAGACACAGTTAAAGCTTTAATAGAAAAAGCTTAAGGCTAGGAGGATTCTAAAACATGAAAGAAATTTTAGAAACAATAATAAAAAGCCTTGTAGAAAATGAAAATGAAGTAATAATTACAGAAAAAGAAAATGAAAAAAATCTTACTTTTGAAGTAAAAACAGCAAATAGTGATATGGGTAAAGTAATTGGAAAACAAGGGAGAGTTGCTAAATCAATAAGAACTGTTATGAAAAGTATAGCAGGGAAAGAACATAAAAAAATAAATATAGAATTTTTAGAAAAATAGAGGTATATATGCAAAAATATTTTGAAGTAGGTCAAATAGTTAATACATTTGGAGTAAAAGGAATGATAAAAGTAAAGCCTTTTACAGATGATGTACAAAGATTTGAGGAATTAAAAAAAGTATATATATGTAAAAAGGAAAAGTTGGAAGAAGTAGAAATTGAAGAAGTAAAATATCATAAAGATATGGTATTACTAAAAATAAAAGGTATAGAAGATTTAAATGAAGCAGAAAAAATGAAAGGTTTATACTTAAAAATAGATAGAAAAAATGCAAAAAAACTTCCAAAAGATACATACTTCATTGCTGACTTACTTGGTCTAGAAGTTTATTCAGATAAAGAAGAACTTCTAGGAAAAGTAGATGATATTTTTAGAACAGGTGCTAATGATGTATATGTTGTAAAAGATGAAAGAGGCAAACAACTTTTGCTCCCTGGTATACCTGAGGTAATAAAAGAAATTGATTTAGAAAAAGAAAAAATAATAGTTCACCTACTAAAAGGTTTAGTTTAGCGAAAAATGTGGTGTTGTGCCACTAGGTTGCCGAAACGGCAACCCCTACAATAGAAAATAAATATATTGTATATTATGTTTTACACATATAATGTAGGGGTTGCTACTCAAGGGCGACCTAAGGAACCAGTTTGATAAAGGAGCAAAAAATGAAATTTGATGTGTTAACTCTTTTTCCAGAAATGTTTAGCCCATTAAAGCAAAGCATATTAGGAAAAGCAGAAGAAAAAGGCTTAATAAATATTAACTTAATAAATATTAGAGATTTTTCAAAAGATAAACACAAAAAAGTAGATGATACTCCTTATGGTGGAGGAGCAGGTATGGTTATAAGACCAGATGTAGTATATGATGCATATACATCTGTAAAAGATGATAAAGCAAAAATAATATACTTATCTCCACAAGGAAAAAAACTAAACCAACAAAAAGTAGAAGAACTATCAAAACAAGAACATTTAATTCTAATTTGCGGGCATTATGAAGGAATAGACCAAAGAGTTCTAGACAAACTTAAAGTAGAAGAAATTTCAATAGGAGATTATGTCCTAACAGGAGGGGAACTTCCAGCAATGGTTTTAATCGATACAGTGTCAAGATATATAGAAGGTGTACTAACAAAAGAATCAATAGAAGAAGAAAGCTTCTCTAATAATCTTTTAGAGTATCCACAATATACAAGACCAGAAGAATTTATGGGTATGAAAGTACCAGAAATACTACTATCAGGTCACCACGAAAATATTCGCAAATGGAGATATGAAAAGCAATTAGAAATAACAAAACAAAAAAGACCAGATTTAATATAACGGAAGACAGAAGACAGAAGATAGAAGTCAGAATAGAAGACAGAAGTCAGAAGTCAGAAGTCAGAATATAAGCAATTTCTTAGAAGAATTTACTTATATTTCCGACCTCCGACATCTGACCTCCGACCTCAAATCTCGACTTCCGACTTCCAGCTTCTGACCTCCAAGAATTTTGAAAGGAGAAAAAAATGGATATTATAAAATCAATAGAGCACGAACAACTAAAGAATAAAATTCCAGACCTTCATGTAGGTGATACAATAAGAGTACACCAAAGAATAAAAGAAGGAAATAGAGAAAGAATTCAAGTATTTGAAGGAATAATAATAAAAAAACAAGGTGGAGGAGTAAATGCTACATTTACAGTAAGAAGAGTGGCATATGGAGTAGGAGTAGAAAAAACATTCTTAATTCACTCACCAATGGTAGAAAAAATAGAAGTAGTAAGAGTAGGTAAAGCAAGAAGAGCAAAACTATACTACTTAAGAGATAGAGTAGGAAAAGCTGCAAAAACTAAGGAAAACTTAGGAGCAAGAATTGAAAATAAAGAAATAACAGTAAAAGAAGAACTAATAGAAGAAGCTCCAGAAGAAGCGCCAGCAGTAGAAACTGAAAATACAGTAGTAGAGGAAGTAGTTGATACAGTTAAAGAAGAAGTAGAACAAGTAAAAGAAGAACCAAAAGCTGAGTAATATAAGTATTTATTTTGTGTAATAAAATTGTAATATAAAAAAAGTGAAATAGTGTTGACTAAAAAAAGTATAAGATATAAAATATTACTAGATTATGAATAATTGAGCAAGTAAAATAAAATACTAATATTAAATTCAGAAGAAAAAGGAGAAAAGTATTATGAAAAAATTAAGTGTAAAAACATTATTAGTAGTTTTAACTTTAATTGTAATAGCAATGATAATGGCAACAGGAGTACAAGCAACATCAAGCCCATTAAACTTAGACCTTCCAGGTTTAACAACAACAAATACTACACAAAATCCACCTACAACAACAAATACTACAACAAATACAACTACAAATACAGCTACAACAAATACAACAACAAATACAACAGCTAGAGTTAATACTGTAACAAATTTAGTAGGAGGAAATAATCAAAATCTTCCACAAACAGGAGATGCTAGTGACTATGCAATATTCCTATTTATAGCAGTATGTGTAGTAGTAGCAATATATGCATATAAAAAATATAGAAATTATAATATATAATGTAATAAAATTAGAGGTAAATGTAAAATTTGCCTCTAATTTCATACTTGCCTAGCTTTTAAGCAAACTCTGTTTCCTTTAACATTATTGCAAGTAATTAAAGTAATTTCTTTAAAGCCATTAGTATCTTGAGAAGTACAAGAAAGGTCATTTGCATTTATTTGAGTTTTACTATAAACAGTATAATCAATAGAATTTCCGCTCAAATCAAAAATTTTAATTATACTACCAATTGTTAAAGAATGGAGTCTTCCAAATTGAGTATTATCAGCGTTATTATGACCTGCAATACATAAATTACCGAGTAGTATTTGGCATAGGACCATAAAATCTACAAGGAGAAACTTTAAGTAAATCCTCACTAGTACTAGAAAGTATAGGGTAAGTAAGGTCAATTTCATCTATTTGAATTAATCCAATAACAAAAGGTTCACCATCACTTTCATTTACAATTGGAGTAGCAGTGTAAGGTTCATTAGGAGTTGTATATAAAGTCATAATATTAAAATTAGAAACTAAATCCTTAGAAAGCTTTTCTTTTTGAAACATTTCATATTTTATAAAAAAATAAACAAAAACAGCAATAAAAATCAATAAAATTGCACAAACTAAAACAATAATAAATTTTCTTTTAACATTTTTTGTGCCATTATTATTTTCAAAAGAACATTTATACAAAATCTGATTCATATAACCTCCAATTAAAAACTAATATAGTAATAGTATTTACATATATTAATTATTTATAATGTATATAAATGGAAGAGAAACGATGTTACTATTCATAGTTCCAAAACTTACAAGGAACTAATATCTAAAAGGAATACCTCTTTGTGAATACCAAATGCCCTTAGATAATTTTAAAATTAGTATTAATTTTAGATATACATTTAGGGCGTAACTTACGGAAATTCTCTTTGGTATTCCTAACCGATTTAGTCCCTACAGTAAGTTTTAGATTATTTAGTGGCAGTAAATAGTAACGAAACTATAAAAATCTTAAAAAAATCTTAATAAAAGTGTTTATTTTTTATATAATAGTATGATAGAATAATAGCAGTAAAAAAATAAAAAAGGAGAGTGTATAAATGCCTGAAATAAAATATAAAAGAGTACTCTTAAAATTAAGTGGAGAAGCAATAGGTGGACCAGAAGGAAGAGGAGTAAATGCAGAAACACTTGGGAAAATATGTAATCAAATAAAAAACATTGTAGAATTAGGAGTAGAAGTTGGCATAGTAGTAGGTGGTGGAAATTTCTGGAGAGGCAGATATGGACATCAAATGGAAAGAACCACATCAGACTATATGGGAATGTTAGCAACAACAATGAATGGATTAGCTTTGCAAGATTCATTAGAAGCAAGAGGCATATCTACAAGACTTCAAACAGCAATAGAAATGAGGCAAATAGCAGAACCATATATTAGAAGAAAAGCATGTAGACATTTAGAAAAAGGAAGAGTAGTAATATTTGCATGTGGAACAGGAAACCCATTTTTCACAACAGATACAGCAGCAGCTTTAAGGTCAGCAGAAATAGAAGCAGATGTAATATTACTTGCCAAAACAACAGATGCAGTATATTCAGATGACCCAAAAATAAATCCTAATGCTGAAAAATATGATAAAATATCATATTTAGATATTCTAAACAAAGACTTAAAAGTAATGGATGCAACAGCAACATCACTATGTAAAGATAATCAAATACCATTAATAGTATTTGGAATAGATGAACCAGAGAATATAATGAAAATAATAAAAGGTGAAAAAATAGGAACGATAGTAAAATAAAAGACAAGAATAAATTTAATATAATGAATAATTAATAATTAATAATATTAAGAATAGAAATGAAAGGTAAGGTAGAGAGAATATGGATTACACAAATATAGAAGAAAGAATGAAAAAAACAATAAATGTATATGAAGGAAATTTATCAGAAATAAGAGCAGGAAGAGCAAACCCAGCAATATTAAACAAAATAACAGTAAACTATTATGGAACAGCAACACCAATAAATCAAATGGCAGGAATATCAGTACCAGAAGCAAGGTTAATAGTAATACAACCATGGGATATGAGTGTATTAAAAGAAATAGAAAGAGCAATATTAGCATCAGACATAGGAATAACACCAAACAATGATGGAAAAGTGATACGCTTAAACTTTCCAGAGTTAAATGAAGAAAGAAGAAAAGAACTAGTAAAAGATATAAGAAAAATGGCAGAAGAAGCAAAAGTAGCAGTAAGAGCAGTAAGGCGTGATGGAATAGATGAATTCAAAAAAATGCAAAAAGACTCAAGCATAACAGAAGATGAACTAAAACAAGCAGAAGAACAAATACAAAAATTAACAGACAAAAACATAGAAGAGATAGATAAAATTACAGAAAGTAAAGAAAAAGAGATAATGACAGTATAGAAGACAGAAGTCGGAAATCAGAGGTCAGAAAAAAGATTTCTAAACAAACTATCTTATATATTAGCTCAATCACTTGTGCTTCAAAGAAATTACTCTAAATTTCCGACATCCGACCTCCAATTTCAAAGAAAGGTGATAAAATGGACGAATCAAACATGCCAAAACACATTGCCATAATAATGGATGGTAACCGTAGATGGGCAAGAGAAAAAGGCTTAGATATAAAACAAGGACATAAAGAAGGTGCAAAAACCTTAGAAAAAATTGTACGTTATGCAAATAAAATAGGCTTACAATACATAACAGTATATGCATTTTCAACAGAAAACTGGAAAAGAACAAAAGAAGAAGTAGGAGCATTAATGTTACTATTACAAACATACTTAGATGATTACAGTAAAAGAGCAGATACAGAAAATATAAAAGTAAAAATAATAGGAGACATATCAGCACTAACAGAAGGAATGCAAAAAAGTATTATAAAATGTATGGAAAGAACTAAAAATAATACAGGAGTAACTTTTAATATTGCACTTAACTATGGTGGGAGAGATGAACTTATAAAGGCTACACAGAATATAGCTAGAAGGGTTAAAGAAAACGAATTACAAATAGAAGATATCACAGAAGAAACTATTTCAAACGCTCTATACACAAAAGGGCAGCCAGACCCAGACTTAGTAATAAGAACAAGTGGAGAAATACGAACAAGCGGATTTTTAACATGGCAAGCAGTGTATTCAGAATACTTATTTATAGAAAAAAACTGGCCAGACTTTACAAAGCAAGATTTAGATGATGCAATAGAAGTATATAAAAACAGGAACAGAAAATTCGGAGCACAATAAAAATATAATTAAAGGAAATGAAAAATATGGAATGGAAAAGATATACCTCAGCATTATTAGGTTTCCCAATAGTCCTACTAATACTGTTAATAAGAAATAAATATGTAGTAGACATAGCATTTACAATAATTGCACTTTTAACAATGCACGAATATATTAATGCTATAAAAAACAAATGCAATCCAGTAAGTTGGCTAGGCTACCTAAGCACTATAAGCATAGCTGTAATACACATACTACCACAAGAATTTATACATATTTCAATAATATTATCAATGCCAACCATATTATTAATACTATTTTTACAAGTAATTATAACAAACATGAAAACAAACTTTAAAGACATAGTATATACATTTTTTGGAATTGGATATGTAATATTTCCTATAATGTGTATTGCACTTATAAATGGAGTGAATAATGGAAATATATTAATATGGTATGCAATAATAGCAGCGTGGGGAACAGATATATTTGCATATTTTACAGGAAAACTAATTGGAAAACACAAATTTAGCAGAGTAAGTCCTAAAAAATCAATAGAAGGATGTATAGGAGGAACAATAGGAGCAGTAGTATTAATACTAATATATACATATATAGCAAATAAATTCTGGAAAATGGAAGTTTCTTACTATATCATATCCTTAATTGGAATAATTTTAAGCATTATAGGGCAAATTGGAGACTTTGCAGCGTCAAGTATAAAAAGATATGTAGAAATAAAAGATTTCAGTAACATGATACCAGGACATGGAGGAATGCTAGACAGAATAGATAGTTTAATATTTATAGCACCATTTGCATATGCTTTATTAATGTTAATATAGAAGTTGGAAATTTGGAAAGATTTGGGACGCGTCAAAAACTTTCCTTTTTTTTAAAAATATTTTAATTTTAATAAAAATTAAGTTTGTAAGTTTTTTTTGCGGACCAAATATTTACAAAA
>CANPTO010000029.1 GCA_947577025.1 uncultured Clostridiaceae bacterium | reverse complement strand
AAAAATTAGATGTAAACTCATTTATTTACATCTAACAGTATACCTGTAATTTTGCCACCCCCAATTATCTATTCCAGTTTGTACTGTTACTGCTTCATATAGTGATGCATTCTCATTAAATGTCACACTATTTTCAAACTCATTTGTTTCTTTATTTAATGTGGCCACTCCTGCTTCATATCTACCTATATAAAATCCACTGTATTTTTCTATTTGCATATATTCTATTGTATTTGTCTCCAAAGGCCACTTTGCACTTTCTTTGCCCCAGTCTATTTTGTTATATTCATTTATTGTACAAGGTATCCATACAAATTGATTTCCTTTTAATTCTTTACTTACATCTTCTTTTCCTGCATATTTATTTTGGTCTTCTTTATTATCTGATATTACTACTCCACTTTCTATTGTTCCACCTACATAGTAAAAGCCTAGTGGCACTGGTATTGTATTTCCATTTCCTGCACTTACGGCATATACACTGGCTACTTTTTTACTTTGGACTACTTCACTTCCATCTTTATCTGATACGTATGTTGGTAATATTGTTTCCCATGTGTTTGGCATTCTTACAATTTTTCCTGCTTCTGTTTCTTTAGTATTTTCTGGTAATTCTCCTAATAAGCCTAGCTTTTCGTACAGTTCATTTAAATCTTGCTCCTCTTGCCTTTGGGCATTTAGATATTTATTTTTTGCATATTTTGCTTTATTAAATAAACCATTTTCTCCTAAACTTAAATTTATTCCTATCCCTGCTAATATTATTAGCAGTATTATTGTTATTACTAGTGATATTAGTGTTATTCCTTTTTTGGCTTTTAGTAAATTTTTCATTTTTAAATTTCTCCTCTTTTGTTTTTTATTTTTGTATTATAATTATTTGCTTTTTTTATTATCTTAAACTTAGTTTTTCTTAAATATATCATTTTTATATATTATATTGGTTATATAACTAATAGTCAAGTGTCGTATATTAGTATTGTGATTAATTTATGATTAGTTCACCCTAAATTTAACTTATGAATTGTTCACCCTATGATTTATATACTCTTTACATTGAGTATAAATGTGTTAGCCTAAAATCCATTAGGCAAGCCATTTATATATTTTAATATGCTTGCTCCTAATGGCTATTAAAACGCATTTATAGAGGCTCAATGTCAAGAGTCATAGGGTGAACTAATCAAAAGTTATTCACAGTGTCGTATATTAGTATTTTTTGTAATTTTATATAATATATTATTTTTATTGTTATAAATTGTAGCCTTTGGTATATAAGATTTTTATGCTATTCTTTTGTTAATTTTTATTGACTTTTACCTTATAAAGATATATATTTTTACTATATAAAAATATTAAGGAGGACGAAATGTTAAAGAAAAAGTTTAAGATTTTATTTGTATTAGTTGCTTTATTTACTTTAATTTGTACTTTTAGCTATGCAACTATAGAACCTAGAACTTCTGATGAAGAGGGTACTATGCCTATTACTGAGGGTAATGCCAATTCACTTCCAGATGATGTTACTTCTGGAGATGACTTACAGGATAATTTAGTTAATAATGACTTATTTCTTGTAGGAGATAAAGTTAATATTACTGATATTGTAGATGGTAATGTATTTGTTTTCGCAAATGAAGTAGTAGTTAGTGGGCAAATTGGTGGAGATTTATTTGTTTGTGCCAAAAAATTAACTATTGATGAAGGATATGTATATACTAGCTTATTTGCAACTGCTAGTGATATTATTGTTAATGGTATTGTTTATGATATTTATGCTATATCTAATAATTTTACTTTATCTGATAATGCATATGTTTACAGAGATTTAAAAGTTTCTGCAAATACTGTAAATTTAAATGGTAAAGTTGGAAGAGATGCTTACCTTACAGCTGCTACATACAATATTACTTCTGAAAATGGTACTTTAGTTGGCGGTAATTTACATTATAGTGCAAAATCTGAAATTAATATTCCTGAGCAAGTAGTTACTGGGCAAGTATTTTTCAATAAAGAGGTAGTTTCTGAAGAGAATTTAGTTTCAAGAATATTTTCATATGTTTTTGATGCAATTAATGGATTGGTATATACTTTTGTAATTATTTTACTTGCTTTATGGCTAGCTCCTAAATTTGTAAATAGAGTTTCAAGTATGAGTACTAAAAAAGCTTTTGTTTCTTTAGGTATTGGTATTGTAGCTCCAATGGCTATAATATTTGCTTTATTGCTTCTTTTATTTAGTACAGTTTGCACTAATGTTTCTGTTGCGGCAACATTCTTATTTATAGCAGTTTGCATGTCTGGAACAGCTTTTGCAAATATTTACTTTGGTGCTCTTTTTGCTAAATTGGTTAATTGGGATGGAAAGTTAAAATTTGTTTTAGCAAGTTTAATTTCTTCATTAATTATATGGGCTATTAGCCAAATACCATTTATTGGCGGATTTGTTGGCTTCTTTGTGGCTCTTTTCGGAATTGGTACATTAATTGTTAATGTAGTTTATAGAAAAGAAGAAGCTGTAGAAGCAAGCACTAAAGAATAAACTTTAGAAAAATTTCTCGACGTGTGGAAAGACTTGTGACGTGGGACGGAAAGATTTGGGACGTGTCCAAAAATTTACAAATATTAAATAACTTTATATATTTTTTAGTTATATATAAAGTTATTTAATATTTGTAAATTTTTGGACACGTCCCAAATCTTTCCGTCCCACGTCACAAGTCTTTTTTTACAGCCCTTTTATATTTTTTATTGCCTCACCAAAATTTTCCGAATTTGTTATATAGCTTCCTGCAACTAATATGTTTGCACCACTGTCAATTACTTTTTTGGCTGTTTTTTCATTTATTCCTCCATCTACTTCTATATCTACCTCATACCCATTTTCATAAATGAATTTATTTAAAGCTTTTATTTTTTCTATTGTTGCTGGTATTAATTCTTGCCCTCCTTTTCCTGGCTCTACTGTCATTATTATTACTTTATGAATATATTCCAAATATTTATATATGTTTTCTATATCTGTTTTTGGACTAATTGCTAAACCTACTTTACAATTATTTTGCTTTATATATGATATTTGCTTTAATATTTCCATTTCAGTTTTACATGATTCTATTTGAAATGTTATACAGTTTACTTCTATATCTATATATTCTTTTACATATTCTTCTACATTATTTACCATTAAATGTACATCTATAGGCAAGTTACTCACATTTTTTAAACTTTCTGTGTATTTTCTCATTTTTTCGCTTGTATCGTTTTCTACAAATTTTCCATCCATTACGTCTATATGAATATAGTCAGCTTTAGCAACTTCTAAATTATAAATTATTTTTACTATTTCTTCTTCTTTTGCACTTAGTAATGATGCACTTACTTCTACCATCTTCGTGCCTCCTTTTCTTTTAGTTCATTATATATTTTACAAAATCTTTCATACCTTCCATTATCTATTTTCCCTTTTGCTACCATAGTTTTTATTCCACAGTTTTGTTCTTTTATATGTGTACAGCCTACAAATTCGCAATTTTCTATATAGTCTTTTAAATCTATATAGTATTTGTCTAAATTATTACTTTCTATTTCTGTTATTTCAAAGCTTGAAAAGCCTGGTGTGTCTGCTATGTATGTTTTTTCGTCTAATTCATATATTTTTACATCTGTTGTTGTATTTTTTCCTTTCTTATTTTTAGTACTTATTTCTCCTTCTTTTGTTATTTCTTTATTAAATAGTGCATTTATTATTGTAGATTTTCCGAACGCCAGAATTACCAGAAAATGCACTTATTTTTCCTTCCAATTCTTGTCGTAAATCTTCTATTCCTATTTTATTTGTAGCATTTGTTAATATTACTTTATAACCGTATTTTTTTATATACTTCTTCAATTTCTTTATATACTTCTGATAAGTCTATTTTATTTAGCACTATAATTGGCTTTATATTTAAACTCTCTGCATAACATATTTGCTTATCTAACATAAGCAAGTCTGGCTTTGGATTTTTAGTAGAAATTACAAATACTATTTGAGAAATATTTGCAATTTTAGGTCTTTTTATATATGTTTTTCTATCACATATTTTGCTTATAACTGCTTTTTTTTCTTCCACTATTTCTATTTCCACTATGTCTCCTACAACTGGTGAAAGTTCATCTTCTTTTTTAAATTTTCCCCTAGCCACTGCCTCAAGTACCTCCTCACCACATTTTATTTTATATAAGTTTGATATATTTCCTATTATTAACCCTTGCATATTGCTCCTTCTTTATTTTAATTTTTCTATTAGTAATATATAATATTTTTATAAAAAAAACAATAGTTAGTAAAGGTTATTCAGGGGTATTTCATAAAATATCTCATTTCTTTTTCGCTTCGATCAAATGCACACATAGTAATGAAAGGCTTTCAAACTATATCACAATTGTACAAGAATTTTAAATTTTTTGTTGACTTTTGGTTTAATTCTTGATATTATATTTATGTAACCTGTTGTTTTGTTTTATTTTGAAAGGAGACATTATTATGTCAGATTCAGTAAAATTACGGAAATTGCGTGGTATTCTATGGTTAGTTGCTTCATTCATATTATTTGGAATCATTATTAGTATTATTTGGATGATAGCTGTATCGAGTAATGTATTCTTTGTACTTTTACCCTTTGCGATTGCAGGTTCTGTAGCTTGTATATATTGTTCCTATTTTGCTTATTGCAATTTTGTCGAAATAGGAAAATGTATTGCAAAAGAGGAAGACTAAATACTCCATCAAGCAATAACGTATAAATTCTAAAAATATGAAAAAATAGTAAAATGGAACAATTCCTTTTTACTATTTTTTATATGCAAGAAAAATGAGTGAAATTCTTCACTCATTTTTCTTAAGGATTTTTTACATCCTTATTTTCTTGTAGTCCTGTGAAAATTTTTTACTGTTATTCCTTATTTTTCCACGCTTCTAATAGTACTTCTAGCATCCGCCAGTTTCCATTTCTGGCTGCATAGCAAATAGCATAGTTGTCTCGTACATTTACGTCTGCTCCCACATTTAGCAACATCTTTACTATATTGACGTCTCCTCTTACAACTGCTGCACAAAGTGCATAATTATCATGAGCAGTTACATCTACGCCTGCCTCAATAAGTACCTCTACAACCTCTGTTTGTTCATACTCAATCGCATCAATTAGCAGATAACTGTCATGTGCTTCTTTATTTGCACCATTTTCCAATAACAATTTTACCACTTCTGCATGACCAAATATTGTTGCATAATAAATTGCATCATCATTGGATATCGATACGTCTGCTCCCTCCCTTATAAGATTTTTTACTTCCTCTAAGTTTCCTGTTTGTGCCGCTGTACAAATTTTCACATTGTTCATATTGTTTTTGCCTCCTTGTTAATGTGACTCGGAGCTTTTCCTCCGAAACGTTTATTGTTTCCGAAGAGATATTCCTCTTACTGTTTATATTCTAACATTTTTACATAATATTTTCAATTGTTTTTACGAATCTTACTGTTAAGCGCATTACATAAAATCTATTCCTTTATATATAATCTAGCCTTATAATATACTTATACTAAATTTATAAAAGGAGTGTTTTGAATAATGCTATATTATGGTTTTATTCTTCCTGATGGAAGTGAAATTGGTATGACCGACAATTGTCGGCTTCATGAAACTGTAGCCCTTAATTACATTAAAGAGAATTACTTGTTTAAAGAATATCGTAATTCAGATATGTTTGACCCAGTTGATTTTATGGTATCTTATTTAGGGGCTATAAAAGTTGGTAATCAGGCAACTTCAACAAGTATTACTGTATCTATTCCTTATTTTTCTGATATTATACGGAAGTACGTAGAACAATATCGTCGTTTAGGTTATCGTATAGATCTTTATAAAAGGTAATACTAAAAAACCGGAAATAAGAATTTGTATGTATTAAAAATGCTACAAATTCTTATTTCCACCATAATTATCTTCTAAGGAAACTCACCTTCTTCGCTTTGCTACGCATAAGTTATCCGTAAAGTCATTTCATCCCTAACGGCTAACTTAACTTACGTGGATGATTTTCCTAAGAATATAAAAAATAACCAAAGGAGAATTTTTGTATTTTTACATACTCTCTTTGGTTATTTTTCATTCATATTACTAACTTTAACACTTATTTTATTTGAATTTTTTAATTCTTTCTTTTTCATTTTTTGATAATTCTTTAAACCACTTTGCTAAGCCTATACTATCATTATTTTTTAAATATTCAAAGTATTTAACCCTATCTTCTTTCGTTATTACTATTGGTGGTAAGTTGTTTTTTAGTAGTTCATAATTTAATAGTAGCCTTCCTGTTCTTCCGTTTCCGTCCTCAAATGGGTGTATTTTTTCGAATTCTATATGATATCTGGCAATTTTTTCGAATATTTCTTGTTCGTCATTATTGTAGCTGTAAATATAATAGTTCATTAAGTTTGGGATTTTTTCTGGTTCTGGTGGAATATGCTCACTTCCTCTTATAAAGACTTGAACTTTTCTGTACCCTTTTGTATCTTTTATGTCTTTGTTTATTATTTCATTTATACTTTTTATAAGTCTTTCATCTAATTGTTTATTTTCTTTTAAACTTTCAAAAATCAGTTCTAACGCCTTTTTATGGTTTATTGCTTCATATATTTCTCTTGGCTCTTTTCCTTGTATTTTGAAACTATTATCATTATATAAGATAGCATAGGTTTCAGCAAATGTAAGAGTGTTACCTTCTATGGCATTTGAATGATATGTACTCCTTGTAATAAAATCTCTTAAATAGTCTTCACTATTTAAAATAAATTTTAATATAGTCATTTTTGCTCCTTTATTCTACAGTTAATGTTGTGCTATTATTTAGGTTTAATTGATATTCTCTTCCTCCAAGTACTCCATCTATATATACTTTTATTGTTACTGTTCCTTTTCCTGATATTTTTACTGCTACTGCTTCGTTTGTTGGCTTTACATTTTGCTCGTATGCTGTTTCAGTTGTTCCTTGTGAGGTTACTGTTACTTTTAGTTTTATGTCTTTTGGCTCTATTTCGTTTCCTTCTTCGTCTTTTTCTGGTTTATAATTTGTTATAGATTTTACATTTACTGTTACTGTTCCAGATTTTATTTCTGCTATTTTGTTTACTGTTATTGTAATAGATGTTCCTTCATCTACTGCTTTTCCTACATCTATACTTTGTTTTAGTACTATCCCTGTGTCTTTGCTAGTGTCTTCTTCATATACTACTTCTACTTTTAGTTTTGCGTCTGTTAATTCTTTTTTAGCTGTTTCTTCTGCTTTTCCTATTACATATGGAACTGATACTTGCTCTTTTGCTTTGCTTACTGTTAATGTTATAGTTATTCCTGCTTCTATCTCTTTATCTTTTTCTATGCTTTGTTTTAGTACTATTCCTGGCTCAACTTTTGTGCTTTCTTCTTCTACTATTTCTATATTTAAGTTTGCTTCTAAGTTTTCAATCATTCTTCTTGCTTCATCTATTTTTTCGCCTTCTAGTTTTGGCATAATTACTATTTTCTTACCTTTACTTATTACTATTTCAAATTTTGAGTTTTCTTTAATTGTATAATTCTTTCGATATTTCGGATTTTGAGTTATAGCTTTTCCTTCTTCTACCTCTGCATTGTACTCCTCTCCTGTTATTTCATAAGTAAATTTTGTGTTTTTAAATAGTTCTTTTATTTCTTCTTCTGTTTTTCCTACTAACTCTGGTATTGGTACATCTTTTACTGTACCAGCGTCCATTAAAGCTTTTGTAGCAAATATTGTTATAAAAAATAATATTATACATGATATTACTATAATTGGTATTTTTGCTTTTGGGTGCTTTTCAAAGTATTTTTGCTTTTTACTGCTTTTCTTTTTGCCATTTTTTGTTTCACTATTTTCATGTATTGTTTGTATTACTTGTGTACGCGCCGTTTCATCTACTTCTTCTACAAAGTTTCCTTCTGGTCTTTTTAGTGCCATACTTAAGTCTTTTATCATTTCAGTTGCATTACTATACCTTAAACTTGGTTCTTTTTGCATTGCTTTTAATATTATTTGATTTACTGCAAATGGAATTGATGGGTTTAGTTTTATGGGTTCTACTGGTTTTTCTTGCATATGTTTTAGTGCTATTGATACTGGTGTGTCTGCGTCAAATGGAACTCTTCCTGTTAGCATTTCGTACATTACTATTCCTAGTGAGTATAGGTCTGATTTTGCATCTGTAAATCCTCCTTTTGCATGTTCTGGTGAAAAATAATGTACTGAACCTATTG
This sequence comes from uncultured Clostridiaceae bacterium, assembly GCA_947577025.1. Taxonomy (GTDB): domain Bacteria; phylum Bacillota; class Clostridia; order TANB77; family CAG-508; genus UMGS1663. The sequence goes on along the minus strand of CANPTO010000029.1, from coordinate 14,208 downwards.
TTGTTCCAAATGCTGTTATTGTGGAGTTTGATACCGCTTTGGCTATACCAAAGTCTGTAACTTTTGCTAGCCCTTCTTCTGTAATTATTATATTATGTGGTTTTATATCTCTATGTACTATATTATTTTTATGTGCTGCTTCTAATGCTGAAGCTATTTGTATTGCTATGTTTATTGTCCATTTCCATGGAAGACTCCCATCTTCATTTATTATTTGTTTTAGTGTTTTTCCTTGTATTAGTTCCATTACTATGTAATATATGTTTTCTTCATGTCCTACATCATATATTGAAACTATGTTTGCATGTGCTAAGCCCGCTGCTGCTTGTGCTTCTGCATTAAATCTTCTTATAAATTCTGCATCTGTTGTATATTCATCTTTTAGTACTTTTACAGCTACATAGCGATTTAGTACGTGACATTTCGCTTTGTATACTGTTGCCATTCCGACCGTTTCCTATTTTTTCTATTATTTCATATCTACTTCCTATAAATTTACCTACTAAATCCATTATTTTCTCTCCCTTTTAGTATTGTTAGTATTTTTTATGTGTAAATTAATTTTTTATTACAATTGCAGTAATATTATCATAGCCTCCATTTTCGTTTGCTAGTTCTATTAATTTTTCTGCTGCTTCTTTATGGTTTTCTTTTACTATATTATGTATTTTTTCTTCTTCTATCATATTTGTTAAGCCATCTGAGCACATAAGTATTATATCTTCTTTTAATAATTCTTGTTCTATTGTATCTGGCTCTGCATATGCTGTACACCCTAATGCTTTTGTTAACATATTTTTCTTTGGGTGATTTATAGCTTCTTCTTTGGTTATACTACCATCTTTTACTAGTTTTTCTACATAACTATGGTCTGTTGTTACTTTTTTTAAATTGTCTCTTATTATATATATTCTACTATCCCCTATATGTCCTATATATGCTCTATTATTATATATTAAGCATACTTCTAAAGTAGTACCCATACCTTCTAATTCTTTGTCATCTTTAGATTGTTCATATACTATCATATTAGCATATTCCATAGCATTTTTTATTAATTTTAATATTTCTTCTTTTTCTTTTGGTATTTTTGAAAAATTATTTTCTATATAATTTTTGACTGATATTGTCGCAAGTTTACTTGCAACTTCTCCTCCTTTGTATCCACCCATTCCATCTGCTAATATATATATTTTTATTTCACTATTTTCAGGAGATATATAGTAATAATCTTGATTCATATCTCTTGCTTTGCCTATGTCAGTTTTTGCAAAAGCTTCCATTTGTCCCTCCTATTTGGTTGTATATCTGATATCTGAAGTCGGATGTTAAAATTTGATGTCGGAGGTCGGAAGTCGGGAATATAAGTAAATTCTTCGAAGAAATTGCTTACATTCTGACTTCTGACTTCTATTCTGACTTCTAACTTCCATTTATAAATTCTTTCTTCTTAATTGCCCACATGCTGCGTCTATGTCTGAGCCTAGCTCTCTTCTTATTGTTGCTACTATTCCGTGGTCATTTAGGTAGTCTCTAAATTTCATTATATTTTCATTTGAACTTTTTGAAAATTTTCCATTTTCTATTTTGTTTATTGGTATTAAGTTTACATGGCATAACATTCCTTTTAATAATTTTACTAGTTCTTTTGCATCTTCTAAATTATCATTATTGTCTTTTGCTAGCGCATATTCAAATGAAATTCTCCTATTTGTTATTTTTATATAATCTTTACATGCTTTTATTAGTTCTTCAATGTTATATCTATTGTTTACTGGCATCATACTACTTCTTTTTTCGTTATTGGTGGCATGTAATGATATTGATAGTGTACATTGTATGTTTTCTTTTGCTAAGTCATATATTCGTGGAACTAACCCACTTGTTGATACACTTATATGGCGTGCTCCTATATTTAAGCCTTTTTGGTTATTTATTATTCTTATGGCTTTTATTACATTTTCGTAGTTATCTAGTGGCTCGCCTATTCCCATAAATACTATGTTTGATATTTTGTCATTTATGTCATTTTCTACTGCTAGTATTTGTTCTACTATTTCTCCAGCCGTTAAACTTCTTACAAACTTTATGCCTGTTGAAGCACAAAATTTGCAACCCATTTTACATCCAATTTGGCAAGAAACGCATATTGTTTTTCCATGATGATATTCCATTAATACTGTTTCTATTGCGTTTCCATCTAACACATCAAATAAATATTTTTTTGTTCCATCTAATGATTCTTGTTTTTTTATTATTTTATAGTTACACACAGTGTAGTTTTCTTTTAGTTTTTCTCTTAATTCTAAAGAAATGTTTGTCATTTCATCAAATTCTTTTACTTTATCTATATATAACCATTTAAAAATCTGCTCCGCCCTAAATGGCTTTTCCCCTAAGGCTTTTAGCTCTTCTTTTAGTTCTTCTAAATTATAATCTTTTATATTTTTCAATTTATTACCTTCTTATTTTTTAGTATTGCTTTAATCCTTTATTTCCGTATAGTTATTTTATATCATAAAGAGCTTTTTTTTTCAATAGTTTTACGCTTTTTTATATTTACGAACAAAGTTAGCTTCTTATGTGGCAGGTACAAAGTTACTTTCCTATATTTCAACTTAAAATAGAGTACTATAATATAAAAAACAAGGTCATCATTAGTACCATTTCCTGCAGATCCACAAATTTTATGTATAAAAATGTTATTAACATAATATTCAATTTGTAAGAACACCCTGTATTAGAACCTTTTAAAACATATGCACTTAAATAGGTAAAATATTAAGCATATCACAAAGAGGATATGCACATTATGAAAATGGTAATTATGATATAACTGGTGAAATGCTAATTTGAAAAGAGAGGAATAATTCCTCCCTTTCAGCATTTTTTTATTAAAATTTTCTAGTTTTGTAGTACTTTTAGGAATACAAAAAACATATTTTGTATCTTTCTCTCTTAATAATTAATATTTCTATTTTGCTTTATTAAAAATAGAAAAAGCATTATCTTTTGATTATCTTTGTAAATGTGTATATTTGACATTAATTAAAATTTTTGGACAAGTCAAAGAAAATATTAAACTTTCATATTAACTAAACATATGCTTTCTTGTCATTTCTAATAAATTCAATTTTGTAAATTCTATTACTTGCGTTTTTGAACGATCTTTCTTTAAGGCTTCTTTTAATGTTTTTAAAACTTGTTCTCTACTTTTTGCTTCTTGCATATCTATGTAATCTATTATTATTATTCCGCCTATATCTCTTAAACGTAGTTGCCTTGCTATTTCACAGCTTGCTTCTTCATTTACTTTTAGTACTGTTTCTTCTAGGTTCTGCTTTCCTGTAAATTTTCCTGAGTTTACATCTATTGCAGTTAGTGCTTCTGTTTTATCTATTGTTATAAAACCTCCACATTTAAGCCATACTTTTCTGCTATTTAATTTTTCTATTTGGTCATCTGTGTCGTACATATCTAGTAAATTATCAGTTTGTTTTAGTTCTACCTTTACTTTGTTATTTTCATCAATATTTCTTAGTATTTTTTGTACTTCTTCAAAAGTTTTCGTATCATCTACTAAAATTCTTTCTATTCCATTATCAACAGTATCTAGTAAAATTTTCTCTATTATAGAGTTATTTTTATATAATACTTTTGGAATTTCATTTACTTTTAAGTTTTCACTTTCTTTTTTTATATCATCCCATTTTTGGGTAGTTTGCTTTATATCTTTTTTTATAACTTCTTCACTTTTTCCTTCGGCAGCAGTTCTAATTATCAAACCTATATCACTTTTTATAGTTTCCTTAGCAATACTAGTTAATCTTTTTCTCTCACTTTCATCTTCTATTTTTTGAGAAACAGTTATGAAATTATCTTTTGGCATAACTACAACAAATCTTCCTGGAATGTGCAGGTCTGTACTTATTTTGGCTCCTTTTAAATTGGTAGCGTCTTTTTTTACTTGTACTAAAATGTTACTATTTCTTTTTATATAGTCTTTTATATTGTATTTATCTAAATCTTCATTTTTATTTCCAGTAACTTTACTTACTTTTGGAAGTACATCTTTAATGTGAATAAAAGTGTTTTTTTCTTCTCCTATATCAACAAAAGCTGCTTGCATACCTGGCAAAATGTCTTTTACTTTTCCTAAGTATATGTTGCCTTCTAGCCTTTTGCTATCTTCTTTTTCTTCGTATACTTCTTGTAGGTTTCCATCTTCTAGTAATGCTATTATCTTTTTATCTTTCTTTTTTGATATTAGTATTTCTTGCATTTTTTGCTCCTTTCTTGCCCTTCCCATTGGGGACGTTTCCTAATGGGAAGTCTGTCACTTTTGGGAACTTTCCTTCTCTATTTTACATATTGTTTTTGTACTAATTCCTATTATTCTCGATATTTGTACTTTTGTTATTCCTTCTATTTTAAGAATTTTTATTACTGCTTTCTTTTTCTCGTTTTTTTCATACTGTTGTATTTTTAATGGGTTATTTTCTTTCACTATATTTTTTATCATTTCTATTGCTTCTTCGTCTGTTATTCTAGTTAAAAGTTCATATTCTTTATCATAATCTTGATATTTAGAATAATTTTTGTGAAAATATTTAAAATGATTTATTGCATTATTAATATTTTCCTCAAAAGCTTTTAATACCATTTCTTTATTTATTAATTTTTCTTTATATAAATACTCATTGTAACTTGTCCATTCATATTTTTTTAGTCCTGCATTTTCTGGATTTTTATGAATATATCTAACTACATTTTTTAAATATTCTTCGCTTTCTATTGCTTTACTTTTAAATCTATTTTCAAAAAGATGTCCTGTTCTTTCATATTTTTTATTAAAATACGAAGAATAGCTAACATTTAAGCTTTGCATTACTATTGACATATTTTCATTTTTATCATAAATAACAAAATGAACATGATCATTCATAAGTGAATATGCATAAATTTCATATTTGTATTTACTTTTTGTTCTTTCTATTTCTTTCATAAATTTAAAGTAATCTTGCTTATCTAAAAATATATCTTGCTTGTTAATTCCTCTTATTATTACGTGATATACTTTTGATATCGATATTTTTCTTTTTAATCGGGGCATTTTAGCTACCTTGCCTTTCAATATATTAGATTTGTTCTTTGCCCCTTAAGAACATATAAAAATATATCACACTTTTATGTAAAATACTAGTATTTTTATTAAATTTGTATTATACTTATCTACGTAACTTATCAATGATTGTTTTTTCAGAAAGGAGATTTTCTATGCTGACTTCCAATTTTCTAATACTTTTAGCTGCTATTTTTGCTCTTGGCTTTATTTTTGCAATAATTATATATTTAGTTTCTAACAAGAAAAATAGAAATATTTCAGATTTTTTTCTTAAAATAAAACTTATAGAAAATTTACAGACCAAAGTGATCCTTGTGTTGATGATGTAGTAAAAGATTTTAAACTTTTAGATGATTGATTAATCGAATTTTAAATATAAAAAACACTTCTTAATTATAACTAGAAGTGTTTTTTATATTTTTGTAATTAAGCTAGTAAAATATACTGTAGCTTTATATTCCCAAAAGTGACAGATTTCCCATTAGGAAACGTCCCCAATGGGAACTAGTTAAACTTATTCATAGAAGTATCAATTCCGCTCCTTAATATTTCTATAACCGCTTCTTTTGCTCTTTCTACTCCATTTTCCAACTCTTTTTGCTCCTCTTCTGGAACTGCACCTATTACATAATTTATCATATCTCCTTCGTGTTTTGGTTTTCCTATACCTACCCTAATACGTGCAAATTCTCCTGAACCTAATTCTGCTATTACAGATTTCATGCCATTGTGTGACCCACTGCTTCCTTTTTTGCGTATTCTAATTAGGCCTGGCTCAATGTCTATGTCATCATATATTACTATTACATTTTCTAATGGTATTTTATAAAAGTTTACAACTTGAACTATTGATTTTCCACTTAAATTCATATAAGTTTGTGGTTTTAGTAAAATTACCTTCTCACCTTCTATTATGCCATCTCCACATAACCCATCAAATTTCTTTTTATTTACTTCTATTCCATATTTATTTGATAATTTGTTTATTACATTAAAACCCATGTTGTGTCTTGTTCTTCCATATTCTTCTTCTGGGTTGCCTAATCCAATTATTAAATACATTTTGGCCTCCTAACAGAGGTCGGATTTCAAATATTAGAGGTCAGATTTTTAAGCATTCCTTCGAACAAATTACTAAAATCCGACTTCCGACTTCCGATTTCCGACTTCCTTTTCTAACTTATATTCCCAAAAGTGACAGACTTCTCATTTGGAAACGTCCCCAATGGGAACTAGCTAATCAAACTCTTCAACTCTTCCTCACTAAATTCATATTTCTTATTACAAAATTGACACACTGTTTCTGCTTTTTTGTCTTCTTCTATAATTTTTTCTAACTCTTCTTTTCCTATTGTTTGTAAACCTCTTGCCATTTTTTCTTTGCTACAACTACATTCATATCTCGGCTCTTTTTCTTCTTGATTTAATACTTGTATATTTATATCTCCAGTTATGTCTTTTGCTATTTCTAATAAGCTCATGTTTTCTTCTAGCATTTTACTTATTGGCATTGCCTCTTTTAGCCTATTTTCTAGAATGAATAATTCATCTTCTGTTGCATCTGGCAAGCTACTAACTATAAAACCTCCTGCTTTTTTTACTCCATCTTTATTTACTAGAACTCCTAAAGCTACTGCTGTATTTTTTTGTTCTGATGTGTAATAGTAATTTGCAAAGTCTTCTGCTATTTCCCCTGATATTAGTTTTGACATTCCTATATATGGTTCTTTTAGTCCTATGTCTTTTATTACATATAAGAAACCATCATTCCCTACTGCTTCTCCTACATTTAGTTTTCCATCTTTTCTTAATGGAACTTCTACTTGTGGGTTTGTTACATATCCTCTTACTCTTCCATCTGCTTCTGCTGTTACTGTTACCCCTCCTATTGGGCCATTTGCTCTTATTTGTAGTGTTACACTATCATCTTTATCTTTAAAAGCACTTGCCATAAGCGCTCCCATAGTTAAAACTCTTCCAAGTACTGCTGTTGCTACTGGGCTTAGGTCGTGCAGCTTTCTTGCTTCTTCTACTAAGTTTGTAGTTTCAACACATGTTATATTTATTTTTCCGTTATATGCTAAAAATTTTTGTATTTTATCCACTTTATTTCCTCCTTAATATTCTAAAATTGTTAAATTATAACATTTAATTTATTATTTAATATCTTCAATTACTTTCTTGAACATTTCTCTCCAATTTTCAAATGTTAGTGTATTTAAAGCTTCGTCAAAATCACACCATTTAATATTTGCAATTTCACTTTCTTGCATTATTATTTCTTCACTTTTTGTTCTTGCTATATATAATACTGTAGTTTTATCTATCTCATCTCTTATAATGTAATTTAATTCATATCTTTTTTCTTTATCTATATCAACTTCTAACCCTACTTCTTCTTTTACTCCTCTTAATGCTGTTTGGATCTCACTTTCTCCTTCTTCCATGTGTCCTTTAGGAAATCCCCAAAAGTTTGTATTTTTTTCATATACTAATAGAACTTTTCTATTTTTTATAATAATACATCCACAACTTTTTTCTTTTCTTAATTTCATAATATCTCCTAATTATTTAATGTTTTTTCAATATGTTACTATTATAGCATAAATAAATCCCTAAATCAAACTATTTTCTAGTCTTCATTAGAGATTTATTATTTTCTTTACTTTCAAACTTTTATATCATCAATACTATCTAGTAAGTGCTAATACTAAATAGAATAATCCTATTACAACTCCTAATCCTATTAGAATTTTTATAATAATTCCTATAAATCCATTCCCATCTTTTTCTTTCATTTTAACCTCCTATATATTCATAAGTAATGTTATATTCTTTATATTTATCATTGCTTTTAATGAACCCATTAATTAGTGTTTGTGCGTTTTTATCAGCAGCTTCTAAAATTCCATTTGCTTTTGCATCATTAATCGCTTGTTCTTCCATTGCTTTTAATGCTTCATTCTGTTTTTCTAAATCAATTCTTGAAAATAAACTTTCAGAATCTAAATATTTCTTAAACGAAAATAGATTTAATGTACTTTTATATATTTTAGCATGCGGAAGTTTTATTGTAATTTCACTATTTTCATCATTAGCTACATATGTTATTTCAGAAAAGTTTACTGAGGCATCTACTTCTACATCATAACTAAATATCTGTCTACTTTCTGTAAAAGGAATATCAAATAAATTAAAAAATTCTCTATTAGTTTTTGTATCTTCAATTACTGTTACGTAGCATGTTTGTGTCACTAATTCTCCAACGTCTTCTAGACCAAGTTTAGTAGTTTTAGTTTGATATGTAAAAGATGATTTGAATACTATACCTAAGTAAAAAAATACTAATAATATTATTAATATAATAATATATTTTAATATTTTGGGAATTTTGTTCAAACAACTTTTTACCACACTCCATTTTGTTTTTTTACTTTTTTAATTATTATTTTCATTATTATCCATTGCTATTAACCTCCTTAATTTATTATTTCTATAATAGAATTTGTATTTTTCGCGAATATAATTTTTTATTCTATATTTCTACATATTCTAAGTTAATAATATCCAGCTTTTATCTTTCTCTAGTTTAAATTCATTATGATAATAAGTAGTTAGATTTAATTAGTATTAATTTAACATTGTGACATCTTATTTTTTTCCTTCAATTAAGTATAGATTTTTATTATCTATTAACACTTCTATTGGTTCATTATAGATTTTGCTTATTTTATTCAATGTTTCTACAAATGGATTAACTCCTTTCATAGCATTTGTTACTAATCTTTGAACTGATTTATCATTTCTCTTATTATTAAAATTATTTATTTTTTCACTTGATTCAATTAAAAACTGGTCAACTCCTCCTTTACTAATTAATGGTATTTTAGACACCACTTCACCTGCACCTTTAGTAACTCCTGCAATACCTTTTGTTAATACAGATTGTACAGAATTTTTAGTATAACTTTCAATTTCATTATAACACCCGTGTATATAATTCTTTATATTTCAGTATATACTCATCAATTTTACTTTTTACACTTTCTATATAATCCTTATCAAAATTTCCCAATAGCATTACTTCTAAAAATGATGAAAATGAGTGCAAATATAGTGATAACTGGTATTCTTTAAAGTTCTCATCTACTTTTTTAATTTTTGAATTTATTTCTTGATCACTATGAATTGGTTCTTTTTTTGCTAACATAGATTGAATTAGGTCTCTGTATAATAAAATATTTTGTTCTGCATTTCTTTTTATATCTTGCACTAGAATATGTTTATTTGTTTTATATTTTTCATTATTGCAGTTAAATTTATAATTATTTAATACATCTATTAATGCATTCATATTACCACGAATATTTGCTTTTTCTTTTGATTTAATAAAATCTAACATCTCATTCTGTAAATTTTTAATATCATCTATTTTCTTTTCTATAGTCATTAACGTCATAGACATAAATATCATTGTTGGGTCGCATGCTAATGGTTTCATAATAGCTTGTCCTCCTCCCACTGCTCCTTCAGTTGTTTGAAGCGCACCAATAAAACCACCTTGAGATTCAAACATTTTATGTCCTTTTGTATTTACTCTATATATACCACTTGTCCCTTCTACACCTTTTAATGATTGCATTGCCTCTACTAAAGGTTTTGCCGCAACACCTAATGCAGATAAATTTTCTATTGGATATTTCTCATATTTCACTTCTTTTAAAGATATTTCTGTAATTGTTGGTAATAACTCTACTTCCATTATTTCATTTGCCATCTTTTTTCTTAATTCATATTCTGCCATAAAAATCCTCCTAAATAAACTTTAAAATGTTTTCTTTTCTTATTGAATTAGATTTTTGTAGATTTTCAATTTGTTTATCATATAAATCACACAATTTTTTACTTGCTCTTCAGTTAAGTCTTCCTCTTTTATTTCTCCCTTACGATATCTTTTTTGTAAATTTATTAGCTGTGTTTCTTCGTTTTCTATTTTTGTTACATATTCTATAAATTTTTCTTTTTGAGTATCTATTTTTGATTCTGTATTATTGGTTTGTATACTAATATTATTACCTTGCTTGCTTTTTCTAAAGAATTTTATAATTTTACTCCAAAAACTCTCCTTTTTTATCTTTATTAGTGTCTGTTCCTTTTCATCTCTTTTCATTTATATCCCTCTATTCTCTTATATCTCCTGTTTTTCCAAAAATTCCAATTCGTTTTTCTTCAATTAGAAGTTTTTCTGCTTCTTGTTCTAATTTTAATAATATATCTTCTCTTTTACTTAATGGTGTTTTTTCTTCTATGGTCTCTTTAAAATTATCTCCCATATATTCTTCTGGCAATTGATCTTCTATTTCTTCAAAATCATACTGTTCATCGTAATATTTATCATATTCTACCATATATTCCTCATCACTACCTATCCATTCTCTGCTTTCAAAAGTAGGCAATGTGTGTGCTATCTTTTTTATATATTTAATCTGATCTAATATTTGTGGAAGATGTTCATCTTTAAAATAGATTGTACAGCTTGTTTTATCGCACCCAGATATTATAAATTCTTCATCCATATATTCTTCATGCATATCTTCTATTTTTCTTGGCATTTTGTATTTCTCTGATACTATATTTGCCAAAACTTCCATATCTACTTCATTTTTTATACTGATATTATCCTCTATTTTTTCATCTCTTAATTTCGTTTCTATATTTAAGCTATTAATTTTTCCTTCTTTTCTAGTAAATGGTTGATATCTTGTATTAAGGTCTACTTGAAATTCTAAATCTGAGTCTGAACTTTCTTCTAGAACTTTATTTAAATTTTCTAGCTTTCTCTTTTCATCACTTGGAATAGTTTCCTTTTGTTCTACTGTCTTTTTAATAATGCTTTTAAATTTATCTGAATTTTCGCCACTCTTATTGTTAAAATAAACACCATACCTCATACCTAATATTATATTGCCATATAATTCTGTTGCTCTCTCATTATCTCCACTGTTTAGGCTAACTGTATAATTTTCTTTGTCTTGTAAAAACACTGCCATTAAATCAATTATCTTCGGACTTTTTAAGAATGATATATATGCATCTGTAACTTCTTTTGGTCTTTCATGATTTGCTTCAACTCCATCACAAGATGCAAATGGCTTATAACCCTTAGCATCTAAGTAATAAATTATATCTTCAAAATCTTTATCTATTCCACTTATTTTCATTTGTGTTTCCTCTCTTTCATCTGTTTCTTTACTTTTTACTTCTCCCTTTACTAATTGTATTATTTCTCTCGAAATATCTTCTGGTGTTTTCCCTTCTTCATATACTATCTTGGTCGCCAATTCATAATTGTTAGGCGCAGTTAAAAAGTGCCAATTGTCTTTGTCTTTATTAGAGCCTAATTCAATATTTCTTCTTTCTGATAATATCCTTCTACTTTTGTCTTTATCTTTTGAAGGTAATAATAATATAATATTTTTAAACTCTGAACACATTTCTTGCATTTGCTCTCTTAATTTTTGATTTTCATATATAGAATGCCCTGCTCCAAAATCTATCACATGAGGTCTTTTCAAAGAGCTTAATATCGTTCCAGTAAGCACAAATTCAAAATTTTTAAAATTTCTAAAACTACTTTTTCTTTTATATATCTCCTTTAAGCCTTCTCTATTATCTAATGATATTCTATATATCTCTTCTATTTAACTTGATATTAATTTTGCAATAGTACTTTTACCTGTTCCCATTGGGTCTATTAATATTATTGTATTATTTTTTACTTAATCTGGTAATTTTTTTATATCTTGAATAAATCTATTTTAGGCTGATACTGTTTCTTTTTTTAAATATCATATTTTTCTCCTACAATTTAATTTATTATTATAATAACACAGCTTTTAATATTTAGCAATTAATTTTATTTTTGAATTTTGTTATATATAAATAAATTAATATAGTAATAAATTCTAAGGTAATTACTTCGAAGAACGGACGACTGCTAGTCGCCCCTACAATGTTAAATTACCGTTCTTGATGTTTTAATTACTCTTTTTATAAAATTTTCACAAGGTTATTGACAATTTAATATGATAGTATTATGATGTTACTATCATAAAGTTAATAAGTGTATTTTAAAGGAGGAATTATTATGAATAATAAATTAGAATTAGTTGCGGATTTTTATGAATTTACTATGTCAAATGGTTATTTTGTTAAAAACATGAATAACAAACTAGCTTACTTTGATGTATTTTTTAGAAGAATACCTGACGAGGGTGGTTATGTTATAGCCTCTGGTTTGGAGCAAGTTATTAACTATATTAAAAATTTAAAATTTACAGAAGATGACATCGAATATTTAAGAAGACAAAATAAATTTTCAGAAGACTTTTTAGAGTATTTAAAAAACTTTAAATTTACGGGAGATATTTGGGCTATTCCTGAAGGAACTATTGTATTCCCTAATGAGGCTTTGCTTACTGTTAGAGCTCCTATGATTCAGGCTCAAATTTTAGAAACAATGCTTTTACTTACTATTAACCATCAGAGTTTAATTGCAACTAAAACAAGTAGAATTGTAAACGCTGCAAAAGGCATTCCAGTTATGGAATTTGGTGCTAGGCGTGCTCATGGAATTGATGCTGCTGTTTCTGGTGCTAGAGCTTCTATTATTGGTGGAGCTATTGGAACTTCTTGTACTATTTCCGCAAAAGATTTTGATGTTCCTGCAAGTGGTACTATGGCACATAGCTGGATTCAAAGTTTTGACTCTGAATATGAAGCTTTTAAAGCGTATGCTGAAATTTACCCTACTGATTGTACTCTTTTAATTGACACTTACAACACAATAGAAAGTGGTCTTCCTAATGCTATTAAAGTATTTAATGAAGTATTAAAACCACAAGGAATTAGACCAAAAGCTGTAAGGTTAGATAGTGGAGATTTAGCTTATTTATCTAAAAAGGTTAGAAAAATATTAGACGAAAATGGTTATCCAGATTGTAAAATTTGCGCTACAAACTCTTTAGATGAATATTCTATAACCTCTTTATTAGAGCAAGAAGCAAAAATTGATAGTTTTGGTGTAGGTGAAAACTTAATTACAGCTAAGAGTGAACCTGTTTTTGGTGGAGTATATAAATTAGTTGCTATGGAAGAAGATGGCGTTATTACACCTAAAATTAAAGTAAGTGAAACAGCTATAAAAGTAACAAACCCTGGATATAAAAAAGTTTATCGTTTTTATGATAAAGATACAAAAAAAGCTTTAGCAGATGTTATAACTTTAGCAGATGAAGTAATTCCAAAAGATAACTACACAATATTCGACCCACAAAACCCTTGGAAAAAGAAAACGCTTACAAATTATACAGTTAGAGCTTTACATGAAAAAATATTTGAAAATGGAAAATTAGTCTATAAAACCCCTACATTAAAAGAAATTGCCAAATATGCTAAAAAGGAACTTGATACTATGTGGGACGAAGTTAAAAGGTTAGAAAAACCACATGAATACTATGTTGATTTATCTAAGGAATTATGGACACTTAAGAATGATATGCTTAATAATATTTACTTTTAAAAGATAAGCTCTCCTTAAAATTAATAGGGAGAGCTTGTTTTTTATTTATGCATAATAGTCAACATTTCTTAAATCTGTTTCTAATTTAGGAGTATTTCTAATTGCTTCTGAAATTCTATCTTCGTCATTATCATCATCCGCTTCGCTTTGTTTAGATACTTCATAATCTAAGTCAGAGTTTTCAAAAGCGCCATCTAAAATTTCTTTAAGTGTCTTCTTTTCTCTTGTTGGATTAATAAATGCTATTTTTCCCATGTTTCTTCCTCCTTCAAATAATTATTCTCTGGTTATTACACAACATACATATAGCTCATACGCTATATTCTATCATATATATTTGAAATAAGCAATAATAAATATTGCTAGTTATCCACTTTTTGTTATATTTCACAGCTAAATATATTTTTATCATGTTCCTAAAATTTTACTTGTCTTATTCTTCAATTTATGTTACTGTTCAGCTTAGATAAAAAATAAAAATAGTTATCCACAGAATATTACA
>CANPTO010000028.1 GCA_947577025.1 uncultured Clostridiaceae bacterium | reverse complement strand
CCTTCAACCGAGGAGCCTTCAACCGAAGAGCCTTCAACCGAAGAACCAACTGTAGAGGAAGCTAACTATAAAGTACAGTGGTATGATACTAAAGGAAAAATGATTAAAGAAGAACAAACAAGAAAAGCCAATATTGGCGACAAAGTATCAGTAACAGAACAAGATAAAGTTGTAAAAGGATATACCTTTGATAAAGGAAATACCAAAAACAAATTAACTGATATAATCAAGGAAGGAGAAGAAACAGTACTGAAAATGTACTTTAAGAAGAAAAAAACTTCTAATCAACCTTCCAAACCTTCTGAAGAAAAGCCAAGTTCTCCAAGTGGAGAAAGCTCAAAATCAGAAAGTAAATCAGAAAGTTCATCTGCACCAGTTATTACGAATAATAATAACAACAATGTGGATGGAACAAAGAAACCATATGTACCATACAACTTTAACTATCCAAGAATTATCTGTCCGCAGGACCATTCACCTAAAGTACCAAGAACAGGCGAGGAAGAAAGAAGCAGTGCTTGGCCATATGTAGTTTTAGTGCTAGCAGCAGGTGTTCTTGTTATCTTGAACAGAAAAAACAAAAAGCAAAAATAAAGTAAATAATACACATGAAATATAAAATTTTAGTGCTCTTCTGTAATAGAAGAGCACTAAGGACAAAAAATTATAATTAATTTAAACAAAAACTCTAGTTCTAAATATAGGACTAGAGTTTTTATTTAGTAAGCTCTTTTTAAAGTTCTTTTTTGTTCTAAACAAATAAAATATGAATACTATTATTATATAAAAATATAAAGGGGAGTTAAAATTGGATAATATTAAAGAAAGTGAGTTTACTAAAAATGCTATAAGAATATTAAAGGGAAGTATTACAGCTATTATACTAACATTAATATTATTGCTAATATTTGCAGCACTTTTAACATATACTGCAATTCAAGAAAATGTTATAAATCCCGTAATAATAGTAATTACAGGAGTAAGTATTTTAGTAGGAAGCAGTATAAGCACACTAAAGATAAAGAAAAATGGGTTAATAAATGGGCTGTTAGTAGGCTTAATATATATTATAACTATATATGTAATATCTAGTATAGCATGCGCAGGTTTTAAAATTAATTTGTATGCAACAATTATGATCATAGTAGGTGCAATAATGGGAATGGTAGGAGGAGTAATAGGTGTAAACCTAAAATGATTTTTTGTATAAAACTATTATCTAGTACGTTGCTATTCACAGCCATTAAATAATTTAGAATTACTGTAGGGGCTTACATCTAATAGGGATACCAGTAAGAATTCACGTAAATTACGCCCTAAACGTGTATTTAAAGTTTATACCAATATTTAAATTATCTAAGAGCAAAATTCGGTATTCCTTTTAGCTATTAGCCCTACAGTAGAAATGAAATATTTTAAGACCGTAAATAGTAACTATAGTACAAAAAAATTCAATCAATTTACAAAAAATGGTTGAATTTTTTTATTATTTAATATAGAATTATTAAGAATAATTAAAAAGATTTTAGTTATTTAGATCAAAAAGGAAAACTAAGAGATTCCCTACAATAAAAATGATGGAGGAATGTATGATAACACTTGAAGAAATTAAAAAAAATGAAGAGGTGCAAGAGCTTATAATAAGTGCTCAAAAGCAAATGAAAGCCATAGGCTACACTGAACACTCAGTAAGGCATGTTTCAATTGTTTCAAGTAGAGCAGGAAGAATTTTAGAAACACTAGGCTATCCACAAGAAAGGGTTGAACTGGCAAAAATAGCAGGTTACCTACATGACATAGGAAACTGTGTAAATAGAACAGACCATGCACATTCAGGAGCAATAATTGCATATCAAATATTAAAAGATATGGGGATGCCTGTGCAAGACAGAACAGAAATTATGATGGCTATAGGAAACCATGACGAACAAACAGGAACAGCTGTAAATGATATATCAGCAGCACTAATACTTGCAGATAAATCAGATGCACATAGAGATAGAGTAGTAAACACAAATATGTCTACATTTGATAAGCATGATAAAGTAAATTATGCAGTAACAAATTCAGAATTTAAAATTGATAGTAAAAGCAAAGTAGCAACATTAGACTTAACAATAGACACAAATATATGCCCTGTTTTAGATTACTTCGAAATATTTATGGACAGAACCATGATGAGTAAATATGCAGCAAAATATTTAAATATTTGGTTTGAGTTAGTTATAAATGGAACAAAATTATTATAGCTACAAAATAAAAAATAACATTAATTGGAGGAAGAAAAATGAAAATAAACAAAAGCTTAAAAATAACTTTAATAATATTGGTAATTATATTATTATCAATAATCTCTTTTATAGGAATTTATGTTCAAAACAAAGGAAGAATGGTAAATGTAGTTTCAGACTATAAATTAGGAATGGACTTAGAAGGTTCAAGAAGAATGGAATTAGCAGTAAATACATCTAAACAAACAATAAAATATGATAAAGATGGAAAACAAATAGAAAGCACAGATACTGAAACCAAAGCAGAAAAAGAAGAAGAAAAACCTATTAACGAAGAATCAGTACTAACAACTCAAAACTATAAAACAACTAAAAAAATATTAGAAAAAAGATTGAAAACAATGGGAGTAAACAATTATGAAATTAGGTTAAATGAAACTAATGGAAAAATTACTCTAAATATACCAGAAAATGATAATACAGATCTAATAGTTTCTCAAATTGGATATCAAGGAAAATTTGAAATAGTAGATAATGATACAAAAGAAGTTCTAATAACAAATAATGATATAAAAACAGTAAAAGCAGGGTATGGTACAAACTCGGCAGGCACAACAACAATATTTGTAAACATTCAATTCAATAAAGAGGGAACAGAGAAGTTTAAAAATATAACTAACACTTACCAAGAAGTAAAAACTACAAATAGTGAAACAGGGGAAGAAACAACAACTAAAAAACAAATAGAAATAAAAGTAGATGACTCTAAATTACTTACAACATATTTTGCAGAAGAAGTTACAGATGGATTATTACAACTATCAGTAGGGTCAAGTTCAGCAAAATCAACAACAGATGAATTACAAGATAGCTTAACAAGAGCAAATAATTTAGCAGCATTACTAAATAATGGAAAAATGCCAATAGTATATCAAGTTGCTCAAAACCAATATATAGCATCAGAAATAACAAATCAAAATATAGCAATATTCACATCATTAAGTATAATAATTGCAACAGTAGCTATGATATATATAATAATAAAATATAAAGAAAGAGGAATTTTAGCATCAATAGCATTAGTTGGTTATATAGCTACATTATTAATAGTATTAAGATATACAAATGTAGTTATAACATTAGATGGTATAGCATCAATAGTAATATCAGCATTATTAAGCTATATGTTAATAATTCAAATATTAAAATCAGAAAAAGAAACATACAAGCAAAATATAGTAAAATATGTACTAACAATAGTGCCAGCAGCTATAATAGCAGTAGTATTTACATTTAATAGATACCTACCTATATTTAGTTTTGGAATGGTAATGTTCTGGGGAATAGTAATAAACCTATTATACAACTTAATAATTACAAGAGCATTATTAATAAGCTCTAAGAACTAAGGAGGAAAAAATATGAAAAGCAAAAAAATAATATATATAATTCTTGTTTGTATTATAGCAGTAGGAGCAGTTGTAACAGGTTTTAAAGGTTTAAACTTTGACTTAAAATATACAGCAAATAAGCAAATTGAAATAAACATAGGAAAACAATTTGATGTAAATGATGTAAAACAAATAGCAAAAGAAGTAATAGGAAACAAAGAAATAATAGTACAAAAAGTAGAAATATATGAAGAAATAGTATCAATAACAGCACAAGAAATAACAAATGAGCAAGTAGAAGAAATAAATACAAAAGTAAATGAAAAATATGGAATAAAAAATGAAGTAAAAGACCTAATAGTAACCGAAAATGCACATATAAAAGGAAGAGACTTAATAAAACAATTTATTTTTCCAATAGCATTATCATTAGTAATAATATTAATATATGCAACAATTAGGTTTAGAAAAATAAATATATTTGAAGTATTAGCAAAAATAATAGGATTAAACATATTAGCAGAGTTATTATATGTAAGTATAATTGCAATAACAAGGTTACAAGTAAATGGCTTAACAGTTCCAGCAGCAATTGCAATATATGTAATAGTTACTATAGCTATATTTAATGAATTTGAGCATAAAGAAGAAAAAATAAAAAAAGAACAAAAAAATAAATAAGAATATAATAAACAAAAAATGGACATATTTAATATAATATATTAAATATGTCCATTTCTATTTATTTATCTTCTAAGGAAAGTCATCCGCGATAGCGCTTCCGTTTCCTTAGAAGATAATTATGGAAGAATTAGACTTTACTAAAGCATAACTTATTCGTACACATTAAAATGCTACGACTAAGAAATATTAGCGAAGATTTCATAGCTGTTTGACCGTAGGGAATTACAGATATGATATACTGTGTAATGAGCTTAGAAAATCTTATTCTTGTTATTTGCTATAAAACTGAAATGGTAAAACAAAAAATAAGGAGAAAAATAAAAGATGAAAATATATAAAATACTAAAAAAATATAGAACCTGCAAACGGAAATGACATAGATTACCAAAATGCAAAAACGATATTAAAAAACAATGAAAAATGCATACTATTAGATGTAAGGAGTAACCAAGAATATAAAGAAGGAAACTTAGAAGGGAGCATAAATATCCCATTATATGATATTTCACAAAATATTGAAAAAGTAATTCAGGACAAAGAAACTCCAATAATAGTATATTGCCAAAGTGGAAGCAGGAGTAAAAAAGCAATAAACATACTTGCAAAAAAAGGGTATGATGAATTATACAATATAGATGGTGGCTTAGATAATATTGAATAAAAATATACAAAAAAGCTGGGAAAATCAGAGGGAATTGTTAAAAAAAAATATACCTTAGATTTTCTCAGCTTTTTTATATTCTAAGGAAAGTCATCCACGTAAGTGGTGAGTTTCCTTAGAATATAATTATGGCGGAATTTAGAATTTGTAGCATTTTTAATGCGTACAAATTCTTATTTCCGGTTTTTTATAGTATAGGAAAAATCTATTTTTATAATACATTAGTTTAATTTTTAAATATTTTAAATATTACTACTAGAGTCTAAAATTTTATATGTTCTACATATGTTACATTCTCTACATATACAAATGCGAGAACCAAAAACCAATTTTAGAGTATTAATAAATTCATCTTCATAACCAATAATATGAACTTCAAGCCTTTTAGGTAAAAGAGTCAAAAGAGCATTTAAAGCATAATCATTAGAAGAAAAAGATATATCAGACAAATATTTGGCTTCAAAAATATTATCAGTAAGAGAAATAATATTTCTGTTCTTATCAAGTAATATAGACTCACCATTTGTATAAATAAGGTGTACTAAATCAGACTTATAGTCTTTAGAATCTATATATAATTTTAATAAATTTATAAACTCTGTATACTCTTTTTCAATAATATATTTATTAACAGAATAATCAACAATATCTTCAATGGTTTCTAAATAATCATCAAGCCTAAAATTTACGAAACCATCCAAAATCATAAACTTATTTTCAGCTACATACTTTAAAACATTTGGCCATATTTCATCTTTTCTAAATTTTAAAGTATCATCTTCACCAGAGGCAATATAACTATAACAATTTTCTTCAATAAGTTTCTTTTCAAAATTATCGAAATAGAAATAATTAAAATTTAAACACCTTCTAATTAAAATAGGTTCAAAAAATGTAAGTATGCAATCAGAAATAGTATTAGATAATACGTTCAAAAACTCACATTCATTAGTACCTTTATAGTGAACAATTATATTTTCATATATTTTAAATTTTCTACCTATATAGTAAATATCGTCAAAGTCTAAATTTGCCAAACTATTTAGTAGATAATCTCTTATTTTGGCATTATTAGTTTTTATACAAAAAGATTTCATTACGAAAAAAGCCCCTTTCACAAAATAGTATCTACTAAAAAACTTTAGATATACATATTTTATGAAAGAAGCTATAATTTGGAAACTTGTGCAAATAAAAATGACAAAAACTTTTATATTAGGGTAGCTTCAAACCAATATAATATTAGTAATAAATTCTATAATCAATTTCTGGGAAAATGCAATCTTGTTCATATATATCATTTAAGAAATCCTCATCAATAGTATCAGATATTATTTGTTCATAAAGTTTATTAAATCTACCAATATGATCTTTTATCCTTTTTTTAGCATAATCAACCATAGTTTTATTAGTTATAATAAATAACCAGTCACTACTTTGAGCAAGTAAAAGCTCTCTTGCACATTGATTTAAGGCTTGTACTTTTAGTATATTTTTCTCATCAATAAAATTGTGAGCAAGTTCCACCATTTTATTTCCAGCAGAATGTAAATGTCTATGAACATAGTCATTTTCTTCATTTAACCATACTTCACTATAACCATTTGCACCCCAACTAGAGCGGCAAGGAGTACATACCTGAATTTCTGGGAACTTATCTATATATTCACTAGGAGTAATCAATTTAAAATCATTTTGGTCAAAATATATTTTTTTAAATAAAATATATAGCCAATATGGACCTTCATACCACCAATGACCATAAAGTTCAGCATCATAAGGGCATAATATAATAGGAGGTCTATCCATATATGTACAGGCCAAATCAATTTGCTCTTTTCTAGAATTTATAAAATGACTTGCTTGGCTGTTTGCAGAATCCATTGCCCACTGGACATTGTAAAGGTCTTTCTCTTCGCTTTTACCAGTTATTCTATGATATTTAATACCAGTGTGAACACGAACACCATTAGAAGCTATATATGGTTTAATATAATCATAAGGAGCATCATATCCAATATCTCTATAAAATTCCCTATAATTATAATCACCTGGGTAACCATTAATAGAGCTCCACACCTGCCTAGAAGAAGCTAAATCACGACCAAAACATACAACACCATCAGGTGAAACTATTGGTGCATATGTACCATAAACAGGGGTAGGGTTTGCATATAAAATTCCATGAGTTTCTGTAATAGCATATTCAATACCAAATTCTTTTAAGTATTTATCAGCTTCAGGAACATAGCCACACTCAGGAAGCCAAATACCACGAGGTTTTTTTTCAAAATATTTTTCATAAGTTTGAACTCCTACTGCAATTTGAGCTTTTACAGTTTGCTCTGTAACATATAAAATAGGAAAATAGCCATGAGTAGCACCACAAGTAATTATTTCTAAAACACCTAAATCTTGAAAATGCTTAAAGCCATTAATTAAATTACATTTATAAATATCTTTAAAAATATGTAAGTCATTTGAATATCTTTCAAGGTAATATTTAGAAAGTTCATTCATTTTAATATTATCACAAGTTCGAATAATTTCTTTTTTTGCAAGTTCAATATGTTTTTTTAAATATGCAATATATCTTTTTTGCAAAAGTTTATTATCAAGCATATTAAGAAGAGGGGGAGTCATAGACATAGTAATTCTAAAATCCACTTTTTCTTCTACTAATTTTTGAAAATTTAAAAGTAGAGGAATATAAGTTTCAGAAATTGCTTCATAAAGCCACTGTTCCTCTAAATAATCTTCACTTTCAGGATGATGTATAAAAGGCAAATGTGCATGTAATACAAAACTTACATAGCCCTTAGGTTCATTCATAAAATTTTCTCCTTTGTTATATTTATATACTGTATGGGGCACTGATTTATCAAGAAACCCGCATACGTAACTTTTGTTTTTAAAATAAGAAATTGATTTTAAAATGTAGGGGTGATTATTTTCTTAGCTCTTCGAGCGAGTAGCGAGTTAGAGCTAAGTTATGCTTTAGTGCAATCGCCCGTGTGGTGAAGCCACCTTTGTTCTTGAATAGGAAAAATTGATTTCAAATGTAGGGGCACGGGGCACCGTGCCTTTTGTTCTAGTATAGGAAAAATCAAATTTTACGTTGTAGGGGCACCGTTTGTGGGAATACCTCATTGGCAATGACACCACTGTGCCCTTTTGTTCCGTCAATATCAAGAAGAAGATAAACGCTTAAAACTCAACTTATCAAAATTAATATCCTCACCCTGATACATTGTTTTATAAAAATCTTGTACATCATATATTTTACCAACCTTTTTTAAAAAAGATAAAGAAATAACTTTTTTAGAATTAGTATTTGTCTTTACATTTCTAAAATAAACATTATTATTTAAACTATCAAATAAAATATGGTCATTAGGAGCATCCATATTATTTGATGAAGATATATATAAATAATTATCAATTTTAGCATATTTATTAATAGACCTTCTACCAAGTTCTACTTTATAAGTACAATTACTATCTGGAACATGAAAATACCAACTATTAGCAAAATCATTAATATCAATTTCAAAGCTGTAATGTAAAGTCTCATTATAAATAACCAAAACAGGTTTAGTATCGTTAAAAAAGAACTCTCCATATGTATCAATATAAGTCTGTTTATCAGTATCTGAAATATCCCAATATACGAAAAGAATATTAGGTGTTTGAACAAGTACTTTAACAATAGTTTCATTATATCGATAAGGCAAATCATAGTATTCTAAAATATGAGCATTTTTTTTGCTTTTTTTATTAGTAGAAGAACGAGCAGTTTTAGAACCATTTTTTTTAGATGTACTTATTTTTTTACTAGCACTTTTATTACTAGACTTTTTAGAAACTGTATTTTTTTTAGTACTATTAAAAGAAGTTTTTTTAGTAACTTTAGAGTTATCTGTTTTTTTAGAAGTAGATTTAGAAGTTTTTATTCTAGAAGCAGCACTAGAATTTTTAGAGCTTTTAGACTTGCTAGATGTTTTATTTTTGCCAGAACTTTTTGTATTATTAACAGATGCTTTTTTTACATTTTCTTTTACATTTAAAATAGCCATATCTTTTGTTTTATTAGGCATCAGTTTTCCTCCTTAGTAAACAATAAATTTAATCTTCATATATAGTATATCAAAACACAAATAAATTCAATAGAAATAAAAAAATAAAAAAAATTTTAAAAAAGTATTGACAAACAAAAATAAAAAAGCTATAATAGAAAATGTCCTAAGGAACAGAAAAAATAAAAAAATGCAGGTGTCGTATAATGGCTATTACCTCAGCCTTCCAAGCTGATGACGAGGGTTCGATTCCCTCTACCTGCTCCATTTTATAGCAACTTACGAACTTTATAGTTTGTAAGTTGTTTTTTCATAATATAAGAAAAAACAAATTTTACGTTGTAGGGGCACCGTTAGTGGGAATACTTAATTGGCAATGACAACACTGTGCCCTTTTTGTTTTCTTGCATATGTAGTAAAAAACAGATGATGATTAACAAATGATAGTTAGCCCATAGAAAAGTAGGCAAATGATTTGCAATAAAGCTATTTCAGAACTAGCGAATAATATATGTATTAACTATTCAATTCATCTATTATTTTCAAAATATTATTAATATTTTCAATAGTGTCTATATTATATATATTTTTTTCAATGTTTAAGCTCGAAACTGTAAAAGGATGGTAATTATTAGTTTCATTTATATCCTCTTTAGAAATTATTTCACTCAATAAAGAACTTAATTTTTCATGAATAGTATTATCTATTTTTCTTATATAAACAACGTTTTTTTCTGTTTTAGCAGAGCCACTTAAATTTGCATTAAAACCTTCTCTTATTTTACTAACAATATTATTATCTAAGTCTATTTGGTAGTAAATATTAGTATGGCTACCACCATCATTTTGCATAGTAATCCATCTAAAATCAGTAGCAATAGTGTATTTATTTTTGCTATCTAGTTCAAAAACATAAGTATTTATATCAATTAATCCATCATCCTTATAAGTAGTTGATATATTAGATGATGTATCAGTATCATTTTTATCTTTGCCACTAGCTAACTTTAAATTGTATGCTATATTTTGCAATCTAGCTATTTCATTGTTTAAATTTTGTATTTTACTATTAGCAGTTTGCTTATCTTCATACAAATTATAAATAAAATATCCCATTATAATAATTACTATTAGTAATATAATTAAAAGTACTGTAGATAAACTTATTTTTATACTATTTTTTTCCTCCATATATTTCACACTCCTCATATAACTAATATTATTTTACCATTAAAATATTAGTTTTATAATAGAGTTTTTATATAATGCAGGGTCATTTCATAAAAATTGTAATATAGCTACACAGGCTTTACCAAAAACGAAAAAAATAAATAACTAAAATTTATAAAAATATTTAGTAAAAGAGAAAAAAGAAACTATTATTTATAAGCAGATAATAAGAAGTGGTATAAGTATAAGTGCCAATATAAACGAAGTAAATTTATTTTTTATGAATAATGAAAGAATGAATGATGAAAGAATGAATAATGAATAGTGAATAATTACTGAATGTGCATTGTAAATTAAACAAAAATTATTCATTATTCACTATTCATTATTTACTATTAACTGCAGCGACAGCTGCACATTCAGTATCTCCACTTCATACTTACATTATCTTGAGTTTTTGAAATTTTAGGATCTAAATAAGCAGGTCTATTTTCACGTTTCCAAATTGGCGCAAGAAAATATTTACTAGCTTTAGAACGTACATAAGGTGCGAAAGGTATAGTAGTACTTAAACCAAAAGATTTCATATTTGTTATCATAGAGATATATACAAATAAACCTAAACTAATACCTAAGAATCCAGCCATATATCCAAGTAAAATAAATAAAAACCTAAATAACCTTAGGTGAAAGCCAAAAGAAAAATCAGGAATAGCAGAAGAGGAAATAGCAGTAATGGCAACTATAATTATAAGAGTAGGGCTAACAATACTTGCACTAACAGCAGCTTCACCAATTACCAAAGCTCCAACAATACCAATAGTTGAGCCAATAGGAGAAGGAACCCTTAAAGAAGCTTCACGTATAAGCTCAAAAGCTATCTCCATACTAAGAATTTCTACAATTACAGGAAAAGGAACGTTTTCTCTTGATGAAAGTATAGAAAAGAGGAGCTCAGTAGGAAAAATCTCTTGATGAAAGCTAGTTATTGCAACATATATACCAGGAAGTAGTAAAGTAATAGCAGCAGCTAAAAAACGTATAAACTTTAGGAAGTTTGCAAAAGTAGGTTTTAAATTTATATCTTCTGGTGTAGATAAAAAATCTACCAAAGTAGCAGGAGCGATTAAAGCAAAAGGTGTTCCATTAACAATAACAACAACTCTTCCTTGAAGTAAATGTCTAGAAGCAGTATCAGGTCTTTCAGTAGACAAGATTTTAGGAAGACCTAAATCATTACTATCAGAAATTAATTGTTCTAATTCACCAGCTGAAAGTAGAGAATCAATTTTTAAGTTGTTTAACCTATATATAACTTCAGCAACTAAGTCAGAATTTGCAATATCTTTCATATAAAAAACAGCACATTTAGTTTTAGTAATATTACCAACTTCAATATTTTCAATAATTAAACTTTCATTATTTATAATTCTACGAATAAGAGAGGTATTAGTTCTTATATTTTCAACAAAGGCCTCATGAGGACCTTTAATAACAAGCTCGTTTTGAGGAGAATCAACACTCCTTTGCTTAAAACCCTTTACATCTACATTAAAAGCAATATCTAAAGTATCTACAAACAACGCACAATTTCCAGAGTTTATGCCATTTATAAGTTCTTCAAAAGTTTTACTTTCAGATAAACTATTTTGAGGAAGTAGTGAGCTAGAAATATAATCAAGAATATTAAACTTTTTAACTTTTCTTACTGTAATATTGTTAGTTTTAGCCTCTGAAATAACTCTATCCTCATCACCATCAAAAATATTAGCAGAATTTCTGAGCATTAAAGGCTTAAGCACATAATTATTAATTAAATCAGTATCAACCATACCATCAATAAATAACAAAAATGCCTTATATTGTTTATTTCGAGTTAAAAGGTTAAATTCCCTTATAACAATATCACTATTAATTAAAGTATTATATCTAGTTTTAAGATATTCTAAATTAACATCAATACTTGGGAAAATATTTTTAGGGGAAATAGCAGAATCATCATCAGAGGTAGAAGGCTTATTCTCATAATACTTTTCAGGTAACGAAAAATCATATTCCTCTTGATCTTGCCAAGTAAATAAGTCATTAAAAACTTTTTTCAAATCCATATATTTCAATCCTTTTTAACAAATAATATATTTATATATTTTCCAAAAAATGAAAAAAATATGCAAAAATACTTTATTGAATCTGCTAAAATCCAACCTCCAACTCCCAACCTCCAATATTGACATTTATATAAAATAGGATATAATAATTTCAAACACATATAATAATTACAGCAAAAGTGAAAGGAAGGGAAAAATTAATATGAAAATAATATACAAAAATACAGAAGTCGAAATAGAAGAAGGAGATAGAGTAATAGACATTTGTAAACAAGAAATAGAAGAAAACAATAATATAATAGCTTGTATGGTAAATAATGAAGTTAAAAATCTGAACTATGTATTAAAAGACGAAGATAAACTACAACTTTTAGATATAACCAGTAGAGATGGTGCTAGAATATACACAAGAGGACTATTATTTATAATGTCAATGGCATTTAAGCAGTTATATCCAAACATATTACTTACAGTAAATTACCAATTAAAAAGTAGTATGATATGTGAACTAAAAAACATAAAGCCAACCGAAGAAATGATAGAAAATGTGCGAGAAAAAATGAAGCAAATAATAGAGCAAGACTTAAAAATAGAAAAAAGAGAAATACCAAGGCAAAAAGCCATAGAATTTTTAAAAAAAGAAAACACTAGCATAGGAAAAGCACAATTAGAAGATAAAGAAAAAGATGAAATGTCTTTATACTTTTGCAATGGCTATTATAACTACTTTTTTGGAGTTATGCCAATTTCAACAGGTTTTATAAAACTATTTGATATAATGAAATATAATGATGGATTTTTAATAAGATACCCAAGTAAAAGTAATCCAAATGAAATTATGCCATATGAAGAAACAAAAAAATTACTAAGAACATTAGATGAATATGATGACATATATAATGCATTAGGAGTATGCAACTTAGACCATATAAATAAAATAGTAAGAGAAGGAAAAGCAAAAGAACTTATACTAATATCTGAAGCATTACATGAAAAGAAAATTTCACAAATAGCAGACGAAATAGCAAAAAATAAAGAGAAAAGAATAATACTAATAGCAGGACCATCATCATCTGGAAAAACAACATTTGCAAAAAGGTTAGGAATTCAGCTTAGGCTAAATGGGCTAAAGCCAAAAACAATTTCAGTAGATAATTATTTTGTAGAAAGAGAAGAAACACCACTAGACGAAAATGGAAAACCAAACTTTGAAGCATTAGAAGCGGTAGACCTAAAACTACTAAATGACGATTTAACAAAATTACTAAAAGGCGAAGAAATACAAATGCCAACATTCAACTTCAAAACAGGGCACAAAGAATACTTAGGGAACACAATGAAGCTAGAAAAAGATGAAATACTAGTAATGGAAGGAATACATTGCTTAAATGACAACTTAACACCAAAAATACCAAGTGCTCAAAAATTCAAAATATATATAAGTGCCTTAACAGTACTAAACATAGACTACTACAACAGAATATCAACTACAGACACAAGAATAATAAGAAGAACAGTAAGAGACAATCAATTTAGAGGATATAATGCAAAAAGGACACTAAATGCATGGGCATCAGTAACAGCAGGAGAACAAAAAAACATATTTCCGTACCAAGAAGACGCAGACGTAATGTTCAACACCTCACTAATATACGAAATAAATGCATTAAGAAATTATGCACTACCACTATTCGAACAAATAACACCAGAAGACGAAGAATACTCAGAAGCAAAAAGACTATGCAAATTCCTAAAATACTTCGAACCAATAGACACCGAATATATACCAAAAAATTCACTATTGCAAGAATTTTTAGGAAACAGCATATTCGAAGAGTAGCACGGTAGGGACGGTCCTTTTCGTTCCGAATTCGGAACGCCAGGGACACTCCTTTAATAATAAATCAAAATTAGAAATAGATGTAGGGGCGGTTTAAATTGCCCGCTCTTTGAAGCATGGCTAAAAAAATATTTTTTGGGGTAATATCGTTGGAGTAATGGACGATTAATAATCGCCCCTACATTATTAATTATAAAATTAAAGTATCAGAAAGGATAAAAAATGGCAGGTAAATTTACAGAAATAGATGAAGAATTTATATGTGAAAATTGTGGAGAAAAAGTAGAAAAACTAGGATACTCATGCAGAAACCACTGTCCACACTGTTTACACTCAAAACATGTAGATATAAACCCAGGAGATAGGCTAGAGGAATGCCACGGAACCTTAGAGCCAATAGGACTAGAAATAGATAGTAAAAAAGGATATATAATAATATTCAAATGCAAAAAATGTGGAGCAATCAGAAAAAATAAAACTGCAAAAGATGATGATATGGATTTAATAATAAAATTAAGCGCAAAACACTAGGAGAGATTTGGGACGTACCTAAAAATTGCCAAAACTTTTCCTCTTCTCTAAAAATATGTTGAAAGAATAAAATATACATGCTATAATATTCGCATAATTTAATAAATAAAAATGGTAACCTAGAAACATCGAACAAAACCACCGAGAGTTAAGAGAAAGTTGGGAAGAAATGCATGACAAATATGTAGGAACTAAATAACATTGTTATAGAGAAGAAGGAAAGTTTTGGACGCGTCCCAAATCTTTCCTTCTTTCTTTTAAATCTCTCTATTCAAATTCCCATTAGTATAATCTTTCCCCTCTAATCTATTACCTTCCAAAACAACATTAACAATATCATTTATTTCATCAATACTTTCATCTATAACATCAATTCTATAAGAATTAACATTAAAGTCAGAGCCATTAATAGAAGTTATTTTACTATTATAAATAGTAGTAACTGTTTGAATACTATCAGGTATAATTCTAAAACTAAAGCCTAGTCTATCTTTTAAATAGTATTTAACATCTTCTTTACATTTACTACCACAAGTAGGGTAGCATTTGTTAGTACCACCAAGTAAGCAGTAGTTAGAAGTCATTAAAGGAGTTCTTCCATAAACAATAAGTTCATTATCAGTTACCTTATGCTCGCAAATAGAATTAATAGTAGAACTATTAAGTTCAGGAGATAAAGTAATTTTGCTTAAACCTAAATCTTGAAGGACTTTATCAGTATAATTGTTATAAACATTTAAAGTATAATTTGCAATATATTCAAATTTATCACCATATTTTTCTTTCAAAGTATTAATAAATATACATGAAGAAATGTTAGAAATAACAAAACCTTTAATGTTAAATTTACCAATAGAATTTGAAACAATGTTATTTAAAAGGTTTTTGTAATTAGCCTTTATAACTGTAGGTAAATAAATATAAGCATTAAGATTATCACAAATAGAATGCAAAGTACTTTCAAGCTTCTTGTTAGAAAAATATTTTAAAGGTATATACACATTATCAACATTTTTAAGTAAAGCATAATCAGTATCTTTATTTATAACATTAAGAAGAAGAGAAATCTTCCTATTTTTTGTACTTAGTTTCTTATTACAAGAAGATAAACCTAATGTAACATTCTTACCTTTTCTAATAATTCTAGAATTAGAAATAGCTAAAATTTCCTCCAAGCAGTTTCTTCTAAGTTCATTTAAAACACTAATAGAAGGAATAAATAAATTGTCATCTAGTTCAATGTTAATATCCTCAAAAGTAAAAATAGTATTATTAGTTTTACAAATTTGAGCTTTAATCCTTTCTTTATCAATAGGCTTAGAATTAGCTTTAACAGCTACTATATCAGCTTTTTGATGGACAGTTATATTATTAAAAATGTCATTATCAGAATAAATAGTACTAACAGTAAGCTCTATAGGCTCATTCTCTTTAACCTTTACAAAAGCAGAAAGCGAAGTTTTCCTATTCTCACTACTATAAGAAAGTTTAGCATTATTAGTAAGTTCTTTACTAGCAAGTTTGTAAATTCTATCACCAATATGAATATTACCCTTCATTCTACCAATTTCAACTAATTGTTTATTATTAGCAGTAGTAACATTTTTACCTTTAATCATAAGTTCAGAAATAGTATATTTAGTAGTTTCATTTTCAAAACCAATAGTATCACCAATACAGATAGAATCAGTTAAATTAAAGAAAACATGCCCTTTGTTAGGTTTAACATTAGAAACATTACCAACATAAATACCCATGTGATTAGGTTTTTTATTATAAACTAAGTCTTTATTAGGGCTATTAGAAAGATGACCGCCGAGAAAAACCACCACGGTTAAAAACTTGCATAAGTTCCTTTTTATCTTTCTCCTCAATAACATACGGTTTATCAGATAAAGCCAAATCAATATATTTCCTATAAATTCTAGTAACAGTAGCCACATACTCAGGAGACTTCATTCTACCCTCAACTTTAAAGCACATAACCCCGCTAGCTATCAAATCAGGAATAAACTCCAAACCACACAAATCTCTAGTACTTAGCAGGTACCCATTCCCATTAGGGACGTTTCCTTTTGGGGTATCTGTCACTTTTGGGAAGTTGCCACTAGGAAATGTTCCTAGTGTTTCAAGCTTATAAGGAAGTCTACATGGCTGAGCACATCTGCCACGATTTCCGTGACCTTCCACCAACCATACTAGAAAATAAGCACTGCCCTGAATATGAAATGCATAGTGCACCATGTATAAAAGTTTCAATTTCAATGTTGGAATTGGCACAAATATATGTAATTTCTTCTAATGAAAGTTCTCTAGAAAGGACAACTCGCTTGAAACCTAATTTTTCAGCAGTAAGAACACCTTCTAAATTATGTATGGTCATTTGAGTACTAGCATGTATTGGTAAATCAGGAAAGTTTTCTATTAAAGTTTTAGCAAGACCTAAGTCTTGAACAATAATTGCATCAATTCCAAATTCATAAGCTTTCCCAGCAAGTAAAACAGCATCATCAAATTCGTTGTTTTTTATTAAAGTATTTAATGTAAGGTGAGTATTTACACCTCTTTGTTTAGCATAACTAATAGCTTCTTTTAGAGATGATAAATCAAAATTAGAAGCTTGAGCTCGAGCATTAAAATTAGAAGCGCCAAAATAGACACTATCAGCACCATTTTGAACAGCAGCTTTTAAACATTCAAAATCTCCGTACAGGAGAAAGTAATTCAATTTTTTTCATATATGTATCCCTTCGTTTATAATTATTTATATATAAGTTAGCTCTAATTAGCTTTAACCATAAGAGCTAATTTAATTGTAACACAAAAAGCAAAAAAAGCATACTATATTATATAAAAATCATAGATAAAGCTATGAAAATAAAAAAAGGGAGGTCTAAACATGCAAGAAGAAATAAGAAACTGTGGATGTAACGACAATTGTGGCTGTAATAATAACTGTGGATGTGGAAACAATGGCGGATTTTTAAGTAATTTTTTTGGTGGATGTGGATGTAATGGAGATTCTGAAATATTATTCTTCATAATAATATTCTTATTATTATTCACAAACTTTGGTTGTGGATGTTGCAGAAGATAGAATACATCATAATTTAAGAAAAGATTGCAAAAGAGGCTGTGAAAAAGTCAAAAAGGAGAATGAGTGAAAGTTTTTCGCTCATTTTAATTTTGGATTGGAGCGTGGTCTCTAAGTCTGCTACATGGTGAAGTCATCTTTGTTTTGGTATAGGAAAAATCGACTTTTAAAAATACATTTCACATTGTAGGGGTCGCAACTAAAAGGGAGACCTATGTGTCAAAATCACTTTTGTTTAAGCTATTAAATATAAACTGTAAATTTTAACAGTGTATGCATTAAATAATGAAATTCACATAAAATCGACAAGAGCGTAGAATTATGGTAAAATAATGATAATAGAAGTATTTTTTTTGCTGTGAAAATAAAAATAAAGAAAGGAAACTTTTTATGCGGAGAGGATTTAAGGTAGTTAAAACAAATGAAGTGAAATTAGGAGATTGGTTTTTAAAGCATAATCCTAAGACAGAAAACGAAAGAATAATGAAACAGAGAATAATTAAAGCTATAAAATCAGGAGTAGAGGATTTTATGGCACCAACACTTGAGCCATCTGTACAAGATGGAAAGCTGATCTTTAAAAGCAATATGGAACCTGCAATAGGTTTTACTATGGAATGGTGGGAGAATGCTATACATAAATTCGATCCCAATGCACGAATAGGAAAAATAGAGGAAAGGGTAATTTTTGTAGCAATTATAATAAAGCAGTTGTCCCATAAAATAGGAAGAAGCAGGGCATGGGCAGTGTGTTGTAATAACAGTTCAGAGTTAGGAGTTTATTTTGATAGTGACAAGAGCAAAAAGAAAATTGAAAGAACAGGCAGCGAAAATGAGAAAAACATCTGTTGGAGAGATTTATCAAACGTGCGTAAGTTAATACTAGGAAAAGATAAAGAAGTGTTAATTACAGGAGGTTACTACCTTGTAAAAGGTAATCAGATGCCTCTCGCAAGTATTGAAAAATATGGTATTGGACCAGGATACAACTGTTCTTTACCGTGGATAATTATTCCGATTAAAAATTAAAAAACAAGAAAACAGCGAAAGAGCAGGGGTTCAAATGAACCTCTGTATTTTAGTGAGCTAAAAAATTATAACAATATATACTAAAAAATATGTATATTTTTAGTATATATTACTAAAATATTACATTTTTGTAAGTTGAGCCAAATTTATTGACTTGAAAAATCTATAATGATATACTTTTAATGTAGAAAATTGTCAAAAAAATAAGGAGGAATTAAAGTGAAAAATAGATTAAAAGTATTATGCAATAAGGCAATAGGGATAATAACTATTCTAACTTTAGTAACATATATATTAATAAATTTTATAAATCAAAATAAAGTACAAGCAGCACAATATAATGAAACATATAATCCAAGCAAAATAGAAAGCTATCCAGGATATAAAGAATTAATAGAACAAATGAGATCATTACATCCAAATTGGAATTTTACAATATTTTATACAGGTTTAGACTGGAACCAAGTTATAAAAAATGAAACAACAGCAAGTCATGGTAGAAATGTAGTACCAGCAAGCAAAAGTAGTGCATGGAAATGTGCAGTATGTGGAGAAACACCTAGAGGAGGAAGTGGATGGCGCTGTGCTTCAGAGGCAGCAGTAGCATATTACATGGATCCACGAAATTGGATAAATGATACATACATATTCCAATTTGAAACTTTATCATATAATGAAAAAATACAAACTATAGAAGGTGTACAAAAAATAATTTCAAATATGACATACATGCAAGGAAATAATGTTACATATACAAAAACAGATGGAACAACAGAAACATTAAACAAAAGTTATGCACAAATAATAATGGAAGCTGCAAAAGAAGCAAAAATAAGTCCATACCACTTAGCATCTAGGCTAAAACAAGAGCAAGGAGTAGGAAACAGACCAGGTGCAACAGCAACAGGAACATATAGTGGATATGTAGGATATTACAACTATATGAACATTGGAGCATCAGGAGGAGGAGACTCAGAGGTTATTAAAAATGGGTTAGAATATGCTAAGAAAAACAATTGGACAACTCCAGAAATATCTATAAAAGCAGGAGCAAGAAGTTTAGCAAAAAATTATATAAATGATGGACAAGACACAATATACTTACAAAAATTTGACGTAGATAACAGTGACAATACTTTATACTGGTATCAATATATGCAAAATGTATCAGTATGTTTAACAGAAGGAACAAACGCAAGAAAGGCATATCAAGAATTAGGGGCAATAGATAACAAAATAGACTTTAGAATTCCTGTATATGAAAATATGCCATCTACACCATGTAAAGAGCCAGTAGAAATAGGAATAGTTACACAAAATGTAAAAGTAAATGGTAATTTGGTTCGTATAAGAAGCACAGCAGATAATTCGTCAGATGCTAATATAATAGCAACTGTAAACAATGGCTATGACTTACTAAGAATAGAACTAGCAAATGCACCAAGTGGAAATGTATATTGGGATAAAGTAGTATTACCAGATGGAAGAAAAGGTTATGTAGCACGTAACTATTTAGCACAAACAGCAGATATAACAAATTGTAATGATACTGTAATAACAAATACAAGTGTAAATTTAAGAAATGGACCAGGGACAGAAGGCACGACAGTAATAACAACATTAATAAAAGGTCAAGTACTAACAAGAATAGAAAAAGGAAAATACAACTTAAACGGACACATATGGGATAGAGTAAAATTAGCAGATGGAAGACAAGGATACATTGCAGAAAACTATATAGACGTAAATGGAGCAGGCTCAAGTATAGGGGAATTAATACGAGTAATATGTAATTCTGGAATAAAGGTAAGAGAAACACCAGGAACAAATCAAAAAGTACTAACATACACAGTAAAAGGGGAAGTATTAACAAGAGTACAAGCAGATGTATCAAGAGCAAACGGATACATATGGGATAAAATAGTAACTAATAATGGTATAGAAGGATATATAGCAAGAGGAGATAGTAATACATTATATATAGAAGTAATAAGCAATATGGGAAATAGTGGAGGAGCAGTAAATACAACTCCAAATGACAACTTTAAGTTACAAGATGATAACTTAATATGTGAACCAGGAACATCTATAGAAACAATAAAAGAAAGATATAGTGATACACAAATAACAGTAAAAAATTCAAATGGACAAGTTGTAGAAAGCGGAAATGTTGGAACAGGGTATACTATAAATATTGATAGTAGATCATATACTATTATTAAATTTGGGGATGTTAATGGTGATGGAGAAGCAGATGCAATAGATCTATTATTAGTAAAAAGAGAAATATTAGGAACAAAAAAAATAAGTGAAGATAGTAAACAAAAAGCAGGGGATGTAAACAAAGATGGTATTATAGATGCAATAGACTTACTTATAGTAAAAAGGAAATTATTAGGAACGCAAAATATAAATATGTAAATGCTGTAAGGATAATGGATAATTGAATCTATTATAAATACTATATTAACAAAGGAAAGGTGTATTATGAAAAAAATAAATTATTTAATATATATAATAATTATTAGTGTTATAATGATATTAACAATGACTAATAATGCATATGCTGCAAACGCAACAATAAGTGCGTCAAAAACAAATGTAGAAAAGGGAACAACAGTAAATATTACATCTAATATAATTGGTGCAGCATCTTGGGCTCTTGATATATCTTGTAATGGAGGAAGTATTACAAAACTTGATGAAAGAGCTGGTACTACAGACAGCGGGAATAATGAGAATAAAACTATAAAACTAGGAACCTTTGTAGCTAATGAAGCAGGAACATATACTATATCTTTAAGTGGATATGTTGTAGATGGTGCTGGAGAAACTCCAACTAGAAAGAATGTATCAGGGAATGTAGTAATAACAGTTACAGAGCCAAAACCACCTGAGAATAACGGAAACACTGGTACTAACCCAAGTAACAATGGAGGAACAACAAACAAACCAACTGTAACAGAACCAAAATTCACATCTACAAGTAAAACAGTTTATGCTAAATCAGATGTAAATTTACGTTCTAGTTGGTCAACTCAAAGTAATGCAGTTAAAGTAGAAAAGGGAACAGAGTTAAGGTTAACAGGAACTTCAACAGAAAAAGTAAATGGATATACATGGTATAGAGTAACATATAATGGACAAATTAAATATGTGGTAAAAGACTATATAACAGAAACCAAGCCTGAAGAAGAAAAGTCAAACAACGCTGACTTAAAAGCATTAAATATAGAAGGAGTAACCTTAGAGCCAGCATTTAGTAAGGATGTACTACAATATACAGCGAAACTAAGTGAATATGATAAAAAAGAGATAAAAGTAACAGCAGAAGCGCAAGAAGCAAAATCAGTAGTAAAAGTAGAAGGAAATACTAATATATCATTAGGAGAAAATGTAATAACAGTAGCAGTAACAGCAGAAGATGGAACAGTTAAGACATATAAAATAATATTACAAAATGAAAAGAAAACGCAGTTAGGTTTACAAAGCCTAAAAATAAAGGATATAGAACTTAAAGAATTTTCAACAGATAAATACCAATATGAAATAGATTTCAAAGATCTAGATAAGTTAGAAATAGAAGCAATAGCCAATACAGAAGGTTCTACAGTAGAAATATTAGGAAATGAAAACCTAAAAGAAGGAGAAAATTGCATAACAATTATAGTATCATCAGCAGATGAAAAAGAAAAGGTAACATATCAAATAGTAGCAAACAAAGAAAAAAAAGCTGCTACGAAAGAAGCAGACCAAAAACTAGATATGAAAAAAATACTTATTTATGCAGTTATAGCATTAATAGTATTAACATTAATAATAGTATTGATAGTAAAATATATAAAGAATAATTCAGAATCAAATATGGACTATATGTATAAGGATAACTTAAAAGAGGAAGAAAAAGTACAAACTTCAGAAGATGAGAAAAGTGAAATCAAAAATGTAGAAGAAAATAAAGAAGAAGATAGCAATAAAGAAAATACTGAAAAAGACGAAAATTATAATGATGAAACGCAAACAAGGCGAAATAAAGGAAAACATTCGAAATAGAGATTAAGTATAAAGACATATAATGGCGGCAGTAATATGCCGCCAAAAAATATTATTGATTTTCTAATATTTATATAGTAAAATATATATAAATAAAATGCTACTGTAGCTTAAGTTGGTAGAGCAACAGATTCGTAACCTGTAGGTCGGGAGTTCGATTCTCCCCAGT
>CANPTO010000027.1 GCA_947577025.1 uncultured Clostridiaceae bacterium | reverse complement strand
AATATTTAAAAGTAGTAAAAGAAGAAACTACTGAAAAAAGACAAAAAGATATGCCTTCAAGATTAAATGCTAGAAGAAAAATAATGAGAAACATAAACAAAGTAAAAGATGAAAAAGGAAATAACATCGATTTACCATCAAAATTATTTAACGAAATAGCAACAAAATATGAAGGAAGAGTTGGTGGATACACCAGAATAATCAAAAAAGGACAACGTAAAGGGGATAGCGCAGAAGTTGTTATATTAGAGTTAGTATAAAAGTAAGAAATAAGAAGGCAAGTGAAAACATGGACTTCTTATTTCGCGTATTATAAGAAAAAATCTTATTTAAAACGAATAAAAACAATTAGTATATGATAAAAACAAAAATATAAAGGCTTTAATATCAGTACTGTAATTAGTAACTATAATACAAAAAATATGTAAAAAAATGTAAAAAACATTGCAATAAAAATAATAAAAATATATAATCTAATAAAATAATGTAGAAAATGAGGAGGAAACAAATGAAAAATAAGGGAATAACATTAATATCACTAGTAGTCACAATAATATTACTAATAATCCTAGCAGGAGTAGGAATAAACTTAGCCTTAGGAGAGAATGGCTTATTTAATAAAGCAAAATATGCAAAAGAAAAATACCTAAATGCTAGTGTAGAAGAAGAAAAAGCGTTAAATGAATTATATGAAGAACTAGGTCTATTAGGAGAATTACCAGAAAATACACCCGAAACAGAGGCTGGAAAAATAGTAAGAATGCCAAATAGTTGGGAAACAACATTGCCAGCATATGTATCAGATAAAGATGGAAAAGAAGTAGTATCAAGCAAAAAAGTAGCCAGTGTATACGCAGTAAGTGCAGGAAATGGAAACACAATACCAGTGCCACTAGGTTTCTACTATGTAGGAGGAACAATTGATAGTGGAATAGTAATATCAGATAACAAAGAAGACCAAAATAAATATGCAGGAAAAGAAGACGTAAGTAAAGAATTAAAAGGAAATCAATTTGTGTGGATACCCTGTACAATAGAAGACTATCATAAAATAGACTTTGGAAAAGAAAATGCAAAATGGGATATGGAAGGACATTCTTCTGAATATCCACAAATAATAAAATATAGTGGTTTTTATATAGGAAGATATGAAGCAGGAGTAGGAACACTAAATAAGAACAAAAAAGAAAATGGAACAGATGAAGAAAAGGCTAATCCATTTGATTATAGTATAACATTTGATGGAGGAGCATCACTATTTAATAGTGTAGGAATACAAACAGGAATAAATGGATGGGGCTGGCAAAATTATGATTTCACAGCCAGAAGAACAGGAACTCCAGTAACAACAGGAACCAATAAAGCAACTGGAAATGTAGTAGTTAAAGCAGATAGTATACCATATTATCATGTTGATTATTACACAGCAGTAGAGATGAGTGAAAGATTATATAGAGATAATAATTATGTAAAAAGTGGGCTAGTAACAGGAACACAATGGGATATAATGATGAAATATATGAGAGATACAGGAAGTGT
Source organism: uncultured Clostridiaceae bacterium (assembly GCA_947577025.1). Lineage (GTDB taxonomy): Bacteria > Bacillota > Clostridia > TANB77 > CAG-508 > UMGS1663. The sequence continues at coordinate 22,130 of CANPTO010000027.1, read as the reverse complement.
AGATATATTAACATCAACATGGGGAAACTATGATAATGTATCATTATCTAATTTAACAGGATATTACACAAATGTAAATACTTCTAGTGGAGCAACAGATGGCTTCAAAAATGCAGAAACACTAACAACAAATTCTGGAACAAGCTCATACGTACTATTAACAACAGGTTCTACAGAGCAAGTAAAGAAAATGAACCTTTATGATGTAGCTGGAAACCTATGGGAGTGGACACAGGAAGCAGCATACTATAAAGACATAACATACACAAATGCAACATACAACACATACATGCTTCGTGGTGGTGCTTTCACCTTTGCCTCTTCGACTCGCCCTGCAGCTTACCGTGCTTACAATTATGCGCCTAATACCAACACTTACCACGGGTTTCGCCTTGCACTTTATCTTCAGTAGAACTGAACGCTTACAGGCAATGCACTTAGAACAGTCTGTTGGCAATTTACAAAGTGATATAGCATAAAGTAAATAAAAAAATTTGTAAAAAAGAGTAATAAAAGGGATTAAGTAAATTTACACCTTTTATATTTTAGAAAAATGTCAATTTACAATATCTCTTTTGATACTTTTTTACAAATTTTTAATATAATACAAAGGAAGAAAAAATGGGAGAAATAAGAAAAGAACTTACACTAATACCAAAAGCAGAAAATTATATACAATATATGTTAGAATTAATAATGAAACTACCACGTACAGAAAAATTTAATATAGGTAATGAATATAAAATGTCAATGTATAATATGCTAGAAGAAATATTACTATTAAGTAAGTTGCCAGATGAAGAAAAATTAAATTATATAAATAGAATAGATGCGAGACTAAATGCACAAAGAATTTTACTAAGAATCATGAATAAAAATAGATGGATAGATGAAAGAAAATTCAATTATATAATAGAAAACATCTATGAAATGGGAAAAATCATTGGAGGATTAGTAAAATATTATGCCAAAAACAATAAGAAATAAATATGATGAAAAATTAACTTATGAAAATTTAATGAAATCGCATATAGAAAGTAGAAAAAATAAAAGTACCAAAAAAGACATAATACTTTTTAACTTAAAACAAGAAGAATATATAAGATATTTATATGATGAGCTAAAAAACTTAACATATAGACATGGAGGGTATTATGTTTTTTATGTACATGAACCCAAATTAAGAAAAATACAAAAATCAAAATATATAGATAGAATAGTACATAGATGGGTTGTTGACAATTTTTTATATGATGCATTTATACCACAATTTATAACGACAACATATGCATGTATAAAAGATAGAGGTATGCATAAAGCATGTGTAGATGTTAAAAAAGCTATGGTACATTGCAAAAATATATGGAATGAATATTACATTCTAAAAATGGATGTAAAAAAATATTTTCAGAGTATAAATAAGAAAAAATTATTAGAAATAATAAGTAGAAAAATAAAAGACAAAAAAGTTATATGGTTATTAAATGAAATAATATTTTCAGAAGGAAATGAAGTAGGAATAGAAATAGGAAATTATACCTCACAAATTTTCGCAAATATATATTTAAATGAAGTAGATCAATATATAAAACATAAGCTAAAAATAAAATATTATTATAGATATATGGATGACTCAGTAATATTTGTAAAAACAAAAGAAGAGGCAAACAATACATTAAAACAAATAAGAAAATTCCTAAAAGATGAATTATATTTAGAATTAAATCAAAAAACACAAATATTTAAAAATAAACAAGGTGTGAATTTTTGTGGCTATAAAATAAATGAATATAGAATAAAAATAAGGGATAAAGGAAAGAAAAAATTAAAGAAAAAAATAAGAAAATTAAAAGGAAAAATAAAAGCAGGAATAATAACAAGTAAACAAGCGCAAAAATATATATGTGGGCATCTAGGATATATAAAATATGCTAACATATATAATTTGTGCAACAAAGTATTTTATATTAAAGATGAGTTTAATTAAATTATATAAATATTAAACTAGGGATAAATCTAAGGCTTAGTTGCTTCGTGGTGGTGCTTTCAACAATGCCTCTTCGACTAACCCTGCAGCTTACCGTGCTTACAATTATGCGCCTAATACCAACACTAACAACGGGTTTCGCCTTGCACTCTAATATTATTTCAGATTATATATTTTACGGAATATATACAGTAAATTATTAGATATTAAAGAGGTTTATTCCTTCCTAAAATTTAGGTAAATATGAATCAATAAAATATGTATTAGTAGTATATATACGAATATACATATTTTATGCTATTATATTTAAGGAAAAAATAGAAATGAATACATGTATATTAATGGGAAAAATTATAGAAGAAGTAGAATTCAAATTTATATATAACAGTAAATCAGTATCAATAGCAAATTGCAAAATACAATTAATGGATAAAACACAGCTAGAAATATATGGCTTAGATGAGAAAGCAGATTATATGTATCAAAACATAAATAAAAATGATATAATATTAATATCAGGAAGTATAGTAAACGAAAGAAAAACAAATAAAATAAAAATAGATAAAATAATAAAAATTGATTAAATGATAATGGGTTACATTGACTATTAAAAAATAAGTCAAATAGCCCATTAATTTTTTTGTAACTATATAGTAATAAAACAAACAAAAATTTGAAAAAAACTATTGACAAAACAAAAGTTCTTATATATAATGCATTATACAAACAATGTTTTGTGAAAACAAATGCTAAAAAGCATGTAGTAAGGATTAATAATAAAAAATGATAGAACTAAAAAAATAAAATTCTCAGGAGGTTTATTATGATATCAACAATCAATATAAAAAATATAGGAATAATAGATGACTTAAGTATAGACTTAAATCAAGGTTTCAATGTATTAACTGGTGAAACTGGAGCAGGAAAAACCCTAATAATTGATTCACTTCGGAATAATATCAGGAGGTAGATTTTCAAAAGAAATGATCAGAAAAGGGAAAGACCACTCATATATAGAGGCAAGCATATATATGCCAGAAAATGAAAAATCAATAGAAGGAAATATAATAGTATCCAGAGAAGTATATTTAAATGGAAGAAATTCATGTAAAATAAATGGAAGGCTAGTAACCGTAAATGAGCTAAAAGAATTCATGAAAAACATAATAGATATACATGGGCAAAATGACAATCAAACAATATTAGAAAAAAGTTCACACATAGAATATTTAGATAGTTTCATAGGAAAAGAAATAAGTGAGCAAAAAGAAAAATACAGAAAGTTATATAGCAAATATAATGAAATAAAACAAGAACTAAAAAATAACTATGGAGATGAAAAAGAAAGAGAAAGAAAATTAGACTTATTAAAATATCAATATGAAGAAATAAAACAATCAAATTTAAAAATAGGAGAAGACGAAAAATTAGAAGAACAAAGAAAAATAATATTAAATTCTGAAAAAATAACAGAAAGTTTAAAAATAGCAGATGAAGCATTAAGTATACAAACAATTGACAGTATAAATATATCAATAAAAGCACTAGAAAAAATAGAAAATATAGATAACATATACAGTGAAAAATTATCACAAATAAAAAGTATATACTATGACATACAAGAACTCTCAAGAGACATATCAAACTTAAATGAAGAAATATACTTTAATGATGAAGAACGTAATGAAATAGAAGCAAGGTTAGACCTAATATTTTCATTAAAAAGAAAATATGGAAACACAATAGAAGAGATAATAAACTATAAACAAAGTTTAGAGCAAGAAATTTATGAAATAGAAAATGTAGACGAAAAAAATGAAAAGCTAAGAAAAGAACTAATACAGATAGAAAAAGAAATGCAAATATTATCTATGCAAATGAACAAAATAAGAATAAGAAAAGCACAAATATTATCACAAAAAATAAATGAAGAACTAAAAGACTTAGAAATGCCAAATGCCACATTTAATAGCAATGTAGAATTAAACCAAAATAATGAATTCAATAAAAATGGCTTAGATAGTGTAGAATTCTTAATAAGTACAAACATAGGAGAAGAAGAAAAACCACTAATAAAAATAGCATCAGGAGGAGAAATGTCAAGAATAATGCTAGCAATAAAATCAGTGTTAGCAGATGTAGATAAAGTACCAATACTAATATTTGATGAAATAGATACAGGAATAAGTGGAAAAGCAGCAAAAGCAGTAAGCGAAAAAATGAGAAAAATAGCCAATACTCACCAAATATTGGCAATAACACACTTAGCAAGCATAGCAGCAAAGGCAGATTACAACTATTACATATCAAAAATAGTAGAAAACGAAAAAACAAAAACAACAGTAAAAAAATTAACAGAAGAAGAAACAATAGAAGAAATAGCAAGAATATCAAACGGAGAACTAACAAAAACAGCAATAGAACACGCAAAAGAATTGAGAAATTGGAAGAATTAAAAAAAGAATTATGACAGGCAGAAGTCATATTCATATGCTATAATATTGACAGGAGGAAAATATGCAAGTAAACAATAGATTATTTGAAATAGTATATATACTAATGCAAAAGAGAAAAACTACAGCTAAAGAATTAGCTGATAGATTTGAGGTATCTACAAGAACAATATATAGAGATATTGAAACATTAAGTGGAGCAAACATACCAATTTATGCCAGTAAAGGAAAAGATGGAGGAATAGGACTTTTAGATGAATATGTACTAAATAAAACCATTCTTTCTGAAGAAGAACAAAATCAAATTTTGTTTGCCTTACAAGGAATGAAAAAAGTAAAAGGACAAGATGAAAAAGATGTTTTGGAAAAATTAAGTATATTATTTAATAAAAAAATAAATGATTGGATCAAGATTGACTTTTCTAATTGGAGTAATATACAAGAAGAACGATTTGACATTATTAAATCTGCCATTTTAAATAAGCAGCTAATACGATTTAATTATTATAATTCTAATGGAGAAGAAAGTAAAAGAATCGTTGAACCATTACAGATATGGTTTAAAGATAAATCGTGGTATTTAATAAGTTATTGTAGAAATAAAGAAGATTACAGAATATTCAAAATTGCTAGAATAAAAGAAATTAAGATATTACAAGAACATTTTGAAAGAGAAATACCAAAAGAGTTAAAAGAAGAAAAATATAATTTTAATAGTATATTACTTGAATTAGAAATAAGTAAAGAAATGGCCTATAGAGTATATGATGAATTTGAAAATAACGAAGTATATAAAAAAGAAAATGGAAATTTTATTGTAAAAGTAGAATATCCAGAAAATGAATGGGTATATGGCTATATTTTATCTTTTGGGGAATATGCAAAAGTTTTAAATCCTAGTTATGCAAAAAATATAATAAAAGATAAACTACAAAAAACTTTAAAAAATTATTTATAATATGACACACAGTTGTCAAGTTATATGATATATACTTCTAATTAGGAGGTAGATATATTATGAAATATGAAATTGTAGAATTAGAAGAAAAGGTTATTACAGGAATTAGAATTAAAACAACTAATCAAGATGGAAAGGCTATGCAAGATATAGGAAATACTTGGCAAAAATTATTTGCAAATGGAATTTATGAGAAGATTCCAAATAAGGTAAATGGTAAAACAATAGGATTATATACAGAATATGAGGGTGATTACACAAAACCTTATACATTTATTGCAGGAGCAGAAGTAAGTAAAAAAGTACAAATAGGTGAAGAAATAAAAAGTATTATTATTCCAAAAGGAAAATATGCTAAGTTTGTTATAACAGGAGATGTGCAAAATTCAGTAGGACAGGCTTGGCAAGAAATATGGAATATGGATTTAAAAAGAAAATATACTTGTGATTTTGAAGAATATCAAAACAATTCTGAAGATATGCAGAAACAAGAAATTCATATTTATATTGCACTAGATGAGTAGAAAGGAAGAAAATAAAAACAGTTATAAGACACCCAATAAGAAAAAAGGAATAATTATGGAATTTTAAAATGTGATATTGACTATTTTTCAAATATAGTAACAAACTTACAGCCCCATTCAAATATAAAACATTCTTAAAATATAACTCGAAACAGTTTACTTTTTATTTGAAATACTATATAATATAAAAGTAAAAATATAAAAATTAAGGAGAGATTAAGAATGGAAAACAACCAAGAACCAGAAGTAGATTTAAACCAATTATTACAAATAAGAAGAGATAAATTATCAAAATTAAAAGCAGAAGGAAAGGATCCTTTTGAAATAACAAAATTTAATAGAACACATACAAGCAAACAAATTATAGAAAACTATGATGAACTAGAAGGAAAAGATGTTAGCATAGCTGGAAGAATAATGGCAAAAAGAATAATGGGAAAAGCATCATTCTGCCATATACAAGATGGAGAAGGAAAAATACAAAGCTATGTAAGTATAAATGAATTAGGCGAAGAAAGTTACAAACAATTCAAAGAAGATGATATAGGAGACATCATAGGAATAACAGGTTTTGTATTCAAAACAAGAACAGGAGAAGTATCAATACATGCTAAAGAAGTAACACTACTTTCAAAATCATTAAGACCACTACCAGAAAAATACCATGGTTTAAAAGATACAGACTTAAGATATCGCCAAAGATATGTAGACTTAATAGTAAACCCAGAAGTAAAAGATACATTCCTAAAAAGGATACAAATTCTTCAAGAAGTAAAAAACATATTAAACGAAAAAGGATACTTAGAAGTAGAAACACCAATATTAAACACGATAGCAGGAGGAGCAGCAGCACGTCCATTCATAACACACCACAACACATTAGATATGGACATGTACTTAAGAATAGCAAACGAGCTATACCTAAAAAGGCTAATAGTAGGAGGTTTCGACAAAGTATATGAAATGGGAAGAATGTTCAGAAACGAAGGAATGGATATAAAACATAATCCAGAATTCACAAACATAGAACTATACTCAGCATATGAAGACTACAATGACATGATGGATATAACAGAAGAAATAATATCAAAAGTAGCGCTAAAAGTATTAGGAACAACAAAAATAACATACCAAGGAACAGAAATAGACCTAACTCCATCATGGAAAAGAATATCAATGATAGACTCTATAAAAGAAGTAACAGGAGTAGACTTTAGTAAAATAGAAACAGACGAAGAAGCACTAAACGCAGCAAAAGAACTAAACGTAGAATTAGATGAATTAAAACTAACAAGAGGAGAAATAATAAATCAAATATTCGAAGCAAAAGTAGAAGAAACACTAATACAGCCAACATTCATATATGATTACCCAGTAGAAGTATCACCACTAACAAAAAGAAAACCATCAGATCCACGTCTAACAGAACGTTTCGAAGTATTCATAGGAGCAAGAGAATATGGAAATGCATACTCAGAACTAAACGACCCAATAGACCAATATGAAAGATTCAAAAAACAAGTAGAAGCAAGAGAAGCAGGAGATGAAGAAGCAAACATGATGGACGACGATTTCATAAATGCCTTAGAATACGGAATGCCACCAACAGGAGGGCTAGGAATAGGAATAGACAGATTAGTAATGTTACTAACAGACTCAGCCTCAATAAGAGATGTATTACTATTCCCAACAATGAAACCACTAAACTAATATATTGTTAAGGAGGAAAGATGATTTTAGAAAATAAGTTAAATATTACTGACCAAACAGAATTAGCAAGAGAGGAAGAAAGAATTAGTAAAACACATGCAAAGAAAATATTTGAAACGGGATACTTAAATACACTAGAGCCAGGAACGTTTGAAACTTTAAAAAAAATACATAAATATTTATTTGGAGAAATATATGAATTTGCAGGAAACTTAAGAAAAGTAAATATAGCAAAAGGCAACTTTAGATTTGTACCTCTTGCTTATCTTGAGGAAGCAATTAAAAACATTGAAAAAATGCCACAGTCTAGTTATGAAGAAATAATTGAAAAATATGTTGAAATGAATATAGCACATCCATTTAGAGAAGGAAATGGAAGAAGTACAAGAATATGGCTTGACTTAATTTTAAAAAAAGAATTAAACTTAGTAGTTGATTGGAGCAAAGTTGATAAAACAGATTATTTACTTGCAATGGAACGTAGCCCTATAAAAGATACAGAAATTAAACAATTATTAAAGCAAAGTTTAACAGGTAAAATAGATGATAGAGAAGTATACATGAAAGGTATAGATAATAGTTATTTATATGAAGGCTACTTAGCATTTAAAACAGAAGAATTATAAATTGCAAAAGAAATAGAAAAGAGGAAAAAATTACAAAATTATATGCCAACAATAGAACAACTAACTAAGGAAGTTGAATAATATTTTATTAGAAAAGGAGATTTAAATGTTTTCATTTGGATACGATAAAAGAATTCTATATGTAATACTAGCAATATTCGTAATAATGAATATTGGTAGTTACCTTACAAGTCAAGATAAATTATTAAATTTAGTACTAACATTACCAGCAGTACTAATAGCAATAACGTTCCACGAATTTGCTCATGCATACGCAGCAGATAAACTAGGAGATGATACACCAAGAAGGCAAGGGAGGCTTAACTTAAACCCACTATCACATTTAGACTGGGTAGGTTCTATAATGTTAGTATTTGCAGGTTTTGGATGGGGAAAACCAGTAGAAATAAACCCAAGAAACTTTAATAGAAATAGGAGTATGTCAGCAAGTGAAGCAATAGTTTCATTTGCAGGGCCAGCTATGAATTTTATATTAGCAATAGTATTTTCTGTAATAATAGGAATAACATTAATAGCAACAAATAGTTATATAAATATAACCTCATATACAATGCAAATAGTAACAGCAAACCAAATAACAGCAGTAGTAATACAAATGTTAATGGTATGTGTATCTGTAAACTTAGGCTTAGGAATATTTAACTTAATACCACTACCACCATTAGATGGTTCGAAAATAATAAGAAACTTTTTGCCATATAATGCAAAAGAATGGATGGACAGAAACTATCAAATATTATATATAATATTTATAGTAATATGGATAACACCAATAGCAGGAATGATAATATCACCTATAATATCAGGTGCATATGAAGGAATACTAAAGCTTATATTAAATTTATTCGGAAGAATAATATAAAAGAAAATAAAATAGAGGAAGAGAGTTCTTATGTCAAAACAAATAATATATCAGGGTAGTTATTGTAAAATAGAAAAGCCAGAATTAATAAAAGGTAAATATTATAAAGATTTTGGAATAGGGTTTTATTGTACAATACTACAAGAACAAGCTGAGAAATGGGCGAAGAAATATGAAACACCAATTATAAATAAATACGAATATAACGAAAATCCCAATTTGAAAATTAAAAATTTTATTTTAATGTCAGAAGAATGGCTTGACTTTATAATTAATTGTAGAAATGGAAAAAAAGCATGAATATGATATTGTAATAGGAGCAATGGCAGATGACCAAGTATATAATTATATAACAGACTTAATAGATGGTCAGATAACCAGAGAAGCATTTTGGGAATTAGCAAAATTTAGACATCCAACACATCAAATAGCGTTTTGCACAAAACAAGCATTAGAATGTATAAAATTTGTAGAAGCAGAGGAAAAATAAGATGGGAGAGCCTAAAGAAGAAAATGATTTGTTCTTTACATGTAGCCTTATAGAATATATATCAAGAAAAACTAAAAATAGAAAAGAAACAGTAATTAAAAAATTAGGAGAAGAAAATTTAACAAAAATATATTATTTGGCAGAAATATATCATTCTGAAAATATAGAAAAAGTTTCAGACGAATTTATTGAAAAAGCACAAATAAAAATAGGAAATTATGACCATGTATCAGCTTGCAAATATAGAATTCCTACATATTGGGAAATAGGAAAAGTATATAAAAGGCTAATAGTAAGGTTAAATAAAGAAAAAAATAATTATATAAAGTGTATGATAGAAGTACTATCTTCATGGATTATAGAAAAGATAGACAATTATAATAGTAGCATGTATTATGAAAGCCCAGATTATATATATGAATGTTACATACAAGGTAAAATATTATAAATAGCAAACAAAGAATTATATAGTCAATAAATATAATAAATTATTAGAATAATAAAATAGAAAGAAATGAAAAAGATGAAAGATATATTAATATTAGGAATAGAATCAAGTTGTGATGAAACAGCAGCTGCTGTAGTAAAAAATGGAAGAGAAGTTTTATCAAATGTAATAAGTTCACAAATAGCAATTCACGAAAAATTTGGAGGAGTAGTACCAGAAATAGCTTCTAGAAATCATGTAGAAGCTATTTCAAATGTTGTAAAAAAAGCACTAAAAGATGCAAATGTACAACTAGAAGAGGTAGATGGAATAGCATGTACTTATGGACCAGGCTTAGTAGGAGCATTATTAGTAGGAGTATCATATGCAAAAGGACTAGCCTATGCATCAAGAAAAACCTTAATAGGAACAAACCATATAGAAGGACATATAGCAGCAAACTATATAACACATAAAGAATTAAAGCCACCATTTCTAGCATTTGTAATATCAGGAGGTCATACACACCTAGTACATATAAAAAATTACAAAGAATTTGAAATAATAGGAAAAACAAGAGATGATGCAATAGGAGAAGCATTTGATAAAGTAGCTAGAGTAATAGGGCTAGGATACCCAGGAGGACCAAAAATAGACAAACTAGCAAAAGAAGGGCATGCAAATATACAATTACCAAAAACACATTTTGAAAATTTAGACTTCAGCTTTAGTGGAATAAAAACAGCAGTAATAAATCTAAACCATAAAACGCCAAATCTAAACAAAGCAGACTTAGCAGCAAGCTTCGAACAAGCAGTAACAGATGTATTAATAGAAAATGCAATTAAAGCATGTGAAAAATTAAACCTAAAAACAATAGCATTAGCTGGAGGAGTATCAGCAAACAGTTATATAAGAAACAGATTTCTAGAATTAGAACAAACAAACAATATAAAAGTATACTACCCAGAGCCAATATTATGCACCGATAATGCAGCAATGATAGCCTCAGCAGGATATTTCAACTACATAAATAAAATAACATCAAATTTGGAACTAAATGCAGTACCAAATTTAAAAATCAACTAAAAGGGACCAACTAAAAGGGACGCCCTTTTTTCGGAAAAAATTACCAAAAGGGACACCCTTAAAAAAGATTACCAAAAAGGACGCCCTTGGAGACAAAAGTTTAATAAAAAAGGAGAAAATATGGCTATATATGTGATAGGAGACTTACATTTGCCTTTTGGAATTGATAAACCAATGGACATTTTTGGCGAAAAATGGCAAGGGTATACTGAAAGACTAAAGGAAGATTGGAAAAGCAAAGTAAAAGCAGAAGATACAGTAATTATTGCTGGTGATTTTTCATGGGCAACATATATAAAAGATACATATAAGGACTTTAAATATATATGTGACTTACCAGGAAAAAAGATAATATTAAAAGGTAATCATGATTACTGGTGGACTACAGTAAAAAGTATGAAACAATATTTAGAAGAAAATAATTTTGGAAATATAGACTTTTTATATAACAATAGTTTTTACACTGAAGATAAAATAATAGTAGGAACAAGAGGCTGGGCTTTATTAGATACTGAAAATAGTAGTAAAATGATAAAAAGAGAAAGTATAAGATTAGAACTTTCAATACAAAATGCTATTCAAAATTATGGAGAAAATAAAGAAATAATATGTATAATGCATTATCCACCAATTACAAAAACAAAAATGAAAAATGAATATACATATGACTCTGAATTTCTAGAAATTATGAAAAAATACAATGTAAAAAGGTGTTATTATGCACATTTACATGGAGCATCACATAGTGATGCAGTAGAAGGAATAATAGAAGGAATAGAATTTTACTTAATAAGTGGAGATTATATAGAATTTAAACTAAAATTAATTGACAAATAAGTAAATATATGCTAAAATAATAAACTGTAAGCCGCCTGAGTCGGGCTAAAAATGCTAAATACAATTTAGCTGCCTAGTATTTTATGCTTAGCGAGTATACATATAAAGGGAGGTGTACATTAATGTACGCAATAATCGAAAGCTGTGGAAAGCAATACAAAGTATCAGAAGGAGATGTAGTATTCTTCGAAAAGTTAGATACAGAAGAAGGTAAAAAAGTTACTTTCAAAGAAGTAATATTAGTATCTGATGATCAAAAAGTAGAAGTAGGAGCTCCTTACGTAAAAGGTGCTAAAGTAGAAGGAAAAGTAATTGAACATGGCAAAGGAAAGAAAATTATAGTTTATAAATACAAAGCTAAAAAGAACTACAGAAGAACTATTGGACACAGACAACCATATACAAAAGTTCAAATTACAAAAATAGCAAAAGCTGCTGAAAAAGCTGCAAAAGTAGAAGCATAAGTATATAAATAAAAAGAGATATAAAAAATAAAACCAAGAAGGGAGTGAGAAAACATGGCTCATAAGAAAGGTCAAGGTAGTGTTAAGAACGGTAGAGACAGTGAGTCAAAGCGTCTTGGGCTAAAAAGAGCTGACGGACAATTTGTTCTAGCAGGAAATATACTAGTAAGACAAAGAGGAACAAAATTCCATCCAGGAACAAATGTAGGAATCGGAAGTGACGATACATTATTTGCATTAAAAGATGGAACAGTAAAATTTGAAAGACTAGGAAAAGATAAAAAGAAAGTAAGTGTTTATCCAGTAGAGGAAACACAAGCATAAAATAAAAAAAGTAGTAACAAACTAATTAAAACGTAAGTTACTACTTTTTTATAGTATAGGAAAAATCGATTTCAAATGTAGGGGCACGGGGCACCATGCCTTTTTTGTTGAATAGGAAAAATCAAATTTTAAGTTGTAGGGGCACCGTTTGTGGGAATACCCTATTAGCAATGACAGCACTGTGCCCTTTTGTTCGAAAGTCATCCACGTAAGTTAAGATAGTAAAAATCCATTTTCGAGATTATACAAACCGTAGCTAAAATGAACCTACATAGCTAAGCTATATATATTCTAATATAGAAAAAATCAATTTAGAAATGTAGGGAACAACATCTAAGTCCTTCAAAATGGATAAATAACCTTTATTCATAAATATAAAACTTTTTATTCAAAATATAAAGTAAAAACAAATTTAAAACGTAGTTGCACAGTTGGCTTAAAAGCACAAAAGCCCACTGTGCAATTTTCTTATAATAATTCTAGAAACACTTTTAACATATAAAATCATATAAAACAGAAATAAGTCAAATAAAAGAAAAAAATACAACTCAAAACAAATACGACAAAACAGGCAAAAAATATTGACAAAGAAAAATGTCAAAAGTATAATGAAAAAGACGACAAAAATATCATAAAAAGTTTAAAAAAAACAAAAGAGTAAATAATAAAAGTATATGGAGGAAACAAATGAAAGAAAAATTAGTAAAAGCAAAAAACAATAATATAGAAACAGAGCTAAGCAAAAATTCGCCAAAAGCTATAACACTAATATCACTAGTAGTCACAATAATATTACTAATAATCCTAGCAGGAGTAGGAATAAACTTAGCCTTAGGAGAGAATGGCTTATTTAATAAAGCAAAATATGCAAAAGAAAAATACCTAAATGCTAGTGTAGAAGAAGAAAAAGCGTTAAATGAATTATATGAAGAACTAGGTCTATTAGGAGAATTACCAGAAAATACACCCGAAACAGAGGCGGGAAAAATTGTAAGAATGCCAAACACATGGGAAACAACACTTCCAACATACGTATCAGATAAAGATGGAAAAGAAGTAATAGCCAGCAAAAAGGTAGCCAGTGTATACGCAGTAAGTGCCGGAAACGGAAACACAATACCAGTGCCACTAGGTTTTTACTATGTAGGAGGAACAATAGATAGTGGAATAGTAATATCAGATAATAAAGAAGACCAAAACAAATATGCAGGAAAAGAAGATGTAAGTAAAGAGTTAAAAGGAAATCAATTTGTATGGATACCATGTACAGCAAATGATTATCATAAAATAGACTTTGGAAAAGAAGATGCGAAATGGGATATGGAAGGGCAGGCAGCTGAATATCCACAAATAATAAAATATAATGGATTTTATATCGGAAGATATGAAGCAGGAGTAGCAACGTTGAACCAAGAGAAAAAAGCAAATGGAGAGGCGAAGCCATTTGATGATAGTGTAACATTTGATGGAGGAAAATCATTATTTAATAGTGTTGCAATCCAAACAGGAATAAATAATTGGGGCTGGCAAAATTATGATTTTACAGCAAGAAGAACAGGAACGCCTGTAACAACAGGAACAAATAAGGCCAGTGGAAATGTAGTAGTTAAAGCAGATAGTATCCCATACTATCATGTAGATTATTATACAGCAGTAGAAATGAGTGAAAGATTATATAGAGATAACAATTATGTAAAAAGTGGGCTAGTAACAGGAACACAATGGGATATAATGATGAAATATATGAGAGATACAGGAAGTGTAGATATATTAACATCAACATGGGGAAACTATGATAATGTATCATTATCTAATTTAACAGGATATTACACAAATGTAAATACTTCTAGTGGGGCAACAGATGGATTCAAAAATGCAGAAACATTAACAACAAATGCAGGGACAAGCTCATATGTATTATTAACAACAGGTTCAACCGAACAGGTAAAGAAAATGAATTTATATGACGTAGCTGGAAACCTATGGGAGTGGACACAGGAGGCAGCATACTATAAAGACATAACATACACAAATGCAACCTACAACACATACGTGCTTCGTGGTGGTGCTTTCGGCAATGCCTCTTCGACTCACCCTGCAGCTTACCGTGCTTGCGGTTGTGCGCCTCTTACCTACACTAGCAACGGGTTCCGCCTTGCACTTTATCTTCAGTAGAATAGTAGTAAAGATTTGGGACGTGTCAAAAGCTTTACTAACGAATTTTAGGGTATTTTTTGAAAAGAGTGAAATTAGCTATTTAGAAACGAAATGCATAGAATACAAAAAACGTAAAAATAAACATATTTTTGCGTTTTTTGTATGTGAAATGAGAATTAAAAATGCATTATTATTAACTAATATAATATTATTAAAAAGATTAGCAAACAACAACCAGTTGCTTTGTTACATACTTATATAGCAATAGGTTTAAAATTTTTTGTCTTATAGTAACCAAGATTTTATATTTTTATTTAAAAATAAGAGTTAAGTATTACCAATATTTAAAAGTTTTTTTAGTGATTGCTATAACAGACTTGTAAAAAAAACAATAATTAGTTATAATATATTAGAAAGAAAAAGAGGTAAAATATGACAAAATATGGATTATCTGATGAAATATATAATAAAATAAAAGAAATAATAAAGCGATATAATAATTGTGAATTTAAAATATTTGGCTCAAGAGCTAGAGGAGACTATAAGAAAAGTTCAGACATAGATATAGCTATATATAACTGTTTAGATGATAACGAAAAGTTTAATATAAAAAATGAATTTGACTTATTGGAAATTCCATATATGATAGATTTAATTTTCATAGAAGATGTAACTAAAAAGGAGCTTTTAAATTCAATAGAAAGAGATGGTAAAAGAATATGAGTAGATTTGTAGAAAGACAAAAAGATTATAAAAATGCTTTAACTAAATTAGAAGAAGCTTTAACAGAGAATATAGAAGAACTAACAGAAAATGCAAAGCAAATTATTATAGATGGAGCACTACATAGATTTGAATTCACTTTTGAGCTTGCATGGAAAACTATAAAAGATTACTTAGAATATATGGGAATAACTAAGAACACAGGAAGTCCTAGAGAAAATATACAACAAGCATTCAAACAAGGAATAATTGAAGATTGAGAAACTTGGATACAAATTATGCTATCAAGAAATGAACTTTCACACTTATATGATGAACAAACATCAAGAAGAATATATAGTGATATAAAAAATAAATATATAATAGAATTTAAAAAGCTAGAAGAGAAATTTGAACAAATATTATAAAATGGAGGAAAATAAATGTCAGAGAAAAAAAGAATATTAACCGGAGATAGACCAACAGGAAAATTGCACATAGGTCATTACTTCGGTTCGTTAAAAACAAGAGTAGAAATGCAAAATTCAGGCGAATATGACCCATACATATTAATAGCAGATGTGCAAGCATTAACAGATAATTTTAACAATCCAGAAAAGGTACATAAAAATGTAAGAGAAGTAGCAATGGATTATTTGGCATGTGGAATAGACCCAAAAAAAACAACAATATATATACAATCTATGATACCAGAAGTGGCAGAACTTACAGTATTTTATTCAAACTTAGTAACAATAGCAAGACTTCAAAGGAACCCAACAGTAAAAACTGAAATAGCTCAAAAGAAAGAACTATTTGGAGAAAGTGTAACATATGGTTTCTTAGGTTACCCAGTAAGCCAAGCAGCAGATATAACATGTTTCGAAGGAAGGCTTATACCAGTAGGAGAAGACCAACTTCCACTAATAGAACAATGTAGAGAAATAGTAAGAAAATTCAATAGTATATATGGAGAAGTTTTAGTAGAACCAGAGCCAGTATTATCAAATGGAAAAAGAATAAAAGGACTAGACGGAAACGAAAAAATGGGAAAATCTTTAGGAAACGCAATATACTTATCAGATAGTGAAGAAGAGATAACAAAAAAAGTAATGAGTGCAATAACAGACCCAGGAAGAATAAAAAAAGATGATAAAGGAAATCCTGATATATGTATGGTATCATACTACCACAAATTATTTAGTACTAAAGACGAAGTAAAAACAGTATGTGAAGAATGTAAAGCAGGAGCCAGAGGCTGTGTAGCATGTAAAAGACAGCTTGCAAAAAACATATCAGAAACACTAAAACCAATAAGAGAAAAAAGAGCATACTATGAGGAACATCCAGAAGAAGTAGATAAAATTCTATTGGAAGGAACAAAAAAAGCACAGCAAGTAGCAAAAAAAACAATGAAGAAAGTAAAAGAAGCAATGAAGTTAAATTATTTTAATTAGAAGTTGGAAATCGGAGATCAGAGGTCGGAAGTCAGAAGACGGAGGTTAGAAGTTAGAATTTTGGCAACCTATTCGAAAAAATAACCAAAATTTAATTCCTAGAATTTAACCTGTAGATGTAGGGGCGATTAGCAATCGCCCGCACTCCAGCGAAATTGCTTAAATAAACTGTAAAAAATAAGGAAAAATTAAATGAAAGTATATATAGTAAGACATGGACAAATTCTTAGTAATGTATTAAAAAAACATACAAATCCATTTGAAGATCTAACAAAACTTGGAATTAAGCAAGCAAAGGAATTAAGTAAAATAATTAGAAATATAAATTTTGACATTATATATGTATCACCTTATTTAAGAGCAATGCATACTGCTGAAATATTGAATACAAATAATAAAAAGATGATAATTGACGAAAGACTACGTGAAAGAAATTGTGGAAAGCTAAGTGGAGAGCCAGTAGAAGACAATATATATAGAATGGATTATTGGAATTACTTTTCTATTAGAGACCATGGAAATGCTGAAAATATTAAGGATTTTTTTGAAAGAGTATTTAGTTTTTTAGAAGAATTGAAAAGTAAAAATTATGACAAAGTATTAATAGTAG
Source organism: uncultured Clostridiaceae bacterium (assembly GCA_947577025.1). Classification (GTDB taxonomy): domain Bacteria; phylum Bacillota; class Clostridia; order TANB77; family CAG-508; genus UMGS1663. The sequence goes on along the minus strand of CANPTO010000027.1, from coordinate 4,432 downwards.
CACATAGTGGAGTGTCAAAAGCGTTTTATGGATATTTTAATGGAATACCAGAAGACGGAAACTTTTTCGACTTAGGACTAAAAAATTGTGAAATTAGACAATACATTTTATGAAATGGAGGAATAAAATGAAAGTTTACATTGTAAGACATGGACAAGTCCCTCATAATGCATTAAAACAATACAATACAAAGGATGAAGACCTAACAGAATTAGGAATAACACAAGCAGAAGAACTAAAAGATAAAATTAAAAATATGAAATTTGATATAATTATTTCATCTCCACTAATGAGGGCAAAACATACAGCAAATATATTAAATGTAAATAACAATAAAATTATTTATAATGACTTAATAAGAGAACGAAGCTATGGAGACTTAAGTGGAAAGCCAGTAGAAGTGACAAACAGAGAAGAATACTGGAATTATTACACAACTATACAATATGGAACATCAGAAAATATAAAATTGTTTTTTGAAAGAGTGTATAAATTTTTAGATGAATTAAAAAAAGAAGATTATGAAAATGTACTTATAGTAGCACATAGCGGAGTATCAAAAGCATTTTATGGGTATTTTAATGGTATACCAGAAGATGGAAAATTTTTAAACTTAGGATTAAAAAATTGTGAAATTAAAGAATATATTTTATAGAAATGGAGGAGAAAATGTTTACAGATTACGTAAAAATACTAGTGAAATCTGGTGATGGTGGAAATGGAGCTGTTTCATTCAGAAGAGAAAAATATGTAGCAGCAGGTGGACCAGATGGAGGAGATGGTGGAAAAGGTGGAGATGTATATTTCTACGTAGACCAAGACCTAAACACACTAATAGACTTTAGATATAAAAAGAAATTTATAGCTGAAAATGGAAAAAATGGAGAAGGAAACCATAGATATGGTAAATCAGCAGATGACTTATATATAGGAGTTCCAATAGGAACAATAATAAAAGATGCTGAGACAAATGAAGTGTTAGCAGACTTATCAGAAAAAGACCAAAAAGAATTAATCTTTCCAGGAGGAAGAGGAGGAAAAGGAAACTCACACTTTGCAACATCTACAAGACAAGCACCTAGGTTCTCACAAGGTGGAGAAAAAGGAATAGAAAAAGAACTAATATTAGAACTAAAACTTATAGCAGATGTAGGCTTATTAGGTTTCCCAAATGTAGGAAAATCAACCTTCCTATCAAGAACAACATCAGCTACACCTAAAATTGCAAACTATCATTTTACAACCTTAGAGCCAAACTTAGGAGTTGTAAAATCAGAATATGGAGATAGCTTCGTAATAGCAGATATACCAGGAATTATAGAAGGAGCAAGTCAAGGAGTAGGCCTAGGAATACAATTCTTAAGGCATATAGAAAGGACAAGGTTATTACTACATGTAATAGATGTATCAGGAGTAGAAGGAAGAAATCCTGTAGAAGACTTTAAAATAATAAATGAAGAATTAAAGCAATATAGTGAAAAGCTATCAAATAGAAAACAAATAATAGTAGCAAACAAAATAGATAGTATGCAAGATGAAAAACTATACAAAGACTTAGAAAAAATGGCAAAAGAGAAAAATATAGAAATATTTAAAATATCAGCAGTAACAGGAGAAGGTTTAAAAGAACTACTTACTAGGGTAATAGAAGTCCTAAAAACACTTCCAAAAGAGGAAATTGTAGAAATAAAACAAAGAAAACTTTATACTCTAGAAGAAAAAGAAGAATTTACTATAATAAAAGAAAATGGAATGTTTATTGTAGATGGACCAGGAGTTCAAAGAATAATGAGAAGAGTAAATTTAGAAGATAATGAATCGATGCATTATTTCCAAAAATGCCTAGATGAATTAGGCGTAAATAAAGCTCTAAAAGAAGCTGGTGTGCAAGAAGGAGATACAGTTAGAGTTGTAGATTGGGAATTAGAATGGTATGATTAATAAGAAAGGGGATAAAAATGAAAAATAAAATAACAATAATAGGAATAATAATAATATTTGCAATAGTAGGAGTAATAGGATATTTTGCAATGACAGACCTAATGCAAGGAGTAACTTTAAGAAAAGAAGTAAATACAATAAGTAAATTAGATGTAACAAAAGATGATATAGATATGACAATAAAAACAAAAGGAGACTATGCAGTAGTAGAAAAGACTATAAAAGAATATATGAACACATATGGAACTAACTGTAAACAATTAAAAAATATATTAGATGACGAAACAATAGCAAAGATTTTAACAGCAGAAAATTATAAAAATGATGGAAAAGAATTCGTAGCTTCAAAAGAGTATATAGCAAAAACTAAGTCAGAGTTTAATGAAAGAATAAATACATTAATAGAAATGAGCACAGAAGAAAAAATGATGAAAGCAATAGAAGAAAAACAATTAGAGAGTAGCTATGTAGACTTATACAAAGAGTTAATGCTAGGAGATGAAATAAAAGTAGATTTACAAGAAATAGTGCAAACATTAGAAGAAGCAAGTAAAAATATAAATAATATATTAGAGACACAAGAAAAAGTAATAGAACTATTAGTAAACAACAAAGAAAAATGGAATATAAATAACAATAATGAAATAGAATTTGAAACACAAAAATTAGTAGATGAATACAATAATTTAATAAACAATTTATAAGAAGATTAAATTTCATGTTACAATTGATACCTAGAAATAACAGAAAATAAACAAAATACAAATAAAAATCTAACTAATATTAGTACAAGATAAAAAGGTAATCTCAGACAGACCATATATTTATTATAAAAAGTAAATTTTAATAAAAAAATAAAATTTTTGAAAACATTAATAAATCAAAAAATATATAAATAAAAAATGTCAAACAAATTTAAAACTTTTGTTTGACATTCTTTTGTTTGTGTGATATTATATAGGAAAATAAAAAATAGGAGTGATGTAAATGAGAACAAAAAAAGACTCTATGGAATTGAATAAAAGAGAAAAAGCAATATTAAAATTCATACAAAAACAAGTAGAAACCAAAGGATATCCACCATCAGTACGAGAAATAGGAAAAGCTGTAGGCTTAAGTTCAACAGCCACAGTGCATAGTTACTTAGCAAAACTAACAGAAAAAGGATATATCAAAAAAGAAAACCAAAAAGGAAGAACACTAAGGTTACTAAAAGGAACAGACAATAAAGAAATAACAAAAGAAAGTAAAAATTACTATACAGGAAGAGAAATGGTAGAAGTACCAGTAATAGGGAAAGTAACCGCAGGAGAACCAATACTAGCAGTAGAAAACATAACAGATACATTCCCAATTCCAATAGACTTTGTTGGAAATAGTGAAAGCTTTATGCTTACAGTAAGAGGTGAAAGCATGATAGAAGCTGGAATACTAAGTGGAGACTATATATTAGTAAAAAAACAAAACACAGCCAATAATGGAGAAATAGTAGTAGCATTAGTAGGTGAAGAAGCAACAGTAAAAACATTTTACAAAGAAAAAGATCATATAAGATTACAACCAGAAAATAGTACAATGGATCCAATCATAGTACCAAACTGTGAGATACTAGGAAAAGTAGCAGGAGTATTTAGAAAAATGTAATTAAAGAAGAATGGAGAAAATTTATATGGCAAGGTTAAAAAGATTTCTTATGTATGGTTCTTGGGTATTAGGATTTTTTATATTTTCGCAAATAATGATATATATAGCAATTAACACAACATACAAATATAAAAATGTAGAAGTAACAACAGCAATAATAACACAAGCAGAAGTAAAAGCAACATCAATAAATGGCATTGCTAAATGCAAAATAAAAAACAACACGCAACAAGCAATAGAAAACAAATACGTAAAAGTAGAATGCTATTCAAAAAATGATGTTTTAATGGGAACAAAATACATAAAAATAGATAAAATAGAAACTAATGAAGAAAAAGAATTTGAAGTCAAATTTAATTACAACAAAGTAAATAAAGCAAAAATAGATATAATAGATGAAATACCAAAAGATGTAAAGCAAGAGCAAACAATATCAGATAAAGAAATGAATATAGCAATGATAATAAGTGCATTAATACTACTAATAAACTTTGGATAAGAAAAGAAAAAGAAGAGAATACCTAAAATTAAAACTCACAAAATATAATATAAAAACATATAGTGTAAATAAAAAACAAAATTAAATTAAGGTATTCTCTTCAAAAAAGTCTAAAGGGAAATAAAAAGAAATAAAACAACAAAAAAATAAATCGAGATAATAACAACATTTTTTCAGAAAAAGTTGCTGTAGTGGCAACGAAAATTTCTAAAAATAAAAAAATAAAAAAAATTTTAAAATAGGTATTGACAATTATAAGAAAATCGTATATACTTAATATCGTCGAAAGAAACACGGTCGCTTAGCTCAGCTGGGAGAGCATCTGCCTTACAAGCAGGGGGTCATAGG
>CANPTO010000026.1 GCA_947577025.1 uncultured Clostridiaceae bacterium | reverse complement strand
TAAAAAATAATGTAAAAAATAAAAGGAAAGTTTTTGACGCGTCCCAAATCTTTCCAAATCTTTCCCCAAATCTTCCCTTTTTTTATTAGAAAAATTTCAATTGACATCATATATTATTAAATATATAATAAAAACAAATAAATAGGGATAGAATAGTAAAAAGAGAGGAAGAAAAAGAATGATATCACAATTGTTTGTCCTAGTAATATTAATTTTAATAAATGCGTATTTTGCAGCATCAGAAATAGCATTTATATCATTAAATGATGCCAAAATAGAAAGAAGTGCAAAAGAAGGAAATAAAAAAGCAAAACAAATAGAAAAGATGTTAAAAAGCCCAAGCAAATTCCTGGCAACAATACAAATAGGAATTACTTTAGCAGGTTTTTTGTCTAGTGCTTTTGCATCAGACACTTTTGCAGATATTTTAGCACCAGCACTAAATAATATCTTTCCAGCAATTAGTGTAGAGGCTTTTAGAGGAATTTCAATAGTAATAATAACAATAATATTATCTTTCTTTACGTTAGTATTTGGAGAACTAGTTCCAAAAAGACTAGCAATGAAATATTACGAAAAAGTAGCATATGCAAGTATAGGAATAATACGTTTTATTTCAATAATAGCATCACCATTCGTAAAAATTCTTACAAAATCTACAAATGTAATATCAAAAATATTTGGTATTTCAGAAAATGAAGAAGAAATAGTAACAGAAGAAGAAATAAAAATGATGATAGATGAAGGTGAAGAAAAAGGAACAATTAAGCAAGAAGAAAAAGAAATGATAAATAATATATTTGAATTTAATGATATTACAGTATCAGAGGTAATGACACATAGAACAGACATATTTGCAGTAGATATAAATTCAGACATAGAAGAAATACTAAAAGAATTAGATGATTATAAATATAGTAGGGTACCAGTATATAGTGAAACAATAGATAATATAGAAGGTATATTATTTGTAAAAGACCTACTAAAATATTTTAGAAATAAAAAGCCTTTAAAAATAAAGAATATAATAAGAGAAGCATACTTTGTTTCAGAAAATAAACCAATAAATGAACTATTCAAAGATTTGCAAAAAAATAAAATGCAAATGGCAATAGTAATAGATGAATATGGAGGAACAGCAGGTTTAGCTACAATGGAAGACTTATTAGAAGAAATAGTGGGAAACATATTTGATGAATATGATGATATAGAAAATGAAATTGAAAAGATAGATGATAATACTTTCTTAATAAGTGGAAAAGTTTCAGTAAATGAATTAAAAAAGGTACTAGGAATAGATGTACCAGAAGGAGAATATGAAACTTTATCAGGATATTTATTAGAACTATTAGGAAGAGTGCCAGAAGATGATGAAAATCCAATAATAGAAACAGATAAAGTAACTTATAAAATTGAAGAATATGAAGATAAGAGAATATTATGGGTAAAAGCATGCAAAATTATGTAATAAATAATTACAGGGGGGTGTAGCTATTTAGAGCCCTATTTTTCGAAGAAATTATCCTACAATAATAAAAAATAAATAAGAGGTAAAAATATGAAAAGTACAAGAAATATGATAATAGCGATAATAATAGCAATAATAACAATAATAGTGGCAATAAGTGCAATAATAGTTAATAAAAATGCAAATGTCAAACAATATAAAATAGAAAAAATAGACAAATATAACTATTTCAAACTATATCAAAACCAAAAATATGGAGTAATAGATGAAAGAGGAAATACATTAATAAATGCAGAATATGAAGTAATAAATATACCAAACCCAACAAAAGCAGTGTTTATATGTTATAGTGACTATAATGAAACAACAGGAGAATATAAAACAAAAGTATTAAACGAAAAGAACGAACCAATATTAACAAATTTTGAGCAAGTATTACCTTTAATGTGTGAAGAATCCACATCAAATATTCCATTTGAAAAAAGTGTATTAAAATATAAACAAAATGGTAAATATGGAATAATAGACTTTTCAGGAAAAAAAATAACAAAACCAATATATGAAGAAATAGAAAGTCTAGAATACAAAGAAGGAACACTGATAATAAAACAAAATGGTAAATATGGAATAATAGATATAAACGGAAAACAAATAATAAAACCAGAATATGACAAAGTAGAATCAGACGAATACTATACTTCAGAAAATGACTACATGGAAGCAGGATTTATAGTACAAAATAAAACAGAAGAAGGCTATCGTTATGGATATATAAACAAAGAAGGAAAAAAAATATTAGAAACACAGTACAATGAAATAAATAGAATAGTAGAAATAAAAAGCAATAAAGATATATACCTATTAGTATCAAAAAATGGAAAATATGGAGTATTAAAAAATGAGCAAGAAATAATATCAAAAATATATGAAGAAATAGAGTATAATAAGCAAAATGAGTTATTTATAGTACAAAAGGATTCAAAACAAGGAGTAATTTCATTAGAAGGAAAAGAAATTTTACCAATAGAATATGATTATATATTATTAACAGGAAGTAAAATAACAGCAAAAAGAGGAGAAAGCACGGAAATATATAATAAAAAGGGAGATAAAGAGCGAACACAATACGAAAACAGTATAGAAACAGCAAACGAAAACTATACTATAACAATGGACAACGAAGAAAGATTTGGAGTAGCAAATAAAGATGGGCAAACCCTAATAAAGAACCAATACCAATATATAGAATATGCTTTTGACAATTATTTTATAGTTACACAAAATGGAAAAGTAGGAGTAATAGATATAAATAGAGGAATAATAATAAACTTCCAATATGATATAATACAAAAAGTAAAAGACAAAAAAGTACTACAAGCAATAGAAACCAAAACAAACACAATAGAAATGTATAATAGCAAATTAGAAAAGCAAATAAGCATACAAGATGCGATACTATATACGTATGACAATTATATAAAACTATTATCAAATAACGATATGAAATACTTAGATAATGATGGTAACATAGCATCAAATAAAGAATTACTAAAAAATAACGAAATATATGCATATAGTAAAAATGGAAAATGGGGATTTATAAACAGTAATGATATAATAGTAGTAGAACCAAATTATGACATAGTAACAGAATTTAATCAATATGGATATGCAGGAATAAAAAAGGATGAAAAATGGGGAGTTGTAAATAAAGAAGGAAAAATAATAGTAGAACCATCATACAAAATAGAATGGAATGAGCCAGATTTTATAAGCAAATATTGTAAATTAAACTTTGGATATGGATTTGAATATTATACAGATGAATTAGTAACAAAATAAATACAAAAATTTAACAAAAGTCTTGTAAATTACATAAAAACATGATAAAATAAGGATGTTATACAAAAAACAGAGCAGTTTTTGTTATAACATCCTTACTTACATTAATAAATGTAGGTTACAAAGCCATAAGGAGGTGAAAAAATAATGAATAAATACGAGAGTGTTGTCATTATTAATCCAAATGTTGATGAAGAAGGAACTAAAGCATTAGTTCAAAAATTCACAGATTTAATTAATACTGACGGTAAATTAGAAAAAGCTGATGAATTAGGAAAAAGAAAACTAGCATATGAAGTAAAGAAAAATAAAGAAGGTTATTACGTAATATTCTATTTCGAAGCTAATACATCTTTAATATCAGAATTAGAGAGAAATTACAGAATTACAGACGAAGTAATTAAATTCATGACAATAAAAGTAGATGAATAATAGGGGCCGAAAGGTAAGGTAAAAAATATGAACAAAGTAATTTTAATGGGTAGACTAACAAAGGACCCAGAAGTTAGATATACACAAGCTAACAATACATTAGTAGCATCATTTAGTTTAGCAGTAAATAGAAGATTTGCAAGACCAGGAGAAGAAAGACAAGCAGATTTCATAAATATAGTAGCATGGAGCAAACTAGGAGAATTCTGTAGTAAATATTTCAGAAAAGGTCAACAAGTAGGAATAATAGGAAGAATACAAACAAGAACTTGGGATGATGACCAAGGGCAAAAACACTACATAACAGAAGTAGTAGCAGAAGAAGCATATTTTGCAGACAGCAAAAGAGATGGCGAAGCTGGAGGAAGTTTTGATGCAGGAACATTTGGAACAATGCCAGAGCCAAGCCAAGGAGCTTCAGATTTTGAAGTATCTTCAGGAGATGACCTACCATTTTAGGTGCTGGTATGAATGCCAGCAATGAATAATTAATAATGAAGAATGAAAAATGAATAATCTTTTTACATATATATTATTCATTATTCACTATTCACTATTCATTATTCATTAATTATTCAAGTTAGGGGGGAAAATGAAATGGCAGATAAAAAACAAAAAAGAAACAATAGAAATAATAATGTAGATGAAGATTATAACCCAAGATTTAAAAAAGTAAGAAAAAAGGTATGTCCTTTATGTGCTGATAAAAATCTTGTATTAGATTATAAAAATGCAGATCAATTAAAGAAATTTATAAATGACAAAGGTAAAATATTACCAAGAAGAGCTACAGGAGCATGTGCAAAACATCAAAGAGATATTACTATTGCAGTAAAAAGAGCAAGACAAATAGCAGTGCTACCATATACAGCTGAATAATTTACATATAAAAATATGTATTAAAAATAAAAAGTGTAAGCAAAATTACACAAAAATAGGGGCTAAGATAAACAAAGTATAAAAGTTTATCAAAGCCTCTATTTTTGTCGAAAAAAGGAGAAGTATAGGAGGAAAAAATGAAAAAAACAAGAAAAACAATAACAATAATAATTTTATTAATACAATTAATAACAATGATAACAAATATATCAAATGCAAACATAAAAGAAGGAGATACAGTAACATTATTAGGTGATCACGAATGTCATTCATTAGTAGAATACTGGATGGCAGACCATAAAAAATGGAGTTATAAAATAGTATGGTATGTATACTATATAGATGCACAAACAGGAAATAGGTATCCAGCATTTTGTATAGAACCAGCAAAAGAAGGAGTAGGAACAGGATATAGTTCATATAATGCAACAATATCAAAAGAAAGTGACAATGTAATATGGAGAATATTAAGTAAAGGATATATGGGGTCAAAATGGACAGAATGGAATATAGAAAATGATGATGATTTTTACTCAGCAACAAAAATAGCGCTTCACTCTTATAAAGAAGGAGTATCACCAAAAGATAAATACATACTAGGGAACAGAAGTGTAGATGGAAATACAGTAGAAGAAATACAAAGAAGAGGAAGAAAAGCCCTAGATATAGCGCAAACACTATATGAATATGGAATAAATGGAAAAGAAGTATATGAAAGTCCAGCTGTAAATGTTGTTACAAATGGTGAGAGAAAAATAGAAAATATAAATGGAGAAGAATATTATATTCAAAACTATAAAGTAACAGCAAATAAAACCTTAAATTCTTATAAAGTATCAATAGAAAATTTTGTCTCAGGAACAAAAATATTAGATTCAAATAATATAGAAAATTCAAATTTTTCAAATAATACATTCAAAATTGCAATTCCAACAAAAAATATAAAAGAAAATATAAATGGAAAAATAAATATAATAGATGCAGAGGTAAAAACATGTCCGATATATCATGCTAAAAGTTCAATATCAGCTGCACAAAGCTATGTAACATATACAAGTAGTTATGAAAAAGCTTCTGCACAAACAAACCTAAATATAGATAGCAACAATTCAAACTTAAAAATTATAAAAATAGATAGTAAAACAAAAAATCCAATATCTAATGTAACATTTAAAATAATGAATGAAATAGGAGAAGATTTAGGAGAATATAAAACTAATAAAGATGGAATAATAGAAATAAAAAATATTAAACCACAAACAGTAAAAGTAAAAGAAATAAAAGTAGATGATAAATATGTATTAAATCCTGTGGAAGAAACAGTAACATTAGAATGGGGAAAAACGGCAACTGTAACAATTCAAAATGATAAAAAGCAAGGAAAAATAAATGTGTTAAAAATAGACTTAGAAAACAATAAAATAAGACTAGAAGGAGTAGAATTTGAATTATATAATGACAAAAATCAACTAATAAAAAAGCTAATAACAGATAAAAATGGAGAAATAAAAGTAGATAATTTAGATATAGGAGATTATATCCTAAAAGAAGTCAAAACAAATGACAAATACATATTGAATGATGAAAAAATAGAAGTAAAAGTAGAATGGAATAAAGAAACAGTATTAGAAATAAAAAATGCACATAAAAAAGGAATATTAAAAATAATTAAAAAAGATATGGAAGATGAACAAATAAAATTAGAGGGAATAGAATTTGAATTATATGATAATACAGGAAATTTAGTAAATACATATATAACAGACAAAGATGGACAGATAATTGTAGAAAATTTAGATATAGGAAATTACACACTAAAAGAAACAAAAACAAATGATAAATATGAATTAAACAGCCAAGAAATAGAAATAAAAATAGAATGGAATAAAGAAACAAAAATAGAAATAGAAAATTACAGAAAAAAAGGAAATTTAAAAATAATAAAGGTAGATAGTGAAAACGAAGAAATAAAACTAGAAGGAATAGAATTTGAATTATACGACAATAAAGAGAACTACATAAACAAATATGTAACAGATGAAAATGGAGAGATAATAATAGAAAATTTAGATATAGGAGACTATATAATAAAAGAAATAAAAACAAATCAGCAATATATATTGAATCAAGAAAAGATAGAAGCAAAGGTAGAGCATAACAAAGAAACAAAAATAGAGGTAAAAAATGAAAAAATAAAAGGACAAATAAGAATAAAAAAAATAAGTGAAGATGACAGCAAAATAACAGGAAAAAAAGCAGGTTCTCCAATCGCAAATGTAGAATTTGAAATAATAGATGAAAACAAAAAAGTAATAGAAAAGATTATAACAAACGAGCAAGGAATAGCAATAACAAATAAATTAGAAAAAGGAAAATATTTAATAAAAGAAACAAAAACAGATGAAAATTACGAAATAAGTGATAAAGAATATATATTAGAAATAGCAGAGAATGAAGAAATAGTAGAAATACAAATAAAAAACAAAGCAAAAGCAAAATTACCAAGAACAGGTTTTTAACTTCCAATTCCCATTGGGGACGTTTCCAAATGCGGTATCTGTCACTTTTGGAAATTTAACTACAATAAATACATAAAATAACAAACATAACACATAGAATATTTAGAAAAGAGGATGTCTATAGTAAAATTATAAAAAATGGACACCAAATTTTATAATAAAATATAGAATATTTTACCAGCAAAATGGTAGAATATTCTATATTTTTTATATTCTTAGGAAAGTCATCCACGATAGTTAAGTTAGCTGTTCGAACGTTAGTTAAGTTAGCCGTTAGGAATGAAATGACTTTACGGATAACTTATGCGTAGTGAAACGAAGAAGGTGAGTTTCCTAAGAAAATCTTATTCTTGTTTTTTATAATTTTATAGTTAAAAGTTGTATCTAAATTTTATAAAATTTAATTATAGGACAAATTCTTTTTATTCTCTACTTTCTATTTGTTAATATTATTATTTATAAAATCTCTAATAGTATCATACAAATAAGGCTTAAACTCCTCGATATTTACAGGTTTCTTATATAAAATAGAATGATAACAAGTAGAACTTACAAGTTCTACAATCATAAACAAAGTTATTTCAACATTTTTCAAACCATATTCTTTAGCACTTTTTAAAAATAACTGATAAAAACCATTAGGGTTACTTTCACTGTCTTCACAAAGTTTATGAACAGTTTGATTATATATTCCCCAAGACAAATTTTTAGAAATAAACTTTAATAAAGTAGGAGTTTTATTTAATTCATCAATCACATAATTTATAACAAAAATAACTTGATCAGCGAAATTTTGAATATAATTTTTATTAAGTAATTCAACTGCCTCATTAAAAAGTTTAGTTGCCTTCCTAGAAATAAGAATATCTCTTATTTCATACTTATCCTTGAAATATATATAAAAGGTACCTTTAGCAACATTAGCATTATCAACAATTTCTTGAATAGAAGTATCAGTAATACTTTTTTCAGTAAATAATTTAAAAGCAGTATCTAATAATCTATTTTCCTTATCTTTTTCCATCTCTCATTTCCCCCTATTCATATTATGACATATTTTAGACGATTGGTCAATATATTTGTAAGAAGAAGTTTTAGAGGTGTTAACTGGACCGTCAGAAAGCTTGAAATATTTCATGTTGTAGGGGCTTAATCGTTTAGGAATACCAAAGAGAATTTACCGAATTACGCCCTCTAAACATATATTTAAGATTTATACCAATATTAAAATTATCTAAGGGCGAAATTTGGTATTCCAAAAGAGGTACTACTTACCGATTTAGCCCCTACAGTAATTCTAAATTATTTAGTGGCTATGAATGTTAAGCTACACAATGTATAAATATAGAAAAATTTTTACAAACGTATTGACTAATGGTCATGAAAGTAGTACAATAAAACTTAAAGTGACTAATGGTCATAAAACGAAAGGAGAATAAATATGCATAAATTTGGAGAATTTGTATGTAAATACAAAAAGGCAATTTTAATAATTGCACTACTACTATTAATTCCATCTATAATAGGAATGAAAGCCACAAGAATAAACTATGACATATTAGTATATCTTCCAAGTGACATAGAAACAATTAAAGGCGAAAAAATACTATCAGAAGATTTTAATATGGGAGCATTTTCTATTATTATAGTGGATGATATGAATACAAAAGATATTATAAAATTAGAAAATAAAATAAAACAAATAGAAAGCGTACAAAAAGTAGCAAGTATAGCAGATGTTTTAGGAACAAGCATTCCAAAGGAAATTCTGCCAAATGAAATAAAAGATAAAATATATAAAGAAAATTCTACTATAATGCTAGTAACATTTAAAGGAGGAATATCAGAAAACAGCACAGTAAAAGCAGTAGAAGAATTAAGAGATATAACAGACCAAAGGTGCAAAATAAGTGGAATGACATCAACTGTAATAGATACAAGAGATTTGTCAGACTCGGAAGTAGTCATATATGTAATAATAGCAGTATTACTTTGTCTTTTAGTATTAGAAATAGCACTAGACTCATATGCAGTACCAGTTATAATACTACTAAACATAGGAATAGCAATTCTATATAATATGGGAACAAATATAATGCTTGGAGAAATTTCATATATAACAAAAGCAATAAGTGCAGTATTACAACTAGGTGTAACAATGGATTTTGCAATATTCCTATATCATAGTTATATGCAAGAAAAAGAGCAGTGCGAAAATAAAGAAAAAGCAATGGCAAATGCAATATCAAAAACACTAATATCAGTAATAGGAAGTTCACTTACAACAATAGCAGGTTTCTTAGCATTATGTAGTATGAACTTAACACTAGGAAAAGATATTGGCTTAGTAATGGCAAAAGGAGTATTTTTAGGAGTAATAAGTGTAGTTACAGTATTACCAGCAATGATATTAGAGTTAGATAACTTAATACAAAAAACAAAACATAAAGAAATATTACCTAAATTTACTAAAATAAAAGAATTAGTAATAAAACACTATAAATTAATAGCAATAATATTCATTATAATATTACCTATAGCATTTTACGGTTATAAAAATACTAAAGTTTATTACAACCTAGATAAATCATTACCAAAAACTTTAGAAAGTGTAATAGCAAATAATGAACTAAAGGAAAAATTTAATATGGTATCAACAGAGCTTCTATTAGTAGATAAAAATTTACCAAATTCTAAATTAGATGAAATGGTAAACAAAATAGAAGAACTAGATGGAATAGAATGGACTTTAAGTTCTTCAAAAATACAAAGCTTAGGAATACCAAAAGAAACAATACCAGAAGAAATAAAAGAAATATTTGAAAGTGAAAAACACCAAATAATTATAATAAATTCAAGCTATGAAATGGCAACAGATGAGCTAAACGAGCAAGTAGAAACCATAGATAATATAGTAAAACAATATGATAAAAATGCAATGCTAGCAGGAGAAGGTCCACTAATGAAAGACTTAGTACAAATAGCAGACCATGACTTTAACAGTGTAAATGTTGTTTCGATAGCAATAATATTTGTAATAATGATAATTGTTCTAAAATCAATATCATTACCAGTAATATTAATAATAGTAATAGAATTTGCAATATTTATAAATATGGGAATACCATATTACACAAACACAGTAATACCATTTGTAGCCTCAATAGTAATAGGAACAATACAACTAGGAGCAACAATAGATTATGCAATACTAATAACAACAAAATATATAGGAGCAAGAAAAGAAGGAAAAGAGAAAAAAGAAGCGGTATCAGAAGCCTTAGGAACATCAATTAGTTCAATAGCAGTAAGTGGACTATGTTTCTTTGGAGCAACATTTGGAGTAGGAGTATACTCAAAAATAGAAATGATAGGCTCACTATGCACACTAATGTCAAGAGGAGCAATAATAAGTATGCTAACAGTAATATGTGCATTACCTGCATTTTTGATAATATTTGATAAGTTGGTCTGTAAAACAACAATGAAGATGGAGAGCTAGTTCCCATTGGGGACGTTTCCAAATGGGAAATCTGTCCCTTTTGAGAAATCTGTCCCTTTTGGGAACCTAGATATAAATCAAAACTAAAGATTTTAACTGTAAATGTACAGAATAAGTATAAATATATGCTAGAGAAGATATACAATATATATTTATGATATACAATGAAAATAAACTTATTTTATTGTATAGAAAAACTAATATGATTAAAATAAAAAAACAAAACATTATAAATCAGCAATTGGAACACTTTAATCCCAAAATTAGAAAGTTCCCAAAAGGGACAGATTTCCCATTAGGAAACGTCCCCAATGGGAAGTTAGAAAGGAAGATGAATTATGAATAAAAAACTAACAAAACTAATCAGTAGCCTACTACTAACCACAATGCTAGCATACACAACACCTATCCTAGCATTCACAAAAGAAGAAACAGTATATTCAAAAATAAATACAAAAGGAGAAAACTACCAAACAATAGTAAGTACACACTTAAACAACAAAAATGAAGAACAAATTTTAAACGATTTAACAGACTTAATAAATATAGAAAACACAAACGGAGATGAAGAATTTAAACTAGATGGAGAAAATATAATCTGGAATGCAAATGGCTCAGATATTTATTACCAAGGAGAAAGTAAAAAAGAACTTCCAGTAGAGTGTAATATAAAATATGAACTTGATGGAGAAGAAATAGAAGCAAGTGAAATAGTAGGAAAAAGCGGAAAAGTAAAAATAACAATAGAATATAAAAATAATGATTCACATATAGTTACAATAAATGGAAAGAAACAAACTATGTACACACCATTTACAACAATTGCTATGACCTATTTTGACAATTCACAAAATAAAAGCATAGAAGCTAAAAATGCTAAAATTATAAATGATGGAACAAAAACAATTATAGCAGGTATTGCTATGCCAGGAATGCAAGAAAGTTTAAATATTTCTAATAAAAAAATAGAAATACCAAGTAAAGTAGAAATAACAATGGAAACCTCAAAATTTGAACAAAATAATATAATAACATTTATAACACCTAAAATATTAGACGAAAATATATCGTTTGATAAGCTAAACAGTTTATACAAAAAAGTAGATGAAATGCAAGTAGCTAGTAAGCAAATAGAAGATGGAGCAAATGCTTTAAAAGAGGGAACAACAGAGTTTAGCAAAAAAACACAAGAATTTAATAATGGAATGAAACAATTTGAAGAGGGGACAAATAAAGCAAGTAATAGCTATAAAGAAATTGACAATGGAATAAACCAAGTAACAAAAGGAAGTAAAGACTTAAAAACAGGTAGCATAGAATTAAACAATGGACTAACAGCTCTTTCTGATGGTCTTTCTAAAATGCCAGAAAATATAGAAAAACTATATAAAGGAAGTGGTACAATTTTAGCAGGTTTAAGTGATAATAAGGAAACAAATGAGGTAGGACTTGTAACAGGAGTAAATGCATTAGCAGGTAGCTTAAATGAGACAATTTCAAACCTAGAAAAAAGCTTAACTACAATGAAAACAAGTTGCGAAGAAGGAATAACAAAACTAAAACAAGCAAACAGTGCTTTAAATTCAGTAATAGCTACATTAAATGCCGAAACTCAAAGTGTTCAAATTGAAACATTAAAACAAATAGTAAAGCAAAATGAAGAAGCTATAAAAGAATACAACGCTAAAATACAATATATTAATGCTCAGTTAAAAGAATTAAATACCAAAAAGGTAGAAGGAAAAAAAGATATTTCAAAAATAACAACAGGAATGAAAGAAGTTCAAAATGGTGTAAGTGAGTTAACAAGTGGATTAGGTAAATTAAATACTGCATCAAATACATTACCAGAAAACTTAAATAAATTAGTACAAGGTTCAAAAAAATTAGCAAATGGAACAGAAGAATTAAATAAAGGAACAACAGCATTAAGTGCAGGTTCAAAACAAATGGAGCAAGGCTTAAATACATTAAAAGAATCAAGTAAAATACTTACAAATGGCTCAAATGCTTTAACACAAGGAGCAGAAACAATAAATAATGGAAGTATTGAATTAGCACAAGGAATAACAACATTTAATAAAGAAGCAATAAATAAAATATGTAGTTATATAAATTCAGACATAAAAGAAATAGCTGTAAGAGCAGAAAAATTACAAGAACTATCAGAAGAATATGTAAGCTTTACAAAAGCAAATGAAAATACAGCAAAAGAAGTTAAATTTATATTGATAACAGATAGTATAAAAATAAAAGAAGAAAAAAGTGAAAACGAATAGAAAACAATTACATATACTTTAAATATTAACTGTTAATTGTAACGAGAAAAACACAAATTAACATAAAAATATATTATAGAGTATTGAAAACAATGAAAAAATATGTTACAATGCTATATACAAAAAACGTATATATCCTTTTTACGTTAAGAAAAAGCAACAGAAGTTAAATAAAATTATTTAAAGGAGGAAAAGTTTATGGATTTATTCAAAAGTGCAGTAGAAGTGAAACAGCTTAGCGAAAGGGTAACTAACTTAAAAAAAGAACTTAGGGATAACTTGCTTAAAAAATTTGTAAATCTTCCATATGAAGTAAAGGAAGTAGAAGCAGATTATGATAGCGAGTATTATAGTCCAACTGACAGGACTATAAAAGTATATTATCCAATTTTAAATACTCCAGAAGGATTTAAAAAGGAAAATGAAAAATTCTATCGGGAATATTCCAATTGTATAAATCATGAATATACCTTAAAAGATTCACAAGGAAGAAAAGTAATAATTTGGGAACAAGTGATATTTAACAGTAATGTGTATAGATCGAAAAAGGCTCATATGAGCTTAAATTTCAATATTCCTTCTCCTAACATCGAATTAGAAATAACAATATCGGGAGAAGAGTACAGATTTAAGCGATTAGTTAACCAGAAACGGCTGATTAAGGAAATTATAGGAAAAGATGACATCGCAAAATATATAGGATTTTGGGCTAAAGATGGATATAGTTACCAAGAAGGAGAATACAATAAATTACTTGAAACTTTGGGTAAAACTAAAGAAGTTCCCACACTAAAAGAATTAGCAAGTAGAGATGTAACTAAAATTGAAATAACAGACTCGATTAGTGCTATAGTAGAAGCAAGGGTAAATGAAACATCAGATTTTATTTGGCTTAAAAATAGTATGTATAGCGTTGCCTTTGAAAATATGTTAAAATATAGTGTAACTATAAAAATAAAGCCATATTTAAATGAAACTATTAAATTAGAAGAACAACGTTTTGAGTATGATGAACTCAAGAATGAAGACGAACTGCGAAAAGGAAAAACTTTTGATGAGCTTGTCGAATTATTAGAGTCGTTTCAAACAGAATAAGAACAAGTCACGGAAAATTAACATTTTCCGTGACTTGTTTTACGTAAAAAAAATAAATAATGTGATGAAAAACACTTGACACACGAACAAATATTTTATAAGATTGACAAAATTCCAAAAGGAGTGTGATAATAATTGAAGAAAGAAGAGCTATACGAAATTTATACAGATGCAAGTTTTGATAATATAACTAAAATTGCAACTTATGCCATTGTTATCATACAAGAGAAAAAAATAATAAAAGCTTTTGCAAAAAAATGTAAAATACAGTTAGAAAATTCAACTGAATACGAAATATTTGCAATATTTCAAGCAATTAATATTATAGAAACAAATATGATAAAAGAAAAAAGTATTCAGGAATTTGAGATAAGAACAGATTGTGACGTTGCAAAAAACTTTTTTATGAATAATGAACGAAAATTAAAAATATTTAAGGAAAACACAGAGCTATACAACGCAATAAAAGAATCATATAAAAGGGTATCCAATAAAATGAATAGAGAAAATTGCAGTTTTACATTAAAATGGATACCAAGAGAAGAAAATAAAGTTGCACACAAATATTCATATTCAACTTTCAAAAATCTTAGGTCTAAAGAATATGAAAATAATATTTTATTATTCGAAAGAAAAAAACTATTAAAATTTATAAATAAATTTAATTCAAAACAATGTAAAGTTCTAATATATTTACATCTAATCGCAAATGAAAATAAATTAATATTAAAAAAACAAAGCGAAATATAAAAATCATTAGAAATATCAGCTGCTAGTATAAGTAGAATTTTCAAAGAACTTGATAAATTAAATATGTTGCATAAAATTAAAAATGGAAAATATAGGCTGTTAATATAAATAAAATTATAAAAATATTAAAGGAGGTACTTGATTATGGCAGAGAATAATAAGTTAGAAACAATTTCAAATCTTTTTGAAGGAAAAGAAATAAGAAGTGTATGGAGTGTAGAAAAAGAAGAATATTATTTTAGTGTTATTGATGTTATTAGCGTATTAACAGATAGTAAAATTCCAAGAAATTATTGGAGTGATTTAAAACGTAAATTAATGGATGAAGGAAGTGAGTTGCACGAAAAAATCGTGCAACTGAAATTAAAGTCAAATAAAGACGGAAAAAATTATTTAACAGATACTTTAGACACAAAAGGAATACTACGTCTTATTGAATCAGTTTCAAGCCCAAAAGCAGAGCCATTTAAATTATGGCTTGCTCAAATGGGAATTGACAGAATAGATGAAGTTTTTGACCCAGAAATTGCAATTAGAAGAGCAATTAATTATTATAGAAATAAAGGATATTCTGACAGATGGATTGAAGCTAGATTAAAAGGAATACTAGATAGAAACAAACTAACAGATGTGTGGAAAGAAAATGGAATAAACGAAAACTTTGAATTTGCAGTTTTAACAAACGAAATATATAAAACTTGGTCTGGCATGAAAGCATCAGAATACAAAAATTATAAAGGACTTAGAAAAGAGTCTTTAAGAGATAACATGTCAGATATAGAAGTAGCCTTAACCGATTTAGGAGAAATAGCTACAAGAGAACTTGCTAAAAAACATAAGCCATATGGATTAAAAGAAAACAAGAAAGTTGCAAAAGCAGGAGGCGAAGTAGCTAAAACAGCACGTGACAATTTAGAACAAAAATTAGGGGAGACAATTATTAGTAGTAATAATAATTTAAACTATCAGTATTTAGAAGAAAATAAAAAGTTAGAAAGCAAGAATAGGAGGAGTTAGGAATATTAAACGCAAAAATATACAATTTAGACACAAAAGAATATGAAGTACAAAAGTGGAGTGAACTTGAAAATGTAAAATATTTTTATAACTTTTTCAAAGATAGGGAAGAAGAATTTTAGTAAAATGAAATATAGAAGGAAGCATAAAAAATGTACTGAACCCAAAAAATTGCTTTCTTTTTTTTATTTGTTATGATATAGTAAAAATAAAGAAAAAATATATAAGAGTTAATACAACTATTAAGAATAATTTAAATTAAATACAAAATAAGGAGAGAAAATGGAACAATTAAAAATAGAATATAAATTTACCCTAGAAGATTTTGAAACAATGGAAAATATAGAGCATTCATACTTTCCAAATGAAAACATAACCACAGCACAAGAAGTACAAAACTGGTACATAAAAAATAATTTAACTTGTATAGGAGTAAGAAATGCTAACAATGATATAATAGCAAGTATAAATATATTACCTTTAAAAAAGGAAGTATTTTACGACATATACGAAAATAAAATGAATGAAGCAGATGTGAAACACGAACAAATAGAAGAATATAAGGATAATAATTCACATTATATATATCTATCATCAATATCAATTGATAAAAAATATAGAAACAACTATAAAGTAATAACAACGTTGCTAAAAGGCTCAATAAATTTATTTAATATATTGCAAAAAAGAAATATAAAAATACAAAAAGTAATGGCAGATGCAAGTACAATACATGGAGAAAAAATATGTAAGAAACTATTAAAAATAAATTTTATAACAAATACAAGCCATGCTTCAAAAATATATTGTAAAGAAGGAAAAGACTTTATAAATGAAATAAAAAAGTTATCTTGTAAATATAGTAAGTAAAGAGGTAAACCAAATGAATATATTAGAAATAATTGAGAAAAAGAGAGAGAATAAAAAATTGAACAAAGAAGAAATAGAATATTTTATAAAAGGCTATACAAATGGTGAAATAGCAGACTACCAAGCAGCAGCATTAATAATGGCAATATATATTAATGGAATGGATGAAGAAGAAATTACAAATATGACTTTAGCAATGGCATATTCGGGGGAAGTATTAGATTTATCAGAATTAGGAACAGTAGTAGATAAACATTCTAGCCGGAGGAGTAGGAGATAAAATAACATTAATATTAATGCCAATAATGGCAGATTTAGGAGTAAATGTTGCAAAAATGTCAGGAAGAAGTTTAGGCTTTACTGGAGGAACAGCAGACAAATTAGAAGCAATACCAGGGTATAACATAAACTTATCAATAGAAGAATTTAAAGAAAATGTCAAAAAAATAGGAATAAGCCTAATTACACAAACAGGAAATTTAGCACCAGCCGATAAAAAAATATATGCTTTAAGGGACGCTATATCATGTACAAGCAGTATACCACTAATAGCTTCAAGTATAATGAGCAAAAAAATAGCAGCAGGTGCAAACAAAATAGTATTAGATGTAACATGTGGAAGCGGAGCATTTATGAAAAATATAAATGATGCTAAGGAACTAGCAATACAAATGAACAAAATAGGAAAATTAGCAAACAAAGAAACAATATGTGTCATAACCAATATGAATGAACCTTTAGGATGTGCAGTAGGTAATAACTTAGAAATAATAGAAGCGGTAAATTCACTAAAAGGTCAAATGCCAAAAGATGTAGAAGAAGTAGTATTAGAATTAGGAGCCTATATGCTAAAACTAGCAGGTAATGGAGAAAAAATAGAAGAAAACAAAAATAAAATACAAGAAACAATAAAAACAGGTAAAGCTTTCCAAAAATTTGTAGAACTTGTTCAAAATCAAGGTGGAGATATAACATATATAAAAAATACAAATAAATTTCCAAAAGCAAAATATGAAATAGAAGTACATAGCAAAAAAGAAGGATACATCAAAGAAATAAACGCAGAAGAAATAGGAAAATTAGCTTCAAAATTAGGAGCAGGAAGAACAAAAAAAGAAGATAAAATAGATTACACAGCAGGAATAATGCTTAATAAAAAAGTAGGAGAACAAGTAAGCATAAACGAAAAATTAGCAACAATATATACAAATAAAGAGCAATATATAGAAGCAAAAGAAGAACTAGAAAAAATTATAGAAATATCAGAAGAAAGAGTAGAAAAAGAAAAAGCAATACTAGGAATAATAGAACAGTAGATTGGGGACGGTTCCTAATCGGAAACAAGATAGAGAAAAATCACAAGTAACTAACCAAAATAATCTGGATAGATTAGGAACTGTCCCCAATCGGAAGCCAATAGTAGAGATAAAAAATAACTGAAAATACTTGAAAATAACCCAAAAATATGATAGAATAACATAAAATTTATAAAACTCCTATTTTAGCACTATAAAGGAGAGTTATGAAAGTAACTAATAGGCTTAAGTAAAATTAATATTTAAAGGAGGAAATTTAAGATGAAGAAAGAAAAGAAGCGGGAGCTTACCATTGAGCAGTTAGAAAAAAGAGAAAATATAACGGATAAAATAGCAATTTGCTCAGCTATTACAGCGATGGTTGGAAGTATAGCTATAGTAGCTATATTGTCAATAATATCTGTTGTAACAGGAATAACATTTTCATATTATTATGTCTTCGCGCGATATGCACTATTTGCTTTATTTTGTTTTTTAATATCTATTATTAGTAGTAAGCTAAGTGAAGCATATGGAATCAAAATAAGAGATAAAACTAAAATGTACAAAGTTAACACACTAAAGAAAATGGCAGGTGGGGAGAACATAAAAGAAAAAGTTACCTTAAAAGGTGAAACACTTCAAAATGCTATTTTGTCTAATAACATAGATAAGGTAGTATTCAGAGAGATAAAAGTTGGCGCTATAATACCAAAAGATGCAGACTGCACAATAGAGCTATATTTGAAAGATGGTTCTTGCTTGCAATCATTCTTCTCTATGGAAGATTTTCTAAAATTAATAAATAGAGCAACCAAAGCAAGAATGCTCAATCACTTAATTAAAATTATTAAAATAGAAAATTCAGAACTAACTATTGTTGCAGAGAATTGTAGCTGGAGAAAAAGTGTAACTGATGATGAACTGTTAGATATTTTTGAGTTAAAAGAATAAAAAAAATAACAAACCTCACTTGTAATTCAAGTGAGGTTTGTTATGTAAAAAAGTAAAAAAAAAACAGTTCCATTTCCTAAAACCTTATGATAAAATATAAAAAAACAAAGCAAAGGAAGAAGAAAAATGTCAATTATTGAAGTAAAAGATTTAGAAAAAGTATATAAAACAAGTGACAAAGAAAGTGGAATAATAGGCTATATAAAACACTTATTTCAACCAAAATATAAAGAATTTAAAGCAGTAAAAAAAGTAAACTTTAGTATAGAAGAAGGGGAACTTGTAGGTTATATAGGAGAAAACGGAGCGGGAAAATCTACAACAATAAAAATGTTAACAGGGCTTTTAACACCAACTTCAGGTAAAGTTATAGTAAATGGAAAAGTTCCATATGAAAATAGAATAGAAAACAATAAACAAATAGGAGCAGTATTTGGGCAAAAAACACAACTATGGTGGGACTTACCAGTAATAGAATCATTTAGATTAATTAAAAAGATGTATAAAATACCAGAAAATGAATATAGAAAAAACTTAAAAAAGTTTTCAGCATTATTAGAACTAGACGAACTACTAAATAAACCAGTAAAAAATTTAAGTTTAGGTCAAAAAATGAGATGTGAAATAGCAGCAACCTTCTTACACAACCCTAAAATAGTATACTTAGATGAGCCAACAATAGGATTAGATGTATTAGTAAAAGAAAGAATAAGAAAATTTATAAAGGATATAAACAAAGAAAAAAATACAACAGTAATACTAACAACACATGACCTAAAAGATATAGAAGAAGTATGTGATAGAATAATATTAATAGATAAAGGAAGTATCATATATGATGGCGAAAAACAGACTTTTAAAGATACATACGGAAAACAAGTATTAGCACAAATATCAATAAAAAATAAAAATGCATTAATAACAAATGAAACAATAGAAGATGAATTTGAAGTAATAGAAGAAACTGAAGACTTCTTAAAAATAAAATTTAATCATGATAAAACAACTATAATGAATGTAGTAAATAGAATTTCTGTATTTTGTGAAATAGTAGATATGCATGTACAAGAGCAAGGTTTAGAAGAAATATTAAAAGAAATTTATAGGGGAGAAGTAGTATGCTAGGCACATTATTAAAAATAGGAAAAATGGGAATAAAAGAATACTTGCAATATAAATCAGTATTATTCCTATTTACACTTAACAGAATTATAGAAGTAGTAGTATATATATTTGTATGGTATGCAATATATAACCAAACAGGCCAAATAGAAGGCTTTGCAATAAATGAAATAGCAACATATTACATATTAGTAGTTACATTAGTACCAATGTCATTATGGGGAATAAATGAAGATATAGCCTATTCAATTAGAAAAGGTTATATAACAAGAGAGTTATTAAACCCAATATCATATTTTACATATTACTTTGGAAAAGAACTAGGAGAAATGGGTTTTGGCTTATTAACAGCAATATGTACATTTATAGTATGTAATATATTCTGGACAGTATTAATGCCAGTAAATATATGGGCATTTATAGCTTTTATATGTATTTTACTATTAAATATACCAATATCATATTTTTTACAAATGATAGTAGGAACATGTGGCTTTTATACAAATGCTACTTGGGGAATGCAAATATTAAGAAAATCAATAATATCAATATTTTCAGGGCTAATAGCACCACTTACAATGTTCCCAGTAGCCTTTCAAAAAGTAGCTAATATATTACCATTTAAAGAATTTTTTTATACACCAATAAATATATATTTAGGAAAAATACAAGGAGTAGAAATTCTATTTATAATAGGAAAACAACTAATATGGGTGCTAATTATGTATGTATTAGCAAAAGTATTTTTTAATAAAGCAGTAAAGAAAATAACAATAAACGGAGGATAAAATGACAAAAATAAAAGATAATATAAGCATATATCTTTCAATGCTATCATGCTCAATAAAAAGCATGATGGAATATAGAGTAGACTTCATTGTTGGAATAATATCACAATTATTAACACAAGCAGTAGAGCTAATTTTTATATGGATAATATTTCAAAATACGCAAAGTTTAGCAGGTTGGACATTTGATAAATTATTATTGCTATATGGAATAACAATGTTAACAATAGCAATAGTAGACTTTTTATTTGATAGTATATATGACATAGGACCAAAATATATAAAAGATGGAGACTTTGACAAACTCTTATTAAGACCAATACACCCATTAATATCAGTAATAGGAGACACAAAAACGTTTACAGCCTTTGGATATATGGCAATAAGTTTAATATTAATAATAAGTATGCTAATAAAACTTCAAATAGATATAACATTTATGCTAGTAGCCAAAATTATAATATTTGCTTTTTCAGGGGCACTTATAATAGGAGCAATAATGATAGCACTTAGTGTAACATCATTTTACACATACAAATCAAACGAAATAATATGGTCAGTATTCAGAATATACACATTTGCACAATACCCAGTAGAAATATACAACAAATTTATACGAATACTAATAACTTTCATATTCCCATTCGTATTTGCAACATATTACCCAACACTAAACTACTTAGGAATGGAAAATGGATGGCTAATGTACCTATCACCAATAGTAGCAATTATATTTTTAATAATAGCAGTTAAAATATGGAATTGGGGGTTAAATAAGTATAGGAGCACAGGAAACTAATAAAGTTTATTTGACAGATTTTATTAATTGTGTTATTATATAATTACATTAAAGATGTCTTAAGTTCGGAAGATGTCATATATTTAAACGTACATACTGCAATTATGTACGTTGTTTTTTATATATAAAATAAAAAGTAGGAGCTATCTGCAATTTTACTCCTACTTTTAACTTATGTACTATTCAATACATTTATCTTTAGTTTTGTCTTGATCAAGTTTTGCTTTCATAGTTTCTTCTTTTTCTTGTAAAAGCATTTCTACTAATCGCAAAATAAGTTCGGAATTAGTCATACATTCCACCCCTTTCCATCTTTAAGTAAAAGACTACCTTCTGACAATGAAAGGTTGGAAATATAATATAACATAATTTTGCAATATTCAAGCGAACAACGTATAAAAATAAAATATTATACTGTGAATAACTTTTGATTAGTTCACCCTATGACTCTTGACATTGAGCCTCTATAAATGCGTTTTAATAGCCATTAGGAGCAAGCATATTAAAATATATAAATGGCTTGCCTAATGGATTTTAGGCTAACACATTTATACTCAATGTAAAGAGTATATAAATCATAGGGTGAACAATTCATAAGTTAAATTTAGGGTGAACTAATCATAAATTAATCACAAAAAATAAAATATTATACTTGATTTTTGTTTCAAGTTATGTTAATATAACTATGATATAAAATATATAAAATTAGATTTAATTATTATTAAACTAAAGGAGGATACAACTTATGTGGAAAAGGAAATTTTATAGTTTAGAGGTAATAACGAATGAAGGAGAAAATAGAAAACTTAGAACAACATATAGTGGCTATAAGACAATAAGATTTCGGTACAATAAAAGCAATAAGACTCTCAAAGCAACTTTAATTAAGCATAATGGACAAAAGAAAGTTATAGAAAAAGTAAATGTAGAATCAGTAGAAAAATATCAAGATTAAATAAAAGGTGGTTCCAATAACAACATAGTAGTTTTAAACTCTTATTTAGTACTACAAAGTAGTTTAATAAAGTAACTATTAACTTATTGTATAGTTCCAATTGGAAAGGAGAGTAACTATGAAAGTGATTAATGGAAAGTTAGAACCTAAGAGAAGACAACAACTGATTTAGAAATTCGGAGTATTTTAAAAAAAGTATTAAAAGAATGGTTTGACTTAAGGTTAAAAGATTTACCAACTATAATTAGAAAAATAGGAATTAAAGATGAAGATTATGAGTTAACTATATTAGATAATATGTGTCTTCTGGATGACTATATAAATATTGGCATAATAAGTAGAAATGTATTAGCTTACATTACATTGTATAAAGGAACAATATCAAATCCCTACCCATATATGAAATTTAATGGTGAAGAATATTATTTAGGAAGGAAAGTCGAAGTAGAAAAGATCACTATACCAAAGGCAACTGAAATTTCAGAACAAATATATAAGGACTTAATAGAGGATTAATAATAAAAAGGTGGTTTCGAATGAAACCACCTTTTATAAGTTTATAAGCAAACATTTATATCACTATCAGCCAAATACCTATTCAAATTCTTAACAGATATACCAGTATCAGCAGATAAAGCCTCCATTGAAGCTGGCATTTCATTTTCAGCTAAAAAGTTTTTTAATGTTAATTGGTCACAATTATCCTTAGGCACACAATTAGGGCACACATTATTTGAAGTAGTATAAAAGGCACCACAACGGCTACATTTATTTAATTCCATACTTATATCCTCCTTAAAATAGAATATCTTTTATATTTCGACTTTATTCTATCATAAAGGATGTGAAAGAGCAAGTATTTTTTTCGTTCCCATTGGGGACGTTTCCAAATGGGGTATCTGTCACTTTTGGGGTATATGTCCCTAATGGGAACCTATTTTTCTTAAGTATAAATCTTATAGTATAGATAATTTTAATTGGAATAATACAAATAACTAAAAAAATACTTGACAATTTTTAAAAAAATAATATAATAATGATAATCATTATCAAAATAAAGGTGATAGTTATGAAAAAATATAGTAAACAAAGAGAAATAATTTTAGAATCTTTAAAAATAAGAAGAGATCATCCAACAGTAGATATGTTATATGAAGATTTAAAATTACAAATGCCAAACATAGGAATTGCAACAATATATAGAAATGTATCAGAACTATGTAATTGTGGGCAAATAAGAAAAATAAAATGTGAAGATGGAATATATAGGTATGATGGAAATGAAGAAAATCATATACATTTTGAATGCAATAACTGTCATAAAATTTTTGATATAAAGCTAGAAGAAAAAGAAAGCAAAAAAATAAATAAAGAACTACAAAATTTAGCAAACACAATTAATGCAGAATTTGATAAGCAAGAAATAATGTTATCAGGTTTATGTGAAAAATGTAAAAAACAATAAATGATTAAAAACAAAAATCATATTATTGAAAAATAAAAAAATAAAATATAGGAGGTAAAATTATGAAAGCATATGTATGTAAAATATGTGGTTATATTCACTTTGGGGAGGAAGCGCCAGAAAAATGTCCACAATGTGGAGCACCAAAAGAAAAATTTGTATTAAAAGAAGAAGCACAAGGAAATAATTACGTTGATGAACACGTAATAGGAGTAGCACAAGGTTTAGATGAAGAAATAGTAAAAGGATTAAAAGATAACTTCATGGGAGAATGTACAGAAGTAGGAATGTACTTAGCAATGAGCCGTCAAGCAGATA
>CANPTO010000025.1 GCA_947577025.1 uncultured Clostridiaceae bacterium | reverse complement strand
TGTATCATAGTCAATTTTTATTTTCTAGAGTTTACACACTTATTCCGATATTCTCCTAGCTTACGCAGTAAATTCTATATTCTCATTTTAAATTGCCCCGACCCGAGAATAAGACTCTATCAGTGGATATTTCCCTAATAGAGTCTTATTTTTAATCTTTTTTAGAACTTCTTTTATCTTCTTTCATAACTTCTTTAATAGCACCTAAAGAACCTAATGCAGTAGTTGCGTCAAAAGGAATGAATATCTTATTTGCTTCTCCGTTTGCTACATCTTTTAATGCTTCTAAAGATTTTAATTGTACTAACTTATCGTTAGGGTTTGCTTTCATCATTGCATCATATACCATATGTATTTCTTCAGCTTTAGCTTCTGCAACTTTTTTAATAGCTTCAGCCTCACCAGTAGCTCTTCTTATTTTTGCTTCTTTATCAGCTTCTGCTTCTAATATGGCAGCTTCTTTTTTACCTTCAGCAAGTGTAATTGCAGATTGTCTTTCACCTTCTGCTTGAAGAATTAAAGCCCTTTTATTTCTTTCAGCATTCATTTGTTTTTCCATTGCATCTCTAATGTCTGCTGGTGGAGTAATGTCTTTAATTTCAACTCTGTCAATTTTACATCCCCATTGGTCTGTAGCTTCATCAAGTATAACCCTTAATTTATCATTAATAGCATCTCTTGAACTAAATGTTTCGTCTAAGTCCATTTTACCAACAATATCACGAATTGTAGTAATAGCTAGGTATTCAATACCTTTCTTTAAACTTTGAATTTCATAAACTGCTTTTGCAGGATCTGTAATTTTATAGAAAACTACAGTATCTATTGTAATAGTAACATTATCTTTAGTAATAACACCTTGTGGTGGAATATCCATAGTTTGTTGTTTCAAACTTACAACACTACGAACATGGTCAATAAATGGTATAATTATTGTAAGACCAGCATCAGCTATTTTGTGAAATTTACCAAGTCTTTCAATAATATAAACTTCAGATTGTTTAACAACCTTGATAGTTTTAAATGCAATTAAAAATATAATAGCAAGTAAAACGATTAAAAATATAAAACCTTCCATAAAAATTTCCTCCTTTTTTGTTTTAGAAGTCAGAAGTCGGAGGTCAGAGGTCGAAACACCTCTAACTTCAAATTCCTGACATTTATTTTTTAGAGGTTGGAAGTTGGAGGTTAGAGGTTGGATTTTAGGTAATTTCTTCAAAGACTTACCTTATTTTCCAACTTCCAACTTCAAACTTCTAACATCCATTAAATAACTATTTTGTGACTTCTGAGCTAACAGTAATAGGCTCTACCACTGCCTTAACTCCATCTATTTTAATAACTTTAACTTCTGTTCCTTTTTCTATTTTAACTTCATTTTCAGTTTTAGCAGACCATACTTCATTAGATATTTTTATTTGCCCAACACCTAAAGTATTATTAATATCTTGAGTTACAATTCCTTTTTTTCCAATTATAGAATATGCATTAGTTTCTAACTTTTTATCTTTTTTAGTGAATTTATTTACAATTGGTTTAGTAAGTAAAAGTAATATTACAGAACTAATAATAAAAACGGTACACTGAAGTATAATGTTTTCAGGTGCAAATATGCTAACAATCATAGAAAGAAAAGCACCTATACCAAACCAAAATACAAAAAAGCCGAACAGTTGCCATTTCAATAATAAAGCATAACCCACTAGCTATAAGCCAAATTTGCCACATAACAAACCTCCTAGAATTATTCTAATAATATTATTATAGCATAGATTTATAAAAAAAGGAAGATACTAGAAAAAAATACACCTGAAAAAATAAAAGGGGCTGTAAAAAAAGGAAAGTTTTGAACGCGTCCCAAATCTTTCCTTTTTTTACAGCCCCTCTTTTGCTATTATTGTTGAGCTTCTGTCCATAATTGGACAATGTACTTACGTATAAAACGCAGCTTTTCGTCATACTCTTTATCAGCTATTATCCAAGCATCTATGAACTGAGTATCACTAGAATCTTTTGGAGGTTTTGGCCGTTTTCCAATAAGATTACTAGCTGAGGCCTCTGACACTGTACCAGTAGCATCATACTCGACTAATAAATTGTCGATAACATTTTGAACTATGATATTAGTTGATAATGCCAGTTCGCTCTTTAGGACCTGAATGGTAATGCTAGGGATTGTTGGGTTTTTTCTAATCATAAAAATACCTCCTAAAAAAACAATGGTTAACGTGATAAAAAAATCATAACATTAATTAACATAAAAGTCAACAAAAAATGCATAATATATTTAAATTTTAGCACTTTAAAAATTTATAAAACTATGATAAAATAATAAAAGAATATAAAAGGAGAGGAACAAAGAAATGAAAAAAGTAGCATTTTGCACATTAGGTTGTAAAGTTAATCAATACGAAACAAATGCAATGATAGAGCAATTTATAAAAAAAGGATATGAAATAGTAAATTTTGAAGAAAAAGCAGATATATATATAATAAATACATGTACAGTAACAAATATGGCAGACAGAAAATCAAGACAAATGTTAAGAAGAGTTAAAGAAATAAATAAAGAGGCTATAGTGGTAGCATGTGGTTGCTATGCACAAGTAGCGAAGGAAGAACTAGAAAAAATCCCAGAAATAGATTTAATATATGGGACAAATGAGAAAAATAGGATAGCAGAATATATTGAGAAGGAGTGTCAATTCCCATTGGGGACGTTTCCAAATGGGGTATCTGTCCCTTTTGGGAAATTTCCTAATGGAAAAGTAACAGATGTAATGTACCAAAAAGAATTTTTAGATTTTGGTACAACATTGTACACAGAAAAAACAAGGGCAGTTATAAAAGTACAAGATGGCTGTGATAGATTTTGCAGTTACTGCATAATTCCATATGCAAGAGGTCATGTAAGAAGTAGAAAAACAGAAAGTGTTATAGAAGAAATAAAAGAAATAGCAAAAGAAGGAATAAAGGAAGTGGTTATAACAGGAATACATGTAGCTTCTTATGGAAAAGATTTTAAAGAAGATATAGGTTTGATTGATTTGTTAGAAAAAGTAAATGAAGTAGATGGAATAGAAAGGATACGTTTAGGTTCAATAGAACCAACAATAATAACTGAAGAATTTTTAGAAAGGTTAACAAAACTAGAAAAAATATGCGATCATTTCCACTTGTCACTTCAAAGTGGATGTGATGAAACCTTAAAGAGAATGAATAGAAGATATACAACTGAGCAGTTTAGAAAAAGTACTAACCTTCTAAAAGAGGCATATCCAAATGTGGCACTAACAACTGATATAATAGTAGGTTTCCCAGGGGAAACAAACGAAGAGTTTGAAAAAACATACAATTTCTTAAAAGAGATAGATTTCTACAAAATGCATATATTCAAATACTCACAAAGAAAAGGCACAAAAGCAGCTATAATGCGGTGGTCAAATAGACGGAAATATAAAAGAGCAAAGAAGTAGAAAACTAATAGAATTATCAGACGAAAACGAAAAAAGACATAATGAGAAATATATAGGGAAAGAAGTAAAAGTTTTATTTGAAGAAAAAGAAGGAGACTATATAAAAGGTCATACTACTAATTATATGGTTGTAAAAGTACCATATAAAGAAATAGAAAATACAATAGAAACAGTGAAAGTTGAGAGGGAAGAGAATTTAGAGTTAATTGGAAAAACAAAACTCTAATTCAAATTATTTCAAAGAGTTTAACAATTCCAAAAATGAAGTTGACATATTACATGATTTTATGTATAATATAAGAAGATTTAAAGTAAATAATAATAAACCGATTCTTAATTAAGGAGGAAAAAATATGGCTAAAACCAGTATGAGGAAAATTTTGCGGCAGATTCTTGAAAATGTAGGTATTCCAGAAAGCTATTATAGCATAGGAAGCTATAAAGAGGGAGCTACATGTATTGAAAAAGTAGGTAAAGTATATGTAGTATATGATGCGGAAAGAGCTGAAAGATATATAAATACAGAATATAAAAGTGAACTTGAGGCATGTACTGAGATAATTCGCAGAATAGCTAAAAATAGCGAAGATTTCGAAATACTTAGGCAGGAATTTTATGACACTAGAGCTAAAGAAGTATTAAAAGAAGTATTGGATAATGAAGGTATACCACGGCAGTATTATTCCTTAGAAGGATATTCTGAAGAAGCAATCTGCATGGAAAAAAATAATAAGAACTATATCGTATATAATGGAGAAAGAGGTAATAAATACGATGTAAGTAAATACTCAAATATATCCAAAGCACTTTTAAAACTTATTTCAGAGGTAACAGAAACCTATGCACAAGAAGAAAAAGTAGTAGAAGCTTTCATAAATAAGTTATATAAAACAGTATAAAATAAAAAGTTGCCGTATAACAATATAAACCAATTCTTAATTAAGGAGGTAAAATTATATGAATAAATATAATATTAAAGATAGTTTACAGAAAGTATTAAGTGCTAATAAAATTCCAGAAGCATACTATTCATTGGGAGGTTATTCAGAAGATGCAGTATGCTTAGAAGAAACTACATATGGTTATATAGTATATAATGGAGAAAGGGGAAATCAGTTTAATAAAAAACAATATCAGAAACAAGAAGTAAGAAAGGTCGCTTTTGACGTTATTTCAAGACTATCAGAATCAATAGAAGAAGAAAGAAGCATGCAATCTGAGGTAGTAGATATTATAATAAATGATTTAATAGATTTAGGACTTATATAAAAATACATACAAAAGGGGCTGTAAAAAAGGAAAGATTTGGGACGCGTTCAAAACTTTCCTTTTATTTTTTTACATTATTTTTTAACTTTAAATAAAAAAGGAAAGTTTTGAACGCGTCCCAAATCTTTCCTTTTTTACAGCCTCTTTTGAAATAATTACCAAGAAACCTTGATTTTTAAGCCTATATGTAATATAATTTCAAATAATGTTATAGGAAATAATAGGAGGAAAATAAAATGGAAAAGGCAAATTTAAAAGATTTATATATAAATTTCTTTGTAGAAAATGGACATGTTCAAATACCATCAGCGCCAGTAGTACCAGAAAATGACCCAAGTGTACTATTTAATACAGCAGGAATGCAACCATTAGTACCATATTTAATGGGGCAAAAACATCCACTAGGAACACGTTTATGTGACTATCAGAAATGTATAAGAACAAATGACTTAGAATCAATAGGAGATAAAACACACCACACATTTTTTGAAATGTTAGGAAACTGGAGTTTAGGAGATTACTTCAAAAAAGAATCTATCACTTGGAGTTTTGAATTTTTAACAAAAGTATTAAGCATACCAGTAGAAAAACTAGCAGTAACTGTATTTGAAGGAAATGATGAAGTTCCAAGAGATGAGGAATCAGCTAGAGTATGGAAAAGTTTAGGAATTCCAGAAGAAAGAATAAGCTACCTAGATAAAGACAATAATTTCTGGATAGCAGGAGAAGTAGGACCATGTGGACCAGATACAGAAATATTTTACTGGAGAAGTGATGACCCAGTTCCAACAAAACACGACCCAGAAGATGAAAGATGGGTAGAAATTTGGAACAATGTATTTATGCAATATGAAAGACATCAAGATGGAACAGTAACAGAACTTCCACATAAAAATGTAGATACAGGAATGGGAGTAGAAAGAACAGTAGCAATACTAGAAGGTGTAGATGACAACTACTTAACATCAATATGGGAAAATGTAGTAGGGAAAATAGAAGAAATGTCAAATACAACATATGTAGAAAACGCAAAAAGTATAAGAATAATAGCAGACCATATACGCACAGCAGTATTTATTGCAGGAGATAACTCAGGAATAAAACCATCAAACACAGACCAAGGCTATATATTAAGAAGACTAATAAGAAGAATGATACGCCACGCTAAAAAAATAGGAATAGACTTAGAAAGTGGTTTTGAAAGAACTTTAGCATTAATGATAATAGAAAAATATGCAAAATATTATGATGAACTAGAAAAAAATAAAGAAGTAATATTAGATGTTTTAACAAACGAATTAAAGAAATTTAACAGAACACTAGAAAAAGGTTTAAGAGAATTTGAGAAAATAGTATCAAATTTAGAAGGAACTACATTAAACAAAGATTTAGCATTCAAACTATATGACACATACGGTTTCCCACTAGAACTAACAGTAGAACTAGCAGAGGAAAAAGGAATAACAGTAGACAAAGTGGGCTTCGAGCAAAAATTTAAAGAACACCAAGAAAAATCAAGAGCAGGTTCAGAGCAAAGGTTTAAAGGTGGACTAGCAGGAGATGGAGAAGTAGAAACGAAATATCATACAGCAACACACCTTTTAAATGCAGCACTAAAACAAGTAATAAGTAAAGATGTACATCAAAGAGGTTCAAACATAACAGTAGAAAGAATGAGATTCGACTTTAACTGTGACCATAAATTAACAGACGAAGAAAAACAAAAAGTAGAAGACCTAGTAAATGAATGGATAAAACAAGAAATACCAGTAACAGTAGAAGAAATGAGCAAACAAGAAGCAATAGATTCAGGAGCAGAGTGCATGTTCATAGAAAAATATCCAGATGTAGTAACTGTATATACTATAGGAAATGTATCAAAAGAACTATGTGGAGGCCCACATGTAAAAAATACAAAAGAGCTAGGTCATTTTAAAATAAAAAAAGAAGAAGCAAGTTCCGCAGGAGTAAGACGTATAAAGGCAATATTAGAATAGAGGTTGAAAGTAGAGTGTCATTTTAAAAAAATTTCAAAATTATAAATGCCAAAAATAAAAAATGTAGGGGCGGGACTAGTGTAGGCTGCTGAAAAAGTACAAATATTTTCAAAAAATTATGTTTGCAAAAATTAAAAAATATTGACTTTTTCAGCAGCCTCGTCTAGTGTCAGCCAAATATAAATATTTAAAATAGGAGAGATTAGTAAAATGGAAGATTGTATTTTTTGTAAAATAATAAAAGGAGAAATTCCTGCAAATAAGGTATATGAAGACGATGAAGTTTTAGCATTTCACGACATAAACCCAGCAGCACCAATACACATACTAGTTATACCAAAAAAACATATATCAATGCTTACAGACTTAAAAGAAGAAGACGAAAGATTAATTGGAAAAATATATACTACTATAAACAAAATAGCAGAAAGGGAAGGCTTCAAAGAAGCAGGCTATAGAGTAATAGCAAACTGTGGAAAAGACTCGGGACAAGAAGTAATGCATATACATTTTCATATTTTAGGTGGAAAAGTATTAGGGGATAAAATAGTAGGATAAAGAATAAGAAAAAGTTAGAAAGATATAACAACATATATCTAATATAAGGCATATGTGTTATTTTTAATATAAAAAAATATGTAATATAAAGAAAAAAATATTGTATTATTAAAATAATTAAAAAATATATATTTAATTTGTTAAAAAGTGTATATTTGCATTAAAACCTTAAAACCATGTATCAAATAGCTAAATAATAAATGGGAGGAAAGAAAAATGAGTAGTAAATATTTTGAAAATTTAAATGAAACAATAAAGCAATATTTTAATATATTATCAAAAGAAATACCAGAATTTTTATATGATTATATAGATACTAAAGAAATGCAAAAACAAAAAGGAATTAGTGTATCTTGTGGAACTTTTTACTCAAAACTATATAATATTAATTTGTGGTATTCAAGTTTAGACCATAGTATAGCAACAGCCTTAATAGTATGGAATTTCACAAAAGATAAAAAACAAACATTATCAGCATTATTTCATGATATAGCAACACCAACATTCAAACATTGTATTGACTTTATGAATGGAGACTATGAAAATCAAGAATCAACAGAAGATTTAACTACTAAAATAATATCTGACTCCAAACAAATAATGGAATTATTAAATAAAGATAGAATTAAATTAGAAGAAGTATCAGACTATCATATATACCCAATTGCAGATAATGATACACCAAAGCTTTCAGCAGATAGATTAGAATATAGTTTATCTAATGGATTAGGAGTAAGAAAGAAACTATGGACTTTAGAAGAAATAAAAGAAATATATGAAGACATAGAAATACAGAAAAATAAGGATGAAATAGAAGAGCTAGGTTTTAGAAATAAAAAAATAGCAGAGAAGTTTGTAAAAAATGTAAGTGAATTAGGGAGATTATATATAGTAAATGAAACTAAATTTACAATGCAATTTTTAGCAGATACTATGAAAGATATGAGTGAAAAAGGCTTAATAACAAAAAAAGATTTATACAATATGTCAGAACAAGAAGTAATTAAATTAATTGAAAATTGTGAATATAATGATATTTCTAAAAAGTTTAAAATATGGAAGGAAGCACAAAAAATAAACGAAAGTGATACATTAGTAGCAAATAGATATTGTGTAAATATTGAAAAAGTAAAGAAAAGATATATTAATCCATTAGTAACATTCGAAGATAAATATGTAAGGATTGCAGATATTTCGGATGTAGCTAAAAAAGATATAGAAGGGATATTAAATTTTAAAACTAGAAAATATGCATACTTGGATTTTTAGTACTCAAAAATGTCAGAGGGGACAGAGGAATTTGACACATCTTTAAAAGATAAAATGTGTCAATTTTCTCCATCCTCTCTGACACCCTTTGACAATTTAATTGGCTAACTTTTTTTACAACACTATATTTTTTTTCTTATAATAAATCTTTTATATCAATATTCAAAGTATCTGCTATATCAAATAAAACTTCTAGAGACATTTTTTTAACAACATTTGGAGCTTCAATTTGTGTCAAATAACTATAACTTATTCCTACTTCATTTGCTAATTGTTCTTGGGTTAAGCCTTTTTTTATTCTATACTTACTAATTTTTACTCCGATTAATCTATATCTTTCACTATGCTTAAAACTCATTTTTATCACCTAATTAAAATTTTATAATAAATTTTACGCTTCTACTTTCACAAATAGTGAAAGTATGATATAGTGTATATTACAAATATAAAATAGGAGGAAAACATATGAAAAAAGAAAAAGCAATAACTCTGATTTCTTTAGTAGTAACTATAGTAATACTAATAATACTAGCAGGTTTAGCAGTTAAATTAAGTTTAAGGGAAAATGGAATATTTGATAGAGCGAGGGAAGCAAAAGAAGAGACAAATAAACAAGCAGCAACAGAAACAATAAACTTAAAAATAACTAACTTCCAAATGGATAAATATGCAGAAGAACAAAGAATGCCAACATTAAAAGAATTATCATTAGCATTAGGAAACGATAATGAAATACAATATGTAACAGAAGATAGTAAATTAGAAAAAACAGGATACAGTGTTGAAAGCGAAAATCCAAGTTCAATATATACAAAGCTAAACAAATATTCATATGAATTTGAAATAAACTCATCCCTTGAAGTAGTAAGTATAAATGGAGTAAAAGTAGCCGCAGAAGATAAAAAAAATAGCATGGAAAATATAACAATATATGCTAATGGAGTTAATACAAAATCTGAAGCAAAAAAATTACCAAAAGGAAAATATAAACTTATATATATGTCATGTAGTTTTTCATCGTATAATTGTTGTCCAATTATCTATGTATACAAAAATCAACAATGTATAATAACAGGGCAAAAAATAATCTATAATACATCAACTAATTGGGATGCATATTCTTGCACTTCTGATATAGTTCTTTTTGAATTAGAAGAAGAAGCAGAAATACAGATAAATATATCAAATGGAAGCTATTGCCCTTATGCAGTTGCAATTATTATTCCAGATAATGAACAATAGAAAGGTCTTTTAGATGTTAAAACAACACAAGGGGAACATACTTTTTTATATTCTTAGGAAAGTCACCCGCGATGGTGGTGAGTTTCCTAAGAATATGGTTATTGAAGAATTAGATTTTCTTAGCGAAGAATGAGCTTAGAAAATTTTATTCTTGTTTTTTATATTGTGTCAGCAAACACGACATTACAGTAAAAGAAGTGGATGTAAATTCAGTTGGAAGTGAACTTACTTTAATTTAATTTTAAACTATTATGAAAATACAGAATAAAAATAATAAATGTTATAAAAATTAAAGAATGTACAATAAATAGGAAAAGATTTGGGATAAATTCATAGTAATCACCAGTTATACTGGAGAATAATTATTGTTATTGTTCTTGTAATTTAAGTTCTACTTCTTTCTCACTGCCATTTCTATTAATCTTAATTTTCATACTATCCCCAATAGCATGCTTATTTTTAATTTCATTTAATTCATTCATAGTTTTAATAGCTGTTCCATCAGCTTCTATTATAACGTCTCCAATTTTAAGCCCAGCTTTTTCAGCGGCTGAAAATTCTTCTATACTTGTTATATAAATACCAATTACTAAATTATTAACTCTAGCAAGTTCTTCAGTTAAATCTCTTCCACTAATACCAATATAAGGTCTTTTAACTTTTTTGTACTCTATAAGTTGTTCATAAATAGGTTTAGCACTATTTATAGGAATAGCAAACCCCATACCTTCAATACCTGTTCCAGAAAGTTTTAAGGTATTAATTCCAATAACTTGACCTTTACTATTAACTAAAGCTCCACCACTGTTACCAGCATTTATAGCAGCATCTGTTTGAATTAATGTGTATGTTCTACCATCTGCCTGAACATCTCTATTAACAGCACTTATAGTTCCAGAAGAAATACTACTTTGCATTCCAAGTGGGTTACCAGCAGCCATTGAAAATTCGCCAACTTGAATACTGTCAGAATCACCAAGTTCAGCAGCAGTTAAACCTGTTTTATCTATTTTAATAACAGCTAAATCTGTTTGCTCATCTGTTCCTATAATAGTTGCATCATAAGGTGTTTTATCATTAAATAAATAAACTACAACTTTACTAGCATCACCTACTGTATAATAAGAAGATGAAGAACTAGAACTTACAATATGGTTATTTGTTAAAATATATCCATCTTCAGATATAATAATACCAGAACCCTCACCAGTAGTAGTAGAAGTACCTCTACTAAAAATAGAGTTAACAGGAAATTCCACTGTAATACCAACAACAGAAGGTAAAATTTTAGCAGCTACTCCAACACCAGTTTCAGAATATTCTTTTAAAGAAACTAAATCTGTATTAACACCTGTGTAAGTATTAGAAAAATTACTAGTATTATTAGAAGAACTTGAAGTATTTCCAATAATAGCTTTTTTAATACTAGGAACTCCA
Source organism: uncultured Clostridiaceae bacterium (assembly GCA_947577025.1). Taxonomy (GTDB): domain Bacteria; phylum Bacillota; class Clostridia; order TANB77; family CAG-508; genus UMGS1663. Next base: position 13,494 of record CANPTO010000025.1, on the reverse strand, counting down.
AAACAAGTACCAATAACTAAAGCACCACCCACTACACCAGAAATAAATGGAACAGCAATTGTTCTACCAAAACCAGATTTGTTTTCTTTCTTACTTTTAACAGTAAACTCTGATACAGGTCTATAATTAGTTTTAGTATTTGCGGTATTAAATGTATTTGTACTTTTAGAAGTAGTAGTGTGAGCTTCTTCTATTTTCTCTCCTTCAATAAAATTTTTATTATCATCCATAAAATTCATTCCTTTCAAAAGTATCATTATTATTTTACACATATTTTATCATATATTACAATAAAATTGTGAAAATTGTGTGACAATTTTGTTGATTTTATAAAAAAATGCATATATAATTAATGCTGTATTAGAAAGGAAATGATAGAATAATGAAAAAAGAAAATGCAATGACTCATATAACATTAGTTATTTGGGTAATAGTTATAATTATTATAGGGTACTTAGGAATAAATTTTATATTAAAAGAAACACGGAAAAGGGAAAGTGGAAAACCTAAAAACGGATATGTTATTAGTTCAAGGAAAAATAAAAGTAATCGAACAAGAAAATGAAATGAATAAAGAAGAGAATCCATTAAAAGGTTTAAAAGTTTCAGAGAATTTAGAAAATGAAAAGGTAAAAAGTTTAATAGAAAATAAAGTAATAAATCCAGAAGACGCAAACTTTGACAAATACTATATAATAAATTCAGAAACCTTAAATGAACTAAAATTACAAGATAACTTAAAAGGTGAGTATTATATAGTAAATTATAAAACTTATGAAATAATTTACTCAAAAGGAATTGAGATAGAAAACGAAATGCACTATTCACTAACTGAAATTTTGGAACATACAGAGAACACGGAGGAACGCTAGGGACGGTCCTTTGCGCTTCCGAATTCGGAAGCGCAGGGGACACTCCTTTAAAGTGTGGAATATCTCAGTTCTTTGTTTTATAACTACTGTTATATGGAGAAATATATAATAATATCATATATTTTATGTATGTATTTTTGAATAAATGGAGTATGGATAACATTCTCTATTACATATATTATAATGATTATAATATTAAAAAGAAGAATAAAGGCTTCAAATATGAGCTTTTGAAAATAAATAATGAAAGGAAAAAAGGAAGGTAAAAATTGAAAGAAAAAGAATTACAAAGATTAACTGAACTAAAACAAATAGAAGAAAACCTACATTCACAAGGAATAGAATACATATGTGGAATAGATGAAGCAGGGCGTGGTCCATTAGCAGGACCAGTAGTAGTTGCAGCAGCAATAATGCCTAAAGATTCAATGATAGAAGGAGTTAATGACTCAAAAAAAGTTTCAGAGAAAAAAAGAGAATTACTATACGAAAAAATAACTGAAGAAGCAATAGCGTGGGGAGTAGGAATAATAGACCAAAAAGAAATAGATAGAATAAATATACTAAATGCAACAAAAGAAGGACTAACAGAAGCGCTAAAAGCACTAAGTGTAAAGCCAGATAGAATAATAGTAGATGCCCTAAATGGAATAGATACACTTCGGAATACCATATACCTCAATAATAAAGGGAGACGCAAAATGCTATTCAATATCAGCAGCCTCAATAATAGCAAAAGTAACAAGGGATAGAATAATGCGTCAGTGGGATGAAATATACCCTATGTACGGTTTTGAAAAACATAAAGGTTATGGAACAAAAGCACACATAGAAGCAATAAAAGAATATGGTTTATGCCCATTACATAGATTAAGCTTTACTAAAAATATAATAAGGAAGGAAATATAATTATGATACTTTTATATATAACCTTTACAATATTATGCATAGGGACTATATTGATAATAATTTCTTTAATATTGAAAAATAGAATTATAGGCATAATAGGGACAATATTATTAGTTCTTCTAATAATTTTTAGTATTTTATTTGTATCATATTCAGTAATAAAAGAAGATGAACTATATAAAAGTCAATTTCCTAATGAAGTATATAATTATTAAAAAAGTATTAAATATACATATTAAGAAGTATAGTAGCCACACATAAAGAAATATCAAAACAATATGTGACCACACACATTGAACAAAAAACTATATCTAATATAATTAAAATATATTAGATATAGTTTTTTTGAGCTTGAGATTTTTGGGACGCACCTAAAAATCTTCAATCTCTCAAAAATCTTAAAAGGAGGACGAAGAAATGAATAAAAATAATGAAAGAATTGAATTAGGTTGTTCTACAAAGATGAGCCAAATGAAAGGAATAAATACAGCAGAAGAATATATAGAAGAAGCAATAAAGCGTGGGTGGAAGGGCATAGGGATAGCAGATGTTGATAGTGTACAAAGTTTTATAGAAGTGGAAAAATATATTAGAACAAAAGAAATAGAAAATTTCAAAATAGTATATGGTTTAAAAATGAAATTTATAGAAGATGAAGAAAAAGATGAACCAGAAGCAAAGGCATATAACATCATAATTTTAGTAAAAGAACAAAAAGGATTAAAAAACTTGTATACATTATTAACAAGAGCATTTGAAAGTGGAACTGAAAGAAATCCTATAGTTTTAAAAAGCAAGCTAGATAAATATAGAAAAGGCTTACTATATGGAACTTATGGAGAAGAAGGAGAAATGTATTATAATTTATATCGAAATAAAGATATAGAAAAGATAAATGATATTGCAAAATACTATGATTTTATACAAATAGAGCCAACACATAATAAAGAAACTATAGAAATAAACAAGAAAATTATAAAACTAGGAAACGAAAATAATATAACAATTTGTGGAGCATCTAATCCAGTATTTATAAAAGAAGAAGATAAAATATGTTCAGAAATTTTAAACCACTATCAAGGAAAAAGAAATATAGAAAATGATAATGAAAGATATTTACATACAACTGAAGAAATGCTAAGCAAATTTTCATATTTAAGTAAAGAAGAAGCAGAAAAAATAGTTATAACAAATACTAATAAAATATTAGAAGAATGTGAAAATATATCAACAATAGAAAATAATTACGAACCAAAATACCCAGAAATAAAAAACTCAAAAGAAACTATAAAAGAAAAATGCTATAAAAAAGCACATGAAATATATGGAAATAAATTGCCAAAAGAAGTAGAAGAAAGATTAGAATTAGAGATAAACTCAATAGTAAAAAATAATTATGAAACAATATATTTATTATCAGAGGAAATAGTAAAAAAATCTAATGAATTGGGATATCCAGTAGGTGCAAGAGGAAGTGTACGGAAATTCATTTGTAGCATTTCTATTAGGAATAGTAGAATATAATCCAATTAAATACAATTTACCATTTGAAATGTTTGCTGGAAAAGATTTTGATAGAGAGCCAGATATTGACTTAAACTTTTCAGTTGAAGTAAGAGAAAATATATATGAATATATTAAGCAAAAATATGGAAATGTTATATATGCAGGAACTATAGGAAATATAGCAAATAATACAGCTAAGAATATGATAGACAGGTACTCAGAAGATTTATATATTAATTTTAATAAAGAAAAAGAGCAAAAATTAATACAAAAGTTATGTGGAATAAAAATTAGAGAAGGAGTACATCCAGGTGGAATAATAATAATGCCAAAAAGCAAAGATATAAATGAGTATACACCAATACAAAAATATGAAGATGCAAAACTAAAAACACATATTGACTATCATTCAGTTATGGAAAATGTTATATATAAATTTGACATTCTATCACATGATACACCAACAATATTACATAGGCTACAAAAATTAACAAGAGTAAACCATAAAGAAATAGATTTAAGTAATAAAGAAACACTTGAAATATTTTTAAATGTTGGAAACGAAAAAAGTGAAATAAGCACTATAGGAATTCCAGAATTTGAAACTGACTATGTTATAAATATGCTAAGTAAGGTAAAGCCAAGAAACTTAAATGATTTAGTGTGCATAAATGGTTTATCACATGGAACAGATACTTGGAGATGGAATGCTCAAAGTTTAATAGAAAATAGAAATATTCCAGTGGATAAAGTAATATCAAATAGAGCAGATATTATGAATTATTTAATAGAAAATAAAATAGAAAGAGGGACAGCATTCGAAATTGCAGAATTTATACGAAAAGGAAAAGCAAGCAGAAATATATACCCATTATGGAAAAATACAGAATTAGAAAACCAAAGAAAGGAAAAGTGGGAAGCATATAAAAGTATATTAAGAGAACACAATATTCCAGATTGGTATATAAAATCAGCTGAAAAAATAAAATATCTATTTCCAAAATCTCATGCAATAGGCTACACAATAGATGCATTCAAAATAGCATGGTACAAAGTACACTATCCAGAAGCATTTTACAAAGTATATTTTGATATAAAAGGCACAATAAATGTAAATGACTATACGAGTAAAGAACAAGTAGAAAGAAAAATAAAAAGATTAGAAGAAAAAATAGATGATGATAATTCATATCAATATAAAGAAAAAATAAGAGAACTAAAACTAATAAAGGAAATGTTTGAAAGAAATGTAAAAAATGGATTATATAAATTAAGGAAGTGTTAAAAAATGAGTAATGATAAACAAAGATATATTAATAAGGAAAAAGGGAAACAAGGATATAATCAAGAACTAGAAGTACAAAATATAAAATCAAGTAATGGAATAATAGGACTTGCTATAGGTGATGCTTTAGGAGTACCAGCAGAATTCAAGTATAGAGAAGAACTAAGAAGAAAACCGATTACAAATATGATATGATATGGAACATACAATGTACCAAAAGGAACGTGGTCAGATGAATTTTTAAGTTTTTTTAAAAACACAATACAAAAAATAAAATATATGATACTATAATAATAACATTTTATAATTAGATATATAAATAAAAATGAAAGAGCTATACTACCATAATTTACCACATAATATAAAAACAGAAAAGTTTAGGCATACCAAAGTAAAGGATGGTTTAGCAAAAGTTAATTTAGAATCGCACTATAATGATATAATAAAAGAAATGCATAAGGTAGAAAAAGTTGTAAATAAAATTATTGAAGGAGAATGGTGATATGGAATTATACGAAAAAAATGGAAATATATTATATATTCTAAATGTGCTAAAAAAATATACAGATGAAGAACACAAATTATCAATATCAGAACTAAAAGAAAAAATAAAAGAAATATATGGAGAAGAAATAGACCCACGAACAATAAGAAGAAACATAAACTTGCTTAAGGAAAAATTTGGCTATGATATAAGCACATATAACGACAACAAAATAGGATATTATATAACAAATGACCCAGAAACAGATTTTGAACCAGGAGAGATAAGAGCAATAATAGACACATTTAGTTATTCAACATTCATAGAAAATAGAATGGCAAAAGAAATAATAAAAAAATGTAAAAAACTTCAAACAATATACGAAAATAAAAAAATAGAAAACTATAAAGTATATTCACCAAGAGTAAAGACCAACAATATTGAAGTGCTAAAAAACATAGAAGATATTTCAAACAGCATAATGAATAAAAATAAAATAAAATTTGAATACTGGAAGTACCACATAGTAGGAAACAAAATAGAAAAGCAAATAGTAACAACGCCAGTAGTTTCACCATATGCCATAATATATGAAAGACAACAATTCTATATGATAGGAATAAAAGAAGGAAAAACTGAATTTTTTAAATATAGATTAGACAGAATAAAAAACTTAATAGAACTTCAAAACAAAATAACAATAAAGAAAACAGAAAAAGATATAGAAAAATACGCACAAACTTCAGCAGAAGTATTTAGCGGAACTGAAGAAGAAATAGAAGCAGAGTGTGACGAATGTTTATTAGAAGAAATAATAGAAAGTTTTGGAAAAACAGCTAAAATAGAACCAATAAACAAAGAAAAATTCAAAGTAACCCTAAAAGCAAACCCACTAGGCTTCAAAATATGGTCATTAAGAAACCTAGAACTAGTAACAGTAACAAGCCCAAAAAGCTTAGTAGAAGAAATAAAAAAAATAATACAAGAAGCAAATAAAAGATACAAATAGTGAAATATAAGGAGGTACGTATATGGATAATTTTGAACAAGAAGCTATGTATTTTGCAATTGTAGTATTAAACAACATAGAAAAAGCCAAAGAAACTAAAAAAAGAAGAGATGAAATAATATTTCACAATGTAAATGTAAGTTTAACAGGAGAAGAAGTAGCAGTATATGATGAAGAAAAAGATATGGTGTATGATATATTAACAAAAGATGTAGAAAACTACAAATTTTCAATTGACGTAAAATGGATAATATTAAAATATATAAAAAAATTAACACAATATGCTAATAAAGAAATAACATTTGAAGAACTTGCAGAAATAAAACACCAAACACCTGAATTAGTAAAAGAAATACTAAAACAAGAAAAATACATTTCAGGGCAATTAAAAGCACTTCGAAGAAATAGAAATATTCCTGAAGTACAAGAATACATTGAAAATTTAGAAAAAGACCCCAAAATATCAAAATATATGTTATATATAATAGACAAATACTACCATGGAAATAAAAATGCAAAGAAAGTAGAAAAAAATGACTTAGAAAAGTTTGGAAAATTGTATCTTAGATAAAGAAGCACTGTAAATAAGAATTAATTTAATATATAATAAAATAAAAACTATGGAGGAACTTATGGAAGAAAAAAGAAAAATAGAAGAAGTATTTGAAAACTTACAAAAATGGAGAGGTTTACCTAAATATAGGTTTGAAGAAAGAATAGATATATTTCTTTCAGTATATTTAGAAGAAATACTAAAGGCACAAATAGAAGAACTTAAAGATGGAAGACATGAAATAGTAGAAATAATTCCACAATTTCCAATAAAAAAAGAATTGAATAATCAAAGTGATAATACAGATTATGCTGTATTTGTAAAAGATATAGAAGATGAAAAAATAGAGTTATATTTAATAGAATTAAAAACAGACAAAGGTTCTATAAATGGTAAACAAATAAAATATTATCAAAAAGCACAAGAAAAAGAGACGGTAAAAATTATGCAAGAGATAATACAAAAGATAAAGCCAAATAGTAATAAAAGGGCAAAATATAATAATATGTTAAAGCTGTTAGAGAAAAAAGGAATTTCAGAGGAAAGTTTAAAAGGAAATCCTAAAATAATATATATAATACCGAATGTAGATGTAAATATAGAAAAAAATTTATGGAAAGTAATATATTTTAAAGATATAATAAAAGCAATAAATAAAGAAGAACCAATAGCGATAGGATTAAAAAAACTAATGAAAGACATAATAGAAGAAAAATAAATAAAAGGGAGTAAAAATGAAAGTAATAATACATAGGGGAACACATCAAATAGGCGGATGTGTCACAGAAATACAGTCAAACAAAGGAACAAGAATAATAATAGACATAGGTGAAAACTTGCCAGCAGAAGATGGAAGGAATTTGCCAGATATACAAGTAGAAGGGTTAAACAAAGAAGGAAAAAATGTAGATGCAGTATTTGTAACCCATTACCATGGAGATCACATAGGTATGTTTAACAAAATTTCCTCTGAAATTCCTATATATGTAGGTGAAGTATCAAAAGAAATATACAAAATATTACAAAAGCGTTTAATAAAAGCAAAAAAATCATCAAAAGAAGACTTAAAACTAATTGACGAATTTAGGACATATAAAATACCAAAAAAAGAAACAATAAAAGACATAAGCATCACGCCAATAGAAGTAGACCACTCAGCATTTAATAGCCACATGCTATTAATAGAATGTGATGGAAAAAGACTATTACATACAGGGGACTTTAGAACTCACGGACCAAGAGGAAAATCAGTTATACCAGCATTAGAAAAATATGTAGGAAAAGTAGATTGCCTAATATGTGAAGGAACAACACTTTCAAGAAAAGGGCAAACATTAGTAAAAGAAACAGAACTAGAAGAAAAAGCGCAAGAAATTTTTATAAAAAATAAAAACACATTTGTAATGTGTAGTAGTACAAACATAGACCGTATAGCAATACTTCATAAAGCAGCCTTAAAAGCAGGCAGGCTATTTGTATGTGATAGCTATCAAAAAGAAATGTTAATGTATATAGACTCTATTGCAAAATCAGATTTATATAAATTCAAAAATAAAGTATTAAGTTATGCAGAAAATATAAAAGAAAAAATGGAAAAAATGGGTTTTGTAATGTTAGTTAGACCAAATAGTACATCAAAAAAAGTAATGTCATATTTTCCAAATCATGTATTTGTATATTCACAATGGGAAGGCTATCTAGATGAAAAACATAAAGACCAATACTCATATTTGCAAGAATTTGTACCAAAAGACTATACATATTTACATACAAGTGGACATGCAAACTATGAAGCAATAAAAAAAGTATGTGAAACAGTAAAACCAAAAATAGTAATACCAATACACGGAGAAAACCCAGAAGCATTTGAAAGTATGCGGGCTAGAAAACAGCGAAATAAAAATACTAAAAGATAACCAAGAATTATTAATAGATAAGTTTTAATCAAATTTGTAGGCATTTCCAACGAACCATGCGTGCGAAGCCACATTCATAAAAAAGGAGAAGAAAATGTACGAAGAAATAAAGGAAAATTTTAACTATATAAGAGTAGAAAATACTAAGAAGGTATATTATGGTGGACAAATAGTATTAGAAATAGGAAAAAATGTAAAAATACCAGAAGCCAAATTTGGCGTTTCAGGTAGAAAAAAATATAAAGAGAAAAGTTATAAATCATTTGAAGACTATAAAAAATTTAAACAATCATTATTAAAAAAAGAATACAAAAATATAATAGATTGCGAAGTAAAAGGTATTACTATTAAATATTCATCAAAACATGAGCCAAACAAAGAAAATTATGATAATTTAGTAAAACTACTAGAAAATTATAAAGAATATTTAGAAAATAACTATAAAGAAAAATTAGAAGAAAGCTATAAAACATATACAAAAACAACAATACTAATAAAACAAAAGTTTAAATCATTAGAAGAGTGCCTTAAATTTAGATATAATTTAGTAACAAGCACAGGTGGACATCCACCTTTTAGCAAATCAGATTTTACAAATTTAAAATTAATAGTAGACTATGAAAAAATAAAAAACAAGCAGGCATTTTTCGAGGATTTGAAAGAGGCAGTAGATATATATAATAAAGAAATAGGTGGACAAGATGAGAAAATAGTTCAAGAATCATTATTTATAGATAGTAATATAAACAAGATAAATAGAAAATTAGAAAAAATGAATGTTGAATTAGAACCAATAGAAGAAGAATTTGGTTTTAAACTACAAACAGAAAAAGAAAATAAAAATTGTAGATGTGATAATATATATTTAAATACAAAGGACAATTCTATTGTATTTATGGAAGTAAAATATAATGAAGGAGTAATAAAAACAACAGAGGATAATCCAGGAATTGCTTCTCATTTAGATGATATATATAACTTATTATACAATGATAAAAATAAGCTAGAAAAAGAAAAGAGACTCGCTGCACTATCAACAAGAACAACAAATAAATACAAATTTTATGGTAATGAAAAAAATGCTAAAGAGTTAAATAAAGAAAAAGAAAAATATTTCATTATATTTTGCGCATATTCAAAAAGTAACAAAGAAGCAGTAAAAAAAGCAATAAAAGAAGAACTAGAAGAGAATAAAGGAAACAAAATAATAAAAAGGTTAAAAGAAAAAGGAACCACAACAATCCTACTTACAGCATTAGTAGAAGATGTAAAAGAAGTGCTAAATAGTAAAGGGAAAAACAAATACGTTAATATTGAAAAAATTGATGAAGTATTATAATTAAAAAAACAATAGAAAGTATATTCTGCAACAATATGATATATTTAGATAGAGAAGGTATCAAAAGGAAGTTAGTTAAAAATAAACTAGCTTCCTTTTGACAATACATTACATGACCACCATACTACAAAACTTCTCTACTTTAAACTATAATATAAATATATAAAGTAGAGAGGTGTATTAATATGGAACTAATAAAAGAACTATTAGATGAAGCAAATGAAAAAATATTAAAAAGGCTAGATGAAACTATTGGATTAGCAGAAAATAAGCAAACTTTAAGAGATATTGTAAGATATCATAAAGCAATAAAAGAATGTAACTGCAATGTGGAATTTGAAAATTACAATATAGTAATTAGAAATAAATCATATTACCATTTATATGAAGAACTAATTTCAGTAATTTCAGAAATATACTATAAAAATGGAATTATAAAAAACCAAAAAGTATTATATATGGATAGAGAAGAACTCAGAACAAAAAAAGCAAAAAAAGAAAAATGCTTTGAAGAAGGAATAATTGTAATAGACTTAGAAGCCTCAAGAATAGATGCCGCAGAAATAAGAAAGAAAATTGAGCAAATGGTAGAAGATATGCAAGGTAAAGCGTTTATTATTTTAGAAAATAGCTATTCAGAAGGCGAAACAAATGCAATACTAAATGATTATTTTTTATGGTCAATGAAAATAGAGCAAATTTCAAATGAAGAAAAGCAAAGATATATAAAAAAGTTTATGAATGAAAACAAACTTGAAGCAACCCAAAAAATAATTGAAGAATTAGCAAATAATCCATACTATAAAATAAAAAACAATTTAACAAATATACTAGTTAATTGTAAAATAAATAAAGAAAATAATGTTACAAAGGTACTAAAAAAAGAAGACAAACTTGAAAAAAACACAAATAACAAGAAAGCAATGGAAGAACTAGAAGATCTTACAGGTTTAGAAGAAGTAAAAGAACAAATAAAAAAAGTAATAAATTTCATAAGTTTAAGCAAAAATAGAAATAATATGCCAATGTTACACATGTGTTTTAATGGAAACCCTGGAACAGGAAAGACAACAGTAGCAAGAATAGTAGGAAAAATATTTGCAGAGGAAAACATATTATCAGATAAAGAAGTATTTGTAGAAGCACAAAGAAATGACCTAATAGGGAAATATGTAGGTCACACAGCGCCAAAAACGCAAGATGTAATAAATAAAGCATTAGGAGGAGTACTATTCATAGATGAAGCATATTCAATAGCATCATATATACAAGATGAAGGTGGGAGAGACTATGGAGCAGAATGTATAGCAACTCTTTTAAAAGGAATGGAAGATAATAGAAATAATTTGTGTGTAATATTAGCAGGATATACAGAAGAAATGAATCATATGTTAAACGTAAATCCAGGGTTTAAAAGTAGAATACAATTCACAATAAATTTTCCAGACTACAATGAAGAAGAGCTATACACTATTTTTAGAAACTTATGCAAAAACGAAAAATACAAGCTATCAAACAATATAAAACAAGAATTAATAAAACATTTCGAAATAGCAAAAAAGCGGAAAAAGCTTTTCAAATGCAAGATATGTAAGAAGTCTATTTGAAAAAATGAAAATAGAACAAGCCAACAGAGTAATAATAAACAAAGAAGAAAACCTTAACTTAATAAAAAAATGTGACATAGAAAATGTACTAAAGAAGATAGATACATTAGAAAAAAATAATAAAATAAAAATAGGTTTTGCTTCTTAAATATAAAAATGCAGTATAAAAGTTAATGATGCTGTAGGGATTAAAAGGTTAGGAATACTATATAGGAATACCGAATTACGCCCATTAATATCAAAATATTTAATGAGATTAGGAAAGAAAAAAATGGGATTATTTCGTTTAGAGATAAAGATAAAAAAGTTTTAAAGTTAGAATAAATAATTTTATAATATGATTGATAAGTATGAAAATTTTTGCTAAAATGAAATAAATATTTTAGTTAGGAGAAATAAATGTACTACATATATATGTTAAGATGTGAAGATAATTCAATTTATACAGGAATAGCAAAAGACTTAGAGCATAGGCTAAATGAACACTTTACTAAAGATGAAAAATGTGCAAAGTACACAAAGTCTCATAAAGCTAAAAAATTAGAAATAGCGTGGAAAACAGAAAATAAGTCTTTAGCATCAAAATTAGAATATGCAATAAAGAAATTACACAAAAGCAAAAAAGAAAAATTAATACAGGAACCTAAATTAATAGAAGAAATGTTTAGAGATAAAATACAACCACAGTTATATAAAGTAATTTAAAATAGAAAAAATAACTTCTTATAATGTTTATACATATAATATTTGTAAATACTATATGTAAAACATGTAGGAGGTTTTGTTTTATGAAATTAGGAATAGCACTATCTGGAGGAGGAATTAGAGGAATAGCACATGCAGGAGTACTAAAGGCTCTAGAAGATAATAATATAAAAGTAGATATAATAGGAGGATGTAGTAGTGGCAGCATGATAGCCTCTTTGTATGCAATGGGATATTCACCATACTACATATATATACTTTTTAAAACCTATGCAAAAGATATAATAGGAGCAAACGCGAACCCCATCATATCTGGAATACAAGGATACTTTATGAACAAAAAAAAGACTATAACAGGGCTAAAAAATGGTGAAGAATTAGAAAAAATATTTAATAAAATAGCACAAAAAAGAAATATACAAGATATATCACAAATCCAAATGCCACTAGTAATTCCAACAGTAGATATTATGGATTCAAAAGAATATGTATTTACAAACATAGTGCCTAATAAGGCAGATCACAAAGAACAATATATAACAAATGCTAGTATAGGAAAAGCAGTAAGAGCAAGTAGCAGTTTCCCAGCAGTTTTTAGCCCATGTAAAGACGACGTGCACGCATTTATGGATGGAGGGGCATTAGATAACATACCAGTAAATGAAGTAAAAAAACAAGGAGCAGACAAAGTAATAGCCGTAAAATTCAACTCAGACCCAATAAAAGAAGATAGTAACATAATGGATATAGTAATGAAAACAATAGATATAATGGGAAGTAAAATATCAGAAGAAAGCTTAGAAATGAGCGATTTAGTACTAAATGTATATACAGATAAAGTAGGATTGTTAGATGTAAATAAACTAGAATCTTGTTATAAATATGGATATAATTGTGTGATAGAGAATTTAGAAAAAATAAAAAAGCTATATGAGTAAAAGTGAGCTATAAAAAAGTGAGCCAAAAGGGAAGTCAATGGGGACAGAGATTTTTTGCTCACTTTTTTACAGTTCCTATTGTATTTATTTTTTTTCTTTTGGGATAACAACATTCTTTTTTTTCTTTTTCTCCTTAGGTTTCTCAATATCAATATGGTCATATACAGGTGAAATATTTAAATTATTTCCACCAGAAATTACTTCTATTTTTTTGCCATTTTTTTCTTCCATAACTACACCTCACAAAAAGCTTGTATTTTTTATAGATATATTTTACTCTATAAGATAGAAAAAAACAAGTAAAAATACAAGAATATCAGGGTCATTTCATAAAATATTACAAAATTGTAATATTTTCTAATATATGTTAG
>CANPTO010000024.1 GCA_947577025.1 uncultured Clostridiaceae bacterium | reverse complement strand
AGTAAAAGCATATATTCAGGAGGAAAAGAAAAAATGATTAAATATTTAATTTTTTGTGTAATCTGTTTTTCTCTTGGAATATTTGCAAGAGAAATTATAGAATTTTACGAAAAAAAGAAAAGAACTAAAAAGGTTAAGCCTTTGAGTAAACAAGATTTTAAAAAAGCAATGAAAAATTTAGAAATTAAATAGAGTTTTAAGCTCTATTAGTTTCTTTATGCAAAAAAGTTGTTAGCAAAAAGTTGCAGAGGAAGTTTGTTATGGAAGATAAAGTTTTAAATATGTATTATATAGGAAAGAAAAAACAAATTGAAATTGCAAATGAATTAAATATCTCAAAATATAAGGTTTCTAGAATAGTAAGAAAAGATACTAGATTTAATAAAGAAAAGGAAGATAGAAAGTTATTAAATAAAAAGAAACATATTGAAAATACAAAGCATTATATAAATAAGAAGAGAAAAATAAAAAGAGATATAGATTATGCAATATTAAAAAAACAACATGAGCAAGCGAGTAGAGAACTTTCAGGTTCAACAAATTATATAAGTAATAGAGCATTAAAGAAATGGAATTCTTCTGCATATAAATACAATGAGAAAGATAAAAGCTATGTGTTAAGAAAGGAGATAAATGCAGGAAGAGATATTCCAAAAAGTATCAGTTGGAAAAACTACTAATTATATTATACAAATGAGCAGCATAGTTTTATATAGAGGTGAAGTAGCTATATGAATTTAGTTATAAATTGCCCAAAAGATAAAAATATGCTTGAAGATGAGATAGCATATATAAGAGCACTACTAATGCAAAAATATATTGATGACTTAAAAATTGAAACAAATGATAAGAAATTAATAAAAACAGAACTCAAGAAAGAACTTAGGAAAGACTTGAATATCAATGCATACAGAGTTAGAATGGCACAAAAAAATGGAGGAATTGTGAATTGAAAATAGTAGTAGCTATATATTCAAGAAAATCGAAATCTACAGATAAAGGAGAATCAACCGAAATACAAATAAAATTGTGTATGGAACATATAAAATCTTTATTTCCTAATGATGAGATAGAATTTCTTATGTATGATGAAGGGGAGGGTCTTTCAGGAGCTGATTCATCAAGAAAGAAATTTAATAAACTAAAAGTAGATGCAAAAAAGAAAATATATGATATTTTAATTTGTTATAGGCTAGACAGAGTTGCAAGAAGTGTTGCAGATTTTGCAGAACTAATAGAAGAATTAAATAATAATCAAATTTCATTTATTTCTGTAAAAGAACAATTTGATACAAGAACACCAATGGGAAGAGCAATGATGTATATAGCATCAGTCTTTGCACAACTTGAAAGAGAAATTACAGCTGAAAGAATAAGAGACAATATGATAGAATTAGCCAAAAGTGGAAGGTGGCTTGGAGGGAATACTCCAACAGGCTATAAATCTGAAGGCTATGAATTACTACATATAAAAGAAGTAAATGAAGAAAATGAAGTAGAAGCAAAAGTAAAAAAAGCATATATGCTAAAGCAAATACCTGAAGAAATAATTTTAATTGATAAATTATTCTACAAATATTTAGAATTAAAGTCACAAACAGCATTAGAGGCTTACTTACTTAATAATAATATGAAAACAAAAAATAAGAAAGAATTTACAAGATTTTCAATTGTAAGTATTTTAACAAATCCTGTTTATGCTATTAATGATATTGATATGTATAACTATTTTACAGAAAAGGGAATAGAGATATATTCTAAAAAAGAAGACTTTGATGGAGAACATGGAATAATGGCATATAATAAAACTAAAGAGCAAAAGCATAAAGCAAAATTAATAAATCCTATGGAAGATTGGATTATAGCAGTAGGAAAACATAAAGGATGTATATCTGGGAAAGATTGGATTGCAGTACAAGAACTACTAAAAAATAACCAAAATAAAAGATATAGGATGCCAGCAAAAAATACAGCTCTACTATCAGGAATTCTAAGATGTGCCGAATGTGGTTCTTATATGAGACCTAAAATACATACAGGAAGAGTCAATGATTTAGGAGAGGAAAGATTTAGTTATGTATGTCATCTTAAAGAAGTAAGTAAAAAAGGAAGATGCCAAGGAGCAAATATAAATGGCAATGAATTAGACAGATTGTTAATGAAAAAAATTGAAGAAATAATTGCACCAAATAATAAAATTTATCAAGAACTTGAAAGAATTTCATTAGCAAAAGATATTATAATAGAAGGAAATAGAGAACTAGAAGTTCTGAAACAGGCTTATGACAAGAATCAGAAGGACTTAGACAACCTTATTCAAAGAATTAAATATGTAGATATTGAAATAATAGATGATATTAATAAGGAAATAAAAAGAATAAAGCAAAAAAATAATGAAATTAAAAGTAAGATTGAAAAGATTAATAAAGAACAAGGAAATGATAGAATAGAATTTTCAGAAAAAGAAGTAGCAAAGATTGTTATTGAAATAATAGAAAAACATTTTTCAAAGTTTTACGATTTAGATATTATAGAAAAAAGAAATTTATTAAAGCTACTTATTAATAAGGCAATAGGAAATGGAGAAAAAGTAGAAATAGATTTATTAAACTCGGGTGATGGCGATAGCCATTTATTTAAGGAAGAATTGTTACCAGCAAGAGAGGGTAGTAAACGAAGTATTAATGTATTTCAGAAGTAGTAAAAAAATAAATTCAGAAGTATCTTTAGAAGACCCAATAGGAAAAGATAAAGATGATAATACAATAACACTTCAAGATATATTAGAAAACAATGAAAGAAACATAGAAGATGAGGTAGACTTAAAAATAAAGATAAAGAAATTATATGGAAAAATAAAAGAAGTTTTAAAAGATAGAGAAAAATTAATAATAGAATTACGATTTGGGCTAGATGGAGGAAAGCCAAAAACACAAAATCAAATAGCCAAAATGCTAGGGATATCCCGTTCCTATGTATCTAGAATAGAAACAAAAGCAATAGGAAAACTAGCAAAAGAAATAGAGGAATAAATAGGAAAGTTATCCATCTAATTTAGAAGAAATGGTAAGAGAATGGAAAGAAGAAAAAATAAACATATTAGGGAAAATAACAGTAAACCAAATAAGTGTAGCTAGTATGTGGCTAGCAGGTAAATTGGATTAGAAATATAAGTATTATAGAAAAAATGGATATTTTTGAAAAAATATCCATTTTTTCTTGCTATTTTCAATAATTTATTATATTATTATATATGTAAAAAAATATGAACCAAATACATAGAAAGGGGCAATAAAATTAATGAAGAAAATAATAGCAATTATTACTATAGTAAGCTGTGTTTTATTAACAAGTATAGTATATGCAACAAATGCAAACAGCACAACAAATGAAATAGAAAATACAAAAAATAGTGCAGTAAGCAAAATAGTAGAATATAAAGATAAACAAAAGCACACAATAGAAGATTATAAAGAAGCATACGGTTCAGAGTCATATGGGTTTACAGCATACATGCTAAGTAGGGTACAAATATATAGTATACCATTTTGTTTTATAGGAATAGCACTTAGTGCTATATACCAATATGTACTAGGAATAAGGAAATTAGACACAAGAGATAAAGGTTATGCAATTATGATATCAGTAATAACAATATTTGTTATAGCACAAGTATTGCCACTAATATTCGCAATTGTAGTAAAAGGTTGGAGGGGTTAACGAATGAAAGTTTTATTTGCAGTAAGTAATGAAAATATTTCTGAATCAATAATAAAGAAATATCAAAGTATGTATAAGGAAATAATTTTAGGTAAAAATGTTTATTACTTTAATGCAATATTAAAAGAACTACAAAAAGACAAATCATACGATAGAATAGTAATAAGTGAAGACTTAGAGCCATTCGCAAACAAAAATTATGAAACAATAGATAATTTCATATTTGAAAAACTAGATAGCATTTCAGATGAAGCAGTAACAAATTCAGGAGATGACATACCAATAATACTAATATCAACAGATAGGCGTACAAAGGGAGAAACAATACTAAACAAAATATTTGGAATAGGAATTTATAGTGCTTTAATAGGACAAGACAGAAGTATGGAAGAACTATGTAAATTAATAAACAAGCCACGAACCAAAAAAGAAGCTAAAATATATTATAAAATAGATGTAAGTGATGTAGACTATAAAAATGAAAGCGAAGAAGATGTAAGTGAAATAGAAATACAAAATATATTAACACACTATAAAAGGCTAGGAAAAAATGAAGACAAATATGTAGAAAGTTTTAACAGTATAGCTAATCAATATACTGATGAACAATTAAAAGTAATAATAAAATTCTTGCCATTAAGAGTAAAAGCAGTACTAGAGGCTGATTGTCCAAAATATCAACAAATAGCAGCATTTTCAGGAGAAAGTAAACACTTAAAAAGGCAACAACCATATAACTCATCACAAATAAACCCAAAAACAAGTAAGGAAAGAAGCACAAATGATGCTATAAACGATAATGGAATAAAAATAGAGTCAATAAATACACCACAAGCAACAAAATTAACAAAGCCAGTAGTAATACCAGCAGCAGTATCTACTAAAAACGTAAAAAAAGTACAAAACTCAAATAAAGTAACAAATAAGCCAGAAAGCAAACTAGAAAATATAAAAGAAGAGAAAAAGCCAGAAATAAAAATAAATAATGAAGAGATAATAGAAAACAAAAAAGGAAGAGGAAGACCAAAGAAAGCAACTGAGCAAGAAGAAAACAAAACAACAAATGAGCAACCAAAGAAAAAAAGAGGAAGACCAAAAAAAGTACAAGCAGTAGAAGAAAAAAACAATACTCGTGAAATGCTAACAGTAGATATAGAAGATATGTTACCAGGCTTCGATGAAGAAACTGAAGAAGTACTACCAGGTTTTGAAGAAATAAAAGAAAGTAATGAAGAAGAAAGTGTATTACCAGGGTTTGAAGAAATAGAAGACGAAGAAGAGGATATATTACCAGGATTCGAAGAAATAGAAGATGAAGAAGACATATTGCCAGGCTTCGAAGAGATGGAAGAAGTACTACCAGAATTTGAGGAAACAACAAATAAGACTAAAGAAAAACAACCAAAAAAAGCAGAAAAAACAAGTGAAGCATTGTTAGATTTTGAAGATTTTGATGATAGTCAAGAAGAGGAAGAAAGTAATCAGGATGACAACGAAGAAGATGAAAATAGCATTGAAATAGAAAAACAAGATACATTGTACAGAAACAAAGAGTTAAATAAAAATATAGAAGAAAAGCAAATAAGCAATTATAATGAAAATACACAAAACAATAAATTACAAAATTTATTAACATCAGATAAAAAAATAGTTGCATTTGTAGGTACAAGTAAAAATGGAACATCATTTTTAATAAACAACTTAGCAAATATACTTTCAAACCAAGGAATAAAAACAGCAATATTAGACTTAACAAAAAATAGAAATTCATACTATATATACACAAAAAATGAAGAAGAACTAAGAAAAACAGCAATAGAATGTACAGAAAAATTGATAAATGGAACAGCACAAGGAGTACCAGTAAATAAAAACTTAGAGATATATACATCACTACCAGGGGAAAATAACGGAATAGAACAATATCAAGAAATATTATCAACATTAGTGCAAAACTACTCATTAATATTATTAGACTGTGATTTTGAAACACAATATAGCTATTTAAAAGAAAGTCAAGAAATATACTTAGTGCAAAGTATGGATGTACTAACAATACAACCACTTACAGCATATTTAAGAGAGCTAAAAGCAAAAAATGTATTAGAGCAAAATAAACTAAGAATAGTAATAAACAAATATACAAAAGTAAGAGGAGTAACAGAAAGAACAATAATAGGAGGAATGTCATTTTATAATGATCCATCAATGTCATTTATGACAGAACTATTCAACAGAGAAAACATTAGATATGCAATAGTTCCATTTGAAATGCAAACATACTCAAAATATTTAGAATGTCTAGTAAATTGTAATATTACAACATCAGGATACTCAAAAGACTTTACAAATAGTATGAAAAAATTAGCAAATATGGTATATCCACTAGTAGTAAGTGCACAAAACAAATACAATAATCCAAAATATAATAAATATGCTACAAAAAAATAATAAATCTAAAAAGAAAAGAAACAATAAATACAGGAGGTGCAAAGATTGATAATTCTAGTAATTGTATTATTAGTTGCAATAATAATGTTATTAATGATATATAACATGCTCATAAGCAAAAAAATAGACAAATACAATAACTTGAACCAAAAAGTTGTAAGTCTAAATGTATTACAAGAATTTATGGATACAATAAGTGAAGAAAAAACATCAAATGACAAAATAAGAAAAATAAATGAAATATTAATAGAAAAATATGATATAAAATATTCAACAATAGTAGTATATAATGGAGCAGAATATATAATAAAAGCGACTAATGTAGATATTAAACATTGGGATGCACTAAAAAACTTGCACTCCGAAGAAATATTCAAAGACAGTATAGAAACAGCAACACCAAAATATATAACAGTAGAAAGAGAAGGAGAAAGATTACCATACCAAAAAATGGAATTTGGAAGATCAAAATCAGCAATGTTTTTCCCATTATATATAGATAATGTATATATAGGATACTGGATTATAGAAAGTGGAGTACCACATGACTTTGACAGCATAGATACAACAGTACTAGAAGTAGTAAAAAATAATATAACATCAGTTATAAAAACTATTGACAGTCAAGGAATAATAGAAAATATAGTAAAAGAAGATCTATATACTGGACTAAAATCTGTAGAATATTTATATGGAGAAGGAAAAAGGAAAATAGACCAATACACAGTATCATCAATCTGTATGTTTGAAATAACCAATATAATAGATATAAATGAAGAACTAGGAAGGCATACAGGAAATGATGTAATAACAAAAGTAAGTGAAATAGTAAAACAAAATATTTCACCAGACTATATATTTGTTAGATATATGGGACCAAAATTTGTAATAGCACTTTCAGGAATAGCAGTAGATGGAATATCAGAATTCATAATAAATATAAAAGACAGAATAGAAAATCTAAAAGTAAAACAAAGTGAAGAAGACCTATATGAAGATGAAGAAGCCCAATATGTAACACCAAAAATAAATTTAGTAATAACAACATATTATAAAGGAACAGCAATAGAAGGAACAACCAAAAAATTAGAAGAATACTTAGAATTAGCGCCAGAGGACGAAAATGACATAAATTATATTTAGAAGAAGGAGGCAATATATGTTAAATGACGAAACAATGTGTTTCAAAATACCAAAAGAAGAAAATGTAGATAGTAAAGAAATACTAAAAAAGGTATATGAAGCATTAAAAGAAAAAGGATATAACCCAATAAACCAAATAGTAGGTTATATATTATCAGGAGATCCAACATATATAACTAGCCATAATGGTGCTAGGAACTTAATTAGACAAATAGAAAGAGACGAGCTATTAGAAAAGCTAGTAAAAAATTATATAAACCTTTAAAAAAGGAGCAAATAATGCGAAAATTAGGAATAGATTATGGTGATAGTAGAGTAGGAATAGCAATTACAGACAGCTTAGGAATAACTGCTCAAGGACTAGAAACAATCCATCATGGAGGTAATGACAAAATAGTATTAAAAAGATTAGAAGAACTATTTAATGAATATGAAGTAGACACAATAGTGATAGGAATGCCACTAAATATGGATGGAAGTAAAAAAGAAAGAGTAGAAATAACCAATAAATTCATACACAAACTAAAATGCAAATTCAACAAAATGAAAATAGAAGAAATAGACGAAAGGCTAACCACCGTAGCAGCACATAAAACAATGAACTTCTTAGACATAAACAAGAAAAAAAAGAAAAATATAGTAGACACAATATCAGCAGTATATATACTAGAAATATATATGAACAAAACCAAAAATGCATTAAAAGATAGTATATGATAAACAAAATAACAAATACTATAATTAAATTAATAATATTTTGTAGGAATACAATTATTATATAAATGCCTAAAAAGGCAAAACGAAAGGAGAAATAAAAAATGGATGAAAATGAAAACAATATGTTAGAAGATGAGGAACTAAACAACATAGTAATATTAAACGATGAAAATGGAGAAGAAATTCCTTTTGAATTTTTAGACGTAATAGAATATGAAGGAGAGGAATATGTAGTACTACTACCAGTTGAAGAAGATGAAGAAGACGACTTAGGAGAAGTAGTAATATTAAAAATCGAAGACACAGAAGATGAAGAAGAAGAATCTTATGTAAGTGTAGATGATGAAGAAACACTAAACAGAGTATTCCAAATATTCAAAGAAAAATTTAAAGAAGAATTTAACTTTGTAGACGAAGAGGAAGACGAAGAAGAATAAAAAGTGGTAGGGGGAGGAAGAAATTCCAACCTCTTTTTTCTAGTCAACCAAAAGGGACGTCCTTTTTGGTTGATTATTGGAAGTGGAAGGAGAAAAAGTAAATGAAAAATTTAAGTAGTTGGTTAATAGTAATGTTTATATTAATGTATTGGCTATTCAGAATAATAGTAGCAGTTACAGGAAGTATGGAATTAGACTTTGTAACAAAACCAATAAACAACAACATAGAAATAATACTATTATTTGTAGTATTAGCATGTGTTCCATTAATATTTAAACGAAAATTAATAGGAGCAATAATATATTTATTATCATATGGAGGATATTTTGGAAAATGGCTAATAGAAAATGTCATAAATATGGTAAATAATGAAGAAATATTAAGTATCGAAGCATATACAGATATGTTCTTTGCCCTAATAGGAATAGTACTTCCAATAGTAGCATTATTCGACATACTATTCGATAAAACCAGAAAAGCAAATCCAAAAGATAAAAAAACAGATTGGTTTTACAAAAATGAGCAATATGATAGAAAATTAGATGATAGAGCAGATAAGAACAACTATAAAACCCTATAAAAATGAATAAAGGCTGATGAAATAAATAAGGTGAAAATAATAGGAAATAAAAAGGAAGTGACTCACAATACCAATATAAACTGGTGAATCCCTATTTATAGAAAAACTAAAAATAAGCATTTTTTAAAGTAAGTTTTTACACATTTTAATAAAAAACGAGGTGAAGGATAATGAAAAATAAAATTATTGAAGTTCAAAATATTGAAGTAAATGTGACTAGTATAAATAATAATGATTATATTTGCATTTCTGATTTTACAAAATTCAAAGAGGGAAAATCAACTTCAGATGATGTAATTAGAAATTGGTTAAGAAATAGAATCACTTTAGAATTTTTAGGAACTTGGGAATCAATATATAATCCAAATTTTAATTCCGTCGAATTCGACGGGTTTAAAAATCAAGCTGGTCTTCATACTTTTACTCTTAGTGTTACTGAATGGAGTAATAAAACAAATGCAATTGGTATATATTCCAAACGTGGTAAATATGGTGGAACATATGCACATAAAGACATTGCGTTTGAATTTGCATCAGCAATTAGTCCAGTTTTTAAATTATATTTAATAAAAGAATTTGAACGATTAAAAGAGTTAGAAAATCAAAATAGAGAATGGGACGTAAAGAGAATATTAACAAAGAATAATTATTTAATACATACTGATGCAATAAAAAATTATATATTACCTGATAATAATTATTATAAAGATAAAGAATGGTTAAAGTATGCTGAAGAAGCGGATATCTTAAATGTTGCAGTATTTAATACAACTGCTAAAAAATGGAGAGAACTTAATCCTAATTTAGCAAAAACATCTAATGTTAGAGATTATGCAACAATAAATGAATTAACAGTATTATCTAATTTAGAATCGCATAATGCAGAGTTAATTAAAGAAGGAAAAATTAAAGAAGAGAGATTTGAGATATTAAATAGTATTGCTAAGTATCAATTAGATATATTGAATAATGCTGAAAAGATAAAATTATTAGAAAATAAAAATGATTAAATATTATCAAAAAATAGGAGAATAAAGTGAAGAATGTAATTAAATGAGCATAGTAGCAATAGTGAAAAAAGTAGAGAATTAGTAAGAGAAAAACTATAAAAATAAGGGAAGTGAAGTTAATGAATAATAGAGAAGAAAAATTACCAAAAGTCAACATCAACTGGTATCCAGGTCATATGGCAAAAACTAAAAAGCAAATAATAGAAGATTTAAAACTAATAGATGTAGTAGTACAAATACTAGATGCAAGAAGCCCAAAAGCAAGTGTAAACCCAGACATTTATGAATATATAAAAGAAAAAAAACAAGTAAATGTATTAAATAAATATGACTTAGCAGATGAAGAACAAAATAAAAAATGGATAAATTATTTCAAACAAAAAGGAATAGAAGCGGTATTAGTAGACTCAAACTCAGGAAAAGGAATAGAAGAAGTAATAAGAAAAATAGAAAAAGTATATGAAGAAGACAAATTAAACTATTCAGAAAAAGGGAGAAAAGGAAAATCAATAAGAGTAATGGTAATAGGAATACCAAATGTAGGAAAATCCTCATTCATAAATAGAATTACAAAAAAAACATCTGCACAAGTAGGAAATAAACCAGGAGTAACAAAGCAAAAGCAATGGGTAAGAGTAAATCAAAATATAGAATTATTAGATACACCAGGAGTATTATGGCCAAAATTTGAAAACGAAGAAATAGCACTAAAATTAGCATATATAGGAACGATAAAAGATGAAATTTTACAAAAAACGGAAATAGCATATAATCTATTAAAATATTTACTTGAAGGAGAAAAAGAAAAGCTAATAGAACGATATAAGCTAGATAAAGAACAAGTAGAAAATGAACTAAAAAATAAAGATAGAATGGAAAATGAAAATATACTAGAAATAATGTACATGATAGGCAAAAAAAGAGGAGCAATAATATCAGGAGGAAATATTGACGAAGAAAAAGTAGCTAATATAATATTAGAAGAATTTAGAAGCGGAAAACTAGGAAAAATAACTATTGAAAAATTATAAGGCGGTAAAACAAAAAAATGAAAGAAATAGAAAGTATAATAAAAAGGGAAATAGAAATAACACAAGTAAAACTAATGAAACCTTTAGTATGGGCATATATAGGAGACTGTGTATACGAATTATTTATACGAATGAACTTAGTAAGTAAAACAAAGCTAGACCCACATAGGTTACATATAGAAACAATAAAATATGTAAAAGCCAAAGCACAAGCAGAAACTTTAATAAAGATACAAGAAAAATTAACCCAAGAGGAAAAAGACATAGTAAGAAGAGGAAGAAACGCCCAGGCACATCATCAACCTAAAAATGCAGAACTTGCAGACTATAAATATGCTACAGCATTTGAAGCACTAATTGGGTATTTATATTTAAGTAAGCAAGATGAAAGGTTAAAAGAAATTTTTGAATTGATTATAAACGAAAATTAGAATTATTTAATTTATTTTTTTAAATTATTGAAAGCAAAAATAAAATATGATATCATAATAATGTACAATTTTACAAAGGAGGACAAAAAAATGTCAAAAAAGAACAAAATCGATAAAAGTAAACTATTTGTAAGAATAATGGCAGTTATACTAGCAGCACTTATGGTACTTAGTGTAGCAGCAACATTAATATACTATTTAGTATAATTATTTGAAAGGAAATATAATTATGAAAGAAAATTTCTTCACAGGAATTAGCGACTTTTGGCAAATAAATATAGTAAACTATATCCAGGAGCTACACCAAAATCCACTAAGAGTAATATCTTTAATATTAGATTTAAGCATAGTAATATTTTTAGTATATAAACTATTAAAAACAACAAAAAACACAAGAGTATGGCAACTAATAAAAGGAATAGGACTATTAGTAATACTAACAGCAGTAAGTGGATGGTTACGTCTAGACATATTACACTATATCCTAACATCAGTAATGACATATGGAGTAATAGTAATGATAGTAATATTCCAACCAGAGCTACGAAGAGGCTTAGAACAATTAGGAACAAATAAGTTTACGAAATTTTTTGGAATGGACAAAGACATAATAACAAGAACCAAAGAAGACATATACAAAATAGTAATTGCAGCCACAGAACTTTCAAAAGCAAAAACAGGGGCACTAATAGTAATAGAAAGAGATATAAAAATAGGAGATATAGCCGAAACAGGAGTAGAAATAGCAGCAGAAATATCACCACAATTACTAGTAAACATATTTGAACCAAAAACACCACTACATGATGGAGCGGTAATAATAAGCAACAACAAAATAAAAGCAGCAGCATGTATACTACCACTTGCAAACGATAAACAAATAGCACAAAAACTAGGAACAAGACATAGAGCAGCAATAGGAATATCAAAAGAAACAGACAGTATAGTAGTAGTAGTCTCAGAAGAAACAGGAAAAATATCAATAGCAAAAGATGGAACATTAATAGCAGATGTAACAGAAGAAGTGCTAAAAAAGATACTACTAAAAAATATAATAACAAACAGATTAGTAGATGGAAAACAAATAAAGACTAATAGACTAAATAAATTAAAATCAAAATTTAGAGGGAAAAAATAAATAAAGAAGTCGGAAGTTGGAAGACAGAAGTCGGAATTACAGTAATTTCTACGAAGAAGTTACTAAAACTCTTACCTCTGATTTCTGACTTCTGACCTCTAAAAGAGGTCAAACATGAGAAATATAAAACTAACAATACAATACGATGGAAAAGATTTTAACCGGTTGGCAAAAGCAACCAACTAAGCTAAATATACAAGGTGAAATAGAAAGAGCAATAGAAAACATAACAGGAGAAAAAGTAGACCTTACAGCATCAGGAAGAACAGATGCAGGAGTACATGCATTAGGACAAGTTGCAAACTTTAAAACAACTAGTACACTACCAATAGAAAAATTTGCAATAGCAATAAATTCAAAATTAAAAAAATCAATAAGAATACAAAAAGCAGAAGAAGTAAACGAAAGATTTCATAGTAGATATAATTGTAAGCAAAAAACCTACAGATATATAATAAATAATGCAAACCAAGCTTCAGCAATATATAGAAACCTAGAGTATTATGTACCAATTAAGCTAAATATAGAAGAAATGAAAAAAGCAATAAAGCATTTTGAAGGAGAGCACGACTTTAAAGGATTTAAAGCAAGTGGAACAAGTAGCAAAAGCAGTATAAGGGAAATATATAAAACAAGTATAAAAAAAGAAGACGAAAGAATAATAATAGAACTTACAGGAAATGGATTTTTATATAATATGGTAAGAATAATAGTAGGAACATTAGTAGATGTAGGATTAGGAAAAATAAAATCAGAACAAATACCAGAAATAATAAACTCAAAAGATAGAACAAAAGCAGGAAAAACACTTCCACCATATGCACTATATCTAGTAAAAGTAGAATATTAAAAAGAAAACCAGCTATCAATTGATAACTGGCTTTTTCTTATTTTCGACGGATTATATTAATTAAGGTACTTTTCAACTTTAGTCAAAAATCTTATGAGATTTTTAAGCCTCAGCCGAGTAGTTCCTTTCTTTAGTAAAGGATCCTCTAGGAGCTTCAAATAGAAGTCAGCCAACTTATCTGGAATCTGCTGTACAAACTTCTCTTTTTGTTCATTTAATTCTGCAATTTTTTCCCGAGCCTTAGGATCCCTGTATTCAGATTCATTTTCACGTATCTTTCGAATATTAGAAAAATATGTGTGTCTTGGTGTGATAAAATCGTTAGCATTATATGCCATATATAACCCCTCCTTTAAGGAAAACAAAATTATTGCTGTTACTATTATACAACATCTAACATAGAAAAGCAATATTAACATAAAATAATTCTCATCATATTTCACAAAATTATTCAAAAAAGCATAATATATATAAAAACATATAATTATAAAAATAAATATATGTGTAGTAAGCCTATTGAAAGGATGAAAGTAATATGAATACTTTATTAATATTTTTTGCCTTACCTATTGCAACAATAATTTTAGCAATTGTATTAGAAAAATTGTTAAGATGTCCAATACTTACAGCAGCAACATTTTTTGCTATATACTTAATTGTAGCATTTGCAGCCTTTAATGCAACAGCATTAGTATTTGTAATAATATATACAATACTAGCTTATATAACAGCTCTAATAGCAGAATTTTTCTTTATGAGATGTAAAAGAAGAGAATGTGCAAATAATTGCTGCCTAGAAAATAATACAAATAATAATATTAGGTTATCAAATGAAGATGCACAAAACATAGCATGTAGAGTGGCAAGAATTTTAAATAACTCAAACAACAACTGTAATTGTAGTTGCAATAATAACAATAATAATGACATAGCAACAGTAAATGTAAGAGATACAAATGGATGTCAAACAACATGGTGTTGTCGCAGAAGATAAGAAAATCAATTTTAAAATATAAGAGCACGGGGCACCGTGCCCTTTTGTTCTAGTATAGGAAAAATCAAATTTTACGTTGTAGGGGCACCGTTTGTGGGAATACCCTATTAGCAATGACACCACTGTGCCCTTTTGTTCTTAAATATGAAAAATCAAATTTTAGATATAAGCCCTTACAGTAATTCTAAATTATTTAGTAATCGTAAATAGTAATGGAATAATAAATATTTAATAAAATATATTAAAATTATGTTGACAATTCAAATTTGATAAATTATAATAAAGTAGTTAAAATGTATAAGTATGAATCAAATAGAATTAATACAAAAAATATAAAGTTATAAGTAAGGTGAAATTATGGAAAATGAAAAAGAATTATCTTTTGAAGAATTATATAATGAATCTTTAAAAGAAACAAAATTAGAAAAAACTGTAACAGGTAAAATTATTAGTATTACAGAGCAAGGAGAAATTTTTGTTGACATTCACTATAAAGCAGATGGAATCATAACTAAAAAAGAATATAGTGATGATGAAACTAAAAATCCTAAAGATGAATTTAAAGTAGGAGATACAATCATAGCTGATGTTCTAAAACAAAATGATGGTCTAGGAAATGTAGTTTTATCTTATAAAAGAGTAAAACAAAGAGAAGGAAAAAAAGAATTAGAAAACAAAATAAAAAATAATGAAATATTTGAGGAAAAAGTAAAAGAAATAAATGAAAAAGGTATAATAATAGAAGCATATAATAAAAGAATATTTATACCACTTTCTTTATCAGGAATTCCAAGAGGAGAAGATGCATCAAAATTACAAGGTCAAAAAGTAAAATTCAGAATAACAGAATATGATGCAAAAACAAATAAAATAATAGGTTCAATAAAAAATGTACTAGACGAAGAAAAAAATGCAAAACAACAAGAATTTTGGAACAATGTAGAAGTAGGCAAAAAATACGAAGGAACAGTAGCAAGTATAAGTTCATATGGGGCATTTATAGACTTAAATGGAATAGTACAAGGGCTTTTACACGTATCAGAAATCTCATGGGATAGGAATGCAAATGTAAATGAAATATTAAAACAAGGTCAAAAAATAGAAGTTACTATAAAAGATGTAGATAAAGAAAATAAAAGAATAAAACTATCATATGGAGAAAAAGGACAAAACCCTTGGAACAACATTAATGAAAAATACCATATAAATGATATAATAAAAGTAAAAGTAGTAAAAATAATGCCATTTGGAGCATTTGTAGAACTAGAGCCAGGAATAGAAGGATTAGTACATATATCACAAATAGCAGAAAGAAAACTAGCAAAACCAGAAGAAGAACTAAAACTAAATATGCATGTGAATGCAAAGGTAATTGATTTAGATAAAGAAAATGAAAAGATAGAACTTTCAATAAAAGAATTAGAAGGAACATCTAACGAATATAAAGAAGAAATATAATTAGGCAATTTTATAAAAAAGCAATTGTATGAGTCGTTACTAAAGGGCGAACATGTAACTACAATATATATAGAACATAAAAGGAACGTAGGGGCGATTACCAATTGCCTGCTCTTCGAAGAGATTGCTTAAATGAATAATGAATAGTGAATAATTATGAAAGGGGCAGGCGCACTCAAAGTCTGCCCGATAATAATGAGAAAAATAAATATAGTAAAAAGTGAAGAATGAATAGTGAAGAATACAAATTCTTCGAATTTGAAAGGGGAAAAATAACAATGAAAAATGAAAATATAAGAAACATAGCAATAATTGCACACGTAGACCATGGAAAAACTACACTAGTAGACTGTCTACTACATCAAAGTCATGTATTTAGAGAAAATGAACAAGTTAGGGAAAGAGTAATGGACTCAAACGACCTAGAAAAAGAAAGAGGAATAACAATTCTATCAAAAAATACATCAGTAATGTATAATGACATAAAAATAAACATAGTAGATACCCCAGGACATGCAGACTTTGGAGGAGAAGTAGAACGTGTACTAAAAACAGTAGATGGAGTATTACTATTAGTAGATGCATTTGAAGGACCAATGCCTCAAACAAGAGAAGTACTAAAAAAATCATTAGCACTAAACCTAAAACCAATAGTAGTAATAAACAAAATAGATAGACCAGGCTCAAATCCAGCAAAAGTAGTAGATAAAGTACTAGAACTATTCATAGAATTAGATGCAAATGATGACCAATTAGACTTCCCAGTAATATATGCATCAGCAAAAAACGGAATAGCAAAAATGAGCCTAGAAGAAGAAAGTGACAATGTAAACTGTATATTTGATACAATAGTAAAATATATAGATGCACCAGAATGCGAAATAGATGGACCAGCACAAATGCTAGTATCAAATATAGACTATGATGACTACCTAGGAAGAATAGCAGTAGGAAGAATAGAACGTGGCACAATAAAAGCAGGAATGCCAATAGTAATATGTAAACAAGAAAAAAATACACAAGGAAAAGTAGCAAAACTATTCACATATCAAGGTTTAAAAAGAACAGAAGTAGAAGAAGCACAAGCAGGAGATATAGTTTCACTATCAGGAGTAGCAGACATAAACATAGGAGACACAATATGTGACTTAAATAACCCAGAAAAGATACCATTTGTAGACATAGATGAACCAACAGTATCAATGACATTTAGCGTAAACAACGGACCATTCGCAGGAAAAGAAGGAGAATTCATAACATCACGTCATATTAGAGATAGATTATTCAAAGAACTAGAAAGAAACGTATCTTTACGAGTAAAAGAAACAGACTCAGCAGACAGTTTTGAAGTATGTGGACGTGGAGAACTACATCTATCAGTATTAATAGAAACAATGAGAAGAGAAGGATTTGAACTATTAGTATCACGTCCAAAAGTTATATTCAAAGAAATAGATGGAGTAAAATGTGAACCAGTAGAAAGACTAGTAGTAAATGTACCAGACGAATCAATAGGAACAGTAATAGAAAAATTAGGAAGACGTAAAGGTGAAATGACAAACATGGAACCAGCAGAAGCAGGGCACACAAAAGTAGAATTCAAAATACCAGCACGTGGGCTAATAGGCTATAGAACAGAGTTCTTAACAGACACAAAAGGAGAAGGAACAATGAACTCAATATTCGACTGCTACGAACCATTCAAAGGAGACATACAAGCAAGAACAAGAGGAGTACTAGTAGCATGGGAACAAGGAACAAGTGTAACATATGGTTTATACAATGCACAAGAAAGAGGAGAACTACTAATAGGAGCAGGAGTAGACGTATATGAAGGAATGATAGTAGGAATAAACTCAAGAAACGAAGACATAGCAATAAACGTATGTAAAGAAAAACACCTAACAAACACAAGAGCCTCAGGATCAGACGACGCACTACGCCTAGTACCACCACTACAAATGTCACTAGAAAAAGCAATAGAATTCATAGCCGAAGACGAGCTAGTAGAAGTAACACCAAAAACCATTCGCCTAAGAAAGAAAACCCTAGACACAAAAACAAGAGAAAGAGAAGCAAGAAGATAAGCAAGATTAGCTAGATTGGGGACTGTCCCTGAATGGGTGCAAAAAAAACAAGACAGGGTAGCATTGGGGACGGTTCGTAATCGGAAACAAGATAGAGAAAAAACACAAGCAAAAAAATAAAATAATCTGGCTAGATTAGGAACTGTCCCCAATGCGGAAACCAAGAAAAACAACTTACAAGGATAGAGGACAAAAAGAAGTAAAAAACTAAAAGCACCCCCTTGGGTAATCGAAGATGTCCAAAGAGGGACTGTTCCCAATCGGAAAGAAGTAGAATATAAAAAACTAAAAATAAACCTGACGAAGAAATAAAAGAAACCAGATAAGCTTTAAGCTAAATCTGGTTTCTTAGTTGCTAACCTTAGTTTATAAACTACCATAAATACTAAATACAGTTATTTTAATACATCTATAGTATGAGTTTTCAAACACTCTTTCTCTCTTATTTCACATTCTTTAGCAAGAACCATACCTTTATGATATAATATACTGTAAAATAACCAGACAGGTACTGCTAAAAATGGATAGATAAGTATACCTACAAAAATAGTTTTAAGAGAGAAACAAGCAATTAGAGCACTTATACAACCTACGACACACATATTTCTAGTGACTTTGAAGTACCGAGAAGTTTTTGCTTTGTTTACATGCATTGCCACTACAATAAATATAACAATACAAATGGCAATATAGAGTATAGTTGATACAGAATAAATCAATTCTTTCATAGAGTTCTCCTTTCAAAGTGAGGTTAGCAACATATCAAAGATACTATTTAGTAAATAAGATATAGTATAAAGCACTATATAATATATATAGTATACAATATTTTACATAAAATATCAATGGATTGCACTAAATTTGCCAAAATTAAACAAAAGTGATAATATATAATAAAAGAAGAAATTAAAAGGAATGAATAAAAATGAACAAACAAGAACTAGAAAAAATAAAACAAAAAGCCCTAAAAGAACACATACCAATAATAATGGATGACACATTAGAAAGAGTAGATAAAATTCTAACAAAACTAAAACCCAAAAAAATACTAGAAATAGGCACAGCAGTAGGCTATTCAGCAATGTGCTTTTCAGAATACTTAAGCCAAGGCGGAAAAATAGACACAATAGAGCGCGATGAAGAAAGAATATCAGAAGCAAAAGAAAACATAAAAAAAGTAGGAGTATCAGAAAAAATAAACATCTATGAAGGAGACGCAGTAGAAATATTACCAACTCTAAATGATAAATATGACATGATATTTATAGATGCCGCAAAAGGAAAATACCCATTCTTCCTAAAAGAAGCACTAAGAATGCTAAATGAAAATGGAGTAATATTAGCAGATAACATACTATACAAAGGATATGTAATGAGTGACTACAACAAACACAAACAACGTACAGCAGTACGAAACTTAAGAGAGTACATATCAGAGGTAACTAATAACCCAATCTTAGAAACAAAAATACTAGAAGTAGGAGACGGTTTAGCAATAACAACAAAAAAGAAAAATAATAAACTACTAAAAAATGCATAAATATAAAATACATACTAGTAACAATAAATTAACAAAAACTAGAAAAAATATTTATTTTCTCTAGTTTTTATGCTATAATATAAGTTAGTTTTTTAAAAAGGGGTAATAAAAATGGTAACAATAAAATCAAAACAAGAAATAGAAAAAATGAGAGAAGCATGTAGAGTAGCAGCTATTGCCCAAAAAGCAATAGAAGAAAAAATAAAGCCAGGAATATCAACATGGGAATTAGACAAAATAGCTGAAAATGTAATGAGGCAAAATGGGGCCATTCCAGCAGAAAAAGGATATCCAAGTGGAGTAAAAGGAGTACCAGCATTTCCAGGTTCAATATGTGCATCAGTAAATGATGAAGTAATACATGGAATACCCTCTAAAAAAGTAATACTAAAAGAGGGGGATATAATAAGTATAGACCTAGTAGCATTAAAAAATGGGTTCAATGGAGACTGTGCAAGAACATATATAGTAGGAAATACAGATAAAGAAAACAAAAGATTAATAGATGTAACAAAAGAGGCATTTTTTGAAGGAATAAAATATGCGAAAAAAGGAAATCGATTAGGAGATATATCACATAGTATAGGGCAATACATAGAAAAAAATGGATTTAGTGTAGTAAAAGAATTTCAAGGTCATGGAATAGGAAGAAGCATGCATGAAGACCCAGGAATACCAAACTATGGAAAAGCAGGAAGAGGAATAAAGCTAGAACCAGGTATGACACTAGCAATAGAACCAATGGTTATATATGGGAAATCAGGTATTTTAGAATTAGAAGATGGATGGACAATAATAAGTGAAGATGGAAGTAATGCAGCACACTATGAAAATACAATATTAATTACAGAAAATGAGCCAGAAATATTGACAATACTATAACAATGTTGTATACTATATACGTTATTATGTACAATTTTGTACATAAATTCATTATATTGTATTAAATGGAAGTTAGAAGTTAGATGTTAGAAGTTGCTAATAGAAGTTGGAAATTGGAAGTTGGAAGTTGGAAATATAGTGTAAATACTTCGAAGTATTTACTAAAATTCCAACCTCCAACCTCCAACCTCCAACCTCCAACTTCCAACCTCCAACTTCCAACCTCCAATAGGAGGAAAAAATGGCAAAAGAAGATGTTATTGAAGTAGAGGGAACTGTTATAGAAACACTTCCAAATACAAATTTTAAAGTAGAACTTGAAAATGGACATCAAATATTAGCTCATATCTCAGGAAAACTAAGAATGAACTACATCAAAATATTACCAGGAGATAAAGTAAAAGTAGAGCTTTCACCATATGACTTAACACGTGGAAGAATCACTTGGAGAGCAAAATAAATTAATGAATGATGAATAATGAATAATTAATAATGAACAATTATTAATTATCCATTAGAAAAAATAGAACTTGAATAGATAATGAAGAAGAAAGTAAATAATATAACCCAATTATTAACTATTCACCATTCATTATTCACTATTCATTAAATAATCATGGGGGGTGTATTAGAGTGAAAGTAAGACCATCAGTTAAAAAAATATGCGATAAATGTAAAGTAATCAAAAGAAAAGGTGTTATAAGGGTAATATGTGAAAACCCAAAACACAAACAAAGACAAGGATAATAAAAAATTTATTTTGATATTGGCACAAGTCTATTAAGCGGCTGTAAACTATAATAGTTTATAAATTTAAAAGATTTGTGTTTATATACATGCCTATAAGGAAATTTAAAGATTGGACCTTTCCAATGCATTTCACCTTTAAATAAACTTAATTAGGCGAACCAATAATAATTAAATTAATAACGGAGGTGCTAAAAAAATATGGCTCGTATAGCAGGAGTAGATTTACCTAGAGAAAAAAGAGTAGAAATAGGACTTACATATATATATGGTATAGGACTAGCTAGTTCACAAAAAATATTAAAAGAAGCTGGAGTTAATCCAGATACTAGAGTAAAAGACTTAACAGAAGACCAAGAGCAAGCAATCAGAAAAGCTATGGAAGGTTTCACAGTAGAAGGTGACTTACGTAGAGAAGTAGCATTAAACATTAAAAGATTAATGGAAATCGGTTGCTACAGAGGTTTAAGACATAGAAGAAACTTACCAGTAAGAGGACAAAGAACTAAAACAAATGCTCGTACAAGAAAAGGACCAAGAAAACTAGTAAGCAAAAGCAAGAAAAAATAGATAAAAGAAGTCGGAAGTCGGAAGACGGAAGACAGAAAAAATAAAGAAGATAGAAGTAGAAGGAAAAGATAGAACAAATATGACGATATCCGACATCTGACCTCCGACCTCTGACTTCCAATTAAGATAGTAAAATACAAAGAGGAGAAAACTTTAACTATTTGAACACTAATTCACAAGGGGAGGGGATATTCCTTTTACTAAGTGGAAGTGACCAAAAGGTAAGGTGTGTCCCCTGACATATATAGGAAGGAGAAAAAACAATGGCAAAAGCTGTAACAAAAAGAACAACACCTAGAAGAAGAGATAGAAAAAATATCGAAAAAGGTATGGCACATATCCATTCTAGTTTCAATAATACAATAGTTACAATAACAGATGTTCAAGGAAATGCAATTTCTTGGGCAAGTGCTGGAGAACTTGGATTCAAAGGTTCAAGAAAAAGCACACCATTTGCAGCAGGAGAAGCTGCCGAAACAGCTGCTAAAGCAGCAATGGAGCATGGTTTAAAAACAGTAGAAGTATTTGTAAAAGGACCAGGTTCAGGACGTGAAGCAGCAATAAGATCATTACAATCAGCAGGATTAGAAATAAGTAGCATAAAAGATGTTACACCAATCCCACACAATGGTTGTAGACCACCAAAAAGAAGAAGAGTGTAAAGTGCAATATTTCATATTGCAGTGAATAGTTAATAATGAATAGTGAATAGTGAATAACCTATTTGATATTTATAATTAACAAATAGAAGTTAGATAGTAGAAGTTTAGAAATAGTTGTAGGGGCGACTATTAGTCGTCGGCACTTCGAAGGAATTACCCTAACTTCAAATTAAAAGAAATAAGAAACAAAAAAATAGAGCTTATTAAAAAAAGATAAGGAGGAAAAAATACAAATGGCAAGATATAAAGACGAACAATGCCGTATTTGCCGTAGAGAAGGACAAAAGTTATTCTTAAAAGGTTCAAGATGCTACACAGATAAATGTAGTATATCAAGAAGAAACTATGCTCCAGGACAAAATGGACAAAAAAAGAAAAAACTTTCAGAATATGGTACTCAATTAAGAGAAAAACAAAAAACAAAATCATTTTATGGTGTTAGTGAAAAGCAATTCAGAAAATATTTTGATATGGCTTCTAACACAAAAGGTAAAACTGGTGAAGTTTTACTACAAATATTAGAAAGCAGATTAGATAATGTAGTATATAGATTAGGATATGGATCTTCAAGAGCACAAGCAAGAATGTTAATCGTTCATGGTGCATTTGAAGTAAATGGACACAAAGTAGATATACCATCATACTTAGTAAAAGCAGGAGATGTAATAGCAGTAAGAGAAATAAGAAAAGACAACGGAGCAATCAAACTAAATGTAGAAGAAAATGGAGCAAGACCAGTTCCAGAATGGCTAGAAAAAAATGTAGAAACTTTAAGTGGTAAAGTAGTAAGATTAGCATCAAGAGAAGATGTTGATATTCCAGTAGAAGAACATTTAATAGTAGAGCTTTACTCAAAATAATAGCTAGAAGTAAGAAACGTTAGAATTTAGAAATTAGAAACCTGAGGTAAGAAAACTTGGAATAGAAGTAAAATGAAAAGGTGAAGTAGAGTATAAAAAAGGGTAAAAAGATTAGAAATACAAAATTCTAACCTCTAACCTCTAGCCTCTAACTTCTAAAAATTTAGGAGGGAAAAATGATAGAATTTGAAAAGCCAAATATTAAATGCTTAGAAATTGATAACGAAGCAAATTATGCTAAATTTGTATGTGAACCATTAGAACGTGGGTATGGTGTTACAATAGGAAATTCATTAAGAAGAATATTACTTTCTTCATTACCAGGAGCAGCAATAACAAGTGTAAAAATAGAAGGAGTAGTTCATGAATTTTCAAGTATACCAAACGTTGTAGAAGACGTACCAGAAATAATTGTTAATTTAAAAATGGTAAGACTAAAACTTCATGAAAATGAAGAAAAAACAGTGAGAATAGATGTAAAAGGTGAAGGCGAAGTAAAAGCAGGAGACATCATAACAGATGATGGAGTAGAAGTACTAAATCCAGACTTACATATAGCAACACTTTCAGAAGGAGCACACCTTCAAATGGAAATGACAGTAAATATGGGAAGAGGTTATAACTCAGCAGAAAAAAATAAAAAAGATGGAGCACCTTTAGGAGTATTACCAATAGACTCAATTTACACACCAGTAAAAAAAGTTAACTATTCAGTAGAAAATACAAGAGTAGGGCAAAATATAGACTATGATAAATTAACAATAGAATTATGGACAGATGGAGGATTAGCTCCATATGAAGCATTAAGTTTAGCAGCAAAAGTTATGACAGGACATTTAGAGCTATTTATAGATTTATCAGAAACAGCAAAAAATACACAAGTAATGATCGAAAAAGAAGAAAACAAAAAAGAAAAAGTTCTAGAAATGTCAATAGAAGACCTAGAACTATCAGTAAGATCATTCAACTGCTTAAAAAGAGCCAATATATCAACAGTAGAAGATATAGTAAAAATGACAGAATCAGAAATGATAAAAGTTAGAAATTTAGGAAAGAAATCATTAGATGAGGTAATAGCCAAATTACACTCATTAGGATTAGACTTTGCTAAAGAAGAGGAATAATATACAAGAAGTCAGAAGTCAGAAAAGAAGACAGAAGACAGAAGTCAGAAGTCAGAAGTCAGAATGAATGGGTTGTAGGGGCGACTATTTCTTAGCTCTTCGAGCGTTAGCGAGTTAGAGATAAGATATGTGTTAGCACAGTCGTCCACACTTCGAAGAAGTTACCCTAAATTCCGACCTCCGACCTCCGACCTCCGACCTCTGATCTCAAATTTTGATATCCGACAACAAAAAAGAAGGAGGAGAATCAAGTGGCAACTAATAGAAAATTAGGTAAAACAACAGATATCCGTTTAGCAATGTTAAAAAACCAAGTAACAGACTTAATATTACATGGTAAAATAGAAACAACAGAAGCAAGAGCTAAAGAAGTTAAATCAATAGCAGATAGCATTATTTCATTAGCAGTAAAAGAAAAGGATAACTTTGAAACAGTAGATGTAAAAGTTATAAAAGCAAAATTAGACAGCAAAGGAAATAAAGTAACAGAACTTGCAAAAAGCAAAAACGGTAAAGAATATTTAAAAGTAGTAAAAGAAGAAACTACTGAAAAAAGACAAAAAGATATGCC
>CANPTO010000023.1 GCA_947577025.1 uncultured Clostridiaceae bacterium | reverse complement strand
TGTAATATTCTGTGGATAACTATTTTTATTTTTTATCTAAGCTGAACAGTAACTAACTTTAAGGTTGCAAAATGTTAAACTTAAAATAGTTAAACAGTAAGTCCTTTTTTGTATGCCATAATCCATGTAAGTGCTACGACGTTACAAACATATTTATAGTATCATATTTTAAATTATTTGTTAAAATGTTTTATTGCCTTTCTATTTAATTTTTTATATGCGTAAATTTTCAAATACTAAACACAAATAAGCATGGAATCACATGCTTATTTGTGTTTAAATCGTTTAAAGAAATTATTCGTTCTCTAATAATGTCATCTGCCCTCTCCTGT
Source organism: uncultured Clostridiaceae bacterium (assembly GCA_947577025.1). Lineage (GTDB taxonomy): Bacteria > Bacillota > Clostridia > TANB77 > CAG-508 > UMGS1663. The sequence goes on along the minus strand of CANPTO010000023.1, from coordinate 25,964 downwards.
CCAAGAGTTCATTTTTTGCAAAAACCTCGATTCGATTTTTACCATTTTCATCGACAAGGTAATAGTGGTATCCACCAATCCATTTTCCTTCTTTCCATCCTTCTGGTAATTTGGCCAAGCACATTACTTGATCCGTTTCGACTCTCTTACTGTCTCTGCCTGCTCCTTGATAAATCCACTTATAGAAATGGAAACCAAGTCTCTCAAACTCCTCCCTGCTAGGCTTCATATCGATTGGTAATGGTTTTAAACCGCTTTCATCTTCTGGTTCTTGCATGCCTTTTGTTTTGTCGTTCATTTTCCGAAAAAAATCTCTAAATTTTAACATTTTTAATCCTCCATTTTATAGATTATTTTCTACTCATAATTCTCTTATATTATACCATATTATGGTAACTTTTTCAACCGCTTGTTGCTTTTTTACGATAAGTTTTACATCTTCAATATTATCTCCAACGCATCATTAAATCCTGCCATATAATACTTCTTGTTAAAATACTGCAAACTGTCCAATATATCTTCTTCTAACTTGTCCAATTCTTTCTTAGCGAAATCATGCATTCCTCCGTCTACACAGTTCAAAACCATATCTACACATTTCTCAAAGTCATACATATGCTTTTTATCTTCCTTGCTTAGTCCACATTCTAGTTCTTCCTCTCTAAATTCCAACCACTTCCCCAATAAATTTTTCTTTTCTTCCATAATCAAATTCTCCTTTTCAAATTACTCGTATTAATTGCATAAGGATAATTTTATACTCTAAAATACACACCAATTCTCACATTAACAAAATTCGCAATTCCACATTTATCAATGCTTTTCAAAACCACCATTTTGTCACTACCATGTGCATGGGGCTTGGCTGTAATGCAGCAGGAGTAGTAGGCTGTAGAATAATAGACTCACCAAGAGAAAAGCTAATATCAATATTAACAAATGCATTTATGCCATGTAATGGAAGGTTCCCATTTTTAATAACAGTATCAATGGTATTTATAGGAAGTTACTTTGCAGGAGCATTCTCTTCAATAATATCAGCACTTTGTGTGCTAGGAGTAATAATATTAGGAGTAGTAATGACACTTCTTATATCAAAACTATTATCAAAAACAATATTAAAAGGAGTACCATCATCATTTATATTAGAATTGCCACCATACAGAAAGCCACAAATAGGAAAAGTACTAATAAGGTCAATATTTGATAGAACACTATTTGTACTTCGGAAGAGCAATAGCAGTAGCAGCACCTGCGGGAATTATAATATGGTTATTTGCAAACATAAATATAGAAGGAACAAGTATACTAAATTTTGTAGCAAATTTCCTAAATCCATTTGCAAAACTAATGGGGCTAGATGGCTACATACTAACAGCATTTTTACTAGGGCTACCAGCAAATGAAATAGTACTACCAATAATATTAATGAGTTATATGCAAAAAGGAATATTAGTAAATTTAGAAGATACATTCCAAATAGGAGAAATACTAAGACAAAACGGTTGGACTTTACTTACAGGAATAAATGTAATGATATTTACTTTACTTCACTTTCCATGTAGCACAACACTTCTTTCAATAAAAAAAGAAACAGGAAAATGGAAATGGGCTGTGTTAGGTTTCTTACTTCCAACTGTTTGTGGAATTGTATTATGTATGGCAACTACTTTAGTTTGGAATATATTTGCAATATAACATTGTTTATCATATAATATTTAAAAATTTAATAAGGATATAAAAAATACAGCGATATAAAACAAAAACACTGCATTGATATGTATAAAAAATTAAGTACAAAAACGAATTTTAAAAATTCAGAGATTTTATTTTAATATATTAAAAAATAAAAAAATGTGCAAGAGGCAATTTATGAGGAGCTCCACTCGGGGAACCCACTGCCTCCTGCTTTTGTTATCTTCATTATAGCTTAGGGGCATCGCTTTTAATAGTTTAGTTCTACTGTAAATAAAGAGCGATGCGGAACCCGCAGTAAGTGCTGGTCATAGGAGCATAATCGTAACTGCGGAAACATGTTGGGTTAGATGCGTAGGTACTGTTGAAAGAACCACCACGAAGCACGTATGTGTTGTATGTTGCATTGTTACTATAATTAAAGCTATTTACATATGCACCTTCTTGTGTCCACTCCCATAAGTTACCTGCTACATCATATAAGTTCATTTTCTTTACTTGCTCAGTTGATCCTGTTGTTAATAGTATCCACGAATTTGTTTCTGAATTTGTTACACTTAAGTTTTCACAACTTTTAAATCCATCTGTTGCCCCTGTGGATGTTATATTTGTATAGTATCCACTTAAATTTGTTAATGATACATTATCATAATTTCCACAGTTTGATGCTGTTATATCTATTCCATTATTTTGAATATATTTCATCATCATGTCCCATTGTGTTCCTGTTACTAGTCCACTTTTTACATACTGGTGCTCACTATATAGTCTTTCACTCATTTCTACCGCTGTATAATAATCTGCATGATAGTATGGAATACTATCTGCTTTTACTACTACATTTCCTGATACCTTATTTATTCCTGTTGTTACTGGTGTTCCTGTTCTTCTTGCTGTGAAGTTATAATTTTGCCATCCCCAACCACTTATTAAGCCTGTTTGTATTCCTACACTATTAAATAGTGATGCATCCCCATCAAATGTTACGCTATAATCAAATGGATCCCTCTTTTCTTCGTCTGTCCCATTTTCTTTTTTATTCTTATTTAATGTCCCTACTCCAGCTTCGTACCTTCCTATATAAAATCCATTATACTTTCTTATTTGTGGATATTCTGAAGTATGTGTTTCCATATCCCACTTTACAGATTCTTTACTCCAATCTATTTTGTGATAATCATTTATATTACATGGTATCCATACAAATTGGTTTCCTTTTAGTTCTTTACTTACATCTTCTTGACCAGCATATTTATTTTTATCTTCTTTACTATCTGATATTACTATTCCACTTTCTAAAGTTCCTCCTACATAGTAAAAATCTAATGGTACTGGAATAGTATTTCCATTTCCTGCACTTACTGCATATACACTCGCTATTTTCTTGCTTGTAACAACTTCTTTTCCATCTTTATCTGATACATATGTTGGTATAGTAGTTTGCCAGCCATTTGGAATCCTTACGATTGTTCCTGCTTCTGTTTCTTTTGTATTTTCAGGTAAATCTCCTAATAATCCCAATTCTTCGTATAGTTCATTTAGTTGCTTTTGTTCTTCGTCACTGGCATTTAGGTATTTCTCTTTGGCATATTTTGCTTTATTAAATAAACCATTTTCTCCTATTGCCAAATTAATTCCTACTCCTGCCAATATTATTAGTAATATTATAGTTATTACTAGTGATATTAATGTTATACCTTTGTTTTTCATTTGTTTCCTCCTCATATGATAGTATTTGCTATTAATAAAAATTTATTAATATATATAAACACGACATTATTGTCATTAATCAAATTGTACTGGTTGTACAACCAGTAGTCAAGTTGAAAATTATTTTTACAAAAAATCGAAACTTAAAACAATTAATAATTGCGATAATTAAATATTAATGGTATTATATAAAAAAACAAAACAGAAAGGAAACAAAAAAATGAAGGACTATATAACCATAATAGGCGGAGGCTTAGCAGGCTCAGAAGCAGCATATCAAATAGCTAAAGCAGGAATAAAAGTAAAACTATATGAAATGAAACCAGTAAAATTTTCACCAGCACATTCTAATAAAAACTTAGCAGAAATAGTATGTAGCAATTCATTTAAATCAAACTTACACACAAATGCGTGTGGACTATTAAAAGAAGAACTACGTATACTAGATAGCCTACTTATAAAAATAGCAGATGAAACAAGTGTGCCAGCAGGACAAGCACTAGCAGTAGACAGAGAAAAATTTTCAGAAAAAGTAACAGAAGTATTAAAAAGTAATGAAAATATAGAAATAATAAATGAAGAAGTATGTGATATAGAAAATCTTGCAAAAGAAGGAATTGTAATAATAGCGACAGGGCCACTTACATCAGATAGCCTTTCAGAAAGTATAAAAAGAATAACAGGAGAAGACAAACTAGCATTTTATGATGCAGCAGCACCAATAGTAGAAAAAGACAGTATAAATATGAATATAGCTTTTTATGGTGATAGATATGAACAAGAAAAACAAAAAGATGAAGAAATGGAAGAATGGAAAGCTCGTATAAGTAAAGAAGAAGCAAGCTATATAAATTTACCAATGAACAAAGAAGAATATGAAAACTTTGTAAACGAACTAATAAACGCAGAAGTAGTAGAATTACATGAATTTGAAAAAAGAGAAATATTTGAAGGATGTATGCCAGTAGAAGTAATGGCAAAAAGAGGAATAGATACATTAAGGTTTGGTCCATTAAAGCCAGTAGGTTTTGATGATCCAAGAACAGGAAAAAGACCATATGCAGTAGTACAATTAAGGCAAGATAATAGTGAAGGAACAATATATAACATAGTAGGCTTCCAAACAAATTTAAAATTTGGAGAACAAAAAAGGGTATTTAGCTTAATTCCAGGATTAGAAAATGCAGAATTTGTAAAATATGGAGTAATGCACAGAAATACATTCATAAATTCACCAGAACTTCTGGATAAAACATACAACTTTAAGAAAAATACAAATATATATTTTGCAGGTCAAATAACAGGAGTAGAAGGATATGTAGAGTCAATATCTTCTGGAATGGTTGCCGCCCTAAATGCAATAGAAAAATTTAAACAAACAAAAAACATAAAAATCTTCTCAAACCAAACAATGATAGGTGCTTTAGCCAATTACATATCAAGTAGCAACGAAAAATTTCAGCCAATGAATGCAAATTTTCGGAATATTACCTAAATTGCCAGAAAAAGTAAAGGATAAAAAAATAAAATATGCAAAGCTTGCGGATAGAGCAATAGAAGAACTAAATACCAAATAACACAAAAAAAATTATGTACACAATATAAACACATCTAATATTAAAATTACATGACATTACAACAATTTTACATAAAATACTTGAAAATTATGTCATTTTATGGTACAATGGTAATCAAGGAAAAAGTTATGTAATATAAGTTACAAAAGAATTGTTGAAAAATATGGAGGGGAATAATATGGATTTTGAAGATATTAATTATGAAAAAACAGAAAAGAAAGTTGTAAAGTAAAGACCTAAAATACATCTAAAAATAAAGACACTATCAGATTTTAAAAGATTTACTAGTAAACAATTGCACAAAATAGTAGAAAAATTTAGAGAAAAGAATAAGTCAATATCATTAACTGAGCTTGCAGGACAAGGAAAATATTTCGAGTTAATGAAATATGCAGTAAGACAAAGTTTAATAGCTAGATCAGCAAGAAACAGAGAAAAACAAAATGAGAAGATTGTTAATAAACTTCTTAACAAAAAGGAACAGTTAGATGAATTAAAAGAAGTAAATGCTATTAATCAAAAACAATATGATAGAGCTATGGAGAAAGCAGAATATAAAGCAAAGAAAAAAATATATGAAAAAGATTTAGGTTCAGCAGATCAAGAAAAACCGAAAAATCCAACAGTACAAAGAGCAATACAAGGAACAATTAAAGGAGCTAAAAAAGTAGCAAATGTAGTAAAAACTGGAGCAATAGGTTTAGTAAGTATTGCAGGAGCTGTAATTGCAGCACCATTTATTGGACTATATAAAGGAGCAAAATTACTAGGAAATACAGGAAAAAAACTATTAGGAAAAGGAAAAGTAGCAGCATTAACAGTAGGAAAAGTAGCAGGAAATGTAAAAGAACAAGTACAAACTGCAAGAGGAGAAGTAAACAGAGAAATATATGAAAAAGCAAGTGAAGAAAAACAACAAGAAATGATGGAAGAAGCTTATAAACAAGCAGAAAAAGAAAATAAAAAAAGAGAAAGAGAAGCAGCAAGAAGAGAAAAATTACATATGGGTGCTGAGCAACAACCAATAGATCATGAAGAAGCAAAGAAAAAATCAATTGAACAAGAAAATGAACCAAAAAATGAACAATATTTAGGACTATAGTAAGTTAACAAAAGTAAGTAGAAATATAATCAAATTATAATTTATAAAAAATACTCTAATTATTAGACAAAAGTTTAATAATTAAGAGGATTTTTTATATTCTTAGGAAAGTCATCCACGTAAGTGGTGAGTTTCCTTAGAAGATAATTATGGCGGAATTTAGAATTTGTAGCATTTTTAATGCGTACAAATTCTTATTTCCGGTTTTTTATATAGATAGCATTATGAAATTTTTATTTTCAGAGGAAACTAAAAGATGGAGTAAATATAGATGTTATTTGATAAATACTATATTATTAAAAGATATGTACGGAAAGTAACATGTACAGAAACTTGTGCAATGCTGTCAACTTAAAGAATAATCTTTGTAGGCCTTGCTATATCAAATGTAAGAGTGCTTTTTTCTTAAAAACCATTATTTAGTAACCTAAAAACAACAAATTCACATAAAATTATTGCAATTTATGTTATTTTATGGTAAAATAAATAATAGGTAAAACAAATAGGAGGAAAAGATATGGAACAAGAAATATCTCAAATAACAAAAGAAAAATTAAGAGAAATGTCAATAGAAGAAATAGTGGATTTAAAAGTAGAGGCAGAAGCTTTAATCCAACATTTGAATAGTATAACAGATATGTGTGATGAAATATTAAAATAGTAAAAAAGGAGAAAAATAATGGATTTAGAAAAACTAAATAAAGATTATGAAGAAGCTAAAAATGCAATAGAAAATAAGAAAAAAGTCATTGAAAAAATGGAAGAAGAACTAAATATAACAATGGAAGAGATTGAAATAGCAAAGGGAGAAAAAATAATATCACAAAGAGAAAATGACGAAGAAAGTGTTAAGATAGCAGAGGAAAAAATTGAGGAAAATAAGAAAAAAGTTGAAGAAATAAAAGAGAAAGCAGAGCAAGAAAAAAAAGAAATACAAGAATTTCAGGAAAAGATTGAAGAAATAATACAAGAAATAAAAGAAGATCCAGAAATGAAAAAGCATTTAGAGCAAGTATTAGCTAAAAGATATGAAAGAGAAAATAGAAAAGTAAATAAAGAAATAGAAGAAATTGAAAAAGGAAAAGAAGAAACTAAAAAGAAAATAGAAGAAGAAAACAAAAAGATACAAGATATAGAAGCAGTACAAGAAATGATTAAAAATCATCCAAGTATGAAAGAACGTTTACAAGAAATGCTAAATACTAATAATTTAATAGGAAAATTGAAATATCAAATATCAAAATTAGATGAAGAAAAAGACAAAGATAAAATAGATAAAAAGAAAGAAGAAATAGAAAAATTAAAAGAAAAAATAGAAGAAGATAAAGATGAAATAATAGATTACTCAGAAAAAAACAAATTAGGTGTGAAAAAAGAAGCAATAGAGAGCATTATGAAAAATGCAGTATATGATAAAGAAAAAAAAGAAATAAATATAAATGCTAGTATTAATAAAACTAAAAAAGCAATTGAAGAAAATAAGAAAAAACTACAAAGAGAATTTGGCGATAGCAACAGAAAAATAAAAAGATATAATAGTCAAATTACAATTAATGAAAAAGTTATTATAAGTTTAAGGGAAGAAACAACAAAGAAAGAGAAAAAAGCAAAAGAACAAAACAATTTAGAAACAAATAAAGAAAATAATGTGAAAATAGAAGGAACAAGTAATGAACAAAGCAAAGTAAAAAATGTAGAAGTGCAACAAAAACAAGTAATAAAAGCAGAAAAAAAGCCAAAATGGTTTCAATTTATAAAAAGGTTTAAAAACTGGAGAGCAAATAGAAAAAAAAGCGTAAGCAGTAAAGAAGAACAAAAAATACAAGTACAACCAAAAGTAATTAAAAATGAAGAACCACAAAAAAATGAAGCAAAGAATGATTTTACACAAAGTTTAAAATATCAAGTAGTAAAAGATATTGCAGAGCAAATGCAAAAAGAAAAATTAGAAGAAATAAAAAGAAATCATAAAGAACATGAACAAAGACCAGAAAGATAAATAAAATAAGCAAAAAATATTGACATAGATACATAAAAATGATAAAATAGAACCGTTATAGTAAAATGCCAACAAATGGTATTTCCGTAACGGTTTTCTATATTGTAACAATATAAATAATACAAAGAAATGAAAAAGCAAAATAGTGTTACAATAAATTATGAAATCAACTAATTATTGTAAAAAAATTACAATAAACAAAAATCAAGGAGGTGAAATTTAAGTGCCAACAATTAACCAATTAGTAAGAAAAGGAAGACATACACAAAAAACTAAATCAACATCACCAGCTCTACAACATGGTTACAATACAATGAAAAAAAGAGTAACAAATAAAAGAGCTCCACAAAAAAGAGGTGTATGTACAGTAGTTAAAACAGTAACTCCAAAGAAACCAAACTCAGCTTTAAGAAAAGTAGCCAGAGTTAGACTTTCAAACGGTTATGAAGTAACTTCTTATATTCCAGGAATCGGTCACAACCTACAAGAGCACAGTGTTGTTCTAATAAGAGGTGGAAGGGTAAAAGACCTACCAGGTGTTCGTTACCACATAATAAGAGGAACATTAGATACAGCAGGAGTTAAAGACAGAATGCAAGCTAGATCTAAATATGGAGCTAAAAGACCTAAAAAATAGAATTTAGGCAGATATTTTAAATTATATTAATCTATGAAGATTAATTTAGTGCATATAAGAAGATACTAATTGGAAGTTGGAGGTTGGAGGTTGGAAGTTAGAAGAATAACTTTTAATTACAACTAAAATCTCAAGGACTTAAATTTAGAATATATATTATACGCACTGTACGGGGAGAATACTTTCCGAGTAACTTTAGATATTTTATATAAATATCAACAAATCTAGGATGAAAAATGGAATAAGATGATGTAGAGAAGTGATTTAAAAAGGAATCCAACTTCCAACCTCTAACTTCCAACATCCAAAACAAAAGGAGTGAAGAATAGTGCCAAGAAGAGGATATGTAGCAAAAAGAGAAGTAATAGCAGATCCAATGTACAATAGCAAACTTGTTACAAAATTAATAAACAATGTTATGCTAGACGGTAAAAAAACAGTTGCTCAAAAAATAGTATATGATGCATTTGATATCATAAAAGAAAAAGAGCAAAAAGACGCTTTAGAAGTATTCGAAGCAGCTCTTAACAATGTAATGCCAGTTCTTGAAGTAAAAGCAAGAAGAGTTGGTGGAGCAACATACCAAGTACCATTAGAAATAAGACCAGAAAGAAGACAAACTTTAGGTCTAAGATGGCTAGTTACTTATGCTAGAAATAGACATGAAAAAACAATGGCTGAAAAATTAGCCGGAGAAATACTAGATGCAATAGCTGGAAACGGTGGAGCATTCAAGAAAAAAGAAGACATGCACAGAATGGCAGAAGCAAACAAAGCTTTCGCACATTACAAGTGGTAAAATAATAGCAAGAGCATAGCTTTGGGGACGGTTCGTAATCGGAAACAAGATAGAGAAGTACGTCAAGTGAAAAAAATGAAATAATCTAGCTAGATTAGGAACTGTCCCCAATGCGGAAACCCAAACAAAATTAAAAGGAGGAAAAAGCAAAAATGGCTGGAAGAGAGTTTCCTTTAGAGAGAACAAGAAACATAGGAATCATGGCCCATATAGACGCTGGAAAAACTACTACTACAGAAAGAATTCTATTCTATACAGGTAGAACTCATAAAATAGGAGAAGTTCACGAAGGTGCAGCAACAATGGACTGGATGGTTCAAGAACAAGAAAGAGGTATAACAATTACTTCAGCTGCAACAACATGTAAATGGATGAACAACAGAATAAACATCATAGATACACCAGGACACGTTGACTTCACAGTAGAAGTTGAAAGATCTTTAAGAGTACTAGATGGTTCTGTACTAGTTCTAGCAGCAAGAAGTGGTGTACAACCACAATCAGAAACAGTTTGGAGACAAGCTGATAAATACAAAGTACCAAGAATGGCATATGTAAATAAAATGGATATGACAGGTGCAGATTTCTACGGATGCGTTGAGCAAATGAAAGAAAGATTAAATGCAAATGCAGTTCCAATCGAATTGCCAATAGGTGCCGAAGACAATTTCCAAGGAATTGTTGACTTAGTAAAAATGAGAGCTTTTATTCATAAAGATGATTTAGGAAAAGAAATTGAAGAAACAGACATTCCTGAAGATTTAAAAGAAAAAGCAGAAGAATACAGAGCTGCAATGGTAGAAGCAGCAGCAGAACAAGATGATGAATTAATGATGAAATACTTAGACGAAGGAGAATTAACACAAGATGAAATAAGAGCAGGTCTAAGAAAAGGAACAATAGCAAATACAATAGTTCCAGTAACATGTGGTTCATCATACAAAAACAAAGGCGTACAAGAATTATTAGATTCAATAGTATACTATATGCCATCACCACTAGATATACCAAATATCAAAGGTGTAGATGATAGAGGAAATGAAGTAGAAAGAGTAACATCTGATACAGAACCATTCTCAGCATTAGCATTCAAAATAGCAACAGACCCATTTGTTGGAAAACTTTGTTTCTTCAGAGTATATTCAGGAACATTAGAATCTGGATCTACAATATTAAATGCAAACAAAGATAAAAAAGACAGAATGGGAAGAATACTATTAATGCATGCTAACCACAGAGAAGATATAGACAAAGTATATGCAGGAGATATAGCTGCAGCAGTTGGACTAAAAGAAGTATCTACAGGAGATACACTTTGTGACCCAGCACACCCAGTTATATTAGAATCAATGGAATTCCCAGAGCCAGTTATTGATATAGCTATAGAGCCAAAAGATAAAGCAAACAGCGAAAAAATGAGCATAGCATTAGCAAAACTAGCAGAAGAAGATCCAACATTCAAAACACATACAGATCATGAAACAGGTCAAACAATAATCGCTGGTATGGGTGAGCTTCACCTAGATATCATCGTAGATAGATTAAAGAGAGAATTTAAAGTTGAATGTACAGTAGGTAAACCACAAGTTTCTTACAAAGAAACAATAAGAAACAAAGTAAAAGTTCAAGGTAAATTTGCTCGTCAATCTGGTGGACGTGGACAATACGGAGATGTATGGATTGAATTAGAACCATTAGAGCCAGGAACAGGAGTACAATTCGAAAGCCAAATCGTTGGTGGATCTGTACCAAAAGAATATGTAAAACCAACAGAAGAAGGTATTAGAGAAGCTGCTGAATCAGGAATTCTAGCTGGATATCCAGTTATAGACTTCAAAGCAACATTAGTAGATGGTTCATACCACGAAGTTGACTCATCAGAAATGGCATTCAAAATAGCAGGATCAATGGCATTCAAAGAAGGATGTCGTCAAGCAAAATCAGTACTATTAGAGCCAATAATGAGAGTAGAAGTAACAGTTCCAGAAGAATACATGGGAGATGTTATAGGAGATATAAACTCAAGACGTGGAAGAATGGAAGGAATGGAAGCACGTAGTGGAAGCCAAATAATTCGTGGATTTATACCACTATCAGAAATGTTTGGATATGCAACAGACTTACGTTCAAGAACACAAGGAAGAGGAACATATGCAATGGAACCAAGCCATTACGAAGAAGTTCCAAAATCAGTACTTGAAGCAATAGTAGCATCAAGAACTAAGAAAGATTAAAAAAACACTTGCATTTTTCTAAAATTTGTTATAAAATGCAAGCGTATAAAATTAGTTATTAATTTTAAAAAAATAAAAAATAAATGAAAAGAAAAAAGGAGGAAAATTTCAAATGGCAAAGGAAAAATTTGAAAGAACTAAACCACACGTTAACATTGGTACAATAGGACATGTTGACCATGGTAAAACAACAACAACAGCAGCTATTACTAAATACTTAGGTATGTTAGGAAAAGCTAAATACGAAGCATATGATGCAATTGATAGTGCACCAGAAGAAAAAGCAAGAGGTATCACAATCAATACAGCTCACGTAGAATATGAAACAGATAACAGACACTATGCACACGTTGACTGCCCAGGACATGCTGACTACGTTAAAAACATGATTACAGGTGCAGCACAAATGGATGGTGCTATACTAGTTGTTTCAGCAGCAGATGGCCCAATGCCTCAAACAAGAGAGCACATCTTACTTGCAAGACAAGTTGGTGTTAAATTTATCGTAGTTTACCTAAATAAATGCGATATGGTTGATGACCCAGAATTATTAGAATTAGTAGAAATGGAAGTTAGAGACTTATTAAGCGAATATGGTTTCCCAGGAGACGAAATTCCAATTATAAAAGGATCTTCATTAAACGTTCTAGAATCAACAGCAACAGATCCAAATGCACCAGAATATGCATGCATGAAAGAATTAATGGAAGCAGTTGATAGCTACATCCCAACACCAGAAAGACCAATCGACCAACCATTCTTAATGCCAGTAGAAGACGTATTCACAATTACAGGACGTGGAACAGTTGCAACTGGTAGAGTAGAAAGAGGAGTTGTTAAAGTACAAGACGAAGTTGAAATAGTTGGTATCAAACCAGTTAACAAGAGTGTTGTTACAGGTGTTGAAATGTTCAGAAAACTATTAGACCAAGCAGAAGCTGGAGACAACATAGGTGTATTATTAAGAGGTATAGATAGAAAAGACATCGAAAGAGGTCAAGTTCTAGCAAAACCAGGAACAATACATCCACACACAAAATTCACATCACAAGTATACGTTCTAACAAAAGAAGAAGGTGGACGTCATACACCATTCTTCGATGGATATAGACCACAATTCTATTTCAGAACAACAGACGTTACAGGTGTTATCAAATTACCTGCTGGAACAGAAATGGTTATGCCAGGAGATAACGTAGATATGGAAATCGAATTAATCACTCCAATCGCTATCGAAAAAGGACTAAGATTCGCTATCCGTGAAGGTGGTAGAACAGTAGGTTCAGGTGTCGTAGCTGAAATTAAAGAGTAATTATAAATAAACCAACTAAAAAATGCACTTTTGAAAAGTGCATTTTTTAGTTGGTTTTAAGATTTACTATCCAACCAAGGAACAACAATAAGCCAAAAAATTGCAGAACCAATTGCAGAGCCAATAATAAAGCATATTGCACTTGACATGGTCATAATAGAATTACCTCCTGTTGAATGAAAGAACTATAAACCTAGTTCAATTAAAAAGTTACCTATTTATATTATAACATATTTTACATAAAATATAAAGAAAGAAAAGAAAAAATTTTAGGTACACCCAAATTCTTTTCTTTTTGATTTTAGAATAAATTTCAAGAGAATACATATACTGTTAATGTCAAGTATTTGACAAGTTAAATAATATTTGTTATAATATATTTAACTTAAGCAGAGGGCAGTGAGTTCCCCAACAAAATTGGAGCTCCAACATTAACTTGTTAAGCCCTTTGCCCATTTTTTATTTAAAATATTCTATAGGAAAATACTTAGTTAAAAATTCAGTATTAACAATATTAGTTTTTGTAAGTAATTTATTATATGAAGTTATGCAATGATTTAATTTAAAATCACTGTATTTTTTATACCCTTTTTGAATATTTAAATACTGACACACATAAAATGAAAAAATATCAGCAATTTGTATAAAATTTGTATCTCGAGAGTTTAAAAATAAAGCTTGTTCAATAATTGAGTGATTTTGTATCGAGATTTCAGAATATATCTTGCTTAAATATTGTGGAATGTCAATTATTTCATCCAAAAAAATAATTCCTTTTTCATTATTTTTCTCCAATGATTGAGATATGAATTTATAAAGCATACAAAATGAATATATATAAGGATCTACTTTAACATAATTTCCAAATTTTTGTTGCACCTCCATCTTAAAAGTATTTTTATCTATCGCAATATATTGAAATTGAATATCTAACTCTAATATCAAATCAATTAATTTATTCAATATCTCAAAATTATTTTTCCAGTCCTTAATATGAAATATTGAATTATGTGGGGGACTGAAAATTTCATTTGTATGAATTTCGTTATTTTTAAAATAATCGCATATTTCTACTTTTTTAGTATTAAAATAATTATTTATTTCATGCCATTTATTATCTTCAATTAAAAATCCACCTAATACAAATATTGGTTGTTGATTATTGTCTAAATCAGTACCTGTATTTCCACTTTCATCTAAATATAGTAATTTCATTTTATTTTTTACTCTCCTCATCTAGTTCTTGTTGTATTAATAAAGCATGTAAGATATTTTTGATTATTATTTTATTAGTACAATTTAATTTTTGAAAAGAATTTATAATATTTAAATCTTCATAAGTCATATCTATTTTTATATTATTACGTATATTAGTCCTACATAATATATAATCTATGCTACAATTAAATAATTCACATAGTTGTAGTAAAACTGAAAGACTAGGTGTTCTACGTTCAATTTCATACATAGCTATACTAGTTACACTACAATCCATTTTTTCAGCTAATTTAAATTGAGACCAGCCTTGTTCATGTCTTAATTCTTTTATTCTATTCATAAATTCACTTCCTAAAAATTTTATAAGTGTATAATACACTTTAAGTATATAAAAGTAAATAGTTTTTTAAAAAAAATTAACTTAAAGTGATAAAATTTATGTCATTTTAATTACAAAATTTGTTGACTTTTACGGAAATAATGTATATACTTAAGAAGATAATAAAATATCTACAAAAGGAGAGAAATATTTTATGAAATTAGTAAAAAACGTACTTACAATTTTAGCACTAATTATGGCAATATTAATAATAACTTCTTCACATATTAATGCTAAAACATTAACAGTAAATACAGATACACTAAAGCTAAGAAAAGAAGCATCTACCAATTCTACAATATTAGAATTATTAAACTATGGAGAAAAATTACAATATATTGAAGAATCTGGAGATTGGTATAAAGTAAAAATAAGAGGAATTACAGGGTATGTACATAAGGACTATGTAAAAGAAAAAGAAGATAATACACCTACAAATAATGTAGTAGGAAATACAACTACTAGTCAAAGCAATACAATAAATAATAATCTTACTAACACTATGCAAACTAATACAGTGTCAAATAACGAAGTAAATAATACAATCATCGAAAATAATGAAGTACTTTCAGGGGGAGAAAATATAGTAGCAACAAATTCACAGCCAGCTCCTGCGGAAACAAAAGAAATGAAAGTTTTAAAGGATAGTAACATATACATATTACCCTTAATAAATGCAAATATTATACAAAATGTAAAAAGCAATGAAATAGTAACAATTATATCAAAAACAAATGGGTGGAATTATGTAGAAACAGACAAAGTAATGGGCTGGATTAGGCAAGATGCATTAATAGAAAAAGAAATAGTTTCAGAAAATATTAATAATCCTACTGACACTAATAAACCAAAAACCGATGAACCAAATGCACCTTCTGATACGCAAATAACAGCAAAGACAATGTATGTAAATGAAAAATCAGTATATGTAAGAAAAGGACCTGGAACTGAGAACGAAGTAGTAGATTCATTAATACTAAATAATGAAGTAAAAGTAATAGCAGAAAATGGAGAATGGTACAAAGTAGAAGTAGGAGGAAAAACAGGTTATATTGCCAAAAGGTTACTATCTAATAAACAAACAACTACAACATCAAGAGGTGAAGTAGATAGACAAGAAGGAGAAGTGCAAAATACACAAAATGATGACAAAATTAATAAAGTAGAGGAAACATCAAAAGGAGAGCAAATCGTAGAATATGCTAAGAGATATTTAGGATGCAAATATGTATATGGAGCATCAGGACCAAACTCATTTGATTGTTCAGGTTTCACAATGTATGTACTTAAAAACTTTGGGGTAACTTTAAGTCATTCAGCAACAGCACAATCAAAAGTAGGAACACATGTAGCAAAAGAAGAATTGAAGCTAGGAGATTTAGTATTTTTCACAGACTACGAAACTGGAAATGGAATAGGGCATTGTGGAATTTATATAGGAGATGGAAACTTCATACACGCATCATCAGGAACAGGATACTGTGTAAAAATATCAACACTAACATCAGGAAGTTACCTAAAAAGATACGAAACAGCAAGAAGAATAGTACAATAAAAATCAAGAAAGAAGTAGCTATTTAGGAAAGTTAGCAATCGAAAACAAAGCAGAAGAGTAGCATTGGGGACGGTTCATAATCAGAAACAAGATAGAGAAGAACCACAAGCAAAAAAAAGAAATAATCTGGCTAGATTAGGAACTGTCCCCAACGCGGAAAACAAGAAGAAAACTAACTAAATTAGGAACAACCCTAAATAGCAGAAACCAAAAAACAAACAAAAAAGGAGAAAAAAATATGACAATATTAATAATAAATATTGCATATATATTAGGAATAATATGGGGGCTATATATAAAAAATATAGTCCCTTTGTTTCTAATAATAATTGCAATAATATTAATTAAAAAAATATTAAATTCAAAAAATACAAAACCACACAAAGAAATAGAGCAAAGTAAAAACTTAAACAAATCTAAAAAAATCAAAAACTTAAACAAATACATAAAAATATTAATTCCAAATAAAAAATTAATTCTAATATTAATAACATTTACATTAGGTTTCACATATATTTCAGTTCTTGAAAAATCCTTTAAAACCAAATATAAAAGCATACCAGAGGAAATAAAAGTAGAGGGAATAGTTATAAGTAATATAAAACAAAAAGAATACAAGCAAACATGCACAATAAAAGTAAAAAGTATAAATGGAAATAAAAAATACAATGGGACAAATTTAAACTTATCTATAAAAAATAATAAAAACAAGTTAGAATATGGGGATAAAATTACTTTTAATGGAGAATATAAACAGCCAACATCCCAAAGAAATTATGGTGGATTTGATTACAAACAATACTTAAAAACTAAAAAAATATATGGAACTACCCAAACAAGTAAAATAGAAAAATTAGAGAAAGAAAAGTATAATAAAATACTAATTTTTATAAACAAAATAAACTCCCAAATAGTAAAAAATGCAAACCAGATTTTAGAGGAAGAGCAGGCAGGGCTTCTTACTGGAATTCTAGTAGGAAATAAAGAAAACATAAGTGATGAAATGCAGCAAAATTTTAGAGATAGCAATTTATCACATATGCTTGCAGTATCAGGAGCGCATATGTCATATGTAATTCTAGGGATAATATTTATATTAGAAAAAAGCAAAACTAACAAGAAACTTTCTAAAATAATAACTATAATTTTACTAATATTATTTACTTTTTTAACAGGAGCAACTGCATCAGTAACTAGAGCATGTATAATGGCAATATATATGATTTTTCGGAAAGCTAGTATATAAAAAGCCAAACATCATAGTAAGTATAAGTATTTCGACTCTCATAATATTAATTATAAATCCATACAAAATTTTAGATGTAGGAATGCAGCTTTCTTATGGAGGTACAATAGGAATTATACTATTTAATAAGATCTTAGAAGAAAAAATAAAACTGCCAGAATTAAAAGTTAAATTCATAAACAAAATTGTAAGTTTGGTAAAGCAAATGATAATAGTAAGCATATCAGCAAACTTAATAATATTTCCAATTGTAGCTATGCACTACAATACAATATCATTAACATTTTTTATATCAAATATATTAGCAGGTCCAATTTTAGGAATTATAATAATACTAGGATTTATAACAATTTTCATATCATTTATATCTATTCAAATTTCAAAAATACCAGCAATAATACTATCAATATTTATTAGGCTATTAATGCAAATAGCAAATTTCAGTAGTAGTTTGCCACTTTCAAAAATATATGTAAAAACGCCAAGTATACTTATAATAATTATATATTACGTTATTTTAGCAATAATAATATATCTAACAAAATGTAGAAGTAGAGATTGTCTCTACTGTAATAGAAATAGGCGAAGATTTGAAAAAAATATACTCAACAAATTAACAAATAAGAAATTACAAAAAAGAATAATAGCAATAACATTAGCAATAGTGTTAATTTTTCAAGTTACAAAAATATTACCTTCAACCTTAAAAATATATTTTATAGATGTAGGGCAAGGTGATAGCACACTAATTGTAACGCCAAACCACAAAACAATATTAATCGATGGAGGAGGAAGTGAAACAAGGGAAAGTTATGATGTAGGAAAAAATACGCTAATACCATATTTGCTAGATAGAGGAATAACAAAATTAGATTATATATTTATATCACACTTTGACTCTGACCATGTACGGACGGGATATTAACTGTGATGGAAGAATTAAAAGTAAAAAACGTTATTATACCAAAACAAGGAAAAGAATCAACAAATTATAAGAAATTTTTGAAACTTGTAAAAGAGAAAAACATAAAAGTGCATATATCAAAATTAGGAGATAAAGTAAAAATAGAAAAAGAGATAAATATGGAAATTTTATGGCCTGGAGAAGAATTAATAACAAGTAACATATTAAACAATAATTCACTAGTAATGAAATTAAACTACAATAATTTTTCTATGTTATTTACAGGAGATATTGAAAAGATTGCAGAAGAAGAAATGGTAAAAAAATATATAAGAACAAACAAATTGAAAGTAAAAATAATAAAAATTGCTCATCATGGTTCAAAAACTTCTAGTATTCAAGAATTTTTAAATTTAGCAAAACCGCAAATTGCTTTAATAGGAGTAGGAGAAAATAATAAATTTAATCATCCAAATGGTGAGGTGCTAAAAAGATTAGAAGATTTACGGATCTAGAATATATAGAACAGATGAAATGGGAGAAATTTCAATTGTTGTAAATAGTAAAGGAAAAATGAAAATTAGGAAATTCATAGAAGAAGAAAAAATTATAATTTAATGTATTATCCAAAATACATTTATCGTTAAATGTAAATAGAAATATTTTTATAATTTTAATTAAATGCAACTAAAGATAGTTGCAAAATACAAAAAGGAGTGATATAATATGAGTAAAGCAGAAAAACAAATAAATAGAATAAAGTCAAAGCCAAGAGATTTTACATATAATGAAGCAAAGAATTTATTAAATAATTTGGGGTTTTATGAGAATAATAAAGGTAAAACATCAGGTTCAAGAGTTGTTTTTATAAATATAGATTTAAATAAATATATAGAGATACATAAACCGCATCCAAGTAACATATTAAAACCATACCAAGTAAATAGTATTATAAAATTATTGGAAGAATGGAGGATATTATAATGAATAATATAATGAAATATAAAGATTATTGGGCAGAAATAAAATATAGTGATGAAGACGAATGTTTTTGTGGATATATTGAAGGTTTAAAAGATTCATTAATATCTTTTGAAGGGACAACTGTAAAGGAACTAAAGAAAGATTTCAAGGCTGCAATAGATCATTATTTAGAAACATGTAAAGACCTTAAAGTAGAACCAGAAAAACAATGCAAAGGTTCATTAAATGTGAGGCTAGGAGTAGAGTTACACAATGAGGCAAAAATGAAATCTATTGAAGAAAAAATATCTATAAATGAATTAATAAAAAATGCAGTTAGTTTATATTTAAAAATGAATTAGAATTTCTGAGCTACAAAAAATACATCAGGTAAGACTGGTGTATTTTTTGTGCGATTCAAAAAAATAAAATTGTATAAATTTAACAAAAACTTATCATACTAATATAAAAACAAAAATGAGAAATTAGAAGTTAAATATTGAATTTCCAACTTCTAATTTCCAAAAAAGGAATGATGGTATGAAAAAAGGATATTTAATTAGTTTTATAGGAATAGTAATGTTTGTTATATTAATAACAATTGGAGTTATTATATATAGTAATACAAATTCAAATTTAGAAGAAAAAGAAGAAGAAAAAAATATAATAAAAAAAAATGAAATAGAAGAAAACATGCTACAAAGTAATACACAATTAGTAACAACATCGCAAGAACAAGAAAAAGTATCACCTAATTGCCTGTTTATATTCAAAATTTATTACAAAAAGTGTGAGCATATAGTAGTTGATAAAGAAATAGCTAGTGAAGTAATGGTTAATAAAACAAGAGAAGATTTAGAAAGTATATATAAAGATTGGAATATTGTAACTTTTAGAAATGATGAAGTGCTGTTTTATAAAGAAGAAGAAGGAATTTGCAAGGAACATTATATTTTAAAAGAACTAGAAGGATGTATTGCAATATATTCACTAGATGAAGAAGAAAGAGAAACTCTAAAAGAAAAAACAGCAATAATAACAACATATTTACCAGAAGAAGATGTTGACAGATTAAAAGAAGGAATACGAGTAGATGGAACAGATAAACTTAATAAAGCACTAGAAGACTATGAATAAAAATAAAAAGGAAAGATTTAAATCTTTCCTTTCTATTTTTATTCAATTTTTAAATTTTCTTTCTTCAAATAACCTTGCTTATAAAAAGTCATATAATACATTACTAAAGAAAATACAGTTGCAATTAATGCTAAGTAATAAATATATATATCAAAGTGAGGAACAAAGCTAAATGTGTCTTCTGGAAGTAAAGAGGTTGCATCTACATATTTAATAACAAAAGAGGATACAATTGCTAGATAAAATAATATAGTTGCAAGTTTTCCATACCATTTGCTAGATACTACAAGTTCTTTACCATAAAGGAATGAAGCACCAGCTATCATAACAAATTCTTTAATAAATACTATCATTAGAATCCACATAGGAATAATATCCTTTAAAGCTAAAGTAACTAAAATGGCTACTTGTATCGTCTTATCTGCTAAAGGGTCTATCAGTTTCCCAAAGTTAGTTATAAAATTAAATTTTCTGGCTATAAAACCATCTAATATATCGGTAAGACCAGATACAGTCAAAAATATAAATGCTTCAATATAATTATCTTTTACAATACTAAGTACAATAAAAGGTATTAATATAAACCTTAAAATTGTTAACGCATTTGGGATATGTTTGCACCAGTTTTTTATTTTCTTCATAAGTTCCTCCTATTAGATATTAAATAAATATCTGTTTTACAATTATTGTTATATTTATTTATAAAGGGCACAGTACCCTGTGCCCCCTACGAAAATAATGTATAAAGGCAATTCCCTAATATGTATAAATTTATGCAAACAATACATAAAACCAATTTTTTATTATATTTAAATTGTAGGGGCACGGGGCACCGTGCCCTTTACATTTTATACATTAAAATTTAATTTATCATTTACAACATCTATATTTACACATTCACCATTCTTTAGTTCGCCCTTCAAAATCATATCAGAAAGCTCATCTTCAATATATCTTTGAATGGCCCTTCTTAAAGGCCTTGCACCATATTTTAAGTCAGTCCCTTTTTCTAAAAGCCAGTTTTTAGCTTCCTTAGTTACATTCATTATTATATTTTTATCATCTAAAGCCTTAGAAGTGTCAGCAAGCATTAAATCAACTATTTGTAGTAATTCACTATTATTTAATGGGTTAAATACAACAATTTCATCTACTCTATTTAAAAACTCTGGTCTAAAAGTATCTTTTAGGGCATCTAATATTTTATTTTTGTTTACGTTAGATGCTCCGCCAAAACCAATTGAATTAGTATTTAAGTTAGAGCCTGCATTAGATGTCATAATAATAATAGTATTTTCAAAGCTTACAGTATTTCCTTGGTTATCAGTTAGCCTTCCATCATCTAAAACTTGAAGTAAAATATTAAATACATCAGGGTGAGCTTTTTCAATTTCGTCAAGTAGTACAATAGAATATGGGTTTCGTTTAACTTTTTCAGTTAATTGACCTGCATCATCATAACCTACATAACCAGGAGGTGAACCTATTAACTTTGAAGTAGAATGACTTTCCATATATTCACTCATATCTACTCTTATAATAGAATTTTCATTTCCAAACATTTCATATGCTAACGCTTTTGAAGCCTCAGTTTTACCAACACCTGTAGGACCTACAAATATAAAAGAAGGTGGTCTTTTAGTACTTTTTAAACCTGCTCTATTTCTTCTAATTGCACGAGAAACACTTTCTAAAGCTTCTTCTTGACCTATAACTCTCTTATGTAGATTTTGCTCTAAATGTAAAAGTTTATACGTTTCTTCTTCAGTTATTTTTGTAACAGGTATTTTAGTCCAATGTTCAATTACTTCTGCAATATCTTGAACAGTTAACTCTTTTAATTTAAGCTCTTTATTTATTTTTTCTATTTTTTCTGTTAAAGAACATTCTTTAGCCTTTAATTCGGCCGCTTTTTTATAATCTTCAGTTGAATCAGCATTAGCTGCTAACTCTTTTTCTTCTTGAACTTTTACAAGTTCATTTTTTAATACTTCTAATTCATATAAATCTTTGTTATTTAAGTTAATTCTTGAACAAGCTTCGTCTAATATATCTATCGCTTTATCTGGTAAAAATCTATCATGAATATATTTTTCAGACATTATAACTGTTTGTTTAATAACATCTGTTGAAATTTTAACTTTGTGGAAATCTTCATAATATTTTTTTACTCCATCAAGAATATCAATAGAATCTGTAATAGAAGGTTCTTCAACAATTACAGGTTGAAATCTTCTCTCTAAGGCACTATCTTTTTCAATATATTTTCTATATTCTTTTAAAGTAGTAGTACCAATTAATTGAATTTCACCATTAGAAAGTGAAGGTTTTAAAATATTTGCAGCATTCATAGAATGTTCACCATCACCAGCGCCTATAATGTTGTGAATTTCATCAATAACTAAAATAATATTACCTAAAGATTTACATTCATCTATAATAGATTTCATTCTAGCTTCAAATTGACCTCTAAACTGAGTACCTGCTATAACAGCAGTCATATCAAGCAAATAAACCTCTTTATTTAAAAGCTTAGCAGGAACCTTACCGCTCGGCAATTTTAATTGCTAAACCTTGAGCAATAGCAGTTTTACCAACACCAGGTTCGCCAATTAAACAAGGGTTATTTTTAGAACGTCTATTTAAAATTTGAACAATTCTCCCAATTTCTCTATTTCTTCCAACAACATCATCAATTTCATTATTTTTAGCCTTAAATGTTAAGTTTGTACCAAAAGTATCTAAAGCCTTTTTCTTTTTATCCTTATTTTTTTGATTAACTTTAACCTTCTTTTTAGAAGAAGTAGAAGAATCAGCCTCTTCCGAATTATTTTTCATTCCAAACATATTAGAAAAAATAGAACCTAAAGGAATGGCACCACTTGGAATTTCACCATTATCATCAAATTCATTTTCACCAGATTCCATAGCTACTATAGAATCTAAATCTATATTATCAGACATATCTTTAAACATACTTTCTATCTGATTTGCCATATCTTTCATATCTTCTTCAGATAAATTTGCTTGCTTAGTAAGTGCCTCTAATGGGTTAATACCTTTTTTCTTAGCACAGTCATAGCATAAGCCTTCAGTCGCAAAACTTTTATCTGGAAGCTGTTTATTAACAAAAATAACAGCTGTGTTTTTATTACATATTGAACATAACATATTTTTAAATACTCCTTTATTTAAAATTTAACAAGTATATAATACACTAAAAGTATGGAATAGTCAAATAAAATGAGGCAATCGCTTAAAAAACATACATATTAATAATACTCAATTCTTATCTTTTAATAAAATTTTTGAACAATTACCTTTCAATAAAAAATTTAAGTTTAACTATTTTTTCTAATTTTAATAGGTCTAATGGTAAGCAGGTCATAAACTACTTGACTATTGACTATATAACCAATATAATTAAAAAGCAATAAAAAATGAATAAGAAATATAAAAAAATAAATAATAAAAAGCATACAGTAATATAAAAAATAGGGGGAACAAAAGATGAAAATGCAATTATGCAATAAAGGAATAACACTAATAACTTTAGTAATAACAATAATTTTATTAATAATATTAGCAGGAATAGGAATAAACCTAAGTTTAGGAGAAAATGGACTATTAAATAAAACAAAATATGCTAAAGAAGAATATAAAAAAGCACAAGTAAAAGAAGAACTAGAAATAGAAATACTGAATTTACAAACAGAAAAGATAGATAAATTAGAATTAAAAGACATATCAGAAGCATTTAGAAATAAAGGAATAATAATAAATACAGATGATGAAGATGCAATAGAAGGGGAATACAAAAATTATGAATTTTTAGTAGATGAAAATAAAAAAGTAATAATAGGAGAAAAACTAAATGGAAAAAGACCAACAATATTGATAGGAACAGCTATAAGTGATGATAGCGGAAAAATAAGAATACAAGTAATTGCAAATATAGAAGAAGGAGAAATACAAGAGATTGAAGCTATGAATGGAGCTGTATTAGTAACCAAAAATAGTAACAATAACCATATATATGAAGTAAATGAAAATGGAATATATAAATTTAGGGCGATAGCAACAAATGGAAGAATAGCTACGACGAAAGTAGAAATAAATAGTGAGGAAAATCAAATAGAAGCAAATTCTATATTAGAAGGAGTATCGAAAATTACTAGTAGTAAAATTAATAAAATAAAAATAACAGAGAATCAAAAACAATATTCAGTAAATACAATTATATATGAAGGAAATATGATACTAGATGGAAAAATGCGGTCTAATAGGCTCAACATTAAATAATGGAGTATATGAATTTGGAAGTAAAAAAGATGTAGGAACACAAGAAGATGAGGCAAGAAATACAGTAATACTAAAAGTAAATGGAAATATAACAATTAAGGAAGGAGTAACATTAACATCATGTAAAAGTGAAAATGGATATGGAGGTCCAAAGGGAATAGTAATATATTGTACAGGAAGATTTGTTAACAATGGAATAACAAGTATGACAGCAAGAGGAGCAAAAGCTAAAGGAGAAGATGTATACTTATGGAAGAATACAAATAATAGCTATGAATATATTCCAGCACTAGGAGCATTAGGAGCAAGCTCAGTAGAAGCAAATAAATCAGGAACCATTTATGGTAATACTGGAAGCAATGGAATAAATCGTCAAACAGGAGGCGGAGGCTCAGGAGGAGTAAGAGGTTTAAATTCAAAATCAGGCAAAGGAGGTAATGGAACTTCGTATTCAGGAGGAACTGGAGGAGGAGGAGTTCATGGAGATACAGCAATAGGAACAGCAGGTTCAGACGTAGGAGAAAGAGGAGGACAAGCAGGTATATTAGAAAATTATAATACTTGGTGGGCAACAGGAGGAACAGGAAATCCAGGAGGAAAAAGCTACTACTATGATAGGGGAAGCTACCTTGAAATTCCAGATGGAGAAAATGGAACAGGAGGTTTACTAGTAATATTTGCGAATGACTTTGAAAACAATAATATTTTAGAAGCTAAAGGAACAGAAAATTTAAAATCTCTTGCAGGTCCAATAAAAGGAGGATGCTCAGGAGGTGGAAGTGTAAATATATTCTGCAATAATATATCCTCAATAGGGAATATAAACACCGAAGGAGGAAGTACAATAATTAGTGGAACAGGAGGAACAGGCAGCATAACAATAGGAAATATTAAAGAGGGAAACTTTGTATGTGAATATAAAAATTACTAATAATAAATAGAGAATGTTTTACTAATGTAAAAGTAAAATATTTTCTATTTGTTTTTTATATTCTTAGGAAAGTCATCCACGTTAGTTAAGTTAGCCGTTAGGAATGAAATGACTTTACGGATAACTTATGCGTAGTAAAACGAAGAAGGGTGAGTTTCCTTAGAAGATAATTATGGAAGAATTAGATTTTACTAAAGCATAACTTATTAGTACGCATTAAAATGCTACGACTAAGAAATCTTAGCGAAGATTTCTTAGCTGTTT
>CANPTO010000022.1 GCA_947577025.1 uncultured Clostridiaceae bacterium | reverse complement strand
CCTTAAAATAAAATGCACATAAAGTTTTTCCACCTTTTCTAAATTTATATTCATAAGTCCATTTTTTGCCACCATTATTCCATATTTGTTCCATATCATAAAGTTTTGTTATTTCATCAACAATATCATTAAAAATATTAACCTTATCAATTCCAACTAATTTTTCAAGTTCTTCTTTTTCTATATTTTCCATAAGTGAATCTCCTCAACAAATTACTAGTTATCGCTATCATTATAACATTATTCTAAAAAAATGTATATGAAAATAGTCAAAAAATAATAAGCCAGAAAAGTATTTTGTAAACTTCTTTTTTGACTTATTTTTTTATTTTAATATTTATAAATATAAAACTTTGTTTTGTATTTTTCCATCTAAAAGCTCTATAAGATTGTATAAAGCTCTATGAGGTTAGTATCTTATTAGTATCATTTTTTTATTTTTTACAACTTTTTTTATTCTTCAAAAGCATTGATTTTAAAGTATTTTAACATATTTTTATACATTTTTATTATAAATTATTTTAGTGTTATATCATACAACAATACAATGTTCAAGCATTTTTTATAATTCATCTTCCCAATGAAATGATGCTGAATTTCTTTTTTCTAATACTTTCTCTTTCTTTGCTTGCTTTGATAATTGTTTTTTAAATTTTTGCTCAATCATCTTATATTTACTATCTTCTCTATAAGATAAACCACATAAAAAATTATATATATTAAAAATATAATTTCTAGTTTCATTGATATACTTATGTTGCAAGTATTCTTCATTTGTATTCAATAATTTTCTTTCAAAATCTAAAATTTTATTTCCTATTAATTTTATAACTTCCTTCATTGTTTCTTCTTTTATCTTTTGCTTTTCATATTCTAATTTTGATTTATTACTATATTTAAAATCTAATATTTTTTGCTTTGCATTTATATAGTTCTCCACTTGCTTTTTACACTCATAAGATGTATTTAATATTTCCATAGAAATATTGTCTAGTTTTTTTATAATTTCAGGATATTTTCTTAAATATTCATATTTTATACTTCCTTCTGTTGTTTTTAATTCTTGTTTTAAATCAATTAATAAATCTATAATTTTTCTTAATTCTTCGTCCTTAAATACTTGTCTCATTATCTTACTTTGCTTAAAACTATTTTCATATTTAATAATATCCCTTATAAAGTTTGGATCTTGACTTATTTTTTTTAATCTATTTATAATTTCATTTTCTGTAATAATATTTCTCTTGGATATGTCTTTTTCTTTATATATAGGTAATAAATCTTCTCTAAATACTGTATTTGTAAACTCCATTCTCAATTTATTTTTTAATTGATATTTTATATAATAATTACTTATATCTTTTCCTTTGCTCCAAAACATAAATTGAAAGTGTGGATGTCCCTCTTCTAAATGTACTGCACCAACATATTGTATATCTTCGTATTTTACATTAATTTTACTTGCTATGCTTGGTAATTTACTTTCAATTAGTTCACGCCACTTTTCTTGATTTAGATATCCTAACCTACAAGCATCATATTCATTTAGAGATATTAAGCCTCTGTATATTGGAACTTTTCTGTCTGCTAAATTTGTTATATGTTCAGATACTTTTTGAATTGTTTGCATGTTTCTAATATCAGGAAATTGTTCAACTTTTCCGAATAGTCCATGATTTGTATTTTCATTTCTTATTGCATATTCACTATTGGCAAGATAATTAGTGTAATTTTTATGTTTAAAAAAGGTTGTCCTAAATTTAGGATCTAATGTTTCTAGTTTAAATATTAAATTACTCATTTCTATATGGCTCTCCTATATAATAAAAATCATATAAGTCTTTTTCTGTAAGTCCTGATGTATCTTTATTTACAAAATAATTAGCTTTTTTTCTTGCGTTTGCTAGTAATTTTAGAAATTCTTCATGCATATCATCTCCTAGAATTTTTGAAAATACTTCTCCTACAAGATATGTATTAATTGCATTTGTTCTTAAATTCTTTTCATTTATTTTTCGTTGAGATTTGACAAATGGATCTAGTTTTGCCTCAATTAATTTGTCTAACTCCTTTATAATAAAGTCTAAATTATCTTTATAGATTTGTAAGTTTAGTTCTTTATCAATACCTGCCCTTATTAAGTCTGATGCTGTATTATATGAAGTTTTTTCAACTATTTTTTGTATCATTTCCTTTTTATACTTAGGTACTTTTACAACAATTCTTACAATTTCTTCTTCACTTTTCCTTTTCAACAATACCTCCTTGTCTCTCCCTATTTATTTCAAAATTGCTTTAATTGCAATTTTGCAGGAAGAAGGAGTCCCCCTGAACTCCTAAAACTACTAAAAAGCGTGGCTTTTTACGGGATGACACTAAAATTAAAGGGTGCTTTTTGTAGCACCTATTAATTCTATTATTATTCAAATTCTTCCTCTTCCTCTTTTTTATATATGGTATTTTGCGTATTTTCTTCAATAAATCTTGTCTCAAATATAAGTCCTTGTTCTGTAAATACTCCATCATTTTCATAAATATATGCCTTTCCCATTTCTTTCATATCAATATAATCAACAACATCTTCTAAACTAATTTCCTTTCTATTTATTAATTCTTGTATATATTCTTCATTTGTAGAAATATTGTTAAAATATTCAAAACAATCTAAATTATTTCCATATTTTATAGCATCTTTCATATTATATATTTCATCTTTTTTAATTTATAAAACTGCTAATAGTTTGTCTCTATCTTCGTCATTAAGTGATTTTATAATATTAAACATACTTTTAATATCTTGAAATGGTGTTGTATAACCATATTCATCTGCCCTAGCAATAATATTCGATATTTCTATTGACATTGTTGAAGCAAATTGTGGATTAAGTGTTTCAAATACTTCACATTCTAATACATGATTATCTTGGGTAGATAAGTTGTTATAATCTAATCCTAAATATTTAAAGTCTCTTTCTAATTTTTCTGTTTCATTTGGGATTCTTACTACAATCTCTCTATAATCTTCTTTTTCTTCATATTCATTATTATTCACTATATTTAATTTCATTTTAAGGCTCATTTTTTTATTTTCTCCTTTGCTTTTCTTCTATTATTAATTCTTTTATTAACTTTACTTTTTCTTGTTCTCTTTTCCACTCTTTAATGTATCTCCCTTTAGGTTTCTGCATAAGATAATCTTCAAAATAACATAATAGATTATGAGTAGATATCTCATACATCTCTTTAAATAACTGCATTCTATTCAAATTCTTCTTGCTCCTCATCTATTTTTTCATTACTATTATTTAACGTATTTTCTATAAGCTTTTTGGTAGTTCTTATGCTTCTTTGATTAAACTCTCTTTGCCATGCTTTTTCATATCTTGACCAGTGAAAACCATTATGTTTTAATTCTTCTCTAACATTTTTACTTGGTATTTCATTAAATATTAGTTGAATTCGATTTATCTCTTTATTGTGAATTGCTTTGCCACCAATAAAATTTATAGTAGGAAATTCTAAGTTTTCCAATCTTTCTAATCTTTCAATTCTCTTTTTTGTTTCTCTAATATTAGCTCCTATATTAGTAAGCTCCCATGTTTGATGTTCTCTAGCCTTAATGCTTTCTCTTTGATTTTCTAATCTTTCTAATTTTTCTTTTAACTTATCTATGGCTTTTGGATCATCACTATATATAACTTTACTATCCTCTACTGTCTTTACTTTATCTATATAATACTTACTTTTCTCATCATACTCAATTGATTTTCTCATATCATTATTTGCTTTTTTTATTAAGTTTCTATGCCTTTTTTCTGAATGATGCCCCATTAATATAGGTTGTCCAGGTGTCATTTGTAAAATCCTATGTGCATTTGAATTTTGATAATGTTTTGATTTTTCACTTGCTTTTATAGAAAGCTCCTTATATCTTTCTATTCTTCTGTTTTTTCTTTCTTCATAATCTGCTCTTCCTCCCATTGTTCTTCGCCTTCCTTTCCTACAATTACAACACAATGAATTGCTAATGTTAATACTGAACTTAACATTGCTACTCCTAATAAAATTAAAATATACATTTTATAAATTCTCCCTTCTACGAAAAAAGAACTTATAAAAGTTGTGTTGCATTTTAACTCTGCTACACAACCTTTACAAGTCTTATTCAAATTCTTCCTCATTTTCTATTACTTTTATGCATTTGTTTAGCCCTCCTATTTGTTTGTGTATTCTAACTCTGCCATATAATTTTTGCAAGTCTTTTTTATATTTGAACAATGTTTTCCCAAGAAAATCCTTCTCTTCCAAAATGTCCATAGTTTGTTGTTTTAGAATAAATTGGCTCTTTTAATTTTAAATATTCTATAATTCCATTAGGTGTTAAATCAAATTTTTCCTTTATTGCTTTTATAATAAAATGTTCAGGTATTCTATTTGTCCCAAAACACTCTATAAATAAAGATATAGGCTGTTCCATACCTATACCATAACTTAGTTGTATTTCACATTTTCTTGCCATTCCATTTGCCACAACATTTTTAGCAATATGCCTTGCCATATAGCATGCACTTCTGTCTACCTTGCTTGGGTCTTTTCCTGAAAAAGCTCCTCCTCCATGTCTTGCAATCCCACCATATGTATCGCAAATAATTTTCCTGCCAGTTAAACCTGTATCTCCAATTGCTCCTCCAATTACAAATCTTCCTGTAGGATTTATAAAAAACTTAGTTTCAAAATCTATCATATCAGAATCAATAACTGGTAAAATTACTTTTTCTATCAAGTCTTTTTGCAACATACCTATATCAATATTTTCTAGATGCTGTGCAGAAACTATAATACTATCTACTCTAATTGGTAAATCATTAACATATTCTATTGTTACCTGAGCTTTCCCATCAGTTTTCAGATAGTCTACCTCTCCATTTTTTCTTACTTTTGCTAATTGTTTTGTAATTTTATGTGCAATAAGAATTGAATATGGCATAAATTCTTCGGTTTCATCACAGGCAAAACCAAATATAATTCCTTGATCTCCTGCTCCTCCTTTATTTACTCCCATTGCTATGTCATTGCTTTGTTTTTTTATATATTGCTCTATTTCACATGTTCTATAATCCATTGTGGTTTTAGCATCATCATATCCTACTTCTTTTAATTTTTCTCTTACTATTTTTTCAATATCTAATGTAGCATTTGTTGTTATCTCTCCTGCTACTATAACTTTATTCCCTGTAATTAGAGTTTCTACTGCAACTCTTGATTCTTTATCTTGTTTTAAACATTCATCCAAAATAGAATCTGAAATTAAATCTGCGACCTTATCTGGATGTCCTTCTGTTACAGATTCGCTTGTTAAAAAATACCTTTTATATTTCATTAAATATCCCTCCTATTTATTTTCTCATTTCGCTCACAATCGATTTTGTGGCTTTTTTATTCTTATTTAGGCAAATTACTCGAACTCATCTTCCTCTTCTTGTTCTCTTTTTTTATATTGCTGTAATTCATTAGTCAATTTGTGAATTTTTTCTTTTAATTTATGATTTTCTTCCATTAATAAAGCTTCTTTAGTGAACTCTCCTCTATCAGTTACATATTCCTTGCTAATTAATTTTTCTTTTCCCATACTTAAATACTTATCTTTTCCCACTATAATATGGTCTAATAGTTCAACATCATATGTCTTTAGCAATTTATTTATTACATTGGTAAAATCTTTATCATATATACTAGGTTCAACTTCATTTGATGGATGGTTGTGAACTAAAATTACTTTGTCACTCGCTGTAATTAATGCTGTTCTTACAATAGATTTAAGGTCTACTTCTATCATATTACTTTTTCCTACTCCCAAAAGACTAATATTCCTAATATTATTTTTTGTATCTAATCCTATAAATAGAAGATGTTCTTGAACAGCATCTTTTATCTCTTGAACTTCTTCTAGCTCAAATACTTCATTCGATTTACATACTTTCCTTTGAGCTTCTACATTTGGCTTTTTTTGTATTTCTATTGATAAAGTCACTCATTAATCACCTCCTATTTAAGCTAATAAAAAAGAATAGTAATTTAAACTATCCTTCTAAATACTAGGCATATCAATTCTACTTTTTATTTTCTATCCCAATGGCAATTGCGACCATGCACAATTCATCGTAAAAGCAACTTTCTTTTCTTCAGTAGCTACATTATAAATTGGTAACTCTTTTGTAGATGCTGCTGTTTCTACTGCATCTTTTGTAGTCACGCTAAATGCTATTCCAAATAGTATTACTACTGTACTTAATAAAATTATGTATGAGTTTATTTTTTCTTTATTAAAAACTATAAACATAAAAATCCCTCCTCTTAGATATAGATAACTTTTTATCCACAAAAAACCTAATAATATAAGCTAATTTATTTTATGCTTATATTATTAGGTTTATTCTTTATCTTCTTGTCTACATTTCCCATTGTTCCAAGAGTATTAATTTTATATTTAATTAGCATAATTCATCATTTATCTTATGAATTGGAAATTGCTTATTTTTTAATACTTCTATTATACATCTTGGTACTATATTATAATTTTCTAATTCATCTAGTTTTAGCCACTCATATTGTAAGTATTCTTTTCCTTCTACATTATGCAATGTGTATTCTATTTTCTTATCCTCATCATTTACAAACTCTGCTTTATGTACAAACATTATCTCATGATATTTAGATCCATTTAACTCAAAAAAGTTTTCAATTGTTGAATAATATCCTGTTAGTTCTATTTGTTTTCCTAGCTCTTCTTGTATTTCTCTTTTTACTGTTTTAGCTGAGTTTTCTCCTATTTCTACTCTTCCTCCAATTAATGCATAATGGTCACTTTTTATATTTCTATGAACTAGTATCTTATTATTGTGTAATATTATTACTGCCGCTCTTACATTTAATTTATATCCTTCTACATCTAGTGTTATATCCATTAATATTCCTTCTTTCTTTATACTATTTTATAACAATTAAGTCATACCCTATAAATAGTCCATTTTCTACTACTCCATCAATTTTATTTATTTCTTCTTCAAAATTTGCTTCTATTTTTGGAAATTGTGCAAATAATAATGCGTTTCCATTGTCTGTTATTAGCATTCCTTCTCCTATATTTGATTCTTTTATTGTTACATTAGTTGCACCTAATTTTTTTAAGGCTTCTTTTACTATGTCTATTTTATCTATTTTACATTCTACTGGTACTGGATGGTTTTGCCCTAGTTTTTCTACAAATTTTGAACTATCTACTAATATATAGTTTTCTTCTGATGCTTTTATATTCATTTTTTCTCTGTATAAAGCAGCCCCCATTCCTTTAATTAGCCAATTATGTGTGTCCACCTCATCTGCTCCATCAAAGCACCAGTCTGGCTTTGCTTCACTTAGGGTTATTGTTTCTATTTCTAATTTTTTGCATATTTCTTCTATTATAGTTGAGGTTGGAATTGCTTTTATTTTTAGCCCTTCTTCATGTACTCTTTTAGCTATTTCTTCTACTGCTAAGTATGAAGTGCTCCCTGAGCCAAAACCTATTATATCACCATCTTTTACTCTTTTTGCTATCCTTTTAGCTAGTTTTTGCTTTTGCTCTCTATTATCTACATTATTTTTCCAATCAAATTCTTGCATGTTTCCCTCCATATTTTTCTCTTTTTAATATAGTTTTCTCTTATTTTTTTAAATTATATCATAAGTATTTAAAAAAGCAAAATAGAAACCTTACTTAAATTTCAAGTAAGGTTTCTATTTGGTTATTTAATCCATTTAGGTAAGTCTACCTTTTCAATAATAGTTGAATAACAGTTACTGCTTTGAGTTTTAATTATTAATTTAACCTTATCTCCTTCAAGTTCTTCTATACAAACAGCTTTAATGTTTGCTTTAATGATTTTGTCCTGATAAGGTTTACTCATCATTTTAAGTAAATCTTCTCTACTACACCCAGCTATATATTTTTCTCCTGTTTTAAAAAGAACCTGTATATCTTTTATTTCTTCTATGTCATCTAAAATAATAGATGCCCGTAATTC
Source organism: uncultured Clostridiaceae bacterium (assembly GCA_947577025.1). Lineage (GTDB taxonomy): Bacteria > Bacillota > Clostridia > TANB77 > CAG-508 > UMGS1663. The sequence continues at coordinate 19,117 of CANPTO010000022.1, read as the reverse complement.
CTCATTAACTATTATTATACTATCTTTTAGTGTCATGTTCTTTACTTTTTGCATGGCTATATTAAAGCTATTATTTCCTTTCAATAGCTTTTCTTTCTTTTCTATTCTATCGTAGATTACTCGTGCCCCTGTAAGTAAAAATACAAAAAGGAATGCAGTCAACATACTCAAAATAAGAATTTGATTTTTCACTCCATAGTAGAAAAGAACAATCATCAATATTCCTAAAACGAGCATTGATATTAGACAGTTGTTTTTTCTCTTTCTTATCTGCTCTAAGGTGTCAGTTTCTTTTAATTTTATAGGTATTTTAGGTTCTACAAATATACATACAATAACCTGTACAATACTTAAAACAATTGTTGCTACTACAGTAATTCCATCCATAATATAATTCCTCCTTTAAATATTAATTTTCTTTGCTGTTTTTAGTTACTTTTGTAACTCCTCGTACTGTAAAAATAGGAGTTTTCAATATTTAATTCTACATAATTATATTACATTATAGATTAAATAGCAATAATTTTCCAATTTTATGTAACTTTTTTTTTATTATCAAATAGATTTATCATGGTAGAATAGTAGTATATATAAAATATAGAGTAGCGCGAGGGGTGTTTGATTTATTTTTTTAAAATTGCATTTTCCGTTAAGGCGGTGGGGACCGCTTAGAGTAAGTAAAATAATGAGTGGAATGAAATGGAGCTCATTATTTGTACTTACTCTTAGTGGGAGGCTAGGAAACCAATTTTAAAAAAATAAATCAAACACCGTGGGAGCGGGTAATTTAACACGTTTAATGCTATTCTTTAAGCTATTTCTTCGAAGGGCGGGTCGCCGAAGACTGCGACCCCTACAATATAAAAAGCAAGCAAGGATAGCGTTTCTATCTTTGCTTGCTTTTTACTACTCTATACTTTTTAAACTCTCTATCATATCAATTTTCTTCAAAGCAAAATATGTTACTATATTTACTATTACTGTAAATATTACTGTTATTGCTACTGAATATATATAACTTAGTATACTTATTTCTTGCCCAAACCTTAAAACGTTTATTTCACATGTTTTTACTATATATATACTTAAAAAATATCCGCCTATTAGTCCAAATATTATTCCTATTGTAGTTAATATTGCTGTTTCCCTTGTTACATAGTCATATACTTCTTTATCATAAAAACCTAGTACTTTTAAGCTAGCAAGTTCTCTTATTCTTTCACTTATATTTATATTTGATAAGTTATATAATACTACAAATGCTAACATTCCTGCTGATACTATTAGTATAATTACAACATAATTTAAGTTTCTCATCATATCATCCATTACATTTTCTATGCTAGAACTTAATGATACTGTATTTACATTTGGCTCTTTTAAAAGCTTACTTGCAAGTTCTTCTTCGTGCTCATCTTTTACATTGTTTTGTACAAATAATACATTTGTATCATATTCTCCATATAGCTTCTCATATACACTTTTAGGCATATATACATAGTGATAAATATAATTTTCTACAACGCTTGATATTGTTAATCTATTTTCTTTGCCATCTGCATCTTTTAATATTATGCCATCACCTTTTTTAACTTCTAATAGTTCTGCTACTTTATCTGTTATAGCTATTTTTCCTTCTTCTAACTGAACTTCTTTTTTTGTTTTCCTATCTGATAAATGTATTAATTCATTTATTTTTTCATCTTTTGCTATAATAATTTGTACATCTTCTTCATTTTCTCCATTTACCAATGTTCCAGATGTCATATTAGCTTGTGCTATTTTATTAATCTCTTCTTTTTCTTCTAATGTTTTAATAAAGTTCTCTACTTCTATTTCTTCTAAATCACTTTTCAAACTAATTTGCATATCGTAGTTATACACATTTTCATATTGTTTTATTAAAATATCTGAAATTGCATCTTTTACTCCAAAACCTGTTAGTATAAGTGCTGTACTTCCTGCAATTCCAACTATTGTCATAATTACTCTTTTTTTATATCTGAAAATATTACGAACTGTTACTTTTCTGCTGAAACTTAAATTTTTCCATATAAAAGGAATTCTTTCTAATAATATTTTCTTTCCTGCTTTTGGAGCTTTTGGCCTCATTAGCTGGGCTGGTGTATCTCCTACTATTTTTAGAACAGTATATAAACTTGCCCCTATTATACATAAACTTGCTAAACCTAGACCTAATATAGCAAAATATACATTAAAACTTGCAACAAAATTTGGTATTACATACATCATGCTATACATCATCCATATAATTCTTGGAAGTGTTTCAAAGCCTATTATCATTCCTATACTTCCACCAATTAGGCAAGCTAGCCCAGAATATAATAAATATTTGCTTGCAATTTGTGCTTTGTTATATCCTAAAGCCTTCATTGTACCTATTTGCACTCTTTGCTCTTCTACCATTCTAGTCATAGAAGTTAGTGATATAAGTGTTGCTATAACAAAAAATACTATTGGAAATACTTTTCCCAAATTTTCTATACTTTTTGTGTCTTGCATAAATCCACTATAACCTGGGTTTGCATCTCGACCTAATATATACCAAGTTGGATGCTCAATTTCTTGTATTTTTTGCTTTGCATCTGCTAATTCTTTCTCTGCTTCTTTTATTTTTTCTTCATATTCTGCCTTATTTATTTCAAAAGTTTTTCTTCCTTCTTGTAATTGTTTCTTTGAGTTATTTATTTCTTGTCTTGCACTTCCTAATTGTTTTGTTGTTAATTGCTTTGTTTTGTTTAGTTCCTTTTCATTATTTTCTAATGTAGTTTTAGCGTAATTTAATTTTTCTTTTCCTTCTTTTATTCCGTTTTGTATTTGCTCTAAGCCATTATTTATACCTACTAGCCCAGCTTCCAACTGTATTTTTTGTGCCTTTACATTTGTTAATGTATTTACTATATTTTGCTTTTGAGCTTGAAGTCTAGCTATTTCTTCTTGTGTTAAATTATTATTGTTAAGACTTTCATTTATTTTATCTAAGTTTTTTTGTAATTCTTCTATATTAGTATTTATACTTTGTAAATTAGCTTCTAATTCTTGTTTTTGTTTATTTAAAAGTTCTATTTGCGCATTAGCATTTTGTTCCTCATTTTTTAAGTTTTGCTCTTCTTCTTTTATTTTAGCCTTAGCTGTTTTTATATTTTCTTCTGCTAACTTAAATTTTTCCTCCGCTTCTTTACTTTTATTATTTAAAGTAATTTCAGCAGTATTTAATTTTCTTTCTCCTTCTGTAATTTCGTTTTCTGCTTCTTTTAGTTTATTATTAGCTGTAACCTTTTCTTCTTGTAATTTTGCTTCTCCTTCTTCTAGCTTTTCTTGTGCCGAGGCTTTTACTTCATCATATCTTGCATTTTCTCTTTGTGCTTTTATTTCTTCTATTTTTGTAGTCATTTCTTGTACATAATCGTTATATTCTTGTGAATTAGCTACCATTTGCTTAGAATTTACTAGTTCAACATATATACCAGTATATACTTCCGAATCAAAACTTTCCTTTGGTAAATACATATTATAACTTACCATTCCAGAACCTAACTTTGAAGTATCTCTTTGCCTTGAAACATATAGTGGACTATTCATTGTTCCTACAATAGTAACCTCTTTTTCTTTTATTATACTGTCATTTGTTTCTTCAATAGTAAGGCTATCTCCTATTTTCTTTCCTGTTCTACCACAAAATGCTTTTTCAACTAAGCACTCATTTTTACTTTGAGGCATTCTTCCTTCTATTAGTGCTACCTTATTTATATCATCTATTGATAATACTTTAGTTACAATTTCAGTGTCTTCATAATTAATTAGAACATCCTCACTATATTCTCCATAAGCTTTTTTTACGCCTTCAACTTGTTCTAAAGCTTTAATATCATTATTAGTCAAACCCAAAGTAGAAAGGACTTGTATATCATACACATTTTGGCTGTCAAAATAATTATCAATAGTAGATATCATATCAGGGCTTGCAGCTCTCATTCCCGCAAAAAAGCCCACACCTAAAAAAGCCATTAATAAAATGGAAATAAACCTTTTATATGTATTTCTAATTTCTTTTAAACTATCTTTTAATAACGCTTTTTTCATTTTCGTCTTCCGCACGCTAGGGACGGTCCTTTTCGTTCCGAATTCGGAACGCTAGGGACACTCCTTTGCTTACTCCTTATTTTTTGTTTTCTTTATAATCATTTAATATCTTACTTATTCTTGTTCTACTTAGTCCTATACATTCTCCTAATTTCGCTTTTGTTGGCTTTAGCTTCATTGTATTATATAGTTTTTTTATTAATCTTTTATCGTTTTTTAATTCTCCTAAGGTTACTTGCTCTTTTTTTATAAATTGTTCTATTTGTTCTTTTAGCTTTTCATTTGTAAGTTCTTCTTTTTCTAGTTCTTCGAATAATTCTTCGTCATACTCTATTTTTAAGAATTCCTTTAAATAATTATATTTTGAATTAAATATTTTTTGTAATAATTCATCTGTTATAATTCCTTTTTTGTTTATATAGTCATTATAACTTGAATATTTATATTCTCCTTCTGTTTTCGTAATTCCTGCTTTTACTGGATTCATATGTACATATTTTATACATTTTATTAGGTAATCTTGATTATATATTTCTTTGCTTTCAAATCGATTTCTAAATACATATCCTACTCTATTTTCTGATCTATTATAATGTAGTGCATATGTTGTATTTAACTTTCTCATAAATATTATTAATTCGTTTATGTCTTCGGTATATACAATAATATGAACATGATTATTCATTACGCAATAATTAATAATCTCTATTTCCTGCTTTTCTTTAAAAAATTTCATTAATTGAATATATTTTTCTTTATATTCACCTTTGTAAAATATTTTTTCTTTTTTTATTCCTTGAACCATTATATGGAAAAATCCATTTTCTAAATTTTTTCTTGCCATTCGGGGCATAATATTACCTTCTTTCTTTTATTATTTTTGCCCCTATTTAGTTTTTGTTTTTAGTTTAAAAAATATAATTTCCCCCATTATATCTTTTAATTCAACCTCAATAAAATATAATTCCCCATTATTCTATTTAAGGAGTGTCCCTAGCGTTCCGATTTCGGAACGAAAAGGTCCGTCCCTACCGTGCTACCACTCTATTTCTTCTATTGATGTTGGGTTTTCATTTGTTTCTATTTTTTCTGCTTTTCCGTTTTTGAAGTGTATTACTTTGTCGGCCATTGGTGCTAGTGCTGTGTTGTGGGTTATTATTATTACTGTCATTTTTTCTTTTCTTGATGTGTCTTGTAATAGTTTTAGTATTTGTTTTCCTGTTTTGTAGTCTAGTGCTCCTGTTGGTTCATCACATAATAGTAGTTTTGGATTTTTTGCTATTGCCCTTGCTATTGCTACCCTTTGTTGCTCTCCTCCTGATAGTTGTGATGGGAAGTTTCCTTTTCTTTCTTTTAAGCCTACTTTTTCTATTATTGTTTCTGGGTTTAATGAGTCTTTACATATTTGAGTTGCTAGTTCTACATTTTCTACAGCTGTTAGATTTTGTACTAGGTTATAGAATTGGAATATGAAGCCTATATCTTCTCTTCTGTATTTTATTAGTTCTTTGTTGTTTAATTTGTTTACTTGTTTTCCATCTACTATTACTTCTCCTGATGTTACACTGTCCATTCCTCCTAGTATATTTAGTGTTGTGGTTTTTCCTGCTCCGCTTGGTCCTACTATAACTACTAGTTCTCCCTTTTCTATACTAAAGTTTGTATCATCTAAGGCTTTTATTGTTATTTCTCCCATTTTGTATTCTTTATTTACATTTTTAAATTCTATATATGACATTTATATTTTCCTCTCTTATAGATATTTTTATATATTATCATATTTATATTCGCTTTTCTAGTGATTTCACAGAGTTTTCACATAATAAGGTTACTAGTTAATGGTTTTTAAGAAAAAGTCGCCTCTACATTTAAAATCAATTTTTCCTATACTATAAGAAAAAGGGCATAATTCGGTAAATTCTTTTAGGTATTCCTTACCGATTAAGCCCCTACAATTTCAACTTAGAGTCTAGTATTTTCCTACAATATGTTTTTTCTTTATATTTTATTGCCTTTTTCTAATTTTAATAATTCTTCCTTTATATCTAGTCCTCCTGCATAACCTACTAATTTTTTATTACTCCCTATTACTCTATGGCATGGTACTACTATCATAATTGGATTGTTATGGTTTGCTCCTCCTACTGCTCTTGAAGCTTTTTCGTTTCCTATTTGTTTTGCTATTTCTACATAAGTTCTTGTTTCTCCATATGGTATTTCTAGTAGTGCATTCCATACTTTTTCTTGGAACTTGGTTCCTTTTATTAGTAGTGGTAGTGTAAATTTCTTTCTTTTTCCTTCTAAATATTCTGATATTTGTTCATAGGCTTTTTTTATTAATTTTGTTTCTACTTTTTCTCCTTTAGGATATTCACTATTTGCTTTTACTGTTTCTATTCTTGAAATTTTATTTTCTTTTTCTACTATTATAAGTGTTCCTATTTTTGTTTTATATGTATTCCAATATTCCATTTTTTGTTTCCTTTTATATAGTACCTGAATCCGTGAAGTAAAATTAATAAAATCCATAAATGCATTAGTATTAGAGTGTTTGTAGATTTTATCTCAGTGGTTATAAATATGTATTAAATTAATACTAAAAGGATTTTTCCATGTATATATCTTATTATAATTATTAGCATTTTATAATCACATTTTTCTATTTACTACTCTACTTAAGAAGTGTCCCTAGTGTACGTTGTTTGTTGCGTATTCTATGACGTCATATGCTTTTCCATTATGTATCATTGTGTATTCTTCTCTTCCTGAAACTACTACTGAGTATACTGCTTCTAATGTTGCTGGTGCTATTTCTTTTCCTTTTGAGTTGTATATTCCATAATATTCTAATTTTCTTGATTCTATTTCATATTGCCTACATACTACTATTCCTTCTATTTCTGGTATTATTAGTATATTATTTAGTGTTTTGTCTGAACTTGTCTTTGATATACATCCTAAACTTATAAATTCTATTGGTAAAATTAGTTCTCCTTTTATATTGTATAATCCCCATCTTCCATTTTGTTTTACTGGTATTGCATTATTGAATAGAATATATCTATTTTTTATGTCATTTGTTGGGAATGCACTTGCGTCTATTCCTATTTGTTCGTATTCTAAATAAATTAGTATTTTTCCATTTCTTTCTATTACACCATTTTTCCCATTTGTTGTTGCTAGATATAAATTTCTGTCTTTATCTATCTGTTTTAAAGCATCGTATTGTGGATTTACTTTCGTTTCTCCTTCTGATGTTATGATTCCAACTTTCTTTTCTTCTGTTGCTACTATAAATTCTTGACTTCCTTCTACAAACTCTATACTGGTGTATTTTGTTCCTACTATCTCTTCATTACTTAAGTTGTGTATTCCATATCTTAATTCATTATTAGATGGCTTTTCGGTATTGTCTATATTTTGTACTACTAATAAACCATATAACAATGCTTTTTGATTATTAAAACTTGATTCTAATGATGCATTTTTGTACCTTGTATTGTAGTAATTTACTAAATATGGTAATGTATAAATTGTTATGTTGTTTGCGTCTTTGTTATGTGCCATTTGTAAATTACATGCTATATTTAAACCTGTTGATGTTATATATAGCTTTCCATTTATTTTTTTTATAGGCTCATCTAAGTTAAAGTATGTATAATCTACCTCCCCTGTTGGTGTTTTATAAATCATTTTTGAATCTTTTTCAAAAGTTACTATTTCATTTTTTCCTTGTAAATAACACTTATTTGTATCTTCTGTATATTGTTTATATCCTCCATTATAATATTTGTAATCTATTATTTCTGCTATGTCCCTTAATGATACATAAACATTATCTTGCTCATATACAAATATATCACTTGTTGCAACTGAATTTGGCATTACTTTTCCGTTTAAGTAAAATTTGAATTCCTGTGATTTTAAATAACTAATTGCTACAAATAAACCTATACTGATAATTAGTAGTAATATAAGTATTACTATAATTATAATCATTGCTTTTTTGCTTTTTCTTTGTTTCTCTTGCTTGTCTGTTCCTATAATTTCCATAACTTCCTCCTCTTATGTGCTATTATTCTCTATAATATTTTTTGTAAAACTCTTCTGCAAATGTTCCTAAATTATCATTCTCTATTTCTATTCTAACTCTTTCCATTAATTTCGTCAAGAATCTCAGGTTATGTATTGATAGTAATCTGATGCCCAATATCTCATTTGCTTTTACTAAATGTCTTATATATCCCCTTGTGTAATTCTTACAAGTATAACAGTCACATTCATCGTCTAGTGGACCCCAATCTCTTTCATAAGTTGCATTTCTTACAACTACCTTTCCTTTAGATGTCATTGCTGTACCATTTCTTGCAATTCTTGTTGGAAGCACACAATCGCACATATCGATTCCAGCTTTTGCAGCCTCTATTAAGTAATCTGGCGTTCCTACTCCCATTAAATATCTAGGCTTGTCCTTTGGCATAAGTGGAGCTGTAAACCTTAGTATATCTAAAAATTCTTCTTTAGGCTCTCCAACACTAATTCCTCCAATTGCATAGCCTGGTAGGTCAAGCTCAATTAACTCTTTTGCACTTTCTGTCCTTAAATCCTTATAAAAACCTCCTTGAATAATTCCAAACAGACCTTGTTTATCAGTAGTAGTATGAGCTTCTTTGCAACGTTTAGCCCATCTAGTAGTTCTTTCCATAGAATTTTTTGTATATTCATATGTAGAAGGATATGGACAACATTCATCAAAAGCCATAATAATATCAGCACCTAGGTCTTCCTCTGTTTCCATTACACTTTCAGGTGTAAAAACATGTTTACTTCCATCTAAGTGAGATTTAAAAGTAACTCCTTCTTCTGAAATAGTACGCAAATCTCCTAAACTAAACACCTGAAAACCACCACTATCAGTAAGAATAGGTCTATCCCATCTCATAAAATTGTGAAGACCTCCTGCTTCTTTAACAATTTTACTGCCAGGTCTTAAATAAAGATGATATGTATTAGACAAAATAATTTGAGCCTTAACTTCATTTTTCAGTTCCTCTGGTGTCATACTCTTTACAGTGGCCTGTGTTCCAACTGGCATAAATATAGGTGTTTGTATATCTCCATGAGGAGTATGAATAACTCCTCTTCTTGCACCTGTTTGTTTACATTCATGTAACAATTCATACGTAATTGCTTGTTTCATCTATCTTCTCCTTCTAAAAGGGACGGCCCTTTTTCAAAAAAATTTACTAAAAGGGACACTCCTTTAATTTTTATCATTTATTATTTTATCTATTTTATATTTAGTAACTCCTAAATATTTTGATATTTTTATATTAGATAAGTTATATTTATCTTTAAGTTCTTTTGTTATCTGCTTTAATAAATCATTATCTATTTTTATCTCTAAATAGTTAGTTCTATTTTTTATGAAATAATCATTTATTGTATTCTTAATATTTATATCATTATCTGTTTCATCTTCTATAAAGTCCATATCAGTTAAATTCTCTTCCTGATTTGCTTTTAAATATGTATTTTTATCTCCAAAAAGTCTTACCAATAAATCTTTATTCTTTTCATTTAAAAAGCTTTTATATGAAGAAAATCTATATTGGTTAGCATCCTTACACATCTTCGCTTTTACAGGATTATTATGTATATATATAATACAGTTATATAAATGTTTTTCATTATTTATTACTTGAGTTTTGAATCTATCTCTATAAACATATCCTACTCTATTTCTATTTTTATTAAAATAAATCCCATATGATGTATTTACTTTATGCATATATTTTGTAAGATTATTTATATCTTTTGTATCAGTTAATATATGGGCATGATTGTCCATTACGCAATATGCTATTATCTTCACATAATAGTCGTCTCTATATTTGTTCAATAATTTAATGTATTCTAATTTTTCCTTTTCTTCTAAAAATATTCTTTCTTTGTTTATTCCTTGTACCATTACATGGATATATCTTTTTCCTACTAATTCGTTTCTAGCTAATCTAGGCATATAGTATCTTCCTTTCTATTTTTTATTGCCCCTATTTAATTAGCCCCTATATTTAAATTTTATACCCCTATTTTTTAGAAGGACTGTCCCTTTTAGTAAATTTTTTTGAAAAAGGGCCGTCCCTTTTAGTTGTCCCTTTTAGTTCCTTTTAGTTTATAAACATTGCATCTCCGAAGCTGAAAAATTTGTATTTTTCTTGTATTGCATGTTCATATGCTTTCATTATATAATCTTTACCTGCTAATGCTGATACTAGCATTATTAGTGTTGATTCTGGTAGATGGAAATTTGTTATTAGTGCATCTATACATTTGAATTTGTAGCCTGGATATATGAATATGTTTGTGTCTCCTTCTGTTTCTTGTACTAGTCCTTTTTCGTTTGATATTGATTCTAGTACTCTACATGATGTTGTTCCTACTGCTATTATTCTTCCTCCATTTTGCTTTGTTTTGTTTATTTTTTCGGCATCTTCTTTTTTTATGTAGTAATGCTCACTATGCATGTCGTGTTCTTCTATATTTTCTACTTTTACTGGCCTAAATGTTCCTATTCCTACGTGCAATGTTACATTTGCTATTTCTACACCTTTTTCTTTTATTTTTTCTAGTAGTTCATCTGTAAAGTGTAAGCCTGCTGTTGGTGCTGCACTTGAACCTTCGTATTTAGCGTATACTGTTTGGTATCTGTCTTTTTCTTTTAAGCTCTCATGTATGTATGGTGGGAGTGGCATTAAGCCTATCTTATCTAATATTTCGTTAAATATTCCTTCATATTCGAAGCGTACTTTCCTGTTTCCTCCTTCTAGTATTTCTAATATTTCTGCTTTTAATAGACCTTCTCCAAATATTACTTTTGTTCCTGGTTTTAGTCTTCTACCTGGATGTACCATTGTTTCCCATGTGTCTTCTTCTATTCTTTTTAATAATAGGAATTCTATATTTGCTCCTGTTTCTTCTTTTTTTCCGTATAAGCGTGCAGGTATTACTTTTGTGTTATTTCTTACTAAACAGTCTCCAGGTTTTAGGTAGTCTAATATGTCTTTAAATATTTTATCTTCTATTGTGTTTTTTTGTGTGTCTAATACCATTAGCCTTGACATTTCTCTATTTTTTATTGGAACTTGCGCTATTAGTTCTTGGGGTAAATTATAGTTGAATTCTGATACTTTCATTGTTATTCCTTCCTTGTTTTTCCTCATATTTTATGGTTTAATTGTTAGTTATTATATTTGTATTTTCTATTTCTGCTTTTTGCTCTCCGCATGCTATTACCTATTGTATTAACTAAATTTGCTATTCTTTTTACTATTACTTTTATTTCTTCTATTATGTTTTCTGGCTCTTTAAAATAGTCTAACTCTCTTGAGTGTTTAAAGTCACTTGTTTTTGATGGTTTTTTTGTAAATATTTCTTCTGGTATCCCTACTAGCCCTTTTGATGTTGATTTTATTTCTTTGTTCATATAGTCTGTATACCATTTTTTTAGCCCTGTTAAACTTTGGCTCTTGTACCCATATTTTTCATAATCATGTAATTCTGGTCTTTCATACCCGTATTCGGATGCGTTTCTTTCTAAAGTATGTAAAAATTCGTGTACATATACTTCTTCTGGAAATATGTTTATTCTTTCATCATATTTATATATGTAGTTTGCTCCACTATTTGGGAGTCGTATGTTTGAAAATCCTATATTTCTATATTCCATACTTCCTAGCCCTATCCAATCATTTACTGGTATTTCATTTTTGGCATTTATATCTCCTGTTCTAAATGCTATAAATATATGATCATATTTTCCTGTTTCTATATATTTTTCTATTACTTCTTTTACATCATATGGTGATACAAAATATCCATTTTCTTTGTCATATGACATAGAGGTTATTGGCGTTTGTACTTCTTGCACATTATAATTTACTTTCATTTTTCCTTTTGACATTTCTTCCATTGAAGTTTTAAACCTGTTTATACATAGTTTCATATCTGTTATGTCTGCTTCTGATAGTGTTAGGTCAAAGTTTTTATTTTCTCCATTTATTTTTAAGTTTACATTTGTTTCATCAAATATTAAGCATAATACATTCCATGTATTAGATGTATCCACCGAGCCTACTTCTATTGATATGTCTGAAAACCATGCTGTTCCTTTTGAATCATCATAGTTTCCTCCAAGCCTGAATCCTATTTGGACTTCTTTTCTATTTTTTGAGTTAAATATAAACTCTATTTTTGTCCAATCTGTATTTCCTGTTACATTAGTAGATTTTTCTGTTGTTTCATTTATACATATATGTGCACCTGCATCTGTATTTTCATTTTTGTTTATTACATTTTGCGTTTTTACCATACAGCTTACTTTATATGATGTATTTGGAATTACTGATATAGTTTTAAAAAACATTGCGTCATTATAGTCTGTGTTTTCTATTTTATAGCTATTCATTTTTGAATATTTTACTCTTTCGTCTCTTTCAAAATTAGAATTTCCACTATTATATTCTGCTCTTATATATTCATTGTAATTATTTTTGCTGTAAATTTTATATGCCATAAATAACAATGTTATTGTAATTGTTATACAAATTATTTTCCAAATTATTTTTCCTGCTTTTTGCATTCTTTTTCCTCCTAAAATAACTAATATTATTATATATTACTTTTATCTTAAAAGCAAGGTGTTTTTTGTAGCAAGGCTTGCAAAGTATAGTTATGTATACATTTAAAGTTACCTGCCAATATATGGTTTATTATACAAAAATATCCAATAACTATTTAATCTGTTTTCAGATTTTATAAGTAATTGGATATTTTTTCGTTTTGTTTTTTAGATAGGTTAATTTTACCTTTTATTTATTCCTCAGTTAAATTTATTATGTCTTCATATATGCCTTGTAGCTCGTTTTCTTCTTTTCCTTCTTCTACTATTGCACATGCTTGTCCATATAGTTCTAAGACTTCTTGTGCATTTTCTAAGTAATTAATTTCAAAACCTTTTGCAGGGACATTATTACAGAATTCATTTATTTTCTTTTTTATTTCTTTAAAATAGTCCATTTGTCCTCTCCTTTCTTATATACCTTTTTTTCTAATTTATAATACTACTATTTATAATTTATTTCAAGCTAAATTTTCTTATTTTTTCTATTAATTTTTCTAATATATTTTTCTTTTTTGTTACTGTTAGTTCTACTGTTTCTTGATTTTTCGATCGTTTTTTGTTTTCAAATATTTCATTAGGGCTGTATAACTCTCTTTTTTGCTTTTCTATTTTTTCTATTTCTTGTTTGTCTTTTTCTTTTATTTTCTTTCTCTCTTCTTCACTTGCCCAATATTCTATATATAAGTTTGCTATCAATATTTGAGTTAGATGCGATATTTTTTGCTCTTCGAGTTCTAAAGCTTCATCATAGTAATATTTATAGCTTTGGTGTTTATTTAAGTTATACATTCCTATAGTTTCTTTAGGTATTTTATTTAAACTACTTATTGGTACATGTTTTAGTATTTCTAAAAGTTCTGTACATGCCTTTTTATATTCTTCTTTTGTATAATTTAACAATACTATTTTCCTCCTACTTTTTAATTGTCATTTCCTCTAGTATGTTCTTGTCTATTTCTTTGTTCATATATTAACATTTTTTCTCTTTCTTCTGGGGTGGTCATTATTATTGCCTTTCTTCCTAATTTTGTTTCTTTTGGCATTTCTATTTGGCTGTATAAATTTATAACTTTTTGCAATTGTAGTTTAGGAAATCCTAATTTTACTGCTAAGTAATATGCCTCTCTTTCATTTAGACCACCTTCAATCATTTTATTTATGTCTTTATGGGTTATTTCTTCTGGTAGTTTCTTATCTAGCCCTAATTGTTTTATTTTTTCTTTTGTATTTTTGCCAATATATTCAATTGGAAGCCCTGATACGTATTCATATATATTTCCTCTGTACATAGGAAGTACCTTTCCTTCTTCTAGTTCTCTTTTTAACTTTCCAAACTCCTCTTTTTCTATCTGTCCTAGTTCCATTTTTCTTTCTAATATTGATATGACTTTATCTCTAGCTTCTTCTATAATATGTTTTTTGTGATATCCATAATGTACTGAAATTTGTCCAACATATGGTAAATCTATAACAAATGAGTCTTGTTCTCCTTCTTTTCTATTTTCTCCATAAAGAAATAAGTCTGTATATTCTTTATCCCCTGTTTTTCTTATTATATATAGGCTAGCGATTAAATCTGATGTTATATTGTGTTTTAAAGTTAATAATTCATTTTGATTTTTCTCATATGTTTGTCTTTTTTGTTCATCAAGGCATGCGTTTTCTAGCTTTTTACCATATAATTTTGCAAGTCTATTTGACATTAACATTAATAATGTTATGTTTTTTATTTGGTAAACCTGATCTTCTATAGGAATTGTACCTATTTCTCCTTTTGTAGTACTATTATTGGTATATTCATGTTTTAGCACATCTTTTATATTGTCTTCTGGTATTTCAATTAATGAATTACTCATCCCTTTTGCTTTTCTATTTTCTTTTCTTTGTTTTAATATAAATTCTTTTAGCTCATCCTCCCTCATGCTATTTATATAAAGTAGTGCTACCTTATTTAATTGTTTATTTATTTTTTCATATTTAGTAATACATTTTTTTTGACTTTGAACCATATTATTACCTCTTTTAAAATTATTATCTATTTATGTAATTTGATAATAACATATTTTAAATTTTGTTGCAATATATTATTACAATCTTTTGCATTTATTATTCTACCTTTAGTTAGCAGGTTTTAGTTTAGATGGAATACTATCTTAAAATTATATAGAAAATATACATTAGGTAATATATAATGCTTTCAATTTTAATAAATGTGTCAAAATAAAAAGGATGCCTTTAGTCTTCTAAATAAAGTTAAAGGTTCCATCGTTATCAAAATATATTTGTGAAAGATTTGAACACGTCCCAAATCTTCGTCCCAAATCTTTCATTTTTGCATTTTATATTTTCCTCTAATTACAATTTTTTCATTAGCAGGCATTACTTCATTTAATATTAAATTGATAACTCCTTCTTTTCCTATGTGTCCTCCTATAATTCTTCCATATTCACTTGTTGCTTGTACTGGTTCTATTTCTATTGAATTTGGAAGGCTTCCTGAAACACACATAGTAGTAGCACCAATCCAATTAAGAGCTTTATTTGTAAATGCAACTATATATACATATACCATATCTCCATCTATCATATACCCCCCTTGGATATCTTTAAATCTACTATCATATACCTCTAATCCATCTGATGAATAATTTGATATATCATATAAAATATTATCATTTGGTATATTTTGTGAGTTATTGCTTGCTATTTTTATTCCATTTATACTTGCCAATTGTAACTTACCATTTATTTCAAATTCATATGGATATTCTTTTAATTTTGTGAATATTGATGTTGGCTCTTCTCCTACTTCATATTTTGTACTTGCTATTTGACTTTTTTCTGTTACATAGTCTATTTCTTTATCATCTTTTAATGCTATGGATAGTTCCTTTAAAGTTGGCATTTCTTGCCTTTCTGAGTATGTGTTTATTTGGCAGCTAGTTATTTTTAAGTTTATTTTTTCTGTTGCTGCTTGCTTATTTGTTTCTTCCTTTGCATATTTTGCTTTACTAAATAATCCATTTTCTCCTAAACTTAAGTTTATTGCTACTCCTACTAAAATAATAATAATTATTATTGTTATTACTAGTGATATTAAGGTTATAGCGTTGTTCTTCTTTAGTTTGCATTTTATATTTTTCATTTAATTAATCTCCTTATATTTTTCTATATATTTGTAGGAAATGTACATATTTTATTTAATTCCATATACATTAAGATTTTCGTATCCAGCCGAACCACTACTATTAGTTTTGGTAATGTTAAATTTTATTTCATCTCCTTTTTTTAGGTAATAACAAATTGGGGATTTTACTTGAGTTCCAGTACTATTAGTATATCCATTTCCTATAGCAACATCATTTATATATATTTTTATATAAGCACCATTATATGTTTGTATAGTCCCTACTACCGCACAATCTTGTGTTGCTATATATTCATAGTCCTTGTCTCCAGTTCCAATATTTTTAATTACATTGCTTGTATCAATAAATATTTTTCTTGAATTTTCTTCTATTCTTTTATCTATATAATTATTTAGTTGTTCCATTGTTAATGTTACTTTTGAATCTTCTGCTACAAGTATTTGTGAATACAACTCGTGTAATTCATTTTTTTCAATTTTCTCTTCTTCTATATATTTATTTACTGCTGTTTTAGCCTGATTTAGTAATCCATTTTCTCCCAAACTTAAGTTTATTGCTACTCCTGCTAATATTATTAGTATTATTATTGTTATTACTAATGATATTAGTGTTATTCCATGATTTTTCACTTATTTTCCCCTTTCAACTTTATTTAAGCCCATATATTTTTATATCATATATTCCATAATTTTCTCTTGTTTTTATTACACTACCTTTTTTTGCATAAACTACTTGTACTGTATTAGTATATGAATTGTTTGAACTAGACTGATTACATATAGCACTAACTGCAACATCATTAATAGTTACGCTTGCTGTCATAGCATCTTTAACTGCTAAATTACATATAACAGCACAGTCCTCTGTTGCTTCCCAAGATGTTCCTTGTGTTGTTATGGTCGTTAATAAATTATCAAAATCTATAAATATTGGGGCTGAATTTCTTTCTTTTACTTCTTTTTTAACTTCTTCTTTTATTAATTTTATTAAATCTTCAGTTGTTATTGTTATTTGTGAGCTGTCATTTGTTGCAATCATTATTTGACTATATAAATCATTTATTCTTTTTTCTTCTAGCATCTGTTCATTTGTGTATTTCTCCTTGGCATACTTTGCTTTTGTAAATAATCCATTTTTTTCTATACTTAGGTTTATTGCTATTCCTGCTAAAATAATTAGTATTATTATTGTTATTAGTAGTGAAATTAAAGTTATTCCTTTTTGTTTTCTCATTTTTCTGAATCTCCTTTCGTATTTTACAGTTTGTTCCTGTATTTTTTATTATACTTTATATCAATAAATAATTCAATTAGTCTGTATAATGTTATATATTTGTAAAGTTTTTGTTATTTTTACAGTTTGAACCTGTAATTCTTGTTTATTATTTATTATACAATTATTATCTATTATAAAATTTTTAAACGAGGTAATTTTTATGAAAGTTAAAACTTTAAATGGTAATTTAAACATTGTTGGTAAAAATTTAAGAAAATATAGAAAAGACAAAAAAATTTCGCAAACTGAAATTTGTAAAAAACTAGATTTAATTGGTGTTACTATGTATATTTGCGATATTTATGAAATTGAATATGGTAAAAAGACAGTTAAGTACTTTGAGGCTTTAGCTTTTTGTAAGGTTTTAGGTATTACATTAGATGATTTATATTCTAATTCTGAAGAGTATTATGACGCTTAAAAATATTTCTAATTTTATACTGTATTAATTTTTATTTTTCTAATTTACTTGATTTTTAATATTAGATTTAATTTTTATTAGAATTTTAATTTCAAGATATCTAAATTTTTTCTTTTATAATTTGACTTTTGAGGTAACATTCGTAGAATAACAACATTTTTTCCTTCTATTTTATAAATATGTTTCTCTCATCCTATCCTCTTCTAGCTCCTTTCTAAATTCATCCCAAGATATAGTTCCATTTTCTATAATATCTCTTTCTGCCTCTTCTATAAAACTTTTGTAATATTCCCATTCTTCTTCACTTGTCATTTTATTTACCTCCACTTTTTTACTATTATACCCCCATGTTTAATAAAAAGCAAGAAATAGTTTTTACTAAATTTAGACATTTAAAATTGCTCTTAGTTTTTTGAATCATATACTAAGAGCAATTTTGATATTTTACATATTTCTTCCTATTATTTTATACATGTTGTGTCTACTATAATTAGTCCAAGAATCTCTAGACATTGATTTTGTCATTATTGTATTGTCTATTTGTATTAGTTATATAAAAATCACATGTATACTATCTTTAGATGTTGAACTATTAAGATATATAAAATCTCCATTTGTATTTGTAATTTTCAAATATTTTTTTGAAATTATTTATGAAAATATTGTTAGTATATCCACTTTCTATATCATTTATTGAATTTTACCATTAAACTATTTTATTTTTAATAATTTTGTATTTTTTTGCTTGTCTATTTTTCACATAAAATTACAGCAATTATTTTTAACTTGTTTGCCATATCATAACCTTTATTTTTACTTCAGTGTTATATTTTCTATATAAACAGTATCACCTCTACCACTTTGTATATGAATATGTATATAATCGCATTGACTTACATCCCATTCCATATTTTCAAAAATTCCACTTTCTCCACTTCTTTCACTCATCATTACTGCAATATCTCCTTTTAAACTTTTACCCTTAGAAATATACATCCTATTATAGTTTTCTGAACTCATGTTTAAAGTCCCAAACATTAACTTTTTATAATCTCTAACATCAAGTATCAATTCAACTATGCTTTGCTTTATGCTTCCAATTCCCTCAGGGTATGTTATCAATTTATCTATTTTCATTTCATGATTAACCTTCTCTCTACTATCTATATACCTATCAATTTCATTACTAGCATTAGAAAGTAAAGTTTCTTCCTCATTTGCCTTTGTTTGATAATATTGCTTCGCCTGTTTTGCTTTATTAAATAAACCATTTTCTCCTAAGCTTAAATTAATTCCTATTCCTGCTAAAATAATTAGTATTATTATTGTTATTAGTAGTGAAATTAAAGTTATTCCTTTTTGTTTTCTCATTTTTCTGAATCTCCTTTCGTATTTTACAGTTTGTTCCTGTATTTTTTATTATACTTTATATCAATAAATAATTCAATTAGTCTGTATAATGTTATATATTTGTAAAGTTTTTGT
>CANPTO010000021.1 GCA_947577025.1 uncultured Clostridiaceae bacterium | reverse complement strand
TAGCATATATAGCTAATTAGGATATTTTTTATTATCTAGTCTGAACAGTAACTAAAGTTAATAAAATTTTATGAAAATACAAATTTTGTATTTGACAAATTCGAAACAATATGCTATTATTTAATTACAAAATAAATGTGTTTGTAACGTCGTAACAAACAAAATGTAGAGAAAAGTATGTGCACCCGCGAATGCACGTGCTTTTTTAATGCAAAAAAATAGAGCAGACCGCGAAATCTACTCTATCGACTTATGTATGTCTACACTTAGTCTTTGCTTGTTTTTTCATCTTCTATTTGCTGAATAGTTTGCTGTTGTTGTAGCATGAAGTTTTTTTCTTTTTCAGCTATTACCATATCAAGCAAATGAAGAATCACGTCGTTACAATTCAAAATGTAGACCTCCTTTCCGCCCTTTA
The DNA here is from genome assembly GCA_947577025.1 of uncultured Clostridiaceae bacterium. Lineage (GTDB taxonomy): Bacteria > Bacillota > Clostridia > TANB77 > CAG-508 > UMGS1663. The sequence goes on along the minus strand of CANPTO010000021.1, from coordinate 31,520 downwards.
GAAAGGGCTAGCCTTTCTGCTTTGCGTAAGGTTAATAATTATTCTATTACATTTACTCAGTAAAATCAAGCATATTTCGAATTTTATACAAAAAAATGTTCTATAATATTTTTGTTCCAAAACTAGTAACTATTTTACAATTATTTCCAAGTTTTACAACATAAAAAAATAGGGAAAAATAATTGTTTTTAATAGGTATAAAATTCCATAGGTATATAAATTACCAAAACATAGAGTATCAATTATTTTCGGATTTTCATTCTCTACTTTGGCGTGTCGAGGTATAGAGTCACTATCGAAAGATAGGGAATCTATGCCTCTTAAAAATTTAGAAATAAATTTTTAAGATATAGTACAATTTCGAGGGCAAATTCGTTTACTTTTATGGTACATGTGTGATACAATTAGAAAACTAATAAGTTATTAGATTAGCGGAATGCATAGTTAGTTTCTAAGGAGGTTTAAAATATAATGCAAGAATCAAAATGTAAATTAGTTATTTTTTCAGACATACATTATGCACCAGAAAAACCAATTAATAATGGTTCAATTATTGATAGAAAATTAATGGAATATGCTGTTCCTTTATTAGAACAATTAACAGATAAAATTAACAATGACATAAAACCAGATATAGCAATCAATTTAGGAGATTTAGTAGAAGATTTTAATGATCATGATAAAGATATTATTAATTTGAACTTCATTTGGGAAATGCTAAAAAACATAAAAGTACCTTTTTATTCCTTAGCAGGTAATCATGATTTACGTTCCATGAGGTCAAGAACAGAAGTAGAATCAATTATGGGATATGAACATTCTACTTTTTCAGTAAATATGTTAGGATATCACTTTGTATTTCTAGGATTAGATGTAAATGAAACCTTAGGAGTAGAATTTGGAGGAATCTTTAAGACACAATTTATATCAAAGGAAGATTTAGAGTGGTTAAAAAACGATTTAGAAAGAAATAATTTACCATCTGTCATATTTACTCATTTTGGAATTGCAGAAGATGATATGAAAGGAAACTGGTGGTTTGCAAAATCTCCAGACCATGCTCTTTTAGGAAATCGTAAAGAAGTAAAAGAGATATTGAAAAAAGATAAAAACTTGCTAGCTGTTTTTTCAGGACATCAACATTGGACTAAAAAGAAAGTAGAAGATGGAATAAGATATTATGTAGTAGGCTCATTAACAGAAAATATACATGATGATGGAATACCAGATGGAGTGTATTTTGAAGTCGATATAGAAGGTAATCAAATAGAAGTGAAAGAATGTCATTTAGATTTAAATATGGAGGAATAAGAATGGATGAAAAATTAGAATTAACTTATGATAGATTAAAAGAAAAAGAATTAGAAGAAGTAGCAAAATTATATGATGCTGAAAGACCAATTACTACAAATCGTATTAAGATGAAGCAAACATTTGCAAAAATTAAGAATAATCCAGACTATCAGATGATTACAGTAAAAAATAATGGTAGTATTGTTGGATTTGCGAAAGTAATGATTCATCATGACATCTTTGAAGAAAACAACCCTTTTTTTACAATCTGGAGTGTTAGAGTAAAAGAAGAATACAGAAGACAGAAAGTAGGAACTAGATTATTTGAGTATATCGAAAATATAGCTAAGGACATGAATTGTGAGATTATATGTTTAATTGCAAATAAAGATAATATTGGAGCAAATCAATTCTATAAAGAATTATGCTACGAATGCGAAAATGGATATGTAAAATTTCTAAAAAATTAAGAAGAAGGGAAATTTAACATTTTGACAAATATAAAATAATATGTTAATATAAATACGAACTTTAAATAATTGCAGTTGTTCAAAATCAGTTGTATGTGTATCCGCGAATGCACATACGCAGTTTTTCATAAAAAAGAATATTAAAGTATTAACTAGTAGCACTAATTTTATAAAATTAGTGGGAAAAGTTTAAAATTACTAAATTATGTGTTATACTATAAAGGAATTAGAGGTGATTTATATGCCAAACAATATTCAAAAAATACTGAATGATTTTTTGAAGGATGTAAAATTAATATTAGGCAATCGATTAAAAAAAATAGTATTATATGGTTCATATGCAAGAGGCGATTATAATAAAAGTTCCGATATTGATATAATGATTTTAACAGATTTGTCAGATAAAGAAATAAGTGAATATAGTATGAAAATATGGGAGAAAAGTGCTGATATAGAAATCGATAAAGGAATTGTTATTTCTCCATTAATAAGAAATATTGATCATTTTGAAGAGTGGTCGGATGTGAAACCATTTTATATGAATATCATAAATGAAGGAGTTGTATTAGTTGGAGAAAAAAACTAGTAAAGAGTTTGCTTTATATAGATTAGAAAGGGCAAAAGAAGAATGTGAAACAGCAGAGTTATTATATAAAGAAAATAAATTGTTAGCTGCCAATAATAGGGCATATTATTCAATATTTTATGCAATTAGAGCAATACTTGCCATGGAGAAGATTGATTTTAAAAGACATAAAGATGTATTAGCATATTTTAATCAAAATTATGTTAAAACAGAAATCTTTCCAAGACAAATGGGAAGAAGAATCATAATGGCATCTAAGGTAAGAGAAGATAGTGACTATGATGAAAAATATGAGCCAAGTTCCGAAGCTACTGTTCTACAAATAGCCACAGCTAAAGAGTTAATAGAATTAGTAGAGAAATATTTGAATGATTTGCAAAGTAAATAGTATAGTAAATATTTTCCACGAGCAGTGGTACTTGCTTATATATAGATATATAAGATCGATTTGAGAGTAAGGTTTATAAAAACTTTGCTCTTTTTATTATCTTTGAGTAGAATTTTTTTGACTTACCCCATGTATATATATTAAGAGGATTTATTGTAATAGTACAAGGTCTTTCTTAATAAATATATAGAGGTGAAGCTTAGTGGAAGATAGATATATGAAGCTTAAATTTGAAAGAGTTATTAACAGAATATTATATGTAGAAGGTGCAATTGATGAAAAAAAGTATAAGAGAGTATCAAAAAAGCTTGATAAATTGCTATTTGAGGAAAGTAAGAAGAATTTTACTTCAACCTTAACTTAATTTAGCTTATTTATATAAAATTTGGTAAGTATTAATTGCATAAGATGTAGTTGTAAAAAGAAACGAGTATGACAAGGCAGACAAATGAGAAGACCAGAGGTGTACGTTTGTACATCGAGGATTTTCGATATGTAGTCAACGTAGTCAGACGAAGTTTATTTTTGCAATTGAGGAAGGAGGTATATTTGACTGTATACGAAATGAAGCAAGCATTTTTGCTTGGTAAGACAATATTTGATTTACCTTTAAATGTAAGTTATTATGCTAGAGTTTCTACAGATAAAGAAGAACAGATTAATTCTTTGGAAAATCAGGTTAGCTTTTTTGAGGAGTACATTAAGAAAAATAGTAACTGGACTTTTATTCGGTGGCTATGTTGATGAAGGAATTAGTGGAACAACTTCAAGGAAACGTGAAAACTTTATGAGAATGATTGAAGATGGAGCAGGCAAAAAATTTGATTTGCTAATTACAAAAGAAGTTTCAAGGTTTTCTCGTGATACGATTGATAGTTTGCTCTATACTAGAAAATTGCTAGAATATGATGTTTGTGTATATTTTCTGTCAGACAATATTATAACAGCATCTTCTGATGGAGAATTGAGGCTTACCATCATGTCTAGTATGGCACAAGATGAAGTTCGTAAAATTTCGGAAAGAACAAAGTTTGGTTTTAAGAGAGCCTTAGAAAAAGGTACTGTTCTTGGTACAGATAATATTTGGGGCTATAAAAAGAATAAGGGTAAACTTGTGATAGACGAAGAAGAGGCACCTTGCATTAGAGAAACTTTTGATATTTATGCAAATGATAGTAAGATTGGTTTAAAGAAACTATCTAAGCTATTAAAAGAACAAGGCTATTGTAATCATAACGGAAATCCAATTCATCCTAATACTTTAAAACGAATTATACAAAACCCAAAGTACAAAGGGTATTATACAGGAGGATTATCCACAGTTGTGGATTATAGAAGCAAAAAAAGGAATTTTAATGACCAGGCAGAATGGAAAGTGTATAAAGATTACGAAAAAGTTCCCCCTATCGTATCAGAAGAATTATGGGAAAAGGCGAATCAGAAATTACTAGCTAGAAGTAAGAAGGCAGCGATGTATCAGAAACATCAAACCTTGTATGCTTTATCTGGAAAGTTGTATTGTGATAAGCACAAATGTGGATTTGTTCGAAAAATTAGACATTATAAAAATAAAGATGATGTGATTTATTGGTACTGTGCAGATTTTCATAAGAGTGGCAAAAAGAATTGTATTCCTGGATGCTTTAAAGAAGATGATCTATACGATATTTTACTTTCAGTATTTAAAAGCTATGAAATCTATAAAGAAGAAATTTGTGAGGAATTACTTTCTTTTTACAAAGAACTTTCTAAAGAAGAGGAAAATGTAGAGCAAGAAGCAAAATTACAAAATGAGTTAGAGGTACTTGAAAGAAAAAAAGATAAATTATTGGATTTAGCCTTAGATGGACTTTTAAGCAAGGAAGATTTAAGTAATAAGAAAGTAATCATTGAAACAGAAATTAGCAAAATACAAGCAAAATTAAAAGAATTAGAGGGTAAAAAGAAAACGCAAAAAGAAGAAAAAGGGCAGGATACGAAATTAAAGGAAAGCATATTAAAGCAGTTAGTGATAACGAAAGATAATTTAGAAAAATACATAGAAGAATTGCTAGATAAAATTATAGTAGTAGAAAAAACAGAGCTAGATGAAAAGGGACAAAAGAAAATACAAAGTAAGTCAAATAGAGCAAAAGAAGATGTAAACAAAAAAGGAATTAACGAATTGGACCAAAAAGAAAGTGAAGTAGAACTAAAAATTATTCTTGCAGGAAACAAAATAATTACCTATGGTAGTGCAGTAAAACCCAGGCAATTCAGTCAGCTAAACGGGAACAAAGTGGCTGATTTTAAAAATCTCCCACTTTGTCATTCCCATGCACATAGTTAGTGCCTGTTTTCCGTGAGCTACATGCCCTTTTAAAGTATTTGTCTAAGTTAAAGGCTATACGTGGTAAGTACCCTAAGTCTTCTAATAATGTGAACATCGGAAAAAATATTGCCATTGGTGGGAGCATTACTGCTATTATCCATGTTACTGTTGTGTATATTCCATCTACTAGTATTCCTTTTATCCATAATGGTGTATGTATATATTCTAATGCATACACTATTTTGACTTGCAACCACTCAAATAAGCTTGTTAGCCATCCAGATGGGTAATTTGCTCCTACTATTGTTAGCCATAATATTATACCTAAAAATATAATCATTATTGGTATTCCAAATGTTTTTGAGGTTAATATTTTGTCTATTTGTCTATCCCTATTATTATATTTTTCAGTTTTGTACGTTACTGTTTCTTTTGTCACTTCTTCTGCTTTTTTTACTATATTTGCTACTATTTTGTCTCTTATATTTTCTTTTGTAATGTCACTTTGTCTTAATTTTTCTTGTGCTTCTTTTATTTTGTTTTCTATTTTTTTTGATTTTAAATCTATTTTTAAGTTTTTTTGTATAGAATTAATTATTTTTTCTTCTCCATCTAATAGTTTTATAGCTATCCATCTTTTTAAATACTTATTTTTGCATGTTATTACCTTTTCAAGTTCATTTATTTGTTCTTCTATTTTTTCTTCATATATTATTTTATTTGGTAAAGGCTCTATTTTTTCAGATGATACTTCTTCTATTTTAGTCATTAATTTTTCTAATGTTTTTTTCTTTCTTGCAATAGTTCCAACTACTGGTACTCCTAGCTTTTTTTCTAACTTTTCTAAGTCTATATTTATTTTTTTCTTTTTTGCTTCATCTAGTAAATTTACACATACTACTATTTTAGGAGTAATTTCCATTATTTGATATACTAAATTTAAGTTTCTTTCCAAGCAAGTACTGTCGATAATAACTACAGTAGTATTTGGCGAGCCAAAGCATATATAATCTCTCGCAATTTCTTCTTCTTCTGAATTTGACATTATTGAATATGTTCCAGGTATATCTACTAATAAAAATGATTTATCGTTAAACTTACATATTCCTCTTGCGTTACTTACTGTTTTACCCGGCCAGTTACCTGTATGTTGATGCATTCCGCGTTAAACTATTAAATATTGTAGATTTTCCTACATTTGGATTTCCTGCTATTGCAATAGTGTAATCACATTTTTGTTCTTCTATATCTTTGTTTAAAATATTACTTCCTGTAGAATTCGCTGTTAGTCCCATAGTAAACCTCCCTTTTTATTTCTATTCTATTTGTATTCATTAAAATAAAAAAAAGTACTAAAATAGAGGGGATGTAAAAAACCGGAAATAAGAATTTGTACGCATTAAAAATGCTACAAATTCTAAATTCCGCCATAATTATCTTCTAAGGAAACTCACCACTATCGTGGATGACTTTCCTAAGAATATAAAAAAGGAAAGTTTTGGACGCGTCCCAAATCTTTCCTAATCTTTCCTAAAATAGAGTACAGTAAATAATAATTTTACTGCACTCTATTTTGATTTACCACATAACTACATCCCAGCTCATTCCCAAGCATGCACATCTTCCAACACTATATCCTGTGTTTATAAGTTTTTTCTTTACGTTCTCTCTAACATAGTATACACTTGCATACTTTTCCTTATTCTTTTTAGCAGTTTTGATATTACGATTAACACTTATTTCATTAATCGTATCCCAAATAGTCCACTTGCATTCTTCTTCAAACCGAGCTTCTTTAGCACTAAACATGATAAATCCTCCTTAAAATCAATATTATTTATAATAATATTATAATATATATTAATTCTTAAGTCAATATTATGACAACTTTAAAAAAATATTTATATCCATCTATTAGTAATTTATTTTATATATATTTTCTCTGCTTCTTCTTTTCTTAAAGAAATAACTGTGCCTCTTACTTCATAGGCAATAGGGTCCCCTAGTGGGCTTCTAAGTACTGGTTTTATTTTTGTTCCTTCTATTATACCTAAATCTAAAATTCTTCTTTTTACATTACCGGGAACATTCTATTTTAGTTACTTGGGCTTCTTTTTCTAATTCTACATTATCTAATGTATTTTCCATTGTTCTTAAGTACCTCCTTAAAAATATAATTTGTGCCTATTATATTTTATTTACTAAGGTTAATAACTGTTACAAGCTAGCCCTTAAGAATAACTTAATTTTTTCTTTTCAAGAAGTTTGCCATCTGTTCACAAAAAGGACAAATATTGTTGGTATATTATATGCATAAGCTAAGGAAACTAATATTACCCTTTTAGTTCTTAGCTAAATAAAAGCAGAATTAATATTTTCTAAACAATAAGTTGTAAGAAAACTTAAAATCTGCATAATTTATTTCTACACAAATTACATATGTAATTTGCTAGAATAAAGAAAACATCCCCTTTTATTTTCTAAAAGAGAAGCCTATGTTTTAACTTAGGCTTCTCTTGTTTTTTATATAAAATTTTAGAATAAACTATCACAAAAGGCACGGTACCCCGTGCCTCTATATTTGAAATCAATTTTTCTATATAATAATAAAGGTGGTTTTGCCACGTGGGCGATTATACTAGAGCATAACTTATTTCTAACTCGCTGTCGCTCGAAGAACTAAGAAAAGATCGCCCCTACGAACATACTTTTTAGTAAATTTATTTGTATAAGTATTTTTGTGGATTTATTTGCATTCCATTTTTTCTTATTTCAAAATGTAAGTGATTTCCTGTTGAAAAACCAGTTGATCCAACTAAAGCTATGGTATCTCCTGCTTCTACTTCTTTTCCTACTTTTACACATAATTTACTACAGTGACCATAATAGGTTTGTATTCCATTTTCATGTGTTATTATTATTAGGTTTCCATATCCTCCCATCCATCCTGAATAAGTCACAGTTCCTTTTGCTGCTGCTACTATTTTTGTTCCATATGGTGCTGCTATATCCATTCCTTTATGTGTATGATCACGTATACTTTCATTTGCTCCAAACCTTGAAGTAATAGTTCCACTTACTGGTCTTGCCTCAAAATATACTCCATCTAAAGTCGCAGCTTTTATTTTTTCTTGTTCTTTTACAACTTCTAGTACTTCTACTTCCGCTGTTTGTATTGCTGATGCAACTTCTACTGTTTGCTCTACTTCATCAATATTCTTAGTATAAATTTCATTTACACCAATTTCTATTTCTTCTAATTTACTTGCATATTCCTCTTTTATTTGATTGACTGTTTCTTCCGCTTCTTCTATGGTATTTACATATACTGATGTTTTATTATTTATTGCTACTGCATACATTTTATATGTAGTAACTGCCATATCACTTACTTTAGTATATATTTCTTCTTCATTTGAAATTATAGAATTATCAGCTAAAACTAATTTATATTTTGGTAGCTCTTCTATATCTACATATGCAATTTTTTCATCGTTTGGGTTTATTATTTGTTCATTTAGTAATTTTTCAAATTCTATTTTGTTTGTAACATACCCTACTTCTTTTCCTAAAATTGTTACTTTATATAATAATTTATATTTTATCAACATTATTGCAAGAATAATCGTAACTCCAACTATTGCTATTGTTAGTAGCTTAGTTATATCTTTCGTACAGTTTCTTACCTTCTTGTTTAAAATATATATTCACGCTCCTTTATATATACATCTTTTAGTGCTTTTACTAAAATTTCACTACATATGATTAACATTATATCATATATTCTATGCAATTGCAAATTTTTTACTCATTTATTTTACATAATTTAATATCAAATATCTTTATAATGTGTATTTCTCAAAAACATATATTACAATATATCGCTTTTTCTTTCAACATATAATTGTAACTACCATTCTTATTTGTAAAAATTTAGTCACTCTACTTTTTTAGTAGAGTGGCTGTGCTATTTTATTTTAAATAGTATTTGTCCATAAATTATTCATTTCCTAGCCACATCACACCAAAAATGCACGTTGCTATAAATGAAATGATTGACCACAAAAAGTATGACACATTATTAGGGTAAATACTTAATCTTAATTTTTTACAATTCTGCTATATATGGTAAATTTCTATAAAATTCTTTATCATCTAGCCCATAACCTATAACAAATTTATCTGGAATTTGGAATCCTACATAATCTACTTTTACATCATATTCTCTTCTTTCTGGTTTGTCTAATAGTGTACATATTTTTATACTTGCAGGATTTTTTTGCTTTAGGTGATTAATTAAATAACTTAGTGTTCTACCAGTATCAATAATGTCTTCTACTATAAGTATGTTTTCTCCTTGTACTGAATTTGGTAAATCTAGTTTTAAGTTGATTTTTCCTGAGCTAACTTTCTCTTTTCCATAACTTGAAACTTGCATAAACTCCAATTTTAATTTTTTGTTCATTTTCTTTGCTAAATCTACTGTAAAGATAGTTGAGCCTTTTAAAATGCACACTAAGGTTAAATCTTCTCCTTCATAGTCTTTTTCAATTTGTTTTGCTAACTCATAAATTCTGTTTTGCAATGTTTGTTCATCAATTAGTACTTTAAATTCTTCCATATAATTACTCCTTTTTCATAAGAGTATAACATATCAAACTTTTATATTCAATTAAAATTTATAAAAATTAATTGACAAAAATGGGGCTGTAAAAAAAGGAAAGATTTGGGACGCGTTCAAAACTTTTCTTTTATCTTTTTACATTATTTTTTAACTTTAAATAAAAAAGGAAAGTTTTGAACGCGTCCCAAATCTTTCCTTTTTTTACAGCCCCAATGTTTATATATATACAAAAAAAATCGCTATAACAAATGTAGGGGTGATTTTAAATTACTTTTTACTATGCACTAGGAAGGCTATTTTGCCATACAAATCGCCAAAGGCTTCGCCCCCTACAATATGGAATATATTCTTAAAAGTCAATTCTTCCTATAATATAACAAAAGAAGTGTCCCCAGCGTTCCGATTTCGGAACGCTAAGGACCGTCCCTAGTGTGCGGCTCCTGCAGTCCCTAGCGTGCTTTTTGGTATATTGTTTTTCCGAATTTTACTTCTTCAAATTTCTTTTGTATTTCCATTATTATAAGTGGTATTATTGAAATTCCTATTGTATATGTCCATTGTATACTGTTTAATGGTACTAGTTTGAATACTTCTGCTATTTGTGGCACTACTACTACTATTATTTGCATTAGTGTTCCTAATATGAATGCTCCTATTAGATACTTATTTTCAAATATACCGCACTTTAAAAATGGATTCTTCACTTTTTATGTTGAAACTGTGTACAAGTTCTAACATTCCTAATGCTACAAATGCCATTGTTCTTGCTACTTCTATTCCATAAAGTTTATTTCCTATGCTAAAGGCAAATAGTGTTAACATTCCAAGCATTGTTCCTTCTAAAAATATTTTGCTCCATAGTCCATCTGCAAATATTCCTTTTTTATTGTTTCGTGGCTTTCTATTCATTATGTCTTTATCTGCTGGTTCTAGCCCTAAAGCTATTGCTGGTAATGAGTCGGTTACTAGGTTTATCCATAATAGTTGTATTGCTAAAAGCGGTGATTTTAACCCTAATAGTAAACCTACAAATATTGTTACTATTTCCCCTATATTCGTTGATATTAGGAAATGAATTGCTTTTCTTATATTATCATATATTGTTCTTCCTTGTTTTACTGCTTCTACTATTGTTACAAAGTTATCATCTGCTAAAATCATATCTGCTGCATTTTTTGCTACATCTGTTCCATTTTGTCCCATTGCTACTCCTATATCTGCTATTTTAAGGGCTGGACTATCATTTACTCCATCTCCTGTCATTGCTACTATTTCACCAGTACTTTGAAATGCTTTTACTATTCTTACTTTGTCTTCTGGTGATACTCTTGCAAATACTGAATATTTTTTTATTTCTTTTTCTAATGTGCTTTGTGGAATTTTTGAGAGTTCTTCTCCTGTTATAGCTAAATCATGTAGCTTTAATATTCCTAAGTCTTTTGCTATTGCTTTTGCAGTTTTAATATGATCCCCTGTTATCATTACTGTTTTTATTCCTGCTCTTGAACATGTTTCTACTGCTTCTCTTACACCTTCTCTTGGTGGATCTATCATTCCTATTAATCCTACAAATGTCAAGTCCTCTTCTGTTATTTTTTCTATATTATTTACTTTTTTATATGCTACTGCTATTACTCTTAATGCCTTTTCTGCCATGTTATTATTACTTTTTTCTATTGTTTCCATTTTTTCTTTTGAAAGATTGATTTCTTTTGCTCCATCAAAATATTTATTACATTTTTTTAGTAAGATATCTGGTGCACCTTTTGTTATTGCTATATATTCATTATTACTTTTATGTACTGTGGTCATCATTTTTCTTGTTGAGTCAAATGGTATGTCTTTTACTCTTTGCATGGTTTTATATAGTTCTTGCTTATTTATGTTTTGGTTTAGAGCTGCATTTACTATTGCTACTTCTGTTGGCTCCCCTACTCCTACTTTTCTTCCTTCCTTTTCTTCTATTTGTGTGTCTGTACACATTGTACCAAGCTCTAATAATTTATTTTGTGTTCCACCTAATGTATACATTTCTACTACTTGCATTTTATTTTGTGTTAATGTACCTGTTTTATCTGAGCAAATTACCTTTGCACCCCCTAATGTTTCTACTGCAGGAAGTTTCCTTATTATGCTGTTTTTCTTTGCCATTTTTGTAACTCCTATTGATAGCATTATAGTTACTATCGCTGGCAAGCCCTCTGGTATTGCTGCAACTGCTAACCCTACTGATGTCATAAACATTTCTACTGGTTCAATTCTTTTTATTATTCCTATTACAAATATTGCTAAACATATTGCTAAACATGCCATTCCTAATGTTTTTCCTACTTCTCCTAATTTCTTTTGTATAGGTGTTTCTGGAGCTTCATCTTGCAATATCATGTTTGCTATTTTTCCTACTTTTGTGTTCATTCCTGTTTCACAAACTATTCCTTCACCATGACCATTTACTACTATTGTTGACGAAAATACCATGTTTACCATATCACCTATTGGAATATTTTCTTTTAGTACTACTTTTTCATCTTTTTGTACAGGCACAGTTTCTCCTGTTAAACTTGATTCTTCGACTTTTAAATTAGAGGTTTTTATTAGTCTTGCATCTGCTGGAACATAGTTTCCAGCCTCTAGTATTACTATATCTCCTGGAACTACTTCTTCTGATTTTATATTAATTATTTTTCCATTTCTTCTTACTTTTGCAGTTGGTGCTGCTATCTTTTTTAATGCTTCTAAAGATTTTTCTGCTTTTGCTTCTTGAACTACTCCCATTATTGCATTTAGTATAACTATTGCAATTATAATTATTGAGTCTATATAGTCACCACTTCCATCTAATTTGCTAACCACTGCTGACACTATTGAGGCTATTATTAAAATTATAATCATGAAGTCATTAAATTGTTTTAAAAACTTTGTTATTATGCTTTCTTTCTTTTTATCTGCTAGCTTATTCTCCCCAAAATGCTTTTTTCTTTCTTCTACTTCTTTTTCATCAAGTCCATTTGTTATGTTTGTTCTAAAGTTTACCTCTGTTTCATTTACAGCTTTAGTATACCACATTTTTTCACTCTCCTTCGTTTTTATCTTTATATAATATATGTGGTTGTCCTTAAATTATGATTACTATTTTTTAGTGAATTACATTATTAATAATTCTTATTAGAAAATTATCATTATATGTTTTGTTTTTTTATTAGTTTGAGTTTTAAAACCAATAAAAAAATCTTTAAAAGATTTGGGCACGCTCCAAATCTTTTAAAAATTTTTCTTATTTAATATTAAAAATCAATTTTACATCAGCAGTAATATCTTCATCATCTAATTTACTTTCAAAATTCAAATATTTAATTTTTGCTGAATATTTTACATTTTCATCTAATGCTAATTCTATATGTGCACATTCATATCCTAAAACTTTTGCAATTTCATAACTTAGTTTCTCTGAACAAGCCTCTGAGCAACTTTTATCGTACATTTCATATTTAAAAATTACTTTATTACCTCTACTATCTAGTGCCGTCCTTTTTTCTCTCGTTCCTTTATTATTTATTTCTGGTATAAATCTAAAGTCTTTTCCAACTTTTTTGATTTCATATTTTTCCATCTTTTCTCTTAATCACCTATATATATAATATAACAATTTATTTTTTTTGTAAACAGTTTTAAGATTTAAGTTTCGGTTTTTTGTAAAAATAATTTTTTTAAAAAACCGAAACTTAAAAGTATTATTCCGCTTGACTATTGGTTGTATAACCAGTATAATTCAATTAATGACAAAAATGTCATGTATTTTACTATTAAAAAAATTTGCTCTTTATAATAAAATTTTTTTAATAGTAAATAATAGAAATATCGGAGGAACAAAAGATGAAAAACAGAAAATGTCATTTTGAGGGTTATACCTTACCATTTAATAGGGGAATTACTTTAATATCTCTTGTAATAACAATAATATTGCTTATAATATTAGCAGGAATTGGCATAAATTTGAGCATAGGAGAAAATGGACTATTTAACAAAGCCAAATATGCAAAAGAAAAATACCTAAATGCACAAGTAGAAGAAGAAAGAGCGTTAAATGAACTATACGAGGAATTAGGACTTTTAGGAGATTTACCAAAAAACACTCCAAATACAAAAGCAGGAACAATAGTAGAAACTCCAGAAAAATGGAAAACTACAATAAACTATATATTAGGAACAACAGGAGAACAAGTAAAAACTACTTCAAAAGTAGCAAGTGTATACGCAGTAGCAGTAGGAAATGGAAAAGAAGTTCCAGTACCAATAGGTTTTTACTATGTAGGAGGAACCTTAGATAGTGGAATAGTGATATCTGATAATAAAGAAGACCAAAATAAATATAAAGGTAAGGAAGATGTACCAGCAGGGATAACACTAAATGAAGATAAAACCTTAAAATATGAATTAAAAGGAAACCAATTTGTATGGATACCAGCCACAGAAGAAACATATAAAAAATATGATTGGGGAACAACTTATAGAAATAATATATATAATACAGATACATCAGCAGGTGAACTACTACAAATAAAGAAATACGAAGGCTTTTATGTAGGAAGATTTGAAGCAGGGTTAGATTCAAACATAGCAGAATTAGATTCAAGAACACAACATACAGGTTCTACCCAAACCAGATATAATGCAGAAGGAACTCCACAAAGTAAAGCAGGGGTAGTACCATGGATGTATATAGACTATACAAATTCTAAGAAAAATGCTGAAAGTATGTATGATGGAAAAATAACAATAGTACAAAGTGGGCTAATAACAGGAACAATGTGGGATACAATGCTTACATGGATGGCAGGTGGAAATAACACATCAACACTATTAACAAATAGTACATGGGGAAATTATACAAATACAACGCCAGAAATAAATTTAGGTAGAAAAGGATATGCATTCTATAATAGTAGCTGGTATTTAGACCCATTTGATAAAGAATGGTCACAAAGCACAAAAGAAAATAAAATAACTAAGCCAGCAGGAACAGTAAGCACAAATAATAATGGAAAAGGTCACTTGTTAACAACAGGAGCAAGTGAAGAATGTAAATTAAAAAATCTATATGATGTAGCAGGGAATGTATGGGAATGGACAGAAGAAGTAGCAGTAGTGACCACATCAAATGGAGCCCTTACTGGACACCGCGTTTGTCGTGGAGGTGTTGCTTTCAACACATCTTCTACTTACCCAACATGTTACCGCCATTGCGCCACTGTTAGTTACACCGGTTTCCTTTATGGGTTCCGTGTTGCACTTTATCTGAAGTAGCCTGAGCACTTAATATAGATAACTTGAATGACTTTTACTATTAACTCTATCTTATATCTAGACACTTTCTCTAAAACATAGTAAAATCAAGCTATTCAGAGTCCCAAAAGCCGTATAATAGAGTAGAAAAAGCGTAAAATAAGCAAACAAAAAAATGAAGCAGTTGCTTCATTTTTTCGTTTGGATATCTTTATTCATTCTTCTCATTCGTATGCTTCTAGCTCATTTTCGATGTATGTACGGAAACCTTCGTCTATTTCCTCGCCTGCTGCTTCATCTTCTGCTAGCCAGTCTAAATTGGCTTGTAAGAGCTCGTAGTACATTTCACATACTCTCTCTTCTTCTATGTTTTCTCCTTCTAAATAGTCTAGCGCCTTGTTAAAAGGCTCTATTTGCAGTTCATATACTTCTTTTGTGATTATACCATCCTCTAAATAATTTTTCTCATCTGTTAGTGCTTTCCACAAAAGTTCTTCGTACTTCTCTTTTGTAGTAAGTTCGTGACCATCACAAAAGTTGCAGCAACATACCTCTTCCTCTACGTTTTGCGGTATTACTTCTTTGTTCATCGTTAGCATTGTTACGAAAATTAGAATTGTACACCGTACTATCATTTTTTGCCCTCCAAAATATAAAATTTTTTACCTATTTCTATTATATCATTTAATATTGTAATTGTAAATCATTTTATGTCAATTTTATTTTTCATATATTTTGTATTTCTTCCATTTCTAATTTTTCTTTTCTCTTAATCGCCTAAACATCGAAAAGTTTTGGAAAGATTTGGACGCGTCCCAAATCTTTCCATTAGAGTGTTCACAAATTTTTATGTTTTTTAATATTATGTTGATAGAGGTGTTTTTATGTTACTTAATTGTATTTTACTTGCTTTTTGCGTTAGTATTGATTCTTTGAGTATTGGCCTTACATATGGATTAAAAAATACTAAAATTTCATTTGTGTCAAAACTTGTTTTGTTTACTATTTCTATTATAGTAACTTCTTTTTCAATTTTTATAGGTGATTCTATTTGTAAAATATTTTCTGCTAATGTTTCTACTGCTATTGGCTCTGTTTTACTTTGTATTATGGGGCTATGGATTATTGTTCAAGCTGTTACTAATAATAAACAGAAAATTAAAAAGGAGTATCACTTTTTTATAAAGTTTTTAGGGATTACTGTTCAAATTATTCGTGACCCTAGTTTTTCGGATTTTAATAAGTCTAATCAAATAGAAGGAAAAGAGGCTTTATACCTTGGTATGGCATTGTCTTTAGATTCTATTGGTATTGGTATTGGCAGTAGCATAATGGGACTCAATTCATTTTTATTCCCTATTTTAGTTGCTATTTTCCAATTATTTTTCCTTTCTTTTGGTAGCTTTTTAGGTAAAAAAATAAAAAATGTTTCTAATATTCCAGAAAATATTTGGAGTATTATTGCTGGTATTTTACTTATATTTGTTGGTATTAGTAAGGTAATTTTATAACCTTTAGAAAAGTTTTCCATATCGCATTTGACTTTTATGTTAAGTAATGTTATAATTTTATTATACATGCAGTTATTTTTATTATATTAGGAGGGAATTCATGAATTCATCATTAAAATCAAATTTGCAGCTTATTATTACCTCTCACGATTCAGATGTGATTACATCAATTTCAGGCTTATCTACGGTAATCCAGGATATAAGAGATGCTATTGATGATTTTAGTAGCAAGCACAATGAGCTAAAAATACAAAAGAGCGCCAAAGGCTTCAAGTTAAGTCCAAAAGCGTATATGGCAATTCAGCATGTTATCTACAAAAAAATTATATAAGAAGCAAAGCAGAGCCACTTTGGTTTAAAGGGCTCTGCTTTGTTTTTCGATTATTAAATTTACAATAAAAGCATTAATTCTAATCTTTTTATTTACTTGCAAGCTTCATTGAAAGAAGTTTACTTATTCCATTTTCCTCCATCGTTACTCCATATACTGTGTCCGCTGCTTCCATTGTTCCTTTTCTGTGCGTTATTACTAGGAATTGTGTTTCCATACTGAATTTTTTTAGGTATTCTGCATATCTGTATACATTTACATCATCTAGTGCCGCTTCAATTTCATCTAGTATACAAAATGGTGCTGGGTTTATTTTTAGTATTGCAAATAGTAGTGCTATTGCTGTAAATGCTCTTTCACCTCCTGAAAGTAACATCATATTTTGTAGTTTTTTTCCTGTTGGTTGCACTTTTATGTCTATTCCACATTCTAATATATTACTTTCATCTTCTAATATTAGTTCTGCTTTTCCTCCTCCAAATAATTCTATAAATACTTCATTAAAGTTTTTATTTATAATATTGAATTTTTCTATGAATTCTTTTTTCATTGTTTCTGTCATTTCTGAAATTATTTTTCTTAGCTTTGTTGCCGCTTCTTCTAGGTCTAAACGTTGCTCACTCATAAAGTCATATCTTTCTTTTGCCTTTTTATATTCTTCTATTGAGTCAATGTTTATGCTTCCTAAGTTTCGTATTTCATTCCTTAAACTATGTACTTGTTTTGTTGCTAAAGCTATATTTGTTGGTCTTTCATATCCTTCTGCATTATTTGGCGTTATTTCATATTCTTCCCATAGCTGATTTACAATTTGCTCTATATCTTGCTCTATCTTTGTTTTTTTGACATCTATTTTTACTATTTGCTCTTTTAGTTCTTCTATAATTTTGAATTTTTCTGCTATCTCGTTTTCTATTGTAGAAAGCTTTTCGCTTTTTTCTACTCTTGAGTTTTTAAGTTCTTCTATCATATTAGAACTATTTTTAGCTTCTATTTTTATTTGTTCTATTTGAGTTTTTAGTTTTTCTATATTTTGCTCTAACTCTATATTTTCATTTGATATATTTACTATTTGTTCTTCTTTATTTTTTATACTTGAATTGTTGTTCTTAATATCTATATTAATTCTTTCTAACATTTCATCAATAGATATATTGCTTTCGTCAAAAGAAGATACTGAAATTTTTAGGTTTGTTATATCAAAATTTAAATTATCAATATAAGTTTGACTGTCTTTGTTGTCTTTTGAGAACTCTTCTATTACTGTATTTAGTTCTTCTATTTCTTTACTCAAACGTACTATTTGTTCTTCTTTTTCTTGTTTTACTTTTCTGTTTTCTTGCATTTGTGTATCTATTGATATTACCTCTGACTTTAGCTTTTCTAGTCTTGCTTGCAATTTGCTAATATTTTCTTCTATTGATACCATCTTTTGCTTTTCTGTAGCATATATAATTTCTATTTCCTGAAGTGTTTTTTCTAGCCTCTCTGAATTTTCTAAAATATCTTCTATTGATTTTTTATATTCTTCTTTTTCTTTTACTTTTTCTTCTATTGCATTTTCTAATTTTTTTATTTGCTTTTCTAAACTTTCTATTTCCCTTCCTCTACCTAAAATATTTACTGTTTTCTGGCTTACACTACCTCCTGTCATTGCACCTGATGGATTTATTAAGTCTCCTTTTAGTGTTACTATTCTAAATAAATAATTATTTCTTTTTGCTAGTAGTATTGCATTATTCATCTCATCTACTATAACTGTTCTTCCAAGTAAATTTAATACTATTTGTTCATATTTTTTGTTGTATTTTACTAAGTCTGATGCTACCCCTATTATTCCTTCTATACCTTTGTCATTTATCTTTTCTAACTTTTTACCTTTTACTGCTGTAATTGGTAAAAATGAAGCTCTTCCTAGGTTTCCTTTTCTTAAAAATTCTATTAATTTTTTTGCATCTTCTTCTGTTTCTGTTACTACATTTTGAAGAGCTGCTCCTAAACACATTTCAATTGCTATTTCATATTCTTCTGGAGCTGATATAAGGTTTGCTAAGACTCCGTTCATTCCTTTGTTTAGGTTAGTGTTTTTTTCACATTCTAAAAGTAAGTTCTTTACACTTTTTGTATATCCTTCTTTTTCTTTTTCTGTTTCTATTAAGAATTTAAGTCTTGAGTCTTTCATTCTTAAGTCATAGTTTAAATTGCTAATTTTTGTTTCATATTCTTTTAAGATTCCTATGCTTTCTTCTTTTTTAGTATTTGCTTCTTTTATTTTACTTGTTTGCTCATTTCTTTTTGCCTCTATTTCATAAAAAACCTTTGATATTTCTTGTTTTCTCATTCTTGCTTCATCTAGTTCTGAAATGGCAGAGTTTATTTCTTGTTTAACTGTTTTTTGCCTTTTACTTAAGTTTTCATAGTTTACATCTTGCTCATTTATTTTACTTGCTATTTCATATTTTAAATCAATACTTGATTCTACTTTTTGCTTTTTTTGTTCTATTTCTAGCTCTTTTGTTGATAGTTTTTTCGTTAGTTCATTTAGCTTTTCTTCTTTTTCTTGTAGTTCTTTTTCAAATTTTTCTCTATTTGTATTTAGGTTAATTTTCTTTTCTTGTTTTTGTTTTTTCTCTTCTTCTAATTCAGTATTTCTTATTTTTACTTCTTGTATTTCTTCTTTAAAACGGTTAGAATTTTGCTTGTTATTTTCTATTCTTTCTTTTGCTACATTTATATCTGAGTTTATTTTTTCTATTTTATTTGTGCTTTCAAAACCTAAGTTTTGCATTTCTTCTATTTTGGATGTAACTTCCTCTATCTCACTTTTCAATTTTTCTTTTAATACACGTATATTTTCTTGTTTTTGAACCTCATCTTCATACTGTGAATTTAATATTTGCTCATCTTTTACTATTTCTTCTAATTTAGTTTTATAGTTTTCTATGTTATATATAAATAGTCCAACTTCTACGCTTTTTAATTCTTCACGTAAGTCTAAAAACTTCTTTGCTTTTTCTGATTGGACTTTCAATGGTTCTAAGCTACCTTCTATTTCAGCTAAAATGTCATTAATTCTAAGTAAATTTAGTTTTGTTTGTTCTAATTTCTTTTCAGATTCTTGCTTTCTTGTTCTATATTTAACAATTCCTGCTGCCTCTTCAAATATCTTTCTTCTATCTTCTGATTTATTACTTAGTATTTCATCTATTTTTCCTTGACCTATTATTGAGTATCCATCTTTACCTATTCCAGTATCCATAAATAGCTCTAATATGTCTTTTAATCGGCATGGCACTTTATTTATAAAATATCCTGTTTCTCCACTCCTATATATCTTTCTTGTGACTGTAACTTCATTATATTCTATTGGAAGCTTTCCATCACTGTTATCTATTACTATAGAGGCCTCTGCAAATCCTAGAGACTTCCTATTTTGTGTTCCTGCAAAAATAATATCAGAAGAGTTTGAACCCCTTAAAGACTTCATACTTTGCTCTCCTAATACCCATCTAATACTATCTGATATATTACTCTTTCCAGAACCGTTTGGTCCTATTACAGATGTAATTCCTGGTCTAAACTCTAATACAGTTTTATCTGCAAAAGATTTAAACCCTTGTAGTTCTAACCTTTTTAAATACATTTTTATTCACCCTTATTTTGACATTTTTCTTTGTTTTATTTTGTTTGATTATACCGTTTTATGCTTAGAATGTCAAGAAAAATGAGCTGTAAAGATTTTGGAGACTCTAATATTATGTTTTTAGTAAATCATATTAAAAATAATAAAGGTATAACTTTAATTTCTCTTGTTATTACAATAATTTTATTAATTATACTAGCAGGTATAGCAATAAATTTGAGTTTAGGAAATAATGGATTATTTAATAAAACAAAAGAGGCAAAGGAACTAACAAATAAACAGGAGGCAACAGAAAAAATAAATTTAAAAATAACAACAGCATAAGTAAATAAATACGCAGAAAAACAAGAAATGCCAACATTAAAGGAATTATCAATAGTACTAGGAAATGATGATGAAATAGCATATGTAACAGAAGTAAGTCAAATAGCAGGTACAAAATACGATGTAGGAGATAGTCCAACATCAATATTTACAAAGTTAAAAAATTATAAATATGAGTTTGAAATAAATTCTTCTTTACAACTAGCAAGTATAAATGGAATAAAAGTAGCTAAAGAAGAAACTGTTACCATTCCAAAGGAAGAATATGAAGGTCTAAAAAATACAATTAACCAAATTAGAGCAGGACAAATTACAATAGGTACTATAGGAAAAAGCTCTGGGAAATCGGTAAATGTAACTTTTAGTGAACCAATGCAAAATAATAATTATAGTGTAGTTGTTACGCATATTAATCCAGTTTATGCTTATGCTCAAACGCAGTATGTTATTACAGACAAAACAATTAATGGATTTACTATAACAGCCTATAATACTAATGGCAGTAGCTCGACAGGATCAATAGTAGCTAACTATATAGTAATTCCATATACTGAGTAAAAGTAAATATACGAGTAATCAAGAAATGAGATTAAATCTCCAATTTGTTGATTATTTTTACTTCATTATATAACTTATTTTTAGCATCTTTCCTGCTCTACTCATTTTTATTTGGCATATATTCAATAATATCTGCTATTGTACATTCTAAGTAGTCACATAGCCTTGCAATTACAAATATGTCGAACCTAACTATATCACCTAACATTAACCTTTTTATAACTTTGAAATCTGTATTTGTTTCTCTCATTAGCTTGTTTATACTTATGTTCTTTTGTTTTAATATGTTTTCTAACTTAAATATATATTCTCCTTTTTCAACCTTTAACTTAACCATAAAATTTTCTCCTAAAAAATTATAAATCAATTATATATTTTTGGTCTGATGCTTGACCATCGGCTGTATAACCAGTATTTTGACTAATATTTTACTGAAATTTTACTTTTGCTTTTAGGAGTTTGTTTATAATTTATATTCTACTTTTTTCAGAAAAAACATTAAAATAAATTCTTTTTATTTTATCATTGTATCATTTGTATTTCAAGAAAAATCGTTTGTCATATTTTTACCGTTTTCGACAAAATTCTGCTTTTTTAACTTTTTTTTTGCAAAATATATTTTAATATATTCTTATTGTATTTTGCATTTTATTATGCTATTATTTATTTGGTATCACAAAAGAAAGAGGTATTATATGAAAAAACTAGATATTGATTTTTATAATTCAACTAATTTGAAGTCATATAATTTAGATGCTGTTATGAAATATCAGCTTTCTATGTTAGATAGAATGGACGTTTTTACTAGAAGGCATAGTGAAAATGTGGCAAATTTAGTTTGTAGAATATGCGAATACTTACATTGCAGTAAAGTTTTCACCATTCATGCAACAATATGTGGATATCTACATGATGTTGGTAAGCTTTTTATTCCTCCTGAAATTTTAAATAAGCCAGGAAAATTAACAGAGGAAGAATACTCCGTTATGAAAAAGCATACTACATTTGGATATGATATGTGTATGAAAGATTTGAAACTTCGCCCTTATGCTGATGGTGCTTTATATCATCATGAAGCTTTAAATGGTTCTGGATATCCTCAGGGTTTAACTAAAAAAGATATTCCTTATGTTGCACAAATTATACGTGTAGCAGATGAATATGATGCAATTGTTACTAAAAGGCAATATAAAACTCACGTTAATATTTCTGAGACTTTAAAAGATTTAATGAAAGACGCAAAACCTACCGATTACATGAAAACAGTTGCACTAGATGTTGTTCGCGAAAATTATAAAGTTGGAAAAATCAACCCTAAGGCCCTAAAAGCACTATTTAAAGTTGTTATAGATGATACTTTATATGAAATTAGTTGTGTTATAGATTATATAAACTATTTAAATGAACAAATACATAGATTAGAAAAAATTGAAAAGTATGACTTAAAAAGTCAAAAAGCGAAAAAAGATAAAGACAAAGACTATTATAGAGAAGGTATGAGAATGCTCTTTGAAAGTGGCGAAGATTTTGATAATTATGCTCACGTTTTAGATGAGTATCGAGCAGCAGTTATAACTAGGGAAGATGTTAAAGATAAATTATATAATGAAATAAAAATAATCAAGAAATTAAGAATTTAGCACATTATTGGAACGCTCTTTTGGGTCAAAATGATACCAAAAGGGGCGTTCCTACTGTGCTATTCTTCTAATCCAAAACTTACACCTAGTGCATTGTTTATTTTGTTCATTACTTTTTCGTCTCCTATATGCCCTATTTTTTCCTTTAGTCTACTTTTGTCAATTGTTCGTATTTGCTCGGCAAGTACTACTGAATCTGCTTTTAATCCTCCATCACCTAAGCCTATGTCTATATGCGTTGGTAATTTGTTTTTTCCTGTTTGAGAGGTAATTGCTGCAGCTATTACTGTGGGGCTATGCTTATTTCCTATATCATTTTGTATTATTATTACTGGTCTTATACCACCTTGCTCTGAACCTATTACAGGACTTAGGTCAGCATAGAACATATCTCCTCTTTTTATTACCATTTGTGAATCACTCCTACTATTTCTTCGTATCTAAGGCCAATTTTTTGATATATTTTAAATATTTCCTTTAAGATATTTCTATCTCACTATATAATATGTATACTAAGGTTTTTTGGTTAATATCTTGAACTATCATTTTAGTAGGCTTTCCGTGTATTCTTATCTATATATAGCTTTCTATATATACTATATTTATTTTCTTCATCTTTTTTTACTTCTAATATTATTTCATTTTCTTTTGTTGTAGCTTTTGAATTATTGCTCTTTTTATAGTCTTCTATAAAACTATTTAACCATAGCTTGTTTTCTACCATATAGCTATAATTTTCAAAAGTAGTAGTTAAGTTTAGAGTATTATTTATTATTTTTAAATTTGTTCCATCATACTCAGTTATTACCCCTGCTATATTGCTAGGCTCTAGTACTTCTTGTTTGCTTACATTTCCATTTTCTAAACTTTGCTTTACAACATACTTATTTTTATTTTTATTCGTTTCTACCTCAATTTCTAATTTTGCTTTGTACGAATTAATATTTAAAACATATTCTATAATATCTTCCTCAGATTTATTAATTATAGTATTTCCGGTTTTTAGAAAATTTATAAGCAAAAATTGAAATTATTATTGCGAGAATTGTTAAAATAGTAAGAGCTATAATTATTGTTTTTTTGTTTTTCATAGTCACCTCCTTGTTTATTAGAAGTTGGAAGTTAGAGGTTGGATGTTAAATTTATAAAGTAGTTTAAAACGACAATCCCTATGCTATACTAAAATTTCCAAATCTAAAAAAGAATAGAGCAAATCTATTCTCTTTTATTTATATTCATATACTTTTAAAGTATTCTATAAGACAACTTATAAGTTCATCTTTTACTTCAATTCTATTAATTTTCTCTCTCAAACTTGCTGAACTAGGAAGATTTTTTATATATGCACACATATGCTTTCTTAGTTCTTTTATTCCAATATTCTCTCCTTTTTGCTCTACTTCTAATTCAATATGTTTTTTCATAATATCTAGCTTTTCTTCTAAACTTACCTCTTTTACTTCTTCACCTTTTAAATAAGATATTATATCTCTAAAAATCCATGGGTTTCCAAGTGAAGCTCTTCCTATCATAATTCCATCTACATTAGTTTGCTTAAACATTTGAAAAGCATCTTCCTTACATTTAATATCTCCATTTCCTATTACTGGAATATTTACGGCTTCTTTTACTTTTTTTATTATATCCCAGTCTGCTATTCCTCCATAGTATTCTTCTCTTGTTCTTCCATGAATCGTAATTATACTTGCCCCTGCTTTCTCAATTCTTTTAGCTGCTTCTACTGCTACTATATTGTTTTCATCCCAACCTTTTCTTATTTTAACACTAACTGGTACTTTACTATTTTCTACTACTTTATTTACTATTTCTTCTACTAAGTCTAAATTAAGTAAAAGTTTGCTACCATCTCCATTTTTAACTACCTTTGGAGCTGGGCACCCCATATTAATATCAACTATATCTGCAAGCTCTGATACATATTTGGCACTATATGCCATTGTTTCTGGATCACTGCCAAAAATTTGCACAGATATTGGTCTTTTCTCTCCTTTTGTATCTAACAATAACTTAGTTTTGTCATCATTATAATATAGACCTTTACTACTTACCATTTCAGTAAAAACTAATCCTGGATTGTATTGCTTTGCTATCATTCTAAAAGGCTTATCTGTTATTCCTGCCATTGGTGCTAATAATATATTATTTTCTAATTCTATATTTCCTATTTTTATTTTTTTTAAGTACATTTTATTCCTTCCTTACTCCAAATAACCATTCATTTTTGGTTTAAAATTCTAATCTCTCTTAATAATTTTCTATTTTATTTGTAAATTATACTATCATTAGGCACTTTTGTCTACTCAATCTATATAAAACTTTTGTGTAGCATAAAAATATAATTCTATATATTGACTACTCTACTATTTAATGATATATTATTTAAAATAGTAGCATCTTGTATACATAATGTAGTCTTCGGATACACTAACAATTAAAATTAAATATTATAGTAGTAAGGAGAAAATGTAATGAAAACTATTCTTTACAAAAAAATAATTTTAAACACAAAACAATATCTAAAAATAATAGGAACGACTATAAAATGGAGTGCTGTATATCGTGGGGCAGTACGTGTTTTTGCATTAGGTTCACTTGATGAGAGTAATAATTAAAAATGCACGCAAGGGACGGTCCTTTTCGTTCCGAAATCGGAACGAAAAGGACCGTCCCTTGCGTGCGTACTCTTTTATTCTACAAATATTGCTTTTTGCCTTCTTCCACTTATGTTTAGTAATAGTGCTATTAATATTAAATTTGTTAGTAGTGAACTTCCTCCATAACTTACAAATGGCAGTGGTACACCTGTTATTGGTAATAGCCCTATTGTCATTCCTATATTTTCTACCATATGAAACATGAATATTCCTGCTATTCCCATTGCTATATATGAACCTAGGTTGTCTTTTGCTGTTTTTGCTACATATATTGATTTTGTTATTAATATTACATATAAAATTACTATTCCTGCTGCTACTACAAACCCCATTTCCTCACCTATTACTGCAAATATGAAGTCTGTTGTTTTTGGATGTAAAAATCCTAGTTGAGTTTGGTTTCCTTTTAGTATTCCCATACCAAATAATTCACCTGACCCTATTGCAAGTTTTGATTGTATTATGTTGTATCCTGATCCTCTTGGGTCTAAGTTTGGGTTTAAAAATACATCTATTCTTGTTTTTGCATGGTCTGGCAATACGAAAAAATATAGTATAGGTAACATTACTGCAACTAGTATTATTGCTGTTATTATATATTTTTTATCTATTCCTGCGGCAAATAGCATCATTACTGTTGCTACTAGATATGCTATTGCCGTTCCATAGTCTGGTTGTATTACTATTAATATTACTGGCACAGCTACTGTTAAAAGTGCTAGTGCTAACCTTGTAGGTCTACTTATTTGCTCTTTTCCTCTTTCTTGTATTTTACTTACCACTAATGAAAATAGTAGTATTACAAATATTTTCGCAAATTCTGATGGCTGTATTGAAAATGACCCTATGTTAAACCAGCTTGTTGCTCCATTTATCGATTTTGTAAATAATACTGCTATTAGAAGTATTAAAAATATTCCATAAAAAATTGGCGATGCTTTAGCTACAATTTCATAATCTATATATATTATTACTATAAAAATTGGTATACTAATGCATAGCCACATAATTTGCTTTTTTAGTTCGTCATATTGAGTTGCCTGTGTTGCTGAAAATAGCGCTACTAGACCTATTAATATTAACAATATAGTACAGATTAGTATTCCCCATTCTATATTTTTAAATATTTTTTTTCTCATTATTTACCTCTATTTTGTTTATTTGTTTTCCTCTTCTTTATATTCCTCATTTTTCGCTTCTTTATTCTCTATTTGGTCATTTTTACTATTTTCTACTATACTTTCTTGTTCTTCTTTGTATTGGTTATTTTCCTGCGTTTGCTTTTCTTCTTCAATTTCTTTTATATTTTCTTGCTCTTCTTCTTGCTTATTTTCTTCTATGTTTTCTATTTTTTCTTCCTTCTCATTTGTTTGTGTATCTTCTAATTTATTTGCTGTTTGGTTTTCACTTTCTTCTATTTCTTTATTCTCTTCTTTGTTTCGTTCTATGTTGATTTTCTTTGTTTCATCTTTTAAACTCATTATTGGAATATTAGCATATAGTGCTGGTGCTCCTGTAGTTCCATCTGAGTTTACTTTGTTTGTTAACTTAACATCTATAGAGTTTTCATCTACATCTATGTATTTTTTTATTACTTCTATAATTTCTTGTTTCATCATTTCTAAAAAGTCTGCAGAAACATTTGCTCTGTCTTGCATTAAAACTAAGTGTAGTCTTTCTTTTGCAGTATCTTTTGAATCTTTATTTTCTTTTGAAAACTTTTTGAAAAAGTTTATTATACTATCAAACATTTTTGCTCCTCCCTACTTTTAGTCTATTTTTTTGTAAAAATGCTTTTTATTTTAGCCCAAAATCCATTTTCTCTTCCTGGAATAGTTACTTCCACATTTTCTCCTAATATTCTTCTTGCTATTTCTGTGTATGACTTTCCAGATGGAGCTTTATGATTTGATACTACTGGTTCTCCTTTATTTGTTTGTGTGATTATGTATTCATCATCTGGTACAACTCCTATTAAGTCAATTGATAATAAGTCTACTATATCTGCTACATCCATCATTTCTCCTTTTTTTACCATGTTTGGACGTAACCTATTTATTACTAATTCTGGGTTTCTAATTTCTGATGCTTCTAATAGTCCTATTATTCTGTCTGCATCTCTTATTGCTGATATTTCTGCTGTTGTTACTACAACTGCTCTATCTGCTCCAGCTATAGCATTTTTGAAACCTTGTTCTATTCCTGCTGGGCAATCTATTAATATATAGTCAAATTCTTCTTTTAATTTAGAAGTTAATTCTTTCATTTGTTCTTCATTTACTGCACTTTTATCTCTTGTTTGCGCTGCTGGAAGTAAAAATAGTTCATTAAAACGTTTGTCCTTTATTAGGGCTTGTCTTAATTTACATTTTTCTTCTACAACATCTACTATGTCATAAACTATTCTGTTTTCTAGTCCCATAACTACATCTAGGTTTCTTAAACCAATGTCAGTATCTACTAATACTACTTTTTTACCTCTTAAAGCTAAAGCAGAACCTAAATTAGCTGTTGTTGTTGTTTTTCCTACTCCACCTTTTCCAGATGTAATAACTATAACTTCTCCCATAATTTCCTCCTTATTTTTATATGAAAAATGTTTATGTTTTTATAAAAGCTGTTTTTTTACTTTATGTAATATTCATTGACTTTTTGAGCTTTTGCGTATATTATATATATTCAGCACATATATAATATACGCAAAAGCTCAAAAAGTCAATGAATATTACATAAATTGTTTCAAAATTTACCCATAAAAATTTAGAACATACTAAAAAAATTTTCCAACTTTTTTCTATCAAGTATAAAAAGTATTAACTGTATTGTCAATATCTTTGTATAATATTATTTTAACATTAAATTTTATTTTAGAATATGACATTTTTTCTTGCTCAACAAAAAGAAACCCAAAATTACCCTGGAAATATTCTTTTTTCTATTTACTTTATGTTGATTTTATGATATAATAAATATGATATTAACATATAAGTAGTGTTAAGGAGGAATAGTATGAAAATAGGTGTAAACAAATCAGCTCAGGCTACTAAAGAAACATCGCAACTTTTTACAAAAGCTATATCCGATTACGAATTGGAAAAAGAGCAAAATGCTTTAAGTGCTCAGGATTTTCAGGATTACGTTCTTCGTAACTCCAAAATACCTTATCCTGTGCTTGCAACTCTTATTTAAATTCCATAAATTCCATTTTGAAACACTTGAAGCTAGGTTGAAATCAGCCTAGCCTTTCTTTTTATTGCGGAAAATTTTTTTAGGGAAATTTGCATTTTTTTATTGACAAAACTATATTTCTCTATTATAATTAGACTTGTCTTTTGACGATATGGCGACGTAGCTCAGTTGGCTAGAGCATCCGGTTCATACCCGGCAGGTCGTAGGTTCAAGTCCCACCGTCGCTACCATAAGTGCGATATTAGCATATCGCAGTGAATAGTTAATAATGAAAAATGAATAGTGAATAGTTATAATTAGTGGCTTAAGAGCCCTTATGTACTATTCACTATTCATTTTTTATTATTCATCATTAACTAATTTCTAATATTTTAATTCTGCAACTTGAAGCGATATCAACTGAGATTGAAGGAGGTCTTTTATTTGTAATATCACAAGAAGATTTTGACTCAATTACCCAAAAACTTCATATTGAAATTGATTAAAGAATAGTTATTTGAGCCATGAAAGAAAGGCTCCCAGAATTCTTCTTTTAATTGTATCGCCAAAGACGGTATCTTAAATTTGTTAACAAAAAAATGTAAAAGCAGAATAAAATTTTTTATTTATACTTTATTATAGTGCTTCCAACTCCTGCATCTATTTTTATATAGTTTTCGCCATTTCCATATTTTGTATCATTTTGTATTTGTTTAGAGTTTATGGTAAAGCTTCCTAATCCTTTTTTGGCTGATATTTTATAGTCATCTTCATTTCCTATTAAGTTAACTTCTAGCCTTCCTACTCCACAGTCTATATCGGTGTTTCCTATTAGTTTTGCGGTCATTTCAAATTCTCCTACCCCACAATCTAGCTCTAAATTATTTAGTACTGAATTTTCTATTTTCACTTTTCCTACTCCACCATTTATTTTTGCTTCTTTTTCTACATTTATATCAGAAATTTTTACACTTCCTGCTCCTAGGTCTAGCTCTAATTTATCAGTAAAAAGTTTTTCTATTGTTACTTTTCCTGCTCCTGTTTCTATTTTTACATTTGTTAGTTTGTTATTTTCTGGTATATATACTGTAATATTTGAATCACTTACATTATTCCTAAAAAGCCTAAATTCTTTTTCTCTTATTTTTAAAATTCCATCTTTATTTTCACATTCAAATTTATCTTCTATAGTTGTAGCTTCTATCTTAAACTCTGTTCCTTGTTTTATGCTCAAATTAGAAAGTTTGCATTCTATTTGTATTTGTTCTACCTCTGTATAACTTTGCGAAAAGTCTACAATATTTTCTGTATTGCTACTTATACTTACTATTCCAGTCACTCCTGCTATACATGCAAAAGCTGTAATAATTCCTCCAATTATATTTACTATTAGAAAAATTGCAAATGCTATTGCTATATATTTTATTACTTTTTGTCCTTCACTCATTTTATATCTACACCTCCAAACATGCAAAATGCATTTACATATATTGTTGGTATATTTTCTTCTTTGGAATTATTGATTTTATTTCCTACTCCACCAAATATAGATGTAGATTTTACTTTTACATTAACATTTTCTGGTACTTTTATTTCAACTCCTCCAAATATAGCTGTTGCATTTATTACTTGTTCTTTTTTTATAATTGCTCCTCTTAAGTCCATATCTACTGCTCCAAATACTGCTGTTAAATCAGCTCCATCAAATTCTTCATTTTGCATATTTATTTTGTTTTCTCCAAAAGTTGCTGCATATTCTTTTAAACCTGTTTTATTTAGCTCTTTTATTTTGTCTGTTACCTTTTTATTTATTGAATCTTTGAATATAAAATAAATACCTAGCATTATTAAGGCAAATGGTACTGATAATTTTATTACCATATCAAAACGTAACACTCCTTGTGCACAAAGTAAAAGTGCTATTCCTATTATTAGTCCTACCAAGTCTCCCATTCTTTCTGGGCCTTTTATAAAACCTATTAAAGATGGGATTATTATAAATAATGTCCACCATCCATTAAAAAATATATTGATGTTCGCAATTCCTAATATATTTAACGCAAATATTAACCCTAATACAATAAATACTAATCCCCATAATAAATTTCCAAATTTCTTCATAATTACATTTCTCCTTTTCTATTTTATATTTAAATTATACTATTATTAACTATTTTTGTCTATCATTATACTTTTATTTACGTAAATATTTCTTTAATATCATTGATAAGTCTTTAATAAAAACTGAATAATATTAAAAAAAGTAAGTCAAAAAGGATGGGGTAAATTGACACATATTTAAAAGATAAAGTGTGTTAATTTACCCTGTCCATTTTGATTTACTTTTTTTACAGCCCCTTTTTTACATCTTTTTTCCTTTATAATGTAAATATTTCTTTTGGCCTTTTTATTAAAGCAATTAACTTAAATGCATTTTCAATTTTTATTATTTCAATTTTTTCTACAGAGTTTTCAATTCCCGCTCCAATCAAATTATCAATAACTTGACTCTTTATGTTTATTACATATTTTCTTGCATCATATTCATTTTTAAACTCCTCATTCTGACCATATTTATATTCCCGAGATTCTTCTTTTATGTATTCATATTTCATAAATACACCTCCTATACTTTTCAAATCACAAGTTACATAACATATAATAGTTACTGTTCAGCTTAGATAAAAAATAAAAATAGTTATCCACAGAATATTA
>CANPTO010000020.1 GCA_947577025.1 uncultured Clostridiaceae bacterium | reverse complement strand
CTTTTTAGTTATATATGTTTGTAAATTTTTAGACGCGTCCCAAATCTTTCCAACGTCCCAAATCTTTCCTTCGTCCCAAATCTTTCCCACGTCCCAATTCTTTCCTAATATTCCAAACTATAACACTCAGTTATATAATACCTTCCAGTACTATAATTATTCTTGGTTTTCTCCTTAGTATCCAAATCCTCAAAATGCCACCATTCAGAAGCTAAAGGGGAAAGGTTAGCTTTTAGGCAGTAACTTTGTAAAAGTTTAGCCTCATCATTCATTGTTTTAGCAAATGGAGTTTTTTGCAAAACTTCTTTGTTTTTGTTAGAAATGCCATAAGAATAAGTAGCAGCAGCTTTGCTAAGCTCATGCATATTAGTAGGCATTTCATATTCCTCATAATCAGTAACATCTATGTAATAATAATCTCCATAATACTTATATTTAGAATTTATAATTTTAACCAAACTAGTATCAATAGCAATACCACGTTGATGATTAGACAAATTTTGGGCAATAAACCAGCTTTCAGACCAACCAGAAGAATTAATGCCATTTTTTACATCTTCATCAGAATTAGCAAGCTCTCTTAAACTATTAGCAATAGCCATTTGGGTAATGTAAGGTCTATAAGATTCATATATTTTTAAACAGTTACCTTCTTCTAAAGCTAATTGTTGTGCAGAGCAAATCTTTTTAGCTACACTATACAAAATAGGCATCAAATACTCCTCTTTATTAAGCCTATTATTCATACACTTAACATTATAAAGAGCCTTACCAGTAATATTGGGAAGATCTTTACCACTAGATTTAAATAAAGAAGAATAACTATTAGTATCATCATAAATAATAGAGGGAATTACATCAGGTAAATTAATCATACAATATTTATGTTCGAGCCAGCCAGAGAACTTATTAGTTTCGACATACCACCAATCGCCTTGTTCATTTAAAATTCTAAAAGCCATGCCAGGAATGAAAGTGCCGACTATACCAGAATTATTACTAGGCTCAAGCATTAAATTAAGCTTAACAGAAGCATAACCAGTAGCCCCTTTAATGGGAAGTTCTAAACCGCCAATTTGAGTATAAGACTGTAATTTTTTAGTTCTAGCCAACAAGCCATTTGTAACTCTAGTAGTTTTTAAAACAAAATTTTTAATACTTTTAGAATTAAGATTAAAAAAGCTACTAGAAATAGGTAAAATGGATTTTTCTAAACTATGCAAATAAAACAAATTATTCAAATAAAAAAATATAAAAAATAAAAACAAAATACAACATATAAATAACAAAAATGTTTTAAAATTTAACTTTTTCATATAAAACTCCGTAAAATAATTTAAATAAATTATACAACAAATCAAAATAAAATCAAGCACAACCAAAAAATATTTAGATAATAGGTTATTTATAACTCGCTGTCGCTCGAGGAACTAAGAAAAAATCGCTCCTACATCTTCTAGAGCAAGCTTTTGTAGAACTATTAATAGTGCCTAATAATAGTAAGAGCATAAGTAAAAAAACAACTTGTAATATTAATGAAATATACTTGTTATACATTTGAAAAATAATTATGGTATAATAAAGGAAAATGTGTAAAAAGGGGGAAAACAGCAGTGGAAGAAGCACAAAATGATAAAAAGAGAGGAAAACATGCAAAAGAAAAAAATGATATAAAAACACAAAATAAAGAAGAAAAAGTAGAAACAAAAAAAGAACACAAAAAATTACAAAAAATACTAATATTTATAATATACATATTAGCATTAATTACATTCATATTAGATATTTATTATATATATACAAAGCTAATTCCAAAATTTAAAGATACACAAATAGAAATAGGCACTAAAGAAGCAATAACAATAAAAGACTTTGTAACAAACGAAAAGTATATTGAAAATAGTAGAATAATAACAGATATGAGCACAATAGATTTAAACAAAGTAGGAGAACATAATATAGAATTAATGTACAAACAAAAACAGTATAAAATAAAAATGAACTTAGTAGACACTACCCCACCAGAAGTAAAATTTCAAGATATAACAAAATATATAGGATATGAAATAAAAGGAGAAGACTTCATATTAGAAAAAAATGACCTATCAACAATGTATGTAGAAGTAGAACAAATACCACAAATAACCGAATTTGGAAAATATCCAGTTACAGTAATAGTAAAAGATGAATATGGAAATAAAACATCTAAAGAATGTACACTTACAGTAGACTGGTTAAACTACAATGTTACATTAGAACTAGGAAAAGAACTAACAAAGGAACACATACTAATGCGTCCAGAAGAAGATGCAAGCCTAGTATCAAAAAAAGAGTTAGAAAAAATAAATAAAGCACAAGTAGGAGAATACACAATGACATTAACAAACGATGGAAAAGAATATATAATAAATATAAAAATACAAGATACAACTCCTCCAGAGCTAGAATTAAAAGATGTAACAATATATGACGATGAAAAAGTAGAAAAATCAAAATTTATAGTATCAGCAAAAGACGCATCAGGAAAAGTAGAAACAACATTATTAACCCAAATAGACTATAAAAAAATAGGGACACAAGTAGTAACAATAGAAGCAAAAGACGAAGCACGGAAATAAAATAGAAAAGCAAGCAAACTTAATTATAAAAAAAGATACAGAATCACCAGTATTTTCAGGATTAAAAGAAATGACAGTAGCAAAAAACTCAGATGTAAATTATAAAAGTGGAGTAAAAGCAGTAGACAAAAAAGAAGGAAACTGCGAATTTACAGTAGACACAAGCAAAGTAAATATAGGCGCAGCAGGTACATATTATGCAACATATACATCAAAAGACAGTAAAGGAAATACAGCAGTAGCAAAAAGAAAAATAATAGTAAAACATAACCAAGAGGATACGAACAATAAATTCAATGAATTTTATAACAAATATTTAGTAGGAAAAGATGCCTATGGTATAGTTTCTACAATAAGAAGCGAAATATCATATAACAGTAGTTGGGGAGATGATGACCCAATATGGTATGGACTAACAAATAAGAGAGGAAACTGCTATGTACATGTACTATTAGTACAAAAAGCACTAAATAAGGCAGGAATAAAAAATCAAGTAGTAAAAACAATAGATGGTACACATTATTGGAACTTAATAAATGTAGGGGGAGTTTGGAGACATTATGACTCAACACCAGGAAACCACCTAATAGGTCCAGCAACAGACGACGAAAAATTTGCAAGTAGCGCTATGAAAGGAAGAGATTGGAACAGAAGTGCCTACCCAGAGGCGAAGTAGTGAATGATGAATAGTGAAGAATGAATAATTTTATTATAGGGGTTGCCGCCATAGGAGACTCGCCCTTCGAAGAAACTACCAAAAAAGATACAACAATCTTATACAAAAATAAAGGAGAAACAAAATATGCTAATAAATATACTATTACTAATATTAAGCATAGGAATATATGTAAGCTTTGGAATATCAAATTTAATATATATATTATTTAGCACAGTTACAACATATGCAGCAGCAAGAATAATATCAAACAAGAGGAGTATCGAGGGCTGTACAAACTGCAACATTAATTATGCTGATAAAGAAAATAAAAATGCTGAAATTATAGAAGAAGTTAAAGGTGAAAATTATAAAAATAATCAAAATAAGAAAAATGGAAAATGGATACTAATAATAACTATAGCAGTAAATGCCTGCATATTAATAGCAATTAAAATATTACTATATGGACAAGCAAAATTAAACTGGCTAAGTGGTATTCAAATAATAGCGCCACTTGGAATTTCATACTACACTTTACAAGTAATTTCATACATAGTAGATGTATATAAAGGAAAAATAGAAGCGGAAAAAAACTTCTTTAAATATTTTCTATATGTAGTGTACTTTCCATACTTATTTATAGGTCCAATAACAAGATATGAGAACATGAAAGAAGAACTTTTTAAAAAGGAAAAAATAAAGCTGGAAAACATATACAATGGAGTAATTAGAATACTATGGGGATTAACTAAAAAGTTTGTAATAGCAGGTAGAGTAGGAATATTAATAGGAACAATATCAAGTGATGTAAGCATTTATAAAGGAGCATATGCACTTCTTGCAATGCTATTATATTCAGTACAGTTATATGCAGATTTTAGTGGAGGAATAGATATAGTAATAGGTGGTTCAAAAATGCTAGGAATAAACTTAAAAGAAAACTTTGACTCACCATATCTATCACAAAGTATAAAAGAATTTTGGAGAAGATGGCATATTGCACTAAGCAGTTGGCTTAGAGACTACATATATATACCACTTGGAGGAAATAGATGTAGTAAAATAAGAAACAAAATAAATGTAATAATAACATTTGTAATATCAGGCTTCTGGCATGGAATGAACTACTTACTATGGGGATTATTACATGGTTTATTAGTAGTATATGGGAAAATATTAAAAACAAAATGGAAACCAATCAATATAATAATAACCTTTTTACTAATATCAATACTATGGTCATTCTTCATATGGACAGATACACTAACATCACTTCAAATGATAGGAAGTATATTTACAAACTTTAACTATGTAGAAATGCTTTCAAACTTCCTAAATTTAGGTTTAAATATAGCAAATATAGTAGTGCTAATAATTTCAGTAATAGTATTAATAATATTTGATATCAAAAAAGAAAAAATAATAACAAAAATAAAAAACTATAAAATAGAGGGAAAACTAGCAATAATAGGAACTTTAGCCATAATAGTGTTAGTATTTGGAATATATGGGATAGGATTTAATGTAAGTGAATTTATATATAGCAAATTTTAGGGGAACTTAATGTATAAAATAAGCAACCTTCCGCATTTATATATATTAAAATAGAAAATATATTTGATGTAGTGATTGAACATTGGAAAATATATGCTTCAAATGAATTACCGCAAACGTCCAACTTCCAACCTCCAACCTCCAATTTCTAACTTCAAATAAAAAGGAGAAAAAAGTGAAATATATAAAACCAACAATAGTAATTATAATATTCATATTAATATTCATATTTCTAAACAAACTACTTTCACCAAAATACATGACTGACCTAGTAGAAGGAAATATGACATACGAATATTACGGTGAAGAAAAAAATCATGAAGTAATATTTATAGGTGACTGCGAAGTATATGCTAACTTTTCACCAATGGTATTATACGAACAAGAAGGAATAATTTCATATGTAAGAGGAAATTCACAACAACTAATATGGCAAAGCTACTACATGCTAAAAGAAACTCTAAAATATGAAACACCAAAAGTAGTAGTATTTAATGTAAATTCAATGAGATATAGTGAGCCAGTAAGTGAGGCGTATAATAGGCTTGCAATAGATAAAATGAAATGGTCAAAAGAAAAAGTAGATATAATAAAAGCCTCAATGACTGAGGAAGAGAGCTTTTTATCATATTTAATACCACTACTTAGGTATCACTCAAGGTTTGATAAGCTAACAAGTGAAGACTTTAAATATTTACTTAAAACAAAAAACAATACATATAATGGATTTTTAATAAATAAAAATGTAAAACCACTAGAAAATTTGCCAACAAAAAGAAGGCTAGCAAACTATAACTTTTCAGAAAATTGTTATGAATATTTAAATAAAATAACTGAGCTATGTAAACAAAATAATATAAAACTAGTACTAATAAAAGCACCAAGTGTATACCCATACTGGTATGACGAATATGAAGAACAAATACAAAAATATGCAAAAGAAAATAATTTAGACTATTATAACTTCAAAGAAAAAGTACAAGAAATAGGAATAGATTATAGTGCAGACACTTATGATGGGGGGTTACACTTAAACTTAGAAGGAGCAACAAAACTATCAAAATATTTTTCAAAAATTCTTAAAGAAAAGTATAGACTAACAGATTATAGAGAAGATGAAGAAATAAGCAAAATATATAATGAAAAGTTAGAAAGATATAAAGAAGCAATAAAATAATTTCAAATCATAATAAATAAATTCTTTTATAACTAAAAAATATACATAAAACAAAATAATAATTTATAAAACTACTAACTAAGTATTGCAACTATAAAGAAACAATGATATAAATATAAAAAAGCAAAGGAAAGGATGAAAAATATGAACAAAAAAGTAATAGGAATAATTATAGCAATAATATTAATTACAATAGTAGGAGTTAGTGTATATATGCTAACAAAAGGAAATTTATCAGATGTAGAAAAAACACAAAAGAGAGAAACAGCAGCAAGTTATACACTAAAAGTAGATAACAAAGAAATAAAACTAGG
Organism: uncultured Clostridiaceae bacterium; assembly: GCA_947577025.1. Lineage (GTDB taxonomy): Bacteria > Bacillota > Clostridia > TANB77 > CAG-508 > UMGS1663. The sequence goes on along the minus strand of CANPTO010000020.1, from coordinate 30,833 downwards.
AGAAACATTTTCAATAGAAAAATGTGGAAAAGAACTACAATATTCAGAAGTAGCAAGCTGTGCATTTGACGGACTAGATAAAACATATACATATGAAAATTATGAAATAAAAACAGGAGAAAAAGACAAAATAACATCAATTTACTTTAAAGATGAAGGGATATCAACAACTGAAGGAGTAAAAATAACAGACACATACGACAAAATGGTACAAGTATATACAAATAACTTCCAAAACGAAGGAAACAAATATATATATACAAAAGGAAACACACAAATAGAATTCATAGTAGAAAATGATATAATAATAGGAATAGAATATATATATAAATAAAAAAGCAAACAACAAACGGAGAAAAAGATGAATGAAGCATTATTTGTAATATCAATTTTAGTTAATTTTATTGGAATTATAATAGCATATAAAATATTTAAAAAAACAGGTCTATTTGTATGGGTAGCCATATCAACAATTATAGCCAACATAGAAGCCACAAAATGTATAAATATGTTTGGAATATCAGTAACATTAGGAAATGTTATATATAGTACAGTATTTTTAGCAACAGACATATTAAGTGAAATGTATGGAGGCAAAGAAGCAAGAAAAGCAGTAAAAATAGGCTTCTTTTCCATGTTAATATTTACGATTTTAACACAAATAGACTTATTATTTATACCAAATGAGCAAGACCTAGTAAATGAATCAATGCATACAATATTTAGTTTTATGCCAAGATTTTGTTTTGCAAGTATATTAACATACATAATAAGTAACACAATAGACACATACTTATATGACATAATAAAAAATAAACTACCACAAGAAAAGTTTTTATGGGTAAGGAATAATGGTTCTACAATGATAAGTCAATTAATAGACAGCATACTATTTACAACTATAGCATTTGTAGGAATTTATTCGTGGGGAGTAGTAATAAACCTAATCATAGTAACATATGCAGTAAAATTAGTAGTAGCTATTTTAGATACACCATTTATATATATTGCAAAAAGAATTGAGAAGAAATAAAAGGCAAAGGTCTGGGACGAAGGAAAAGATTTGGGGCGTTGGAAAGATTTGGGACGCGTCTAAAAATTTACAAACATCAAATAGTTATATATATCTTTTTAGTTATATATGTTTGTAAATTTTTAGACGCGTCCCAAATCTTTCCAACGCCCCAAATCTTTCCAGACACGTCCCCAATTTTTATAACACTTTAAATTTCTTTGGGGCTAACATACAAAGTCTTATTATTAGTGTATATAACCATTCCAGGTTTACTACCAGAAGGCTTTTTTACATGTTTAATAAAACAATAATCAACTGGTACATTAGAAGAAAGTTTAGCCTTACTATGAAAAGCAGTAATTTCAGCACAAGTAATGATAGTATGTTCTTTTACATTTTCTCCATTACACTTAAGTAAACAATGGCTTCCTCTGATATCTTTAGTATGAAACCATAAATCTTCATTTTTACCAAGTTTAGTAGTTATATAATCATTTTGTTTATTATTTTTACCAACATATAAAGTGAATCCATCAATAGTGTATGTAATAGGCTCATATTCATCATGGACTTTCCTTTTATTAATTTTGTTTTTCTTTATATTTGAATTTTTAATATTATTTTTAAACAATACATTCTCAGAAATTTCTATATCTATTTCTTCAAGTTCAGAAACAGAAGTAGCTCCTTCAAGTTCATATATTATACTTTCAAGATAATCTAATTCTTTATTAGCTTCTAATTTTTGAGCACTTACGATTTCTAGTGTACTTTTTAATTTATTATACTTTTTAAAATATTTTTTAGCATTATATGAAGGTGATATGCTTTTGTCTAAAGGAATTTCTAGAAAATTATTATTATCATAATAATTTTCTAGAAAAATGGAAGAGATGTTTATATTATTATTTATTCTATAGAGGTTAGAAGTAATAAGTTCTCCATACATTCTATAGGTATCCATGTTTTCACATTCTTTAAGCTTAGAATTTATATTATTAACCTTTTTAGTTATTTTCTTAAGAGCAGAGAGAACCAACTTTAAAAGGTTATTTTTATAATTCACAAACACCTCATTATTTTCCTTCTGCTTATAAAAGTCATCTAAAAAGAAATTGGTTTGAGATATATTATTTTGTGGAAATAAGCACTGCTCGTCTGCATTAGCAACAAATTGCTGCTTCTGAATATGGATAATATTTTTGTTATAGAGGTCGCAATTTGAGCGGTCTGTGTAAGCAATGTCACTTGTTTTATTAATAATTGTATAATCTTTGTTATTTATAGGAACAGCTAAAACATTATCAGTTCCTAAATTATATATAATATCTTTTATATACTTATACAACTTGCTAATATTTTCATTAGAATAGTGGGAATCAGAAATATCCAAAAAAGCTAAAGTGCTTAAAATAAAAGTTTTACTAATCCCATTAAAACTATTAGGTATAATAGTAGAAAGTTTTTCATTTTTTACTAAGTCTCTAAATTCATCTAAACCTACTTTGCAGATATTTAATTTATCAGCAGGAGGGTTTATATACTCATGAGCAGGAAGGATATCTCTACACGAATTAGAAAAACTATCTAAATGTCTAAGGCTATCAATAATAATATTTTTATTATTAAGTAAAATAACATTACTATGTTTGCCCATAAGTTCAATTACTAATTTTTTATTTACTAAATCATTAAGTTCATTATAAGATTCAAACTCAATAAACACAATTCTTTCTAAAGAATTGCTATAAATATCAGTTATACGAGCTCCAACCAAATGCTTCCTAAGTAACATACAAAAGTTAGGAGCATTTAAAGGATTGGGTTTAGTGTTAGTAGTTAAATTCATTCTATAATTATTAGAAGAAATAGAAATATTCAAAGAATAATTTTTTCCATTACAATAAATACCTAAAATAACCTCATTTTTATTAGGTTCAAAAACTTTATTAACTTTACCACCAACAATAGTATGTTTAAGCTCTAAAACTACTTGTTTTGTAACAATTCCATCAAATGCCATAATGTACTCCTTTACTTTAAAATTTTGAATTATCATAGTAAGTATAATAATTCAAAGTTTTTATACTTATATTATATCAAAATTAATATACAACATAAAAAGTAAAAAAACAAGGGAATAAGAATATTTTCATAAGAACAGTAGAAAAAAATAAAAAAGCATAAAATCTCTTGACATTCTAAGCATTACTGGAATATAATACAGACAAGAATTCATCAGGAGGATTTTAACGAATATGAAAGAAAGCAATATGTTTTATTCATTAAACAATAATTACAAAGGAACTAGTGATGAGGGCTTAGTAGATATGGCTAAGTCTGGGGATAAAAATGCGCTTGATTACTTAATTACAAAGTATAAAGAACTTGTTAATATGAAAGTTAGTAAATACTTTATAATAGGTGCAGAAAAAGAAGATATAGTACAAGAAGGGCTAATTGGATTATATAAGGCAATTAAAGGTTTTAGTCCAGACAAACAAAACTCATTTAAAACATTTGCCAACATGTGTATAGAGAGGCAACTAATAACAGCAATAAAATCATCTAATAGGCAAAAACATATGCCACTTAATTCATACATATCATTAAATGAAGCTGCATATGAAAATGATGAAGAAACAAGCCTATTTGATACATTCAACTCACATCAAATAGAAGATCCATTAGAAACAATAACAAAACAAGAATATTATAAATCAGTAGAAATAGCGATAGACAAATCATTAAGCAACTTTGAAAAGCAAGTATTAAACAGATATATGAAAGGTGAAAGTTATATACAAATAGCACAAAGGCTAGAAGCGCCAGTAAAATCTATAGATAATGCAATACAAAGAATAAGAAAAAAAGCAATATCAAATCTAAACGTAAACGAACTATAAGAAATAAAAAGGTAGGTCTAAGCCTACCCAAAAAATGCTGTCATAGCTCAGTAGGTAGAGCACTACCTTGGTAAGGTAGAGGTCACGGGTTCGATTCCCGTTGTCAGCTCCATTAAGTAAAATCGTCGCACCAGATGAAAACATTGATAAATCAACTGTAAAAGGTTGATTTTTTTAATGCCTTTTTATTGAAAAAGAAAGGATGGTGTGGTATGATTAGCATTGTAAAGAAGAAAAACAAGATTAAAAGAGAATTGCTCTCTAAAATTGAATGGGCTTGCAGTTTGAATGCTATAAAACTTGAACACGAAATGATATTTGAAGGTTGTTTAAGAACTGTAGAACATACAAACTTGGTGTATGTTAGAGCCACATAGAGTAATCATTAAGGGTAAGTTATTTTTATATTCTTAGGAAAGTCATCCACGTTAGTTAAGTTAACCGTTAGGAATGAAATGACTTTACGGATAACTTATGCGTAGTGAAAGGAGGACATTTTTATGTTTGAGTTTGAGATAATACAAGATTTAAAGCTAAATGATGAAATAGCACAAATTATTAAAAAACATATATAGTAAAAAAGGGGCTGTAAAAAAGTCCATACTCTTTTACCGACTTTTTTTACAGCCATTTTTTAAAAACAATTATTAAAATATATAACTAATTTCTACAATTATCATCTTCACACATAAATTTATTACAATTAGCCATATAAAATCTTTTTTCAGCAAGTTTATCTTGAACACCACGAAGAGCTTCACCAAATCTTTGGAAGTGAACTACTTCTCTTTGACGTAAGAAACGAAGTGGATCTAAAACATCTGGGTCATCTTTACAAAGGTCAATTAATTTTTCATAAGTTGCTCTTGCTTTTTGCTCAGCAGCTAAGTCTTCTTGTAAGTTAGCAATAGGGTCACCTTTTGTAGCAATATAAGCAGCTGTAAATGGGTTACCAGCAGCAGATTGTGGGTATACATCAACACCATGTGGTGTGTGTTTGTTATCTATCCTATAATAAAATTTAAAGTAACTACTCATTTCTGTACAAGAAATTATAAAATAATATTCTGCTTAATCTAATTTTGAGAATTATATTAATAATAAGAAAAGAGTAACAAATTTATAGAAAGTCTATAGGTGTTTATATACTAGCACTTATAGGCTTTTTATATACTTCACTACACTTTAGTATTCACTTTACTATAGTGTAGTGTTTTTATTTTAGATTTTGGAGGTTTTAACAATGAAAAGAATTGAATATATAGAAAAAACAAATACCTTAATTGGTACAAAAAGAAAAGAATTAATAGATAAAGAAACTGGAGAAATAATTGAAGTAGATCAAATCACTAAAAAAGTATATGGACAAAAGAATTTATGGAAATTGTATTTAAGCGATTTTCTTCATGTTTTAGGTGATATTGAAAACAAGCAAGTCGCTATTTTAAAGTATATTTTAGATAATACTCACCCAAGTACAAATATGTTTATAGGTACTTATAAAACAATACAGAAAAATACACATACATCTGAAACTACTATTGCTAAAGTAATGAAAAAATTACAAAAGCAGAAATTTTTGGTAAAAATTCAAAATGGACTTTGGCAAGTTAGTCCAAATATTATGATGAAAGGTAATGAAAATAAGAAACGATTATTATTAAGTTATTTTAATACTGATGAATCTGTTAATAAAACAAATGAAAATTAATGTTTTTATTTGTTCTTAAACGGAAGCATGAAACCGATATGGGTTTCATATTCAAAAAATGTTTATTACATTTTTTGAAACAAGGGTTGTAGGGAAAAGTATTTTTCATGCCATACTGACACTTTTATAAAAAGTGTTGTAGTATGTTAGAACACTTCAAAGTGTTCTCCCTAAAAAGTTAGTCAAGGAGGAATTTAAAAATGAGTTATGCAATTATAAGAAACGAAAAATATAAAAGAGAAAATTTGAAAGGAATTTATAAACATAATGAGAGAAAAAACAAAAACTATTCTAATAAAAATATAGATAAAACAAAATCACATTTAAATTATAGTCTAAAAGAAGCCACAATGTCCTATGACAAGTTATTTGATAAGATAAAAGACTCATATCATTTAAAAGGTCAAATTAAAACAGTAAGCAATATAACTTGTGAATATATCATAACTTCTGATAGAGAATTTTTTCAAGAAATTGGTACAGAAGAAACAAAAAGATATTTTCAAGAAGCATATAATTTTGTTTGTAACTATAAAAATTTAGAAGAAAAATATATCATGTCTGCTAATGTGCATTTAGATGAAGAAACTCCTCACATGCACCTTGTCTTTATTCCAGTAGTACATACAAAAGATAAAAATGGAAACAACATTGACAAAGTTGCTTGTAGTGAATTTTGGAAAGGAAAAGATAGTTACAGAGAATTACAAAATGCTTTTTATACTCACATGATAGAACATGGATTTAAACTAGAACGAGGACAAGCTAATAATTCTGAACATGTATCTATTGAAACACTAAAGAAATTAACAGGATTTAATGAAATAGATAATTTCTTAAAAACAGATTTTCCAATACCTATTGAAGTTGGAAAAGTTCCAGAGTTAATTAGTTCTAATTATGCACAAAAACAAATTATAGAGCCTTCTAAAGAAGAAAATTTAAAACTTATTGAACAAAATATTTATTTACGAAGAAATCTATCAATGATTACAGAACAAGTAAAGTTATTAGATGATTGCGAAAAGAAAAATAAAAAACTAATAAAAGAAAATCGTAAATTGACTAAAGAAAATAAGAGCTTGCTAAAAGATATTGATTTGTTTGATAGATTATTATCTACTTTACAAAATACTGTAAATAAACTAATTTCATGGATTAGTTCTGTATTTAAAGTTACAGAAGAATCTCTTATTAATACCTTTGAAGATGAAACCAATACTTTTATAAATCCAATGGAGCAATTACTTTTTGAAGACAATAATTTAAAAGAAGAATTAGAAAATGCATACAATGATATTTTATAAATTCATAAACAAAGGGCTAAGATACGAATATCTTGCCCCTCGTTCATTAATTATAACTAATATATTACGCTGAAATTGTTAAAATTGCCGGATTTATCACTCCGTCGCCTTCATGATTGTATTTTGAGTTGTGCTGCACTCTCAATTCTTCGCCATACTTCCATACCGAAGACAGAATACTGACTGCACATCCATACATGAAACCAGTTATACCGTATATATCCGCTAAATGGGAACTCATATCCCATACATCGGACAATTTCTTGTCATGTTTAGCCATCAAGTATTCTAAGATAATTCAGATGTACTATAATGAACATTTAAGACCTACAGATATATCAAAAGCACTTAATATTGATAATGGTTATATTACAAGAATTATTAAACAAGATAAAAGATATCAAACGGAAAAAGAGCAAAGAAAACAATTTAATAAACAAAAGAATAAAGAGCAAACTATTGCTTATATAAAAGAATTTAGACATTCACAAAAAGAAGAATATGAAATTTTACAATATCAGTTAGCAATGGATTCAAAAATAGAATCTAAAAACTCGATTATTTCTAAATTTAATTTTAGAAAATACAACTCTAGTGCATATAACTATAATAGTAATAAAAAACAATTTGAGTTATATAAATGTATCAATTGCTCCCTATTGTTTTCCTAAAGTAATAAAATATTAAATTTCTATTAAAGCCAAAGGGCTTTTTTTTATATTGTTGGAATTTTCGACTGTAAGGAGAAAAGCTCCATACAATATAAATATGCGTAATACAGTGAAGAAATTTTTTTGTTTTCACAAATACAAGTCCTTTAGAATACAGTAAAATAGGAGGATTTTGTATGTGTGAAAAAGTGAATTTTAATGTAATAGAAAAGAATAAAAATAATAATATAGAAGATATTGTGAAAAGTATAGAAACAATTGTTAATAAGCTAATTGTAAATGAATTTGTGAATTCTGTTGATTAAGTCTACTTATTTTTGTATAATATGCTTGTACGAAATGAGTAGTTTACCGATTGGAGGGTAAACTTATGAGGGTTGCTATATATTGCAGACTTTCTCGTGAAGATGATGAAAAACTTCATGAAAACGATGAAAGCGAAAGTATCCAAAATCAAAAATCTATGCTAATTAATTATGCAATAGAAAGGAGCTGGGATATTTATAATATTTACTGTGATGAGGACTATTCTGGAATCGACAGTGAAAGACCTGAATTTAATAAACTGTTAGAAGATGCTAAAAGTCATAAATTTGATATTGTACTTTGTAAAACTCAAAGTAGATTTACTCGTGATATGGAAATTGTTGAAAGGTACTTACATAACAAATTTATTGAATGGAACATACGATTTGTAAGTCTTGTAGATCATGTTGACACTTTAGATAAAGGAAATAAAAAATCAAGACAAATTAATGGTTTAGTTAATGAGTGGTATTTAGAGGATTTATCAGAAAATATTAGAAAAACATTTGATAGTAAAAGAAAACAAGGATTACATATTGGTTCTTTTGTATGCTATGGATATAAAAGAAGTTCAGAAAATAAAAATAAACTTATTGTTGATACAGAAGTATCTGAAATTATTAAATTAATATTTAATCTTTATGAACAAGGAAATCGGTGTTACGAAAATAGCTCAAATATTAAATGATAAAGGTATTTTAACTCCTACTAAATATAAGCAATCACAAGGAATTAATTTTAAAAATCAAGGCAAAAATATTGACTATTGGTGTGAATCTACAGTCAGTAAAATTCTAAAAAATGAGGTTTATATTGGTAATTTGGTACAAGGGTATAATAAAAAAGTAAGCTACAAATCTAAAAAAATGGTGAATCAGCCTAAATCAGAATGGATTATTGTAGAAAATACTCATGAACCTATTATTACTAAAGAACAATTCTACAAAGTTCAAGAAATTTTTAAAAGTAAAACAAGAAGATGTAAAAATGGTGAAGTTCATATATTTGCTAATAAGCTAGTATGTTTAGATTGTGGAACAAAACTTTACAAATGCAAAAATGATAGAGGTTATATTTATTTTTCTTGTAAAGGCTCAAAAAAATTATATGGTACTTGCACTCCACATTCTATTGGCTATGAAAATCTTAAGAATTTAGTTACTGAAAAAATTAAAGAGAAAATTTTAGCATTTTATGATTTTGATAACATTTCTGATGATTTATTTGTTTCTAATGATAACTTAAATAAAGCAAAATTACTAGAAAACAAAAAAGAAACTTTATCTAAAGATATGGAAAGCATTAATAAAGCGATAAAAGAATTATATTTAAACAAAGTAAATGGGAAAGTTCCAGAAGATGTATTTGAAGATTTAAACTATTCTTTTCTATTTGATAAGTCTATCAAGCAAAAAGAACTAACAAAAGTTGAAAATGATTTATCTAATTTAAAGGAAAAAGAATTAAACAGTAAATTTATAAAAGAACAAAAAGAAAAAATAATTAATCACTTTAAAGATTTTAAAGAACTTAATTATGATATTGTAAATAGTTTCATAGATTATATTGAAATTGGAGAAAAGGACAAAAAAACAAATTCACAAGATGTTGTAATTCATTGGAATTTTTAGGCAAAACTATAGTAATTTTAGGCATTTTATGGTATACTATAAAGGTATTAAAAAAGGAGAATTTATATATATGAGTAATGTTTTAGATATTTTAAGAGAGCAAAAAGAAATGGGATTAAAAGGTAATTTATACCATATAACTCAAATTAATTTTGCCTATAATACAAACCATATAGAAGGAAGTACATTAACCGAAGAACAAACAAGATATATTTACGAAACAAATACTTTAGTTTTAGAAGACGGAAATTCACAAGCTAAAGTAGATGATATTATAGAAACATCAAATCATTTTAAATTAGTAGATTACATGTTAGATGTAGCAGATAAAACTCTAACAGAAGATATGATAAAAGAATTTCATAAAATACTAAAAACTGGAACATCTGATGAAAGAAAATCTTGGTTTAATGTTGGAGATTATAAAGCTTTAGCAAATGAAGTTGGTGGAAATGAAACATCTAATCCAAAAGATGTAGTAAATGATATGAATAAACTATTAAATTGGTATAACTCATTAGAAAAAGTAACATTTGAGAATGTTGTAAAATTTCATAGTGATTTTGAAAAAATTCACCCTTTTCAAGATGGAAATGGTCGAGTTGGTCGTATCATAATGTTTAAAGAATGCCTAAAAAATGATATTATTCCATTTATAATATTAGATAAGGATAAACTATTTTATTATAGAGGTTTAAATAAATACCAAAATGGTGGTGAAAAAGGTTATCTTACAGACACTTGTCTAAATGCACAAGACCAATACCAAAAGTTAATTGAAAAATTTATTGGAGATTTGAAATAATGAAATCAGAATATATTATTGAAGAAAATATCATTAATCCATTATATGAGAGTACTTATAGAGATATTGCTTTAGATTTAACAAAAGAATTGGACAATCCTATAATAATAAATAGAATTGCACTTATATTAAGTAGCCAAAGTTTTGGATTTACTCCAATAACATTAAAAAGCATTCATAAAGAGTTATTTAAAGATATTTATGATTTTGCAGGCAATTATAGAAGTAATATTATAGAAAAAACTTTATTTGAACTTTTTAATAAAGAAAAGAATATTGATTATTCTCAAATAGAAAAAGAAAACATATTAAATCATATTATAAATTTTCATTATGAATTATTAAAATTAAATCCATTTACACAAGGAAATACAATTATAATAAATATATTTTTATTAAAATATTTGCAATATTATGGATTTGAAGTAACAAAAGAATTATATAATAAATATAAATTAAATAAGCAGGATTAGGATATATTACAAACCCACACCATGGTCTGTATAATAAGCTCCAAGTCCAGCTTTTTCAATTTCTTCTGGACAAACTCCATCAGTTAATTGGTGAACTATAGTTCCAACCATTTCCAAGTGAGCTAATTCTTCAGTACCAATATCATTTAAAATAGCCTTAGCATTTTGGTCTGGCATGCCAAATCTTTGAGATAAATATCTTAAAGAAGCGGCAAGCTCTCCGTCAGGTCCACCATATTGGCTAATTATAAACTTAGCAAGTCTTGGGTTTGGGCATTTTATATTAATTGGGTATTGTAATACTTTATTATAAGTCCACATTAAAAATTCCCCCTTTCCCATGGCCACCCTTGGTTTATTTTGGGGGAAATTACAACTCTAAATTATTAAATTTATATTTTATATTAATTTTATCATCATCTATTATAATTTTATCTATTAATTTGAAAACTAAACTCTTATTTTCTTCATTTATAGTATCAAACTTTAATAAATTTTTCATTGTTTCTTCTAGTTGCTTTGAATCTAGTTCTTGTACATTTTCTTTTTCTTTTGAAAGCAAAGATATTTCACTATTTAATTGCTTTTGCTGTTTTTCATATTTAGTAATTAATACTTTAAATGTTTCTATTGAAATATTGCCTTCCATTTTATCCTCATATAAATTGCTAATTGCTTTATTTATTTCTTCTTTTTTCTTTGATAATTTTGCTAGCTCCTGCTTGGTATTATTTTTAATTGGTAATGTAGGATATTTTAAATTTCTAAAATTCAAATATTCTTTTATATTTTTCTTTAAAGATATTGAAACCATATCTATAAGCTCTGATTCTTTTAAATGAACACTAGCGCAAAACTTATTGCCATATTTCTTATAACTAGAGCAGATACATCTAAAAACTTTTCCATGATTTTTATTATAGGTAATTCTACTACCACATTTACAAAAAACTAATCCTGTTAATAAATGTCTTTTTCTATTAGAATAATTCCATTCATTAGTTTGTTTATTAAGCATTTCTTGAACAGTATCAAAAGTATTTTTATCTATAATTGCTTCATGAGTGTTGGAAACTATAACTTGTTCATCTTTTGGAACTGCTGTTACTTTTTTTATTTTGTAATTTACTTTATTATATTGTAATTGTACTAAATCTCCTACATAAATAGGATTTCTCAATATTTTATTTATAACAGTGCTATTCCACTTATAAGTTACATCAGAATTTGGATTATAGTAGTTACTGTTTGATTGTTTATATTTTAAAGGTGTTTCTATATCTAGTTCATTTAACTTTTTAGCAATTTGTGTTTTAGAATAACCAGACTTATATAAATAAAAAATCATTTTCACATTTTTGGCTACATTCTCATCTACTAATATCTTATTTTTATTTGATGTATCCTTCTTATAGCCATATGGCAAAAATGCTTTTATACATTCTCCGTTAATTGCCTTTGTAAGAATAGTGGAGCGAACTTTATTTGATGTATCTTTTGCATACATATCATTAATTACTGCTTTAAATGGTGTAATATCATTATTAGAATTTCTTTTATCAAATGTGTCTATATTGTCATTTATCGCAATGTATCTTACATTTTTAGAAGGAAATATCTTTTCAATATAATTTCCGAGTTTCTATGTAGTCTCTACCTAATCTTGATAAATCCTTTGTAATTACAAGATTAATTTTACCTTCATCAATGTCTGCAAGCATTTTTTTAAAATCAGGTCTATCAAAATTAGTTCCGAGTATATCCATCATCTTTATATGTGTCTACTAATATCCAATTTTTTTCACTAACAATAGCTTTTAAATATTTAATTTGATTTTCAATACTTTCAGATTGTCCTTTATATTTTTCGTCTTTTTCATCTTCTCTAGATAATCTAGCATATATTGCAACTTTCCATATTATATCATTTGATATGTTAAAATAGTTATTATATAACTCTTGCATTATTACCTCCTATCTTAGAGTTATTTAAATAACTACTTATCTACATTTATATTTTATATCTTTTTCTTTTTTAGTACAATACAAATTTGATACATTTTCATTTATCCATTCTTGTATAAGATAGGTTAAACTTTTTCCTTCTTCTGTATATGTTTCCTTTATTCTTTCTTCCAACAAAGTCACCTCTATTTAATATATATTAAAGCAAAAATAAAAAATCCACTTACATAAGCAGATTTTTTTATTTTTACAGTTAGTTCAAAAAGTGTTTACGCTTTTTATGCATAGCAATCTTAATAGATTTTCTTGCCAAAATCTATTGATTGCAGTATATTTGCATCATATACTAATGTCAATAACTTTTTATAAAATTTGATGTGAACACGATTTCAAAAAAATTCAATTTCGTATTCCTAACATTTTTATTTATAATACTCTAAACATTTTTCTTCCAATAATTTAAAATTACAACTTAAATCCTTATAAAACTTTGATACTTTATTATTTTTATTATTACTTACTATATTATAAATTTTTTCAGCTTTATCCATAATTTTTTGTTTATTATTTGGTTTATTTATATAGGAATATTGCTCAGAAAGTAATCTTTTATATCCATAGCTTCTATTTTTTATATTTAGCAAATAAACACTTTCTTGAGGTACTGGAATCATATCTGAAAATCTTATAATTCCTAAATCATTTTTTGTTTTCTCATTTATAATTCTAAAAAAGGTTAAATTATCTTTATAGGCTTTATGCTTTTGTTTTGGAGAAAATAAAGGGGCAAAATAGTAATGTTCTTCTACTATTAGCACTATTCCAATATAAGGCCTTTTTTCATTTTTATTGTAAGCAATATGCTTATCAAACTTACTTAAATATTCTATGTAATTATCATCTATAATATAAAAGTTTAATTTTCCCATTTTTAGTTTTTTACTATTTTTCATATCTTCCTCCATTCATAAAGATAGGGGATACTTAAAAATAAGTACCCCCATAATTTTTCAGGAAACTCGTTTATAGTTGAAACTAAAGGCTCGTTTCTAACCTAATGTTTAATAGGATATTCGTTTATAGAATTCACATTCTAAAGGCTCATATCTAACCTAATGTTTAAATTGCACTTATTTATGAATTTAATCAAAGGTTTGTGCTAACCTAGTTTATTTGATAAATTAATTTATCAATATTAGTATATTCATTATACACTTTTTTATTTATAAAATCAAGAGTTTTTATTGCATTTTACATAAAAATATGATAAACTATGTAAAGATAAATTTATATAATCTCCTATAAGGAACATCAAAGGAGTTTTAATAGTAACTATTAACTAAGCAAAATGAAAGTCAATTGACAAGGAGGAAGAAAAGTATGAAAAAACGGAGTAAAGTTAAAAAAAGAACATTTAATGCAATATTAATTATTGAGTTATTTGTTATTATAGGTATCTTGTTTGTTGCAGTTAGTGATATCTGCTTAAATTGTTTTGGGGCAAGAACAATTATATGCATAGTTGTACTGATATGTGCGGGAGTAATTATTCCAATTGTAGTTAGACCGTTACTTAAAATGGCTTATCAAAGAATAGAAGACTTTGATAACAGTACAGAATATGTAAAGCAACATCTATTAGAAGAACACTGGACTGAAGTTATACCTATTAAAGATGAACCACAACATGAAAATTTTTTAACAAAAGAATTATGCAAAAGAGCTAAATTCTATGCTATAATTATGAGTGATGGTACAGTATGTATCTCACTCCAGTTTAATGGTGAAGAAGATATGATTTACTATGGAGGAATGCAAGCAAGTAATTTTACAAACTACTTTAAAGTTCTGGGTTTATAACCGTTATGATGTTTTTTATTTTTCTATTTTAAAGTAAGGTGACAAATTTCATTTACAAAATAATATTCAAAAATAGAGAAACTGATTTTATAGTTTCTCTATTTTTGAATTAATATACTTTTCTACTAAATCTATCAATTCATGTGCTGTTTCAATTTGTTGCTCTGTTTTTTCATATGATGGAACATATTCATCATCATAATCACTATCTTCTCTAATTCTTTGTGCTTGTGATATTTTTCTTCCTATTTGCTTTGGAAATACTTCAGTATTAATATAATTTTTATTAAAATATGCTATAACATCTTTGTGTCTTTTAAAATCCATTTGTTCTAGTGCTAATACTGCTCTTATAGCATAAAATATTGCATAATATGCTCTATTGTTTGCACTTGTATAGTCTTTTATATCTTTGAATATTACTTCTGCTGTTTTTAATGTTTCTTTTGCTTTGGCTAATCTATATTTTGCAAAATCTCCTATTGTTTCATTATCCATTATAATACAACTCCTTCCATTTGCACATTTTTATAAAAAGGAATTATATTTATTCTTGAATTGTAAGTATCGATATTTTTTATTACTGGAGATATAATAATTCCTGTTTTTAATTCAATATCAAATGCAATATCTGATATATCATCTCTATACTTTTCTATTTCTTCAAAAGTTAAATCTGTTAATAACATTAAATCAACATCCGATTTTTCATTATAGTCTCCTCGTGCATATGATCCATATAATATAATCTTTTTTAGTCGATTTCCTAAAATTTCTCTTACTTGATTATTAAACTCCGTTAAAATTTTATTTATTGAATTTGGCATTTTAGTACCTCCAGCTAATATATTTTTTAATTTAATCTTAAACTCTAGTGTTATTATCTCACAATTTATATAAAAAGTAAATGAAATATGAACTTTTTATTGAAATAGAAAGGAAGATTTGATAAAATATAATAAATTTTATAATTATGCAATCTCCTATAAGTAACATCAAAGGAGTTAATATAGTAACTATTAACAATGCAAAATGAAAGTCAATTGACAAGGAGGGAACGAAATGATAACAACAGAGTTTGTTGCTTTAACATTAGCTGTAGCATTTATAGTTTCAATAATTTTTATAGTCATATATAATGTATCAACTGTGAAGCCATCATCCAAAATACCAGATAATTTAGATGATGGAGATTGCAAAGAAGTTGTAGATTATGATGATTTAAAAATTATTAATAAATGATACTCTAAAAAATACAAGAGAGGTCCAATTTTATATTTTGGATGCTCTCTTTTTCTTTAAAAACAACACTTATTATCACGAAAAATTATTATTATAGCATAACATTTTCCTTGTTCAAGCCACAATTTTTCAATGGTGTCTTAAACTATAGAAAAATAGCTTGTCCAATTCCTTATTTTTCAACATTTTAAAAGTTTAGCAATATGAAAAAAATATTTTTTTAAAAATTATAAAAATTTCATACTTTTTCTTCCATTTTTTCTATTATTTATACATAAAAATTGTAGATAAGTAGTTACTCCCAAACCAAACGAAGCCCATGGTTCTTCTATCCATCTCCACTTATTGCAAGGGAAGTTAATTGTTAGAGGTCCATAAACCATTTGGTATTTTTCTTTTAATTCATGCAATCTAGTAGCATACTCTCTGTGAAGACAAAGGGCCTTTTCATCTTGTACATGAGTATCTAAATATTCTGCAAGTTCAACAACAGCAAAGCTTAAACAGCGAATTTGCTCAATCATTTCTTCACGAGTAATTTCTCTTTCAGGGCATGTTTCAGGTTCTACGTAAGTAAACTCATATGAATACATAGGAACTCTAGGAGCCATACCTTTTTCACAGCAGCAATTACATGAATTAGTATTCATTCCAAAACCAGCAGGTATAGCAACCTTGTTTGGAAAATCTTCGTTTTCAACCATCATATTATCATTATTATTCATCATACAGCCACAATTACAATGACAGCAATTTCTACATTCTCTATTATTCTCTAACATTTATTACACCCCTCTTTCACAGTATTCATAGCTTTTAAAAAAGCTATTTCTTCGATAGATTGGCATGGTGAATATGGTGAAACAAGCTCAGGGAAAATAGTTCCCATTTTTAAACCAACACAAGGTGTAAAAGTCTTATCTAAAGTTTGAATAGGAACATAACTTTGTGCAAACATTGGGTTTTGAGGAAAAACAGATTCGCCCTGTGTATCAAAACCGCAATCGCAAGCATCATCATTATTATGCTCTGTATAAAACTCAGCTGTAGTACCACATTCATTGCAAGCTTCTTCAATTATATTTTTATTATAATTTTTTTGGCAGCAACAATTTCTATATCTACGATTATACATATTTTTTATCCTCCTTATAACTTTGGTATATTACATAATATGAAAGAGACCTAAAATGGTGCAATAAAAGTCGAACAAACTCTAAATTATACTAATAAGAAAATAAAAATTTTTAAAATCATGTTTTTATTCTGAAAATATACATAAATTATTTACATAGAAAAAGTAATATGCTATACTGTTCCAAGTTACGTATAAATGGTTGTACTATAATTATTACAACTAGCATTAATAATTATAGTTTGAACAGAATATTACACAATATGAAAAACAAATAAGCAACAAATTTGATGTTATGCATCAATTATAACTAATCCTAGTTTACCTAAGGAAGAAGATTTACACAAAAAGCAACAGAAAATTTGAAGTACATATGAAGCTGAAAGTCCATAAAATATTGATTATGAAAGGAGAAAAAAATATGGGATTCAAACGTATTATTCGGTTCCAAAATGATTTTGAACAAGGGCAAGAAAAACCAGTAAATAGTACATTAGAAACTAGTGATAGTTCTAAAAATGATACTTTAAAAGTAGAACAGCTAGAACGCATTTGGCGTCCAGAGAGCCCGCTAGAGTGCAGAATTGATCCAAGAAGTTTTGAAGGTGAGTGGATAGAACACAAACCAACAACAATGCATCAAAAAAGAATAATGAGGATATATCAAGATGCAAAGGGTGAAGGCAGACTACATGCCTTTACTTGCATGACAATTTATCCATCTGTTAAAGATGGAAAGTTGGTATACCAAAAAGGTCTACCAGTAGTGACAGGATTTTCTCAAAGAGACTGGGAAAAAATGTTGAAAGAGTTTAATCCTAGTCGAAATAGTAGACAGATGACTCTGACGGAATATATGTGTAAAATTCTATTTATTATTCAGAAATTGGTGAAGTCTGGCTACGAAATAGAAGCGGCCTGGGAAATGGTATGTGATGCTTCGCAAAAAATAGGACATTATAGGAATTCATATAATGCTAAAGACGATTTTGGACCCAAAGGAAGTAGAAACGTGTGTGGGTTTTACGATTTAGGAAATATAGGGAAACTCATTGCAACAGATCCATGGAAAAGAGATAGTGGCTTTTGGGTTGTTGGCGACTACGACCCTGACTACTTTCCTGTGGTTGACCTGCGTTATAAGTACTATTATAACAAGTGGTTAGATGCCGGGTTCTATTTCAGTGTTGGCATGCTTGCAATGGATTAGCACTGACCACTGAATTGTAAAATAATAAATAAACATAAAAGCAAAAATAGTAAGTACCACCTTGCTATTTTTGCTTTTATGTAGTAAAATGTAAAAAAGAAAGAAGGTACAAATGTATAATATAGAAGAATATGATAATGAAAAAACAAAAGTATTAAAATATGCACTATATAAAAAAAGGACAATAAGAGAAATAAAAACTAAATTTAGAAGTGTAATAAATGAAGAAATGCTAGAAGACATTTTATTAGAACTAGAAGAAAATGGATATATAGGAGACGAAGAATACATAAAAAAGGCAGTACATGAATATATGGCACTAAAAAATTTATCAATAAAAGAACTAAAATATAAACTTTCATCAAAAGGAATACAAAATAGTCTAATAGAAGATTACATATCAAGAAACACAGAAGAATTAGAAGAATACGAAAGAAAATCAGCAGAAAATATAGCTATAAAAAGAGCAGTAAATATGGATGAAAACGATATAAAAATGTACCTTATAAAAAAAGGATATAAAGAAGAAAATATAAAAGAGGCAATAGAAAAAATAGAAGAATAGGAAGGTAAAACAATGCAAAATGTATTAACATTGCAAACAAACAAATATAACATAAAGCTAGAAAATTTTGAAGGACCACTTGATTTATTGTGTCATTTAATAGACAAAAACAAAATGAACATATATGATATAAACCTAAATGAAATAACAGACCAATATATAAAATACATAAACCAAATGGAAGAAATGAACCTAGAAGTAACTAGTGAATTCTTAATAATGGCATCAACACTAATTTACCTAAAATCAAAAAGTCTACTTCCAACAGAAGTAGACGACGAAAAAGAGCTAACAGAAGAAGAATTACTACAAAGAATTATAGAATACAAAAAATATAAAGAAATATCAAAAAAGCTAAAAGAAAATTATGAAATATTCTCAAAAAGAAGTTACAGATTACAGCAAGAAATAGAACTTCCAAAACAGAAACTAGAAAAAAACTATCAAAAAGAAATAATATCAGAAATGTATGAACAAGTCATAGAAAAAAGCAGTAGCAGACTAAACAAAAATGCCAAAAACATAGAAAAAATAGCAATAACTGACACATACACAGTAGGAAGCAAAGTAAAAGAAATGTTCAGAGAACTACTAAGAAAGCCAAAATTCATATTCAACAAACTATACAAAGTATCAGAAACCAACAAACAAGAAGTAGTAACAGCCTTCACAGGATTACTAGAACTATCAAGAAGAAGCAAAGTAACAACCACCCAAGAAGAACTATTTGGCGACATCATCGTAGAAAAAGCAAAAAGAGTAGGATAGTAGCATTGGGGGGACAGTAGCATTGGGGGGACGGTAGCATTGGGGACGGTTCGTAATCGGAAACAAGATAGAGAAGAACCTCAAGAGGAAATACAAAAATAATCTGGCTAGATTAGGAACTGTCCCCAACGCGGAAGCCAAAAAGAAAAAACAAAAAAACTATTGCGACATTATGTAAAATATGTTAAAATAAATCTAGTAACAATTTGGAAATCCAAAGAGATTCATTTAAAATCTTGGAGGATTAACCTCCAAGATAATATCAAGGAGGAAAAAGTAAAATGGCATCAAGAAGAACAGAAAAACAGAACATGTTAAGAGCATATGAAGCAGAGCAAAAGGAAAAGGCAATACAAGAAGAACTCGAGCGTCGCCGAGAAGAAGAAGCGGAAGAAGCCTACTACCAGTACCAACTATATAAAGAAGAGCAGGAGGCAGAAGAAAATAGGAGAATAGAATTAAAGCGTAAGCAGGATGAGGAGGACGAAAGAATATGCTATGAGTATGAAAGAGGCGTAGCAATAGTAGAGGAAGAAGAGCGGCTGAGACGTTTGTATGGAAATGATTATTGATAGCCAAAAATTTTACAGGCAAGAGAATATATCTCTTGCCTGTAACCGTATAAAAAAGAAAAAACTGGAAAAACTAATAAAAAATACCCCAAAAAGGAGGCTATTATGATATTAGTTTTTATTTTTTTAATTCTACTAATAACAACCTCAATACTATTCCTAATACTAATAACATCAACCATAAAAATAAAAATAGAAAATTTAAAACTAGGAAATACAATAAAAGAAAAGCGGAAAATATAAAATATTAATACAAATATACTTTTTAAACAAAATAAAAATATTCACAATAAAACTAAACAACAAAAAAATGAAAGAAATATATTCAAGCAAACAATTAGAAAAAATAGATTTAGGTAAAATAACAAGAAAAATACCAATAAATAAATCTTCACTAAAAAGCATATTAAAGCTAAAAATAAATATAGAAACTCTAAATCTAAACTTAGAACTAGGGCTACAAAACGCACTGCTTACATCATATATAGTAGCAATAATTAGTAGTGCCATTGGAATAATACTACCACATATAGTAAAGCCCCAAGACTTAAAACAATGCAAATACCAAATATCACCAGTATACAACAATACAGATACAATTAATCTATACTTAAATAGCACAATAAACATAAAAATAGTAAACATTATAATATTAGCCTATAACCTATTAAAAAACAAAAAGCAAGCGCCAATAAAACTTACAAAATTATACACCTTATCTACAAACTAGATATACTTAAAACTTTTATTTAAACAAATATACAATTTACACTAACATAAAATTACAATAATATAAAAAAGTAGCAAAAAAGTAGCAAAAAAGTTTAAAATATATTTATGAAAGAAAGCTTATACAAAATTTTTTAGGTATTATACACAAACTATTTTACCCTAAAAAATGTATATATAGCCAAAAACTGATACATAATAAAAATAATATATCGAAAGGAGCAGTGAAAAAACATGAATGAACATCCAATAGAAGGACTAATGTTAACCGCCATGAATTCAATAAGAGATATGGTAGATGTAAACACAATAATAGGAGAGCCAATAGAAACCTCAAATAATATAATAATAATACCAATATCAAAAGTAGGATTCGGTTTTGCATCAGGAGGAAGTGAATTTAGTACAGAAACAATAAATGAATATAATAAAAAAGAAAAAGATGAGCAAATCAGCTACAAATTACCATTTGGAGGCGGAAGTGGAGCAGGAGTAAATATAGCCCCAGTAGCATTTTTAGTAATACAAGGAAACAATGTAAAGCTATTACCAATAAACCATAGTAGTGCAATAGATAGACTACTAGACTATGTACCAGACCTAATAGAAAAAACAAACAACATACTAAATAAGCAAATGAACAACAAAAAAGAAGAAAAGCAAAATGAAGAAAAAAGAAAAGAAAGAGAAAGAAGAGAAGAAAAAGAAGAAATAGAGAAAATGAATTTAAAAGAAAATGTAGAAATAGGCAAAATATACACCGAGCCAGAACAAAACACAATAATAATCCCAAACACTACAAAAGTACAACCAAGAAAAGCAAAAATGCAAAAATACGAATTTGAATACGAAGAAGAAACCGAACGTTAGGGACGGTCCTTAGCGTTCCGAAATCGGAACGCAGGGGACACTCCTATAATTACATATTTAAAATTGATAAATCAAAATTTATATAAATATAATTAAAAATATATTATTTTAACAAAAATTCAACAATTTGAACAGCATTAGAAGCAGCGCCTTTTCTAATATTATCGGCAACTACCCATATATTAATACCATAAGGTACACTATAATCTCTTCTAATTCTTCCGAACAAACACACTATCACTGCCAGTAGCTTGAATAGCTAAAGGATAAATTAAATTTTGAGTATCATCCATAACAACAACACCGAGGGCTATTTTTTAATGTATTTACTAAATCATTTAATTCAAAATCATTTTCAAATTCTACATTTATACTTTCACTGTGAGAATTAAAAACAGGAACTCTAACAGTAGTTGCAGTAACATTTAAATAAGGCCTTCCTAAAATCTTTCTAGTTTCATCAATCATCTTTTTTTCTTCTTTAGTATAGCCACTATCCAAAAATACATCAATATGTGGAATGCAATTATTAAATATAGGATATGGAAATTTTTGTAAGTACTCAGAATCATTTTTACTTATGTAATTATTAATACCATTTTCCAAATCCGAAATACCTTTAATACCAGCGCCAGAAACAGCTTGGTAAGTTGAATAAACAATTCTTTTAATCCCATACTTAACATCTAAAGGCTTTAAAGCAACAACAGCTTGAATAGTGGAACAATTAGGGTTAGCAATGATGCCATTATTATGTTTTATTTCATCAGAATTTACTTCAGGAACAACTAAAGGAATATCAGGTTCCATACGAAAAGCGCTACTATTATCAACAACAATACAACCCTTAGAAGCAGCAATAGGAGCGAATTTTTTAGAAGTATCACTACCAGCAGAAAAAATAGCAAAATCAAACCCCTCATCAAAAGAATCCTCTTTAAGTTCTTTTACAACGAAATCCTTTCCGAAAAAATTTAAAACACTACCAGCAGACTTACTAGAAGAAAAAAGAACATATTCAGAAATAGGCAAATTTTTTTCCTCTAAAACCTTTAAAACACTTCTACCAACAACACCAGTAGCACCAACAACAGCCAATTTATACTGTTTCATAAAAACACCTCACATTTATATATAATATAAATAAGTATATGCAAAAAAATATAAAAACGAAACCAAATTAATGAAAAAGTTTCTAAAAAATAGTCACTACATGAAAACAGAAATTTTAGAAAATAATTACAAAAAACTACTTGAAAAATTATGTAAAATGATATATAATACAATTATTATTCGTAGATACAGCGAAATAAAGAAGTGTATCAATTTATAGAAATCTCTATAAATAATTTTAGGAGGTTGTATGAGTGCATGGGACAAATTAGTAATTGGATTTGTGGGAATTGTATTTTTGTTAACTTTTTACCGCATCATAGTTATACCTATTAAGTACAACATAGCAGAAGACCATGAAATTGTAGCTACTGTTACTGATAAGGAGCGGCATGAATCAGGCTACTACTTAATATTCTGCGAAGACTTAAATGGAAATACAGTAGTATTAAAAAATGATGATACTATGGTAAGAGGAAAATTTGATTCTTCAAATATGCAACAGCAAATAAAAGAAAACAAAACATACAAATTTCATGTAAATGGTTATCGAAGTGAATTCTGGAGTTTGTATGAAAACATTTTATCATTTGAAGAATACAATGTATCTCCAAAAGATAAAAAGCAAAAAGCCGAAGAAAAACAAAGTAGTGAAGTTATAGCGGGTAATAAACAAACTACTACAGAAGAAATTGGAATAAAACTTATTCCAGAAATAACCGAGCAAACTGAAGAGTCATACTTTGTCAATATCGAGTTTAACAGTAAAGAAGGTATTGCAATAAAGAAGATTTACAAGCCAGAGATAAGCAATGAATTAGACTTGGCAGATGAAAATACAATAAGAGATACCATCATTGTAAATGGAATAGACATTTTTGGCAATTCTTTTGAAGTAAGTGAAAATGGAGTATATTGGCTCTACATTCAAGAAATTTCTGGAACACAGCGCATCCAAAGATTTATTATTGAAAATATCAATTAGATTAAGCACAAACCAGTGATAATATCACTGGTTTGTGTTGCGTGCATGCGGTATTGAAAAAAAAATATATATATGTTAAAATGCAATCATAGTAAAATTAAGGAGAAGATATGCAAAATTTACAAAAAGAAGTTCAATATATAAAAGGAGTGGGACCTAATAGAGCAGAACTTTTAAACAAATTAGGAATACATACCCTAGAAGACCTAATTACATATTATCCAAGAGACTATGAAGACAGAGGAAAGCCAAAAAAGATTGCAGAAGTATATAATGGAGAAGAATGTTTGATAGAGGGACTTGTTGTATCAAGAATGAGTGAACAAAAAATAAGAAAAAATATGACAATATATAAGCTAATTGTAAGAGATGATACAGCAGCATGCTTAATTACATGGTTTAATCAATCTTACTTAAAAAACAAATTTACATTAGGAAAAAAATACAAATTTTATGGAAAAGTATCAAATAAATTTGGAAAAATAGAAATGAATTCACCTGTTTTTGATGAAGAAGAAACAAATAAAAACACAGGAAAAATAATACCAATTTACCCATTAACATATAAACTTTCACAAAATACAATAAGGTCAGTAATAGAAAATGGTTTAAATGCTATAAAAAATGAAGGTGGTTTAGAAGAAACTCTGCCTCAATATTTAATAGAAGAATACAAATTGTATGATATTAACACAGCTACAAACAAAATACATTTCCCACAAAACTTTGAAGAATTTGAAAAAGCAAGAAATAGGTTAGTATTTGAAGAGCTACTATCTATGCAAATGGCATTAATGAGCTTAAAAAATAGGTATACAAAAGAAGAAAAAGGAATTGCATATAGTAAAGAAATAAAAATGTCTGACATAATAAATGATTTACCATTTAAACTAACCAAAGCGCAACTTAATGTATTAGAAGAAATAGATAGTGATATGGAAAGTGGGAAGCCAATGAATAGACTCTTACAAGGAGACGTGGGCTCACGGAAAAACAGTAGTATCAATGATATCAGCATATAAAGCAGTAAAATGTGGTTTTCAAGTAGCAATAATGGCACCAACCGCAATACTTGCAAGTCAACACTTAGAAAGCTTTAATCAAATACTTTCAAAATACGGAATAAAAAGTGAACTATTAATAGGAAGCATTACAAAAAAGAAAAAAGAAGAAATATTAAAAAGGCTAGAAAATGGAGAAATAGATATCTTAATAGGAACACATGCATTATTAGAAGAAAATGTAGTTTTCAAAAAATTAGGTCTAGTAGTAACAGATGAGCAACACAGGTTTGGGGTAAGGCAAAGGAGCACCATAGCCTCAAAAGGAGAAAATGCAGATGTACTAGTAATGACAGCAACGCCAATACCAAGAACCTTAGCACTAATATTATATGGAGACTTAGACATATCTATAATAGATGAACTTCCACCAAACAGAAAAAAAATAGATACATTTGCAGTAACAAAAACAATGGAGCAAAGAGTAAATAACTTCATAAAAAAACAAATAGAAGAAGGAAGGCAAGCCTATATAGTATGTCCACTAGTCGAAGAAAATGAAGAAATAAATGCAAAATCAGTATTAGAACTTGCCGAAAAATATAAAACTCAAATTTTCCCAGAATATAAAGTAGAATACTTACATGGAAAAATGAGACCAACAGAAAAAGATGAAATAATGCAAAACTTCAAAGAAGGAAAAATAGATATACTAATATCAACAACAGTAATAGAAGTAGGTGTAAATGTTCCAAATGCTAGTATAATGGTAATAGAAAATGCCGAAAGATTTGGCTTAGCTCAGCTCCACCAATTAAGAGGAAGAGTAGGACGTGGAGAATATAAATCTTATTGTATACTAAAATATCAAGGCTCATCAGAAGTAATAAGAAAAAGAATGAAAACAATGGTAGATACAAATGATGGTTTTGTAATAGCAGAAAAAGACTTAGAATTAAGAGGAAGCGGAGAATTTTTTGGAACCAAGCAACATGGAATACCAGAATTTAAAATAGCAAACCTATTTGAGGATATGAAAGTGTTAAAAATGGTACAAAATTTAGCAATAAAAATAGAAGAAGAAGATCCGAAACTAGAACTAGAAAAAAATAGTAAGCTAAAAAAATTAGTAGAAAACAAATTCAGTAATAGGATAGAAATATAAAAAATTTGCTATATTATAACAAAAGTTATATAGTATATAAAAATAAGTATGTAGGAACCCAAAAAAGTCCTACATACTAACTACTATTTAAACTTTATAAATTTCCTTAAGCTCTAAATTAATTTTACCCAAAAATTCAAAAGAATCTTTAAAACTAATATCATTCATATCTAAATTAATAATAGAAGTAACAATATTTTTAAGTTTTTCATTATTAATGTAGCTAGAATAACTATCTATTTTTGAATAATTAGAATCAACAATTTCAAAAGTAATGTTCAATAAATTAAGTTTTTCTGTATAAAATTCAATTCTATTTTGAGGAAAACCACATTTAACAATTGAATTATTCAAATTAGTCAATTTGAACCCTAAAGCTTCAGAAAGTTTTTCAGCATCCTTATCTAAAGCAATATAAAAAATGCCACTCTTAAAAAGGTAAATTTTTTCAACATCCTTATTTTTTAACTTCAAATATTCTGTATATAATTTGCTCATTAAAAAAATACCTCCTCTATATAAAATATATTAACAATACTATAAATAAAAATAAATGAAAAATGCAATCGAAATATGTCGAATGCAAAAAAATATTATAAAAAAGTAAATTTCTTAAGGTGTGAATTACAAAAAATTGAAATCACCAAAATTTGACTTATTTGGTATAATATGATATAATAAGTTTATGGCGCGCAAAAAAGAAGCGTCAGGAAGGATGTTGAAAAAATGGAAAATAATAGTAATAGTGCCCTGAAAATTAATCAGGTAATAGCGGTGTTAACAATACTAGTAATTTTAGGCACAAATATACAATTATTTAATATGAAAGAAGCAGGAATACAAATTGCTAAAACTAATATACAAGAAGAAACAAAAGAAAAAATAGAAGTAGCCCAAAGCTATGAAAGAGAAGTAAAAGTAACAACAAGGTCAGATGTGGATAGAACAGCAAAAGTAACATCAAATATAGAAGAAAATAAAAGTGAAGAAATAGTACAAAATTCAGAACAAAATGGAACACAACAAATACCATCAAGTTCACAAATTAACGAAGTAGAAAAAGAAAACAAAATACCACAAGCAGTAAGAAAATACAAAAAAATAGAAGAAATTAAAATATCAACAAATATGGACTTAAGCATAAGATGTGGAATATCAAAAGAAGACTTTAACAAATTAATGTCAAACTTAAGAGTAGACACATCAGGTTTTTTCAAAAGAAATAGTAATACAATATATGAACTATGCGAAAAATATGAAATAAACGAAATATTTTTCTGTGGTTTAATAGCAGCAGAATCAGGATGGAACATAGCATCAAGCCATAGAAAAGCAAACAATTATATAAGTATGATGTCAAAAGGAAAATTAATAAAATATTCATCAGAAGCAGAAGGTTTAGAAGCAGCAGCAAAATTATTACACAGCAGATACTTAACTAAAGGAGGTTCTTGTTACTCTGGTAAAACACTATCAGCAGTACAAAAACGTTTCTGTCCAAACTCAAGTACATGGGTTGGTTTAGTATTTGGTTGTATGAAACAAGTGTTAAAATAGTATACAGAAATTTCCAGAAAAAGTTTCGAAAAATATTGACATAATTTTTTGGAATATGTATAATATAATAAAGATAACAAAAAGAGTTATTAAAAGAGGTGTACTGCTACCAAAAGTGCAGAGTTTTAAAAGACAAAATAGGGGCTAACAAAAAATGTTGGCTCTTATTTTGTCTAAATTTTTTATACGAGGAGGAAAGATGAAAAAACAAAAATTAAACTTTTATGAAGTAAATGATGAATATATAGAATATTTATCTCTTCATGATGAAAAATTATGAATGCAAAAATTAGAGAAAGAAAATTCAAAAGAAAATATATAGGAATATTATTTGAAATAAATAAGGTCTTATATATAGCGCCATTATCGAGTTATAAAGAGAAACATAAGAAAATGAAAGAAAGAATAGACTTTATAAAGATAGGAGATATGTCAGTAACTAATTTAAATAATATGTTTCCAGTAAATGAAAAAAATATAAAACGAGTAGAAATCGAAAAAGAAAAAGATATAAATTATAAGCAATTATTAAGAAATGAATATAA
The DNA here is from genome assembly GCA_947577025.1 of uncultured Clostridiaceae bacterium. Classification (GTDB taxonomy): domain Bacteria; phylum Bacillota; class Clostridia; order TANB77; family CAG-508; genus UMGS1663. Next base: position 2,726 of record CANPTO010000020.1, on the reverse strand, counting down.
TTTGTGCATACCAAAATTTAAAAAAGTTATAAAAAATGCAAATGTATTATATAAACAAGTTGTAAAATATAATATGCCAATAAAAGAAAGGTGCTGTGACTATAATCTATTAGAGAAAATATGTACAGAATACAATAAAAATGATTGTAATTATAGTATAAAAAATAAACATAAAAGGCATAAAAATATTGATAAATACATTTCACACTGATATAATAAAATAAATTAAAAAGGAAGGAAGAAATTAAAATGGGATTAACAATAAAAAATGTAAATAAAAGCTATGGCGACAAAAAAGTAGTTGATAACATAAGCCTAGAAATTAACAAACCAGGTGTATATGGCTTACTAGGAACAAATGGTGCAGGTAAAACTACTACAATTCGTATGCTTTTAGGAATATTAAAAAAAGATTCAGGTGAAATTAATTGGAATGGTAAAGAAGTAAAAAGAAAACATGTAAACTTTGGGTATTTACCAGAAGAAAGGGGTGTATATCCAAAAGTAAATGTATATACACAACTTATGTATTTTGCAAAATTAAAAGGAATGAAAGAAGAAAAAGCAGATGAAGCAATAAAATACTGGATGAAAAAGCTAGAAGTAGAAGAATACATGAATATGACAGCAGAAAAGTTATCAAAAGGAAACCAACAAAAAATACAATTTATAACAGCAGTAGTACACGACCCAGAACTTATAGTATTAGATGAGCCATTTTCAGGTCTAGACCCAGTAAATACAGAAATAGTTAGAAATGTAATATTAGAACTAATAAAAAAAGGAAAATACATAATAATGTCAGCACACCAAATGAGTGTAGTAGAAGAATTTTGCACAGATATACTAATACTAAATAAAGGAAAAACAGTACTTCAAGGAAACCTAAAACAAATAAAAGATAGCTACAAAGCAAACAAATTATATATATCTACTAAACAAGATATAAAACAATATGTAGAAGAACAAAATTTAAACATATATTTAGAAAAAGACAATGAATATGAAATAGATATAAAAGAAGAAGAGCAAGGCTATAAACTATTTAATGAACTTGCTAAAAATAATATAAAAGTAGAAAAATTCGAAATTAAAAAGCCAAGTTTGCACGACATATTCATAGAAAAGGTAGGTGAGTAGAATGAAAGATTTATTTTTAGTAGCAAGTTTTACATTTAAAGATTTAGTAAAACGAAAATCATTTATAATATCAAATATAATAATTTTACTTATTATAGTATTAGGTTTTAATGTACCAAGAATTATAAAAAACATATCAAATGGTGACGAAAACTTTGGAAAAGATAAAATTACTATAGTAGATAATGAAAACATATATGAAGGAAGTTTAGATGCTTTAACAAGTGGGGACTTAGGCTATCAAATAGAGGTTTCAAAAGAACAAATAAGTTTAGAAGAATTAAAAGAAAAAATAAAAAATGGAATTTTAGAAGAAGCATTATATATTGAAACTAAAGAAGGAATAATAAATATTCAATATGTAATAGAATCAGAATCATTAGGAACTTATGTACCACAAGAACTAATTATGATATTACAATCTACATATCAAAACTTACAAATATCAAAATTAGGAGTAACAAATGAACAACTAGCAATGATAAATATGCCATTTAATAGTGAACTAGTACAAGTAGGAGATAGCAAAACAGGAAATAGCATTTTTCCAATGATGCTACTTTCAATAGTACTATTCTATGCAATATACTTCTTTGCATATCAAGTATCAAGCTCAATAACAACAGAAAAAACATCAAAAATAATAGAAACACTAGTAACATCAACATCACCAAAAACAATAGTAATAGGAAAAACAATAGGTATAGGTTTAGCAGGAGTGCTTCAAACAATAGTAACAGTTGTAGTTGCCCTAATTAGTGCAAAACTATTTTTAGATAGTGAAATAATAGACATAGTATTAAGTTCTATTAATTTAACAGGGACAGTAGCTGTTGTAACAATAATTTACTATATATTAGGATACTCACTATTTGCATTATTATATGCACTAACAGGTTCAACAGTAGCAAAACCAGAAGATGTACAATCAGCAAATGGTCCAGTAGCAATACTTGCAGTAATAGGCTTTTACCTATCATATTTCACAATGATGAACCCAGCAAGTAGCCTAAACAAAATAGCAGCCTTAGTGCCAATATCATCACCATTTTGCATGCCATTTAGAGTAATGATGGGGTTAGCAACAACAAGAGAAATACTAATATCTTTAGCAATACTACTAATAACAATACTAGTAGTAGCCAAAATATCTATAAAAATATACTCTTCAGCAATATTAAATTATGGAAGTAAAATAAATTTAAAAGATATGTTTAGAATGTATAAAAATAAGAATGATTAAAAATAAACAAATTCCAAAAAAAAAAGTTTACGTAAAAATTAAAAATACTATTGACCATACAAATAAAAAGCTATATAATGAATATACTGAAAAGAGATAGTAATTTTACTATCTAAGGTGTACTGACATCTTAAAAACAATCCGAAACACTTGTAAGACGAATGTGCTTACCGTTGGCGGGCAACATAAAAAACCGAAACACTTGTAAGACGAATGTGCTTACCGTTGGCGGACAACATAAAAATCAGTAATTAAATAGGGGCTTATAATTTTAAATTATAGCTTCTATTTTTTTATATTCTTAGGAAAGTCATCCACGTTAGTTAAGTTAGCTGTTCGAACG
>CANPTO010000019.1 GCA_947577025.1 uncultured Clostridiaceae bacterium | reverse complement strand
ATAATTTATTATACACTCTCTCATAAAATGTGTCCATATATCTATTCTAACACCAGTGACTTGCATATTTCCTCCAATCCGACAATCAACCTTACGGTTGTGTATTCTAACTCTGTTCTCTAATATTAACAAGTCATTTCATATAATTTTATATTCTCTTATTATTCTTTCTTTTATACTTTGGTATGTACTGTCTGTAATTAATCCTTTTTCATGTATTTGGTTTAATGCAAGTAACTCCAAACTTCCCTCCATTTGCTTGTTGTTTATTTTTCCTTTTTTGAATTTGTTAATAATTATTTTACTGCTCATGTTTTATTAAACTCCTTTATAATAGTTTTATTTTCGTTTTTATACTTATTAAGAACACGAAAATTTTTTGTAATGGGGAATTTTTTCAAAATTTCTATATTTTTTATTCCACAATTTTTTCTCTACTACTATAAACACATTTTTTTTAATAAATGTTGCATTTTTTTGAAAAAAGTTTAATTTTTTATTTAATTTAATATATAGAATTATATTTTTATAAATTTCCTTTTCAAATTATGTAAGTTTTATTGAACTTTTTTATTTCCTGTGATATATAATAGTTGTATTTCTTCTTTTATTTTCCCATTAAAACATATAAAATCTAAGAAAGGAGGTTTTTACTTGAATTTATTTGAACCTATTCTTAATAATCTTGATAATGCAATCCACAAAACAAATTTAAAAAATTCTTTTATAGATGAATTTCTTCACGACTTACAACGAAGTATATTAAGGCAACATATGAACTATGATTATACTAAACTTCCCAAAGATACTATTTTTGAAGTTGATTACATTGAAGATGGATTTGCTTCTTGTTTAGATACTTCTCAAAAACATTCAGAAAAATATCATATTCCTTCAGAACTACTTGATCAATCTGCACTAAACGCTGATTATATTCAATTTGATGGTAGCAAATATATTGCTGTTTCTAATCCCTATCAAAAAAATTCTAACTAATTCTAATAAAAAATAAGAACATATTTGAAATATGCTCCTATAACTTACCTTATTTGCTCCATCTAAATTTAATTCTTTTAACTTCTCAATAACTATACTATTTCCATTACTTTTAAGCCAAATTGTTCCATGATTTTTTGTTATAAATATATTCTCAGCTTCTACTTTCGCATCTTTTAATCTTTCTATAACACTTGAATCTGGATGATTATAATTTTCATTATTTCCTGCAGATATAATTGCGTAAGTTGGCTTTACTAAACTTAAAAATTCACTTGAAGTCGATTCTTTTGCTCCATGATGTGCAACTTTTAATACATCTACTTTTTCTAAACCTTCTATTTTACTATCCAAATTGTCTGTTAAATCTCCTGTAAACAAATATTTTGTAGTTCCATACTCAAGTTGAATAACTATTGATGTATCATTAAATTTATTTTTGTTACTTGGATTAGAATTGTCAACATTTAAACATTTCCATTTTGCATTTCCTAAGCTATACTGTTTATCTTTTGACTTTTCTATTTGTTGTTGATTAATATCATTTTCTCTTATATATTCTTCTAATTGCGTATAGAATTGCTCTTCATATGTACTATATGGCATATATAATGTTTTCACCCTTATATTTGTTAAAACTTCTTGCATTCCACCAATATGATCTTCATCTATATGTGTTCCTATTAAATAATCTAATTCATCTATGCCTTGACTTTTTAAAAATCTTGCAATATACTTTCCATCTGAACTATTTCCACAATCTATCAACATATTTGTATTATTATTAGTCATTAATATACTTTCTGCTTGTCCTACATTAAAAAACAATATGTTTAACTCTGAATTCTCTATTCCTATATTTTCGTATTTTTCATTAGAATTTATTTCCATAAATACTAAAAATATTAACATTAATATAATTAACAGTACTTCTAAAATTGTTTTTAGATTCTTTTTATTCATGTTTCCTCCTATACTTCTATAACTTGCAATGCTTCAAAATAATTTAGTACACTTTTTGTTACATCTTTTATTGGTAACTCTAACCAATTATTTTTAGCAGTGTTTAAATTTCTTAAATAATTTTTATTATTTAATATTCTTTTTAATCGATTAAATACCTCTTCTAAAGTATTCTCTTTCATTGTTTCATCGCTAAATATAAAGGTCTCAAAACATTTGAGTAACTTATCTTTGTTTAAATCTTCTTTATTTATTAGATAATAAAAATCAAATATATCTTTGTATCTTGTTGAAACAAATCCAAATCCTATTCTCATTTTATATTTCCTCTTCTTCTTTTTTAACATAGTTTTCTAAATTTAGTTCTTTCTTAAATTCCTCTTCTGTTGGCAAATATAATTTATATTTTGAAGCAAATATTTGATTATTATCTTCTGGTAAAGTATATTTTACAACTTGGTCACTTTTATCTGCACATAATACAATTCCTATTGGTGGACTATCTCCTTCGTTCATCATCTCTCTTGTATAGTAATTTACATACATTTGCATTTGTCCTAAATCTTGATGTGTTAAATCTCCCAATTTTAAATCAATTATTACAAAGCATTTTAGTATATAGTTGTAAAAGACTAAATCTATGAAGAAATTTCTGCCATCAAATGTTATTTTTTGCTGTCTTGCTACAAATGAAAATCCTCTTCCTAGTTCTAACAAAAACTTTTGTAAATGGTCTATTATTGCTTGTTCTAAATCTTTTTCATAAAAACTTGTATTTCCTTCTAAACCCAAAAATTCTAATACATAAGGATCTCTTATGATATTTTTAGGTTCTACTTTTTCTGGTAATCCTATTTCATTTACAACACTTTCTTTATCTTGACTTACTAATAATCTTTCATAATAAAATGTTCCTATTTGTCTCTTCAATTGTCTTACACTCCAATTTGCTTTAGAGCTTTCAATAGCATAAAATTCTCTTGCTTTATCATCTTCAATTCGCATTAATAAATTATAATGTGACCAACTCAATTCGCTAGACAGTGTCTGGCGAATTGGAAAAGTACGATAAAATTGTCTCATGTTTTTCAAATTTGCAACTGTAAACCCTTTTCCAAATTCTTTAGTTAATTGTTCTGATAAATATTGTAATAGTTTTTTACCATATTCTGCTCTGTCATTTTCTCCACATGCTTTATGAATTTCTTGCCCTATCTCCCAATATGCTTGTACCATTGCAGAGTTTACAACTGTATATACTTTTGATTGTGCTATTAGTACACTATTTCTAATTATTTTGTATGATTCTTCTGGTTGTATTGTTATTTGGTTATCACTCATAAATTTCCTCCTTCTCTTCAATTAAAAAATCTCTTAAATTGTTATCACCATTTCTTAAATATTTACAATAGAATCCGCAATTTCTTCCAATCTGCATAATTCCTATATATGGTTTTCCATTATTATATAAACTTTTACATGCATTCATCATTATTACATTTGGCTTCGTTCTAATCTCATATGTTAGATCCGCTTCTACTATTTGTATCAAAGCAATTCCGTGTTCTTTTGCATATTTAATTGCTCCAGCTTGAAAATTTGATGTAGCTATCAATACACCTTTATTCGCTCCTATTGCTCTAATTTTATCATATAAAACTTGAACTTTTTCTCTAGTTATTGCATTTTTGTAATGTTTACATTCAACTAAAGTAACATATCTGATACCCATCACTTCAAATTGTACCATTCCATCTATTTGATAATTCCCATCATTTTTATTTATTATAACATTATGCTGTATTTCTAAGTTTTCTAATCCTTTAGTCTGTTCTTTAAGAATCTCTAATGAATATTTTTCAAATTCTTCTGGTGTCATGTCATAGAAATGTTCTTTTGTTGGTATAAACATTAATATATCCTCCTTTATTTGTATCATTTTCCTAAATAATATTTTCATTAAATATTGTTTTCTATCAGTAAATTATTTTCTTCTGAGTATCTTATCCACTTTTCAATATCATCATTTTTTGGATTAAACATTATATATCTTTTTGAATTTGCAACCATCATTGCATTGCTAAATTTTATTGCATAATCTGACATTATGATTTGATTATCATTTATTGGTTTATCATTAGTAAAAAATGCTAGTCCATCTTTCTTTAATAGAATTATTGCATTTCTAGTATTTATTGGAAAACAAATTTCATTTGCATTTAAAAAGAAATTTCTACATGGATTATCATTTATGATTAAATCAATTTTAGTATTATTTAACCCTATATACCAATCATAATAAGGATAAATTTGATCTGAAAATCTTAATAGACTTCCTATACTTAATAATTCTCTTTGTTGTTGTACTTTAGTATCTTCCAGTATATATTTAGGCATTTTTTCTTTCCTTATCCCTAATTTTTCTAATTGTGATTTTGTTGTATTCTTTATATAATTATTTGCCTTTTCAAATGATGGATTTCTATATATCATGCTGTGGAAAAATATTAATAATTTCTGTTGTATGGTTTCATCTTTTATTAAATCATTTTTAGCAATCAGTAAATTAAATATTGAATTTGCATCTGATTCAATTCTAGATAACATTTTTTCAAGAAATAATTCATCATCTACTATCTCTTGAAATTCTTTTATTGATTCTGGATATATTTTTCCATATTCTTCTACACATTTTTCCTTTATATTTTTTTCTTTCACACAATTATATCCTTTTTCTTTAGCTATATTATTAGGATTAGTTATAAAAAACTTTTTTAATTCTTTATCATATACTTTTATCTTATTTTTAATAGAAAATCTCTTAATATAACTTTTAGGTATATAATGTTGCTGATCTAATTCCATATCTTTCTCCTTTTCATCATATTATCACAAAAGTTCAAAAAAAGAAAGTGCTTTTCCAAACACTTCCAATTAAGTTTTATCTCCAAACATTCATATTTTCTATAATCAAATTATACTACTCCGCACACCATATCAACTTCTATCGTTACCTTAATTTTATTATTTTCAACTCTTTTAACCTTATTTTTACCTTTTCTCTCAAAACTAATAAAATCCTCAAAAGCAGTAAATTCAACTATTTTATCTAATTCTTTAGATATAGCACCGAGCAACACTCCACGTGGCTCACAAGTGAAAACATATTATCAATTTATCATAAATTATTAATAAAGTTAATTATTTCATCAATGTTTTTTTTTTCATAGCTTGCTTTTTTTGTTTTACTCACTTCATTGCAGATATCTTGTAGCTCTTTACTTTTTATTTTTTCTAATTTTTTTAATCTATTTTCGGATAATTCTACATTTGATAAATTTCGTTTATATGTATTTACATCAAATCCTATAAATTTTAAATTTTTGTTATATCTTTCTTTTAACTTATCTGCTATTTGGATGCCTTCTGGATCTATATCTCCTGAGTAATATATTTTATAATTTTGTTCTATAAGCATGTCAAGTAATATTAATCCAGAAAGTTTGACTTGTCCATATGTGCAAATAATCGGAAAATCTTTTTTATTAGATCTTTCTGAAACTTCCATAAAAACCGTTGGATTTTCCATAACAATTACTTCTTTATATTTATGATATTTGTCTAAATAACTTATATTAGATAAATTATATAAACTCAAATAAATTGGTTTATTATATTTAGCAAATCCTTTTAATCCTAAATGTCGTACATAGCTTGCACATTCAAATTCATTTGGTATAAAGTCTTTATCTGGTGCATAACCTGTAATATTTTTGCATAAAACCATATTTGAAATATCATCTATTAATAAATTATGTTGATAATAAATTTCTGCAAATTCTTCTATCGTTTTTGGAATTTTTATTTTTTCTATATAACATATAAACATTAAAAAAATTTTTCCGCATAATGTGTTTTTGTCAAACCCATGTGGGTCTCCTGTTATATTGCTTGCAAATACTGGAATTCGTATTTTTTCTTCTGGCAAATTATTAATTCCTTCGCATGCATTTAATATGGCTGTTTTTAATTTTTCTTTATCTTTGTTATAGTGTTTCTTTAAATTGTAATATATATCATTTTTATTTTTTATTATTTCTTCTAAATATGGATACATTTGTGTATTTATGTTTTTGTTTAGTATTTGTTCAAAAAAGTCCTCTAGTTCTATTTCATAGTTATTATTGCTTTCCTTTTTAGTTATTATATCTTCACTAAAATATTCTTCTATTATTTCTTTTAAATTAGCGCCTGAAAACTTGCTTTCTTTTATTCTTTTTTCTAATACTTTTACATTTATACTTATATTTTTATTTTTCGAATAATCTTTTTTCATGAGACCAGATAAAACCTGCTTTTCTTCTTTACTTGGATTACTTATAACAATATTACCTTTTATTTCTCCTAAATTTATATACTTAATTCTTATTCCTTTTAGCAATCTTTTATATGCTGGTCTTTCTTTAAAATACTCAGCCATTTGCTTAGATTGTAAATTCATTTTTTATATTAATCTCCCCTCAAAATAATTGCTATTTGTTTCAAATATGATCTAAATTAATTCTCTCCTTTTTCCATTCCAATGATATTTTATAACTGAAACCACCTTTTGATTTATATTACTGATTAACTCACAAATTGCTAAACTTGGTACTGTATCATATTCTCCCCAAAGTACTTGCGAATTTATTACATATTCCAAATCTAGTTCTGTTAAAATTCTAAACATATCTCTAATATTATTATCATCAACACCAGCAAATGCTTCGTCTAATGATATAATTCTTAGGCAATCTTTTTTGGCACTTTGGTATCTAGCACATACTGATGCAAATAGCGGTATATACATCGCCATTGCCTTTTCTCCACCACTTAGCTTAAAAAACGCATTGTTTGTTAATTCTTTTGATTGTTCATCAGCTTTTTTATGCATAAATTGGAATTCAAACCATTTTCTATAATCCAGTTCTTCTTTTATTATATTGTAAAAAGGGATTATTGCACCTTTTTCTTTGAACTCTTTTTCTGCTTTTGCAAATTTTGTTCTGAAATGTGTTGCAACCTTTTTTATGTCTGATTGTTTTAATAAACCTGATTCTGAATTTAATATGTGTACAATCTCTTTTACGTCCATTTCATTTTCTTCTGTTGCTACCTTTGGTTTCCAATTTAAACTAAATGATAATCCACTTGATGTGTTTAGACTTTTCATCAATTTATTCATAGATTCTACCCAAGATTTTGCGGCATATATTCTTTCTCTTATTTTTCTTCCAACTGCACCAATTAGTATTTCTTCAAATAAATGTCTATCTTCGTCATCTACTAAATTTCTGGTTTCCTCTATTGTTTCTTCTATATATTTTTTAATGAATTTAAACTTACTTTTCTTCCATTTACAAAGCATGTTATATCATGTCTTATAAATTTAAATTTTTCATTTAGCTTTATTTCATCAATTTGAAAGAAATATTCATCATAATCAATTTTTCTTGCAATCTGCTCCATTTCATTTTTTATTGTTTCAAATTTTTCTTTACCTAATTCATAATTTGAATTTGATTTTTTCTTTTCATCTTCTTTTCTCCTAATTGATGCTTTTTTCTCTTATTCTGATTTCTCCTTTTCTTGCTTTATATCATCACCATAGCCTAAGTAGACATATATGTTACCACATATATGTCTACTCAATTTAAAATATATTTGTCCTAATGATTACTTTGTAGTATAAAAATCTTATAAAAACAAATTTTAGACCAATAGAACAAAAAAATTCCCCACTATGAGCCGCAAGATGATTGGATTTTTAATACCTGTTTGCACAGGTGGGTGCCTTGTTGAAAGCTTGTGGGTTTCTTACTATATTTGCATATGTAAGCATACACGCCACTTTCAAAGCCGAGCTCCCTTTTATTATTTGTTGGTAATAAAATTCCAGTCTACACGCACTGAGCAGGGATATTTGATATTTAATTTATCTTCTATAACTATATATTATCACATAAACTTCTATGTTTCAATATATTTTATATTACATTTTTGTTACATTTTTTGTTTTTTATTATTTTTTAGTAATCATTTATTTTTTAGCTTTAAGTTATATAGGTTATAAATTTTTATTTTTGATTTTCTATTATATCTCTTTTTAAAACGTTTTCTTTTATGGTTCCTATTCCTATATATTTTCCTTTGTTGTATATATTATATACTCCATCTTGTTTTTTAATATTCAATTTTACTCCATTTAGAAATTTTTGGTTAGTTTCGTTATTTAATTCTATTTTTGGGTTATTTTCAAATAGCTTTTTCATTGTTATTATATTCTCTTTTATAAATTCTATTCCATTTTCTTCTATTTGTTTTATTGTTATTGAATTTTCTACATTGAATCGACCTACTTTTGTTCTATTTAATTCTTTCATATAACCTACTGTTCCTAATTTTTTAGCGATATCTTCACATAAGCTTCTTATGTATGTACCTTTTGAACATGCTACTTTGAATTCTATTTCTTTTTCTTGTTCATTTATTTTTATTAATTCTATATTATATATTGTTATTTTTCTTGGCTGTATTTCTACTGTTTGACCGGCTTCTTGCATATTCATACAGTTTTTTTCCTTTTATTTTTATTGCTGAATACATTGGTGGAGTTTGTTCTTGGTTTCCTATAAATTCTTTTAGTATATCTTCTATGTTGTATAAATTATCTACTTCTTTTTCTTCTATTATATTTCCTTCTGAGTCTGCTGTATCTGTTTTTATTCCTAGTTTTAGTGTTACTTCATATTCTTTGTCGTGCTCTATTAGGTATTTTGAAAGTTTTGTTCCCTCATTTAGAAGCAGTGGTAATACTCCTGTTGCATTTGGATCTAATGTTCCTGTATGACCTACTTTTTTTACATTTAGTATTTTTTTTACTTTTGCTACTACGTCATGTGAAGTGTATCCTTTGGGTTTGTTTATTATTATTATTCCGTTCATGAAAGTTCCTTTCAGAAGTTAGATGACAGAATTCGATGTCAGATGTCAGAGGTCGGAGGTCAGAAATTTCAGTAGACTTCCCGAAGAAACTACTAATATTCCGACTTCCGACTTCTGACATCAAATCTCCAACTTCTATTTCAACTGCATTTTTATTTGATTTATTATTTTTTCTTTTAGTTGTTCTAATTGCATTGTTGTTACTGTACAGCCTGCTGCATGTTTGTGACCGCCTCCTCCAAATATTAGGCATACATCTGATACATTTACATATTCGTTTGATCTTAGCGATGCTTTATAACCTTTTTCTTTTTCTTTTATGAATATTGATACCTCTACTCCTTGTATATTTCTTCCTTCTTCTACTATGCCTTCTAGGTCATCTTGAGTTGCTTTTACTTCTTCTATGTCTTCCTTGGTTATATATGTAAATGATATTTTTCCATTTTCTAAAAACTCCATTCTGTCTATTGCTCTTTTTCTTAGTTCAAAGTTTTCTCTAGTTTTTGTGTTCATTGCTTTTTTGTATATTTCTGAAACATTTATTCCTGATTTTAAAAGTCTTGCTGCAAATTCAAATGTTTCTGGTCTTGTTGCTTGATATTGGAATCCTCCTGTGTCTGTTATTATTCCTGTTAATATGCATTTTCCTATTTCGTTTGTTATTTGTATATTAAAATATTCTAATATTGTTAATAATATCTGCGCACAGGCTGGTGAGTCTGGATTCACGTAGTTTAAATCTCCATACATTGTGTTTGTGCTGTGGTGGTCTATTACTATTTTTGTTTTTGCCTCTTCAAAATAGTTTGACCACCCATTTAGCATTTTTATTGTTGCACAGTCTAATGATATTGCCACATCATATGGCTCTTTTTGTCCTTGTTTTTTTACTTTGTCCACATTTGGTAAAAATTTATATGTATGTGGATATTCTGGTATTATTATGTCCACATTTTCTTTTCCCATTTCTTTTAGTGCTAAATACATTGCTAAACTACTTCCTACTGCATCTCCATCTGGGTTTTCATGGGTTAAAAGTACTATTGATTTAGCTTTTTGTATTTCTTGTAATATGTTGTCTAGCGTCATTTTTTATCCTCCTAGTAGAAATCAGAAGTCAGAGGTCGGACTTTAGGGTAATTCCTCGAAGTACAGGTTGATTGATACAGCGACACTCCCAAAACTATTGTTTTTTATTTTTGAACATAATTAAATGAATTCTATTTAATATTCCTTTTGGATCACATCATTCTCTGATTTCTTATTTGTTTATTTGTTTAAATCTTTTAGTATTGAGTCTATTTTCATTCCGTATTCTAATGAATCGTCTTCTTCAAATACTAGTTCTGGTGTTATTCGTAAGTTTATTTTTTTTGCGATGCTACTTCTTATATAGCCTGATGATTTTTTTAGTGCTTCTAAAGTTTTTTCGTTGTTTTTTGAGTTTAACATACTTACATATACTTTTGCATATTTTAAGTCTGGTGTTATTTTTACTTTTGTTACACTTATTAGGCCTGTTGCATCTGGATTTTTTAATTCAAAAGAAATAATGTTACTTATTTCTTTTTTTAGCTCTTCGTTTATTCTGTTTAGTCTGTTTTCGTTTGTTTGCATTTTTTTCTCCTTCTTTCCCAATTAGGGACAGTCCCTCTTGGGACATCTTCGATTACCCAAGGGGGTGCTTTTTGTTTTTTGTTTCTTTAATTTTTCTACTGTTATTAGTTGTTGTTCTTGGCTTCCGCTTTGGGGACAGTTCCTAATCTAGCCAGATTATTATTGTTTGTTACTTGAGATTCTTCTCTATCTTGTTTCCAATTACGAACCGTCCCCAAAGCTACCGTCCCCTATGTTGATTTCTATCTTTTTATTTCTTCCATTATATATACTTCTATGATGTCGCCTTCTTTTAGGTCGTTGTAGTTTTCTATTTGCATTCCGCATTCGTAGCCTTTTGCTACTTCTTTTACGTCATCTTTGAAACGTTTTAGTGATATTAGCTTGCCTTCGTGTATTACTACGTTTTCACGAAGTACTCTTACTCCTGCGTTTCTTTCTATTTTTCCTTCTAGTACATATGCTCCTGCTATTGTTCCTACATTTGATACTTTGAATGTTTGCCTTACCTCTACATTTCCTATTACTTTTTCTTCGTATACTGGGTCTAACATTCCCTTCATAGCAGCTTTTACGTCATCTATTGCTTGGTATATTACTGAGTATTGTTTTATTTCTATTTCTTCCCTTTCTGCTAGTGCTTTTGCTGTTGGTACTGGACGTACGTTGAATGCTATTATTATTGCATTTGCTACTTTTGCTAAGTTTACGTCACTTTCGTTTACTGCTCCTGCTGCACTATGAATTACTCTTACATTTACTTCTTCGTCTGATAGTTTTTCTAATGATTGGCGAATAGCTTCGCTACTACCTTGTACATCTGCTTTTACTATTATGTTTAAGTGTTTTAGATTTCCTTGTTCCATTTGTGTAAATAGATTGTCTAGTGTTACTTTTTGCATGCTATTTATTGATTTTTCTCTTGCTTGACGTTTTCTTCTCTCTATTAGGTGTTTTGCCATTTTTTCATCTTTTACTTCATAGAATATGTCTCCTGATTCTGGTACTTCTGTTAGTCCCATTATTTCTACTGGGGTTGAGGCTGTTGCTGATTTTACTTTTTGACCTTTATCATTCTTCATTGCTCTTATTCTTCCTATGCTTGAGCCTACTACTATTGTATCTCCAACATCTAAGCTTCCTCTTTGTACTAACATTGATGCTATTGGTCCTTTTGTTTTGTCAAGTCTTGCTTCTATTACTACACCTTTTGCTTGCTTTTTAGGGTTTGTTTTTAACTCTAGTACATCTGCTTGTAATAGTACCATATCTAAAAGGTCGTTTATATTCATACGTTTTTTTGCTGATATTGGTACATATATTGTGTCTCCTCCCCATTCTTCTGGTACTAGTTCATATTTCATTAATTCTTGTTTTACTTTATCTACATTTGCCTCTGGTAAGTCTATTTTATTTACTGCCACTATTATTGGTATTCCTGCTGCTTTTGCATGGTTTATCGCTTCTACTGTTTGTGGCATTACACCATCATTTGCTGCTACTACTAGTATTGCTATATCTGTTATTTGTGCTCCTCTTGCCCTCATACTTGTAAATGCTTCATGACCTGGTGTGTCTAAGAAGGTTATTTCTCTACCATTTACTGTTACTTGGTATGCTCCTATTGCTTGTGTTATTCCTCCTGCTTCTCCTTCTATTACATTCGTTTCTCTAATTGTATCTAGTAATGATGTTTTTCCATGGTCTACGTGTCCCATTACTACTACTACTGGTGGTCTTTCTTGTAATTCTTCTTTTAAGTCTTCTGATTCGTCAAATAGTATGTCTTCTTCTTTTACTTCTTGCTTTTTGATTGCTGTTACTCCAAATTCTTCTGCTACTAAGAATGCTGTGTCAAAGTCTACATCATTATTTATTGTTGCCATTATTCCAAATCCGAATAATTTTTTTATGACTTCAGCTGATGTTTTCTTAAGCTCTAGCGCTAAATCTTTTACTGTTATTGTTTCTGGTATCTCTATTTGAGTTAGTTTGAAGATTTTTTGTTTTCTTTCTTCTTCATTTTTGTTTGCTTTTTTCTTGTTTCTTTTTCCTCTTGCTGTTGTTAGGTCATAATAATCTAACATTCCTCCATCTTGATCATGGAACATATTTGATAGGCTATCTACTTGTTTTAAGTCTTTTAGTTTTCCTCCATCAAATTCTTCTCCTGCAAACCTTGAACCTTTTTTATTTTTGTTTTGCTTTTTGTTTGTTCTTTCTTCTTGTCTTTCATTTTTTGCTTTGTCTATTGCTCTTGTGCTGAAGTCTCTTACATTTTCTTTTTCTACAATATCTGCTTGCATTATATCTTTTATGTTTCTGTCTATTCCTCTTTCATCTAGTGGTCTTCTTTCTCTACCATAATTACCCTTTTGACCATTATTATTGTTTCTGTAGTTTCCATTCCCATGGTTTCTATCTTGGAAATTACCTTGATTATTTCTGTTTTGATAATTACCTCTTTCATTTCTGTTTTGGTAGCTTCCTTTTTCATTTCTGTTTTGGTAATTACCTCTTTCATTTTTATTTTGGTAATTTGACCTTTCATTTTTATTTGATTGTGCTACTTGATTATTGTTTCTGTTTTGGTAATTTACCTTGTTGCTATTTTTATATTCATGGCTCTTATTTGCAGTAGTTTCTCTTTCTGGCTTAATATTATTTCTTTTCTCTTCTTGTTTTATTTCTTTTGTTTCTACTTTTGTTTCCTTTACTACTTCTTTCATCTCTTCCTTTTTTATAACTACTTCCTCTTTCTTTTCTTTTACTTCTTTTTTCTTTTCTTCTTTTTTTCCTATTCCAAATAGTTCACTTACAGTCATTGGTTTTGTTGGTTTATTTCTATATACAATATTATAATCTGCATTTTTATTTCTTTCTACAAAACCTACTTGCTTATTTTTTGGTTCTTGATTCTTACTTGTATTTTCTTTTTTCTCTTCTTCAGTTACTATGATTTCTCTTCTTATTATAACTGGTGTATCTTGTTTTTTTTCTTCCTTTTTTGGCTTTTTTTCTTCTTTTTTGCCATTTTTTGAATATTCTTCTTTTATTTTTTTTGCTTCTTCTTCCTCTATTGAACTTGCATGTGTTTTTGCTTCTATTCCTAGTGCCTTGGCCTTTTCTACAACTTCTTTACTGGTTAAGTTTAATTCTTTTGCTAGTTCATATATTTTAATCTTACCCAATAACTTCACCCCCATCAATTATTTTTAAAATCTCGTTTGAAAAATTACCATCTTTAATAGATATAACGGCTTTGTTTTCTTTTCCTATGCTTTTACTTAATGTTTGTATTGTTTCATATAACCTAACTTTAATATTATTTTCATTTGCTATTCTTATTATATTTCTTTGTGTTCTCTCAGCTGCATCTTTTGCTATTATTACTAATTTTGCTTTTTTATTAGTTATGGTTTCTGTTACACTTACTGTTCCAAATGCTATTTTTCCTGCCCTTGTGGCTAAGCCAATTAATCTTAATGCTTTATTTTGTTCCATTTTAACTCCTTTTTTAGAGGTCAGATGTCAGAAATAGGAGGTCGGATTTTAGGGTAATTTCTCTGGAGAGAGGGTCGTTTGACAAAGCGGCGACCACCCTACACATTCTTACCTTCCGATTTCTGTCTTCTGACTTCTACCTTCTATTGTATCCTTTTTCTCAATTCTTCATATATTTCTTCACCTATTTGTGTTTCAAAGCTTCTTTCTAATTTTTTTGTTTTTATTGCCTTTTCTAAACATTCTATATTGTCACATATATATGCTCCTCTTCCATTTGCTTTTCCTGTTTTATCTACTAGAATTTGTCCTTCCTTATTTTTTACTATTCTTATTAGTTCTTTTTTTAGTTTTACTTCGTTACAGCCTATACATGTTCTTTCAGGTAATTTTTTCAATCTTTTTCACTCCTTACTTATTGTATTCATTTCGAGCTATTTGATGTCCTTTTTTATTCTTCTGATGTTTCTTCCTTTTTCTTTCTACCTCTTTTTTTTGGTTTTTCTTCTTCACTCTCTATTATTTCTTCTGATTTGTCAGTGCCTTTTTCTAGCTGTGTTTCATTTTCTTCTATTTCATTACTAGTTAAGTTTTCTTCTGCTTCTTTTATTAATTTTTCTGCTTCTATTATGTCATTTGATGCGTTTTCTTCTTTGTCCTCATTTTGCATTTTTTCAAGCATTTGTCTGAATTGAGTTTCACTTTTTATATCTATTTTCCAGTTTGTTAGTCTTGCTGCTAAACGTGCATTTTGACCTGCTTTTCCTATTGCTAGAGATAATTGGTCGTCTGGTACTATTACTTGTGCAAAATGCTCTTCTTCTTTTATATCTACTGCCATTACACTAGCTGGTAATAGTGCTGATGATATATATATACTTGGGTCTTCGTTCCATTCTATTACATCTATTTTTTCTCCGTTTAGTTCATTTATTATGTTTTGTATACGTATACCCTTTTGCCCTACACATGAACCTACTGGGTCTATATTTTCGTTTGGTGAATATACTGCTACTTTACATCTATTTCCGGCATCTCTTGATACACTTTTTATTTCTATTAGTCCTTCATATATTTCTGGTATTTCTAGTTCAAATAGCTTTCTTACAAAGTCGTTATGACTTCTTGAAATCATTACTTGTGTACTTCCTTTTTGACCTTTTTCTACAGCTACTATACATGCTCTTATTTTATCATTTACATGATACTTTTCAGTTGGTATTTGCTCTTTGGCTATCATTACTCCTTCTAGCCTTCCTAAGTCTACTATTACTACTCCACCATCTGCTTTTTGTATTATTCCTGAAACTATTTCACCTTTTTTTTCGTTAAATTCATTATATAAAAATTCTCTTGATGCTTCTCTTATTTTCTGAATAATTACTTGTTTTGCTGTTCCTGCTGCAATTCTACCAAAGTTTTTTGGTACTAACTCATTATCTAATACATCTCCTAATTGTATTTTATTGTCTATTTTTTTTGCTTCTTCTATAGATATTTGTGTTTTGTCATTTTCAACTTCTTGCACTACTTCTTTTTGCATGTATACATGTATTTCACCTGTTACACTGTCCATTGTTATTTTTACATTTTCCTCTTCACAGTCGTAATTTCTTTTATATGCTGTAACTAGTGCTGTTTCTATTGTTTCTAACATTTCCTCTTTTTTTATTCCATTTTGTTTTTCTAGTTCTTCCATTGCTAGTATTAGTTCTGTACTGTCAATTGCTGGTCCATTTGTTTTTGTTTGTTTTTTCTTCATTTTTTAATCACATTCCTTCCTTTTTTACCAATTATATTTTAATTTCATTAAAGAAATATTTTTTCTATCTATTTGGATCGTCTCATTTTGTTCACTTTGTGTTAGTGTTATTTCTTCTTCATTAAATTCTTCTAATATTCCTGTGAATTGTTTTTTACTTTTTACTTGCTTAAATAAGTTTATTTCTATTTCTTTTCCTAATGCTTCTTTTAAATGTTTTTCCTTTCTTAATATTCTTTCTATTCCTGGTGATGATACTTCTAAAAAGTATTGTTCTTTTATATAGTCTGCTTCATCTAATATGCTGTTTATTTCATTGCTTACTTTTTCACAGTCATTTAGGTCAATCCCTTCTTTTTTGTCTATAAATATTCTTAGAAAATAGTCTTTGCCTTCTTTTGCATATTGAACATCATATATGTTATATCCTAAACTCTCTACTTTTGGTGTTATTAGTGTTTCTACTCTTTCTTCAATACTTGCCAAGTTTTTAGCCCCCTTTTACTACTTAAAGAGCGGAATTGGTTTCCGCTCTTTTCTCATTTCATTTTGTTATCTTATATTATTATATACAGTTTTGGAAAAAATTACAAGTATTTTTATAATTTTTTTATGGAAAATTTGCATTTTTTTCAATTTTATGTTACACTATTAGTATCAGACACGTATTAACAGCGCCAATGAAAATCTAAGGAGGGGCAATTATGATGAGTGACAAGTTACAATCTTCTCACTTATTAGTGAGTTTTAAAGGATTACAAGATGATGGAAATCGGAAGGATACTCAGGATGTTTTAGAATTGGCCTTAAAGCATAAGGTTATTCCACTTTCGATGAGTGAAACGGAAATCTTAAGTTTTAGCTTTGATGATTTTGTTGCAATATCATTTTTAAGTGATCTTGTTTCAAAAGGTTATAACAATCAATTTGTATTAGAAAATGCACTGCGTCAAAAAGTTATGCCATATACTGAAAAAATCACAACATATCGCTTTGAATCAAGTACATCTTCATTAGATCCATT
The DNA here is from genome assembly GCA_947577025.1 of uncultured Clostridiaceae bacterium. GTDB lineage: Bacteria > Bacillota > Clostridia > TANB77 > CAG-508 > UMGS1663. The sequence goes on along the minus strand of CANPTO010000019.1, from coordinate 23,114 downwards.
ATGTACATTCTTAAATGATTTATGTTATGCAGAATTCTGTTTTGGATATTATTTTGTAATCTGATTGTTGTCACTGGCACTAATTTATTTAGTGCCAGCATTTTTTATATTCTTAGGAAACAATATGAAACTTTTTAGTTACACAACACAAAGTGAAAATAAAATTTAACATATTTTATTTTCAAAAGAAAGTCATCCACGTAAGTAGGTGAGTTTCCTTAGAAAATTTTATTCTTGTTTTTATTTTGTAATAACTTATATACAAGCTTAATATATATAAATTAAGGAGGTTTTTATGTTTAATGATTATATTAATTTAAATAAAAGAAATATTATAAATTCTATATGTGATTTAATTACTTACCCTAGTGTCTCTATAGAAAATAAGAATTCTAAATTTCCTTTTGGAAAGAATTGTTCTGATGCTTTAAATTATTTTTTAAATTTAGCTAGTTCTTTAGGATTTAGAACTAAAAATGTTGATGGTTATTGTGGGTATGCTGAATTTGGCGAAGGAAAGGATTTAATTGGTATTGTTGGCCATTTGGATGTTGTTTCTGCAAATGAAGATGATTGGGAGTACCCTCCTTTTGTGCCTACCATAGAAAATAACTTTATTTATGGTAGAGGTGCTATTGATGATAAAGGCCCAGTTATCTCTTCTTTATATGCTATGAAAGCTGTTTATGATTATTGTAATGAAAATAATATAACAATTAATAAAAGAGTTAGATTAATTGTTGGACTTAATGAGGAAAAAGATTGGAAATGCATTAATTATTATAAAACTCATGAGGAACTCCCTTCTATCAGTTTTAGCCCAGATGCTGATTTTCCTTGTATTTATGCTGAAAAAGGTGTTCTTTCTTTACTTCTTAGTGATAAACTTATGCAAAACTTACCTATTCAAATTGAAGACATTAACTGTGATAATAATGCTATAAATGTTGTTCCAAAATTTTGTAGTATTACCTTAAAATTAAATAAAAATATGCAAATGGATTTTTTTATTAGTTATATGAAAGAGATTATTTCTAAATTTAATTATGAAATTGATATTTACAAAATTGATACTTATACTGTTAAATTAACTTCTTATGGTGTTAGTAGTCACAGTGCTCACCCAGAGCTTGGAGTTAATGCTATAAGTAAGCTTATTGTTGTATTGAACAATTTATTTTATAAGTTTAAAATAAGTTATCCTTTATTATCTTCATTTTGTGCAAATATCGGTGATGATTACCTTGGAACTCAGTTAAAAATTAATGCCAAAGATGAATCTGGGCACTTGACACTAAATACTTCACAGTTATTCATAAAAAATAATAAATTGTATATTGGTATTAATTTAAGAATTCCTATAAAGACTTCTATTGATGCAATTATTGACGTTTTTTCTAACAAGTTTAGTAATTTTAATATTGAAGTTTTAAATAGAATTGAACCTTTATTTATAGATAAAAATAATAAATTAGTTACTACTTTATGCAATATTTTTAATGAAACTTGTAATACAAATTATGAACCAATAGCAATTGGTGGAGCAACTTATGCTAGAGCTTTTGACAATTGTATTTCTTTTGGCATGAATTTTCCTGGTGATACAGATATGTGTCATCAAGCTAATGAATTTGTACAAATTGATAAATTACTTTTGTCTACTAATATTTATGCTAAGACTATTTATGAGTTATTAAAAAGCTAACAAAAGCGATTTTTTCGCTTTTTGTTAGCTTTTTTATATTCTAAGGAAAGTCATCCACGTTAGTTAAGTTAGCTGTTCGAACGAAGTGAGTTACAGATAACTTATGCGTAGTGAAACGAAGAAGGTGAGTTTCCTAAGAAGATAGTTATGGAAGAATTAGATTTTCTTAGCGAAGAATGAGCTTAGAAAATCTTATTCTTGTTTTTTACAAAAATTCTATTTTTGCCAAATATAATTGTAGTTAATTTTATTCTATATATATATTTCTTATTCTTAAGTCTGTGTAAGATTCACTTGAGGCTGAATATAATTTAAAGTATACTCGTTGCTCGCCTAATAAGTACCCAATATTCATTGGTATTGTTTTTCCTCTTGAATTATTCGTTCCACTCACTGTTTGCATTTTTCCATTTAATCCATAGTATAATTTTGTTCTCCAATCTGATTGTCCAAAGCCTACATGGTAATCCATATCAAAGTAAATATTTAAGTATTTGGTTACATCTACTGTTTTGTTTGCATATAGTTCTATTTCTCCGTAACCTACTCCATATATACTTTGTGCTTTTAAATATATATTATTACTATTAAATGCATGTGTGGTACTTGCATTTTGTAATATATTAACTTTATAGCCTCCTGTAACGCTCGTGCATTGGTCTCCCGCTTTATATAAATATAGTCTTTCTGGTTTATCTTCATTTATTATGAGTTCTTTTGTATCTCCATTTTTATTTGTTACTATAAATTTATAATCTGTTCCAAATTTTATATCATAGTCTATTGCTATTTTATTTTTGTTTTTAAAATATACTGTATTTTCATTTGGACATTCTATTTTACTTATTTCACATTCTTTATCTTCTGCTATTAAAAATATTCCTAATGTTTCTACATCTTTCCTTGCTGTTATTTGATATGATATTTTTATTATTTTTTCTATTTGGAGTATGTTTAAGCTTTCATCTATTTGTACCAAGTAACCTTTGTATTCCACTTTTCCTTCTACATCATTTAATTCATATCCTTTGTTTTGCATTACTGTTTTTAGGTCTTGCAGTGTTGCTTCTCTATTTTCATTTTCTTGTATTTGCTGTTTTGTTTCTTCTATTATTCCTTGAATTTCTATTTGTATTTCTTCTTGTGCTCTATATGGCTGTATAATTTTTTTCACTTTTACATTTACTTGTATTAGAATAATTGCTAATAGTATAACTATTAATATTCCTATTAGTATCATTATTTTCTTTTTCATAATATACCCCTTTAGCATTTTTGTTTTTATAATTATACATTTTGTACCTATTTTCTACAATATCTACATAAATTTTATTTAGTATATCTTTTACATAATCCACTGGAAAGATTTGGGACGCGTCCAAATCTTTCCAAATCCTTGATTTAAGACATAACAGGTGTATCCTAACGTGCTAAAACTCCACGAAAAAGGGCGTCCCTTTTGTTCACTGAAGATACAGCACAAGACGAAATCCATGACCAGTGCCAGTATGAGGAGCAAAGCGGTCAGCACGGTATGAGACTGGATTAGTAATATTATTGTTATTACTAGCGATATTAGTGTTATTCCTTTTGCAGAGTTTTTACTTAGCTCTATTTCTAAATTATTGTTTTTTGCTTTTTCTATTTTTTCTTTCATCATTATCCCTCCACATATTTTTATTATTTACTCTCTTGCCTCTTTTTACACTTTTTTACGATATTTTTGTCGTCTTTTTTATTATACTTTTGGCATATTTTTTTGTCAATATTTAATAACTCTTTTGTCGCATTTGTTTTGACCTAATATATTTTCTTTATTTTTATCATATTTTCAATAAAAGTGTCCAAATATAAAAAAGCAAATAAACACGCATCCAACTCTTTCCAAATGCTTCTTTTAAGAGATAACTTGTGTCCCTAGGGTATCAAATGACACGAAAAGGTGCATCCCTTTTGTTGCATTTTGTTTATTTTTGTGTTATAATTTTAATTATCATATTTTAATTTTTTCAGAAAGGAGATTCCCTTATGATGAAAATTCGGTCAAAATCAAAAATTATTGACAACTATTACCTTGATATAGCTGAAAAGGTGATAGTTAAAAGTTGCGTGAGAAATAATTATGGAGCAGCTATTGTAAACGGTAATAAACTTATTTCAACTGGTTATACCGCTGCTCCTAACGGTTGGGAGCATTGTTCTTCTCTTGGCTGTTGTCGCAGGAGGAAGCTTAATCTTCCTAGTGGTTCTGGCTATGATCAGTGTAGGAGTGTACATGCTGAATGGAGAGCACTACTTCTTGCATCCCCAGAAGATTGCAAAGGAGCAACTCTTTATTTGGTGGGTGTAAATGCTAGGAATGATCAATATGTTGATGATAATGAGCCTTGCCTTATTTGTAAAAGGCTTATTATTGAGGCTGGCATACAAAAAGTAGTTATGAGAGACACAAAAGAAAAGTATCGGGTAGTTCAAGTAAGCACTTGGATACAAAATGATAGTAATTTAATGCCCTAAATAAAAAATAATAAGAAAATATCCCAATTGAAAAATAATCAATTGGGATATTTTCTTATTATTTTTTATTTATCTCCCCACTTCCCTTGCATGTTTTACATACTATTTTCCCTGTCGCATTACAGGAATAACACCCCATTGCTTCTGGAAACGAGTATGTTACAAATGCAAATACATGAGGCAATGGATTTTTGTAGTACATTCTGCATCCCGTTCCTGCGCATTTGTTACAGGTAACTTTACCTGTGCCATTGCAGTTCGGGCATTTTACTTTCTGTTTCCGCATAGTTCTTCCTCCTTTTGAACTCTTCTAATTAATTAATTTAGTTGCGACTTATTATAAATCTTTATATATTATAACACTTCTTTATGTAAATATCAATATGTTTTTTTATTTTATTCAAATAAAACTTTAGTGTTTTCTTTGTCTTCTAATGAAGATAATACTTCAAGACTTACAGATGTTAAAAATTTTTTAAACAGATCCATACTTGTTACTTTTACATCTAATGCTATATAAATTGCATTATCTATTCTTGTTCTTATAAACCAATCTGAATATCTGTAAAAAACCGGAAATAAGAATTTGTACGCATTAAAAATGCTACAAATTCTAAATTCCGCCATAATTATCTTCTAAGGAAACTCACCTTCTTCGTTTCACTACGCATAAGTTATCTGTAACTCACTTCGTTCGAACAGCTAACTTAACTAACGTGGATGACTTTCCTAAGAATATAAAAAAAGTCTTCGTCTGCTTCTATAGATAAGTTCAAACGTGCCTTTGTTCCTTTTTCGTTTAGGTTATCTACTACTTTACGAGCATACTCGTCAATTTTAGAAAATTTAAAAACTCTATTTCCATTTCTTCGAACGGAAGTATAAAATGCACTAGCAATAAAATCTTCAATTTCAAGCACTATGCATTTTTCAGCTGTCATATAGTATGCCTCCTTTACCTATTTAGAAATATCATCAAATTTAAAAATATCTCCAAGAACTCTATTGTGTAGTTTAATTACTAATGTTTTAGTGTAATAATACTCTTTAACTATTAAAGTTTCTCCTGCTATAAGATTCTGAATATCCTTTACAACTGGTAATAAAGAAGAATCTACAAAACTATTGTAAGAATAATATAAAGATTGAGGATATATTTTTTTATTTTCCTCTGCTTTTAAATGTTGTGAATATAATCCATACAAGTATAAAAATCTCATGCTTTCTATATCAAAAGTAAACTCAATTACATTTACTAATTTTCCTTTTGAATTTAATGATCTTATAGTACAAAACATGTTTTTTTCTTTATTATATTCTTCTATTGCATCATATGACTTCGGAAATTGAGCCGCATCTCCATAAAACATCTTTGGATCATCATAGAATTTTATTTCATAATCCCGTGTCTTGTAATGGATATAATATGTATTATGTTTTTGGAATAAGTCATCTTTATCTTTCTTTTTAAATTTTTTAATTATTATCTTATTGGGCATTCTATCACTTATATGAATTGTTTTATAAAAAACTTGTTTTTCTTGTTCCTTATTAATATTTTCATCGTAGCACGGATATGATGTATAAATAATCTCAGCTCTACAAATACAGTAATTAAATACTTCTAAAAGATTATTTACTATTATGGTTGCTCTTTGTTCTTTCATTATTCTTCTTTCAATTTTCATTATGCTTTTCCTCCTTAAAATATTTATTTTACTCGTTTTAGTTGCTTGAATCTTAATGTGAAAAAGGACATTATAAATTCATATCATTTATATTAACATAATTTTATTGTTTTTTCAACCTTTTAGCTAAAACTTTCTATACAGTAAAAGCAGGAGAAAATTTCTCCTGCTTTTATAAATTTTATTTAATTCCTATCTAGGAAATTTGATTGCAGCTTGTGCAGCGGCTAATCTAGCTATTGGAACTCTGTATGGTGAGCATGATACATAGTCTAATCCTACTTTGTGGCAGAATTCTACTGATGCTGGGTTTCCTCCGTGTTCTCCACATATTCCTAAGTCTAAGTCTGGTCTTGTTTGTCTTCCTAGTTTTACTGCCATTTCTACTAATTTTCCTACACCTGTTTGGTCTAGTTTAGCAAATGGGTCTGATTCATATATTTTCTTGTCGTAGTAATCTCCTAAGAATTTTGCTGCGTCGTCACGTGAGAAACCAAATGTCATTTGTGTTAAGTCATTTGTACCAAATGAGAAGAATTCAGCTTCTTTTGCTATTTCGTCTGCTGTTAGAGCAGCTCTTGGTATTTCTATCATTGTTCCTACTTTGTATTCTAAGTTAACACCAGCATTTGCGATAACTTCATCTGCTGTTTTAACTACTACGTCTTTAACGTATTTTAATTCTTTTATTTCTCCAACTAATGGAATCATTATTTCTGGAACTACGTTCATTCCTTCTTTGTTTACGTTTATTGCGGCTTCAATAACTGCTCTTGTTTGCATTGCTGCAATTTCAGGGTATGTTACAGCTAAACGGCATCCACGGTGTCCCATCATTGGGTTGAATTCTTTTAATCCTTCACAAATATTTTTTAATTCTTCAAATGATAATCCCATTTCTTTTGCTAATTCTGCAATTGCTTCATCTTCGTGTGGTACGAACTCATGTAGTGGTGGGTCTAAGAAACGTATTGTTACTGGGTAACCTTTCATTTCTCTGTATAGTCCTTCGAAGTCTCCTCTTTGCATTGGAAGTATTTTTGCTAATGCTTTTTCACGTTGTTCTGCTGTTCTTGAAACTATCATTTCACGAATAGCTGCTATTCTATCTGGAGCAAAGAACATGTGCTCTGTACGGCATAGACCTATACCTTGTGCTCCAAATTCATATGCTTGGTGTGCATCTTTTGGAGTATCTGCGTTTGTTTTTACTTTTAATACTCTATACCTATCAGCCCATCCCATTAATGTAGCGAAGTTTCCTGAAACTGATGCTTCAACTGTTTCAACTTTTTCTCCATATACATTTCCTGTTGAACCATCAAGTGAAATCCACTCACCCTCTGTTACTTTTCTTCCATCTGGAAGTGTGAAGTATTTTTCTTCTTCATTTACTATTATTTCACCACAACCTGCTACACAGCATGTTCCCATACCACGTGCAACAACGGCTGCATGTGATGTCATACCACCACGTACTGTAAGTACACCATGGCATACATTCATTCCATCTATATCTTCTGGAGATGTTTCTAGTCTTACTAATACTAGGTCTTTTTCTCCTGCTTCATGTAATTCTACAGCTCTATCTGCTGTGAATACTACTTTACCTGTTGCAGCTCCTGGTGATGCAGCTAGTCCTTTTGCTACTACTTTTGCTGCTTTTAATGCATTGCTATCGAAGTTTGGATGTAGTAATTGGTCTAATTGAGCTGGTTCTACTCTTAATACTGCTTCTTTTTCTGTTATCATTCCTTCATTTACTAAGTCAACAGCTATTTGAAGTGCAGCATTTGCAGTTCTTTTGCCATTTCTTGTTTGTAGGAAGAATAATTTTCCTCTTTCTATTGTGAATTCCATATCTTGCATGTCTTTGTAATGTTTTTCTAGTTTTTCTGCATACATTATAAAGTCTTCATATGCTTTTGGATTTACTTCTTTTAATTGGTCAATATGCTGTGGAGTTCTTACACCTGCAACAACATCTTCACCTTGTGCATTCATTAAGTATTCTCCAAATATTTTGTTTTCTCCTGTAGCTGGGTTACGTGTGAATGCAACACCTGTTCCACAGTCCTCTCCCATATTTCCAAATACCATTTCTTGAATGTTTACAGCTGTTCCCCAGCTTCCTGGTATATCGTTTAATCTTCTATATGTTATAGCTCTTGCATTATTCCATGAACGGAATACAGCTTTTACACCTTCTATTAATTGTGTTCTTGGGTCTGATGGGAATTCTTCTCCTTTAGCGTTTTTATATACTTCTTTGAATTTTACTACTAATTCTTTTAAGTCTTCTGCTGTAAGTTCTGTGTCTAGTTTTACTCCTTTTGCCTCTTTTACTTCATCTATTATTTTTTCAAAGAAAGGCTTTGGTATTTCCATAACAACATCACTAAACATTTGAATAAATCTTCTGTAGCTATCATAAGCAAATCTTTCATTTTTTGCTGCTATTGATTTAACTACATCTTCATTTAAACCTAGGTTTAGTACTGTATCCATCATTCCTGGCATTGATGCTCTAGCTCCTGAACGTACTGATACTAGTAATGGATTTTCTAAATCTCCAAATTTCTTTCCTGTAATTTCTTCTAATTTTGCTAAGCTTGCAAAGATTTCTTCTTCTATTTCTGGTGCTATTTTTTCACCATCTTCGTAATATCTTGTGCAGGCTTCTGTTGTTACTGTGAAACCTTGTGGAATTGGTAAACCTAAGTTAGTCATTTCTGCTAAGTTAGCTCCTTTTCCTCCTAATAGTTCACGCATGTTTGCATTTCCTTCACTAAAAAGGTATACATACTTTTGACTCATATAAAAACCTCCTTGTTTTTTTATGTCTTAACTATATGATTTTGTTAAAACTTTTTCGTTTTTAGCTCGTCCTAGAATATTTTTCCAGAACGAACTTATTATACCCATAAAATAGGCAAATGTAAAGATTTTTTTGTAATTTTTTATTTTTTGTTTTTCTATTGACATATATTGGAAAATATAGTATTATATATTTAGTCTTAAAGATTTATACAGTAAATCTTTTCATATAGAAGTAAAAAACCCCGTTGCGGTAACAACGGGGTTTTTCCTTAATCGTTGAATTCTTTTAATATGTATAACACTAAGATTAAGGCTATTATCTTTGGTAGTCTTTTCATATAGAAAACCTCCCTTCTACCCTTTAGCAAAAGGTTTGTTTATTATACATTATGTTACTATATTTTTCTATACCTTCGACAAAGGTTCTATTAATATGACAAAACAACCGAAAATTTTTATTCTTCGGTTGTTTTGTTGTATTTAAAATTCTAATTTTTCTTCTAACCATGCTGGTATTTCGTCTATTTTTAAACGTATTTGCTCCATTGTGTCTCTGTCACGTATTGTTACTGTGTCATCTTCTAATGTTTCAAAGTCTACTGTTACGCAGTATGGTGTTCCTATTTCGTCTTCTCTTCTATAACGTTTTCCTATTGAGCCTGCTTCGTCGTAGTCACACATAAATTTCTTTGATAATTTTGTATAAACTTCGTCTGCTTTTTCACTTAACTTTTTAGATAGTGGAAGTACTGCTACTTTGTATGGTGCTAAGGCTGGGTGTAAGTGCAATACTGTTCTTGTATCTCCCTCTGCTATTTCTTGTTCTTCATAGCTATTGCATAACATCACTAAGAAGATTCTATCTACACCAACTGCTGGTTCTATACAATATGGTATATATCTTTCATTTGTTTCTGGGTCTAAGTATGTTAGGTCTTGCTTTGAGGCTTCCATATGTCTTGATAAGTCATAGTCTGTTCTATCTGCTATTCCCCATAACTCTCCCCAACCAAATGGGAATAAGAACTCTATGTCTGTTGTTCCTTTGCTATAGAATGATAGTTCTTCTTTTGAGTGTTCTCTCATTCTTAAGTTTTCTTCTTTTACCCCTAAGTTTATTAACCAGTCTTTACAGAATTTTTTCCAATATTCATACCATTCTAAATCTGTACCTGGTTTGCAGAAGAATTCTAGTTCCATTTGTTCAAATTCTCTTGTTCTAAATATAAAGTTACCTGGTGTTATTTCATTTCTAAAAGAACGACCCATTTGGCCTATTCCCATTGGCATTTTGCTTCTTGTTGTACGTAGTACATTTTTAAAGTCTACAAACATTCCTTGTGCTGTTTCTGGCCTTAGGTATACTTCTGATTTTGCATCTTCTGTTACTCCCATAAATGTTTTGAACATTAAGTTGAATTTTCTTATTTCTGTAAATTCTTGTTTTCCACAGTTAGGACAAGTAATATTATTTTGATTTATATATTCTACTAATTGTTCATTTGTCCAACCATCTAAACCTGAAATATCTTTACCTTGTTTAAATCCCCATTCTTCTATTAATTTATCTGCTCTATGTCTTGTTTTACATGCTTTACAGTCTATTAATGGGTCTGAAAATCCCCCTACATGACCTGTTGTTACCCAAACCTGAGGGTTCATCATTATTGCAGCATCTATTCCTACATTGTATTTATTTTCTGTTATAAATTTTTTCCACCATGCATCTTTAATATTTTTCTTTAGTTCAGCTCCTAATGGTCCATAATCCCAAGAATTTGCTAACCCCCCATAAATTTCTGACCCTGGATATACAAACCCTCTGTTTTTGCATAATGCAACTAACTTTTCCATTGTTAATTCTGACATTTTAATTCCTCCTTTTATAATTGGAGGTTGGAAGTTGGAGGTTGGAGATTGGAACTTTTGGGGAATTCCTTCGAAGAATTTACCCTACATTCCAACTTCCAACTTCTAACTTCTAACTTCCATATAAAAAAAACTTCCATTCCTAGCCTTTTATAGCTAGGGACGAAAGTTTCATTTTTCCGCGGTTCCACCCTAATTGGTAATTATTTTCTAAATTACCCTCTTTTATTTTTATATGCTCCAAAGCTCCCCACAAATATTTTATTGTTGGCTTTCACCTTTCCCAACTCTCTTTTTTAATAAAATAGTTTTGCTTTTTCTTTTTCATTGCATTTATATTTAACTTTTATTATTTTATCTTCTTTTTGTTATAAAGTCAATAGTAATTCTTATAAAATTATTGGTATAAAAATTGGCGTTAACTTTATTTCTGGCTAATTTCATTACTTTTCTATCCATATCTCATATATTTGTATATTAGTACATCCATAAAATTCAAATATGTGCTAGAATGCAAACTATGGGTTATAAAATAAGTAGATCTGATATTTCTAAAATTGAAAATAATAAAAAATTTATTTCAGATTTTGAAGTTCTTGGTTTTGCAAAAGCTCTTAAAGTTAGTGTTAATTGTTTATGGAAAGATTTGGGACGCGTCCAAAACTTTCCATCCCTTTTTTAAAGGAAAATTCCCAAAAGTGACAGATACGCCATTTGGAAACGTCCCCAATTGGAATTAGCTTCTTGGTACGTATAGTAAACCTGCTAGTTTTGATATTGGCATTGATTGTAGCCATACTGTTCCTGGTCCTTCTACTGTTGTTAAAAATAGACCTTCTCCTCCAAATACTATATTTTTTAGACCTGGTACTGTTGTGATGTCTAATTTTACTGCTGATGTCATTGCTGCTACATATCCATTGTCTACTTTTAACTTTTCTCCTGCTTGTAATTCTTTTTTTACTACTTCTCCATCTATTTCTAAGTATACTTTTCCTGGTCCTGTTATTTTTTGCATTATGAATCCTTCTCCTCCAAAGAATCCTGCTCCTAGTTTTTTCCTAAAGTGCATTGCTATGTCTACTGTGCTTTCTGCACATAAAAATGCTTTTTTCTGTGCTATTATTGTTTCTCCTTGATTTAAGTTAAATTCTAATATTTTTCCTGGAAATGATGATGCAAATGCTATTTCTACATCGTCTCTTTCAGCTGTGTATGTGTTCATGAATAATGATTCCCCTGCTAGTGCTCTTCCTAGTCCTTTCATTATTCCTCCATTTGTTGATGTGTTCATTTTTATTCCTTCATCCATCCAACTCATTCCACCAGTTTCTGTTATTACTGATTCTCCTTTTGATAGTTTACATGTTACTACTGGTAGTGAATCTCCTACTATTTTTGCTTCCATTTCTCTTTTTCCTCCCTTTATTTTATTTCTTTTATATTACTATATTATAAACTTTATTGCAATATTTTTTTGTATTTTATTAAATTATCTGTTATTATTCATAATTTTGAATTAATGTAGAGGTGATCTTGATCGCATGAGCTTCAAGGGCTTGGCTATATTTATGTTACAATTTATAGTTTTAGGATATTGTATTTTTACTGTAGGGGCTATAAATAGTAACCAATGTTGACTTTTTTCAGCATTTTTTTATGAAATATGTTGGCTTTGGGCTTTTTGTTACATATTTTTACATTTTATTTGTTCTTTATGTTTACCTTTTTGTTGTTTTGGTTTACTTTTTCCTGTTTTTTATATATTGTGGAAACTGTGGAAAAGTTTGTTGATAATGTATTTATAATGCTTTTAGAGTTCGAGTTGTGCACAGTGTATTTTGTGTTGTTTTTTATGAAAACCTTCTGTGTTTTCGTTCTTGTTTTATGGTAATTGTTTTTTATATTATTATTTAACTCCGTTGTGTTAAGTTTTATATTATAAGCAGTATTTTGTAACTTTATTTTTTAATGAATGCTTTTTTATTTTATGTAGAAATAGAGTATTCTCTACCTTATTTTTTAATGAATATCTTTTTTATTTTATATAAAAATAGAGCACTCCTACCTTTATATTGGTAAATTTTACTCTATTTTTGTACTAATTTTAATATATTATTGCTATTTAGTTACGTCTATAAGTTTTTGGTAAATTTTGTAGTCTCTTATTATTTTTCTTACATAGTTATTTGTTTCTTTAAATGGTATTTTTTCTATGTCTGAACCATCTTCTTTTATTTTTCCTTGTTTTATCCAGCTGTCTACATTCCCTATCCCTGCGTTATAAGCGGCTAATGCTAGTACAGTATTATTATTGTATTTTTTTAATAGCTTTGCATAGTATTTTGTTCCTATTTTTATATTTATTTCTGGCTCATATAGGGTTTCTATTGTTGTTATTACTTCGTTTACTTCTTTTGCTTCTTCTAATGCTGTGCTTTCCATTAACTGCATTAGCCCTATTGCTCCACTTTTGGATTTTATGTCTGGTTTAAAGTTGCTTTCAGCTTTTATTATTGCAAATGTTAATAGTGGATCTATATCGTTTTCTTCAGAATATTTATACACATATTCTGAGTATTGTGTTTTATATATCTTTTTTAATATGAAATTTTGTATCTTTAGTATTCCAGATAGTATTATAAATATTATTAATAATACTATTATTAGGATTTTTGTTTTCTTTTTCAAATTTTGTGGTCTCCTTTTTTATTATGAAATAATACTAGCATAATTTTATTATAATTTCAACTAAATATGTTAAAAATGAGGTTCCAATTTGGAACCTCATAGCTTTATTTTTTATAATGGCTTATTATCGCTAAGTTCAATATCATTTTCTTTTAATATTCTTACTAATTCATCAATATCAGTACCGTTATCTTTTAGTTTATTTCTATCCACAAGTTTTTTTAATGCATCTAATTGTTTTTCTGTATCATCTATCCGCTTTTTTCTTATATTTTCTAAACGCTTTCCTAATATAATTGTAGTTATAATACATCCTACTAATCCTATTATTATCAAAGCAATGTTCAAAAAATTGACACTGAAAAAACTTCCTAATCCTAAACTATACACCATTAAAAATACTACTATCAAAATCAGTAATAATTTTCCCATATTTTTCCTCTTTGCCATTTAGCCTTCTAATACATAGTTTGTAAGTTACATTTATTGTAATCTGCCTAATTATATTAGAACAGGAATCAAAAATTTATAGTTTTATAATAGCATAATTTAAGGCTTTTTTCAAGTTGCTTATAAAATTTCTTCATGTAGTTTTGTTGTATTTTGTAGTTTTCTGCTTTTTTCCGCATTGAGGACAGTTCCTAATCTAGCCAGATTATTTTTGTTTGTTACTTAAAGTGATTCTCTATCTTGTTTCCGATTACGAACCGTCCCCAAAGCTACTCTCTCTTGTTTTTTCTGCACCCGTTCAGGGACAGTCCCAAATGCTAGCTTATTTGCATTCGTACCAGTTGGTTGCTTCTGATACTTCTACTTCTAGTGGTACTGTTAATTTTACTGCGTTTTCCATGTATTCTTTCAACATCTTTTTTGCTTGTTCTTTGTCTTTTTTACTTACTTCTAATATTAGTTCGTCGTGTACTTGTAATATTATTTTTGCGTCTAGGTCTGTTTCTTCTAATGCTTTATTTAGGTTTACCATTGCTAGTTTCATTATGTCTGCTGCTGTTCCTTGTATCGGGGTGTTCATTGCAGCTCTTGCTCCAAACCCACGTACCATGTAATTGTTTGAGTTTAGTTCTGGTATATTTCTTCTTCTGTTAAATAGTGTTTCTACATAGCCTTTTTCTTTTGCTTCTTCTACTACTTCTTTCATGAATTTGTCTATTCCATTATATTTTTCTAGGTATTGCTCTATATATTTTTTTGCTTCTTTTCTTGATATTCCTAGTTGCTCTGCGAGTCCAAAGTCACTTATTCCATATACTATTCCAAAATTTACTGCTTTTGCATTACTTCTTTGTTCTTTGGTTACTTCTTCTATTGGTATTCCTAGTACTTTTGAGGCTGCTTGTTTATGGATGTCTTCTCCATTTTTAAAGGCTTCTAGCATATGCTTATCTTGTGATATGTGTGCTAATACTCTTAGTTCTATTTGTGAGTAGTCTGCATCTATAAATATATACCCTTCTTTTGGTTTGAATACTTTTCTTAATCGTTTTCCTAATTCTATTCTTGTTGGTATATTTTGCAAATTTGGCTCTGTTGAGCTTATTCTTCCTGTTGCTGTTACTGTTTGGTGGAAGTATGAATGTATCCTTTTGGTTTTTTCGTTTATATATGGCAAAATTCCTTCTACATATGTTGAGTTTAGTTTCATTAGGCTTCTATATTCTAGTATTTTTTCTACTATTGGGTGCTCTTTTCTTATTTTTTCTAATGCATCTACATCTGTTGAGTATCCTTTTTTTGTCTTTTTAGATGTTGTTAGGTTTAGTTTTTCAAATAGTATGTTCCCTAGTTGCCCAGTTGAGTTTATATTGAATTCTTCTCCTGCTAAGCTATATATTTCTTTTGTTAGTTCTTCTATTCCTTTTTTTAATTCTTCTCCAAATGATATTAACTCTTCTTTGTCTACATACATTCCTTCATATTGGATTTTTGCAAGTACTTTTGCTAGTGGCATTTCTATTTCGTTAAATAATTTTAGACTGTTTTGTTCTTCTAGTTTTTCTGTTAGTATTTTCTTTAATTTGCTTATTGCATATGTTGTAAATGCTATTTCATATTTTTTATTTTCTTCTTTTTCTTCATTTTTTTCTTCATTTTTTTCTTCAAATAAGTTTATTTGTTTATTTTCTTTTTTACTTACTCCGTTTGTTTTCTATATATTCATTTATATCTAATTCTAGATAATCATTTGCTAAATTTTCTATTACATATTTATTTGCTGTTGGATTTAGTAAATATGCTGCTATTTCTACATCAAAATTTAAGTTTTTCATCGTTATTTCATGCTCTTTTAATATAACATAGTCTTCTTTAATTTTGTAGCTTACCTTTCTTATTTCAGCACTTTCAAATATCTCTTTTAGTTTTTCTAACATTGGTAGTATATTATTAATATAGTATACTTTATTTTCTATTATTATGCTTATTGAGGCTATTTCTTTTTTTATAATATTTTGTGCATTGCTTGTACTTACTTTTTCTAAATAATATATTAATTCTTTGTTTTCTTTAATATTATTTATTAGTTCTTCTATTTGCTCACTTTTAATATCTGGCTCTACTATTTCAAATAATTCTTCTATTTGCTTATTCGTATTATTTGTATTTTGAATATCATTTAAGTTAAATCTTTCTATATATCTATTAAATTTTAGCTCTTTAAATTTTTCTAGTACTGCTTCTTTATTCCATTCTTTCTTCTCTAGGCTTTGTATACTTTCTTCTATTGGTACATTAATGTTTATTGTTCCTAATTCTTTTGATAAAAACGCTAGTTCTTTATTTTCTATTATTTTTTCCCTTGTTTTTCCTTTTATACTTGTTGCTCTTTCTTCTTCTAATTCTTTATATAGGTTTTCTATGCTTCCATATTCTTTTACTATGCTTAATGCCGTTTTTTCGCCTACCCCTGGTACTCCTGGAATGTTGTCTGAGGTATCTCCTTGAAGTCCTTTTACTTCTATTAGTTTTTCTGGCTCTATTCCATATACTTCTAATATTTTTTCTCTGCCAAAGTCTTCTACTTCTGTTTTTCCTGCTTTTGTTCGTGGTATTCTTATTATTATATGGTCTGATGCTAATTGGAAGGCATCCCTATCTCCTGTTAAAATAGTTACATCTGTACCTTCTTTTTCTCCTCTTTTTGATAGTGTTCCTAATATGTCATCTGCTTCATAACCTTCTTTTTCTATTATTGTTATATTCATATCTTTTAATATCTCTTTTATTATTGGCATTTGCTGTGCTAATTCGTTTGGCATTCCATGACGGTTAGCTTTATAGCCTTCATACATTTTATGCCTTGCTGTTGGTGCTTTTAGGTCAAATGCTACTGCTATATAGTCTGGTTTTAGGTCTTCTTCTATTTTAAATAAAATTGCTAAAAAGCCATATACTGCATTTGTATATGTTCCGTTTTCTGTCATTAACATTTTAGAGCCCATTATTCCATAAAAGGCTCTATTCATTATACTATTACCATCTATTACTAATAATCTACTCAAAATTACATTCTCTCCTCTTCATATTTTTTTATTTGTATTCCATCATTTCATTTACTCTTAGGCGCTCTACGTTTCCTCCATCATATATTTTCTGTGTTTCTGGAAATGTTATAGCTATTCCTTCACGGTTTACACTTTTCTAAATTGAATCTACTATATTTTTTGCTAAATATATATTTTGCTCTTGTGTCATATTAAATTTATCATTCATTTTTCTCCTATTTATACTAATGTCTTTATGAACTATATCATACTTGCTTAAATTTTTCTACTAATTATTGAAATATTTAATAAAGAAACCTATATCCAATATATTTTGATTATATTAGTTATGGATTTTTACTTCAATATATATGGTCATAAGATGTTTAGGTGCTTAATTTAATTTAGTAGTCATATGACATATTACTTTCTTTCATTTTTTCAATTATAAATCCCTATAAAAATTTTTTCAGAATTTCTAAATCTTCATATGTTGTAATTTTTAAATTAGTATAGTCTCCTTCTATTACTTTAATTTTATAATTATCTTTTTCTAATAATTCACATTCATCTGTTACATTATAGTCATAATACTTTTTATACATATTTAATAATATTTTTCTATCAAAACATTGAGGAGTTTGAATAATCCATGTGTTGTCTCTTCTAGTAGTACTAATAACATTTAAATTTTCGTCTACTATCTTTATTGTATCTTTTGATTTTACTCCTATAGTTGCTCCATTATATATATTCATTTCTTCTATGCACTTATTAATATATTCTTGTTTTATTGCAGGTCTAGCTCCATCATGAATAATAATAATATCTGAATTATTATTTTTTATACAATTATATACTGATTTTTTTCTTGAATCCCCTCCAATAACTAAATCTATATTTTTACTTGTATCTATATTTTTTATCATTTTATTTATTATACTAAATTCATCTGATTTAGCAGCTATATTTATATTATCAATATATTTATTTTTAGCAAACATTTCTATACTATATAACAAAATAGGTTTATTATTTATAATTTCAAAATTTTTATTTTTGTTTTGACCATACCTTGTACTATTTCCTGCTGCTAAGATTACTGCTGTTACTTTTTTATTATTTATCATATTAAATCAACTCAAGCTTTCTTTTAATTATTTATCTTTAACTATTCACTTAGAATAACTATCATCTTTTAAGATATATCAATCCCTCTTTCTGAATAATTTTTTAATCTTATTTAAGATAAACTCAAGAAATTTTTGTTTGCGTTTTATTGGTAAATTATTTCCTTCTTCTATATTTTTTGGTTTTAACTTTTCTAAATTTTCTTTTTTCTTGAATATATTATCTATATTATATTTTTCACTTAAAATCTTTTGGTATTGCTCTTCATTATTTTTTATAATCTTAATATATTCTTCTCTTTCTTCTTCTGTTGCTAAATAATTTATGAAAATGAAGGATAAATATTTTTTAGTTTCAGGTAAAATATTTTCTTCTTTTATATCTTTAAGTTCACTTATTTTTGTATACAGATTATTATTTTTTTATCATTTATTTGTTTCAAAATATTTTGAGGAATATTTTTCTTTATATCTTTTGGTAGAAAAGATAATATTTTATTTAATTGTGTTGCTGACTCTATTGAAATTTTATTCATTTATTATTTTCCTTCCTCTTCCATATTTTTATCTTCTTTTTCTATTGTTTTATCTAATGCATTTATGTCTTGAATTTCACTTTGTTTTGTAAAAACTGCTATACTTTTTATTCGTTCCATAATATTATTTACGTCTTGTTGTGTCTCATTTTCTTTAGCTAACGCTAATTTTTCAGAAACATTTGTTAATTCTGCATCTAACACTTGTGTAAATTCATCTCCAAATAAAGTTCTAATTGTTTCTATTTCTTTTTGACAATTATTTACCTTTAGTGCATAGTAATTTGCAAAGTCTTCATCAAATATATTTTTCAAATTTGGCTGTTTATTTTTTTCATCATAGTAATATTCTTTTTCATGATAAGTAGGAAGTACACAAATGTTATCTGCAGTATTTATTTGCAAAGCTTGAACTTGAAAAATAGAACTAATTATATCAGATACAGGCCCTTTTTCAGCTTCGGTTCTCTCCTCCTGCTTATCTGTTTTTCCTGATATATATTGTATATACTCTTTGAAGTTTTCTTTTTTTAAAATTTATATAACAACTTTAATTTTTCAATTATCATAGACCTTTATGTCTTAAATTTACCAGCCTAATCTTATTATCTTTTCTGTTTTTTATGTTTAATAAAATTTGTTTGTATTTATAATTTGCTATCTATTCTAAATAAGGTATTTATTTACACAATTTTTCGTAACTATACTTTAATATTTTTTTCATATCTCATACTTAAAATCTCTTTATAAAATTGTCTTCTAATTTCATAAATATAAGGAGTTTCCTCTTTTTCATCCATTTTTTCCTTCAAAAATATTTTTTATATGTAAACTCATATTTTATTTCGTTGTATCAAATAATTCAGCCATAGCATTTTGCGTAAGTCAAACATTTTCCTCTTCAAGTCTAACTTCTATTTTGACTTGTCCATCATCAGAAGTATATATTATAACAAGGCAATTTTTTTATATTTAAAATTTCTGCAATATGTTTTCTTCTATGTCGAGATATAATTTCGTAATATGTATCCTTCTTTCTAACAATTAGAGGTGTTATAATTCCATTAATTACTATGCTTTCTAATAACTGTTTCATCTTTTCATCCATTGATAAATTAAATGGATATTCTGAAAAGTTTTTAAGGTTTTTAATATCGATATATGCTAGCATAACTATCCTCCAATTTTTTACTTTAACTTTTTAATATCCTCTCCCATAATTTCAAGATAGTCTTTTTCAGCTTGAGTTAAATGGGTTTTCATATATTTATCATATTCTTCATGTGCTTTTTTTAGTGCCTTTTCATGAGATATTTTTCCTGCACCTTCTAATATTTCTTTATGTGTCATAGTTAAAAATCCATCTAGTTCTTTTATCCAATCTTTCATTGTCATTGGGTGCATATTTAAAGCGTTAATTTCTGCTACATCTAAATAAGCTGACACCATTCTATTTAATAAATCTAATTCTTTTTCTGATAAATAATTTTTTGCAATTTCTGTTTCTGCTCTTGTAGGAGTATTACCTCTAAAATTAGTTAATCCAATATTCTCTTTTTCACTATCTACCCTATTAAAAATCACCTCTGCTGCTGTATTTCCGTGAACTGCATAATGCATCTTATTTTGAACGGTTTTAAAAAATTCTTTTGTTTTTTCATCTTTTGCATCATAATCAATACTTGTAGCATAAATATCTAGAATCTTTCTCCAAAAAACTTTTTCTGATGAACGAATATCTCTAATTTTTTCTAGTACTTCTTCAAAATATACTCCTCCACCATTATTTTTAAATCTATCTACATTCAAATTATATCCTTTTATTAGATACTCCTTTATCAATTTATTTGCCCATATTCTAAATTGAGTACCACGAATTGACTTCACACGATATCCAACTGATATAATTAAATCTAAATTGTAAAATTTTGTTTTGTAATTTTTACCATCTGAGGCAGTTGTCAAGTTTTCCTTGACAACTAAATTTTCATCCAGTTCTTTTTCTTCAAAAATATTTTTTATATGTAAACTTATATTTTGTTTCGTTGTATCAAATAATTCAGCCATAGCATTTTGCGTAAGCCAAACATTTTCATCTTCAAGTCGAACTTCTATTTTAACTTGTCCATCATCAGAAGTATATATTAATATTTTATCATTATCTTGATGCATAATTTCATTATCCATAAAACTTCTCCTTTCTTCTTTAATTTACTAAGTTAATCCAATTTTGTTAAAATTTATCATCTACTATTTCTTTAATTTTATCAATATCAACATTAGCCTTATAAAAAACTAAACATTGCACTAATCTTTCTACAATAACATATGCCACCACATCCATGTCTGAAAATAATATTTCATTTTTCATATTTCCATGAGCTATTCTATTTCTAGTGTTTTTAAAAGTATTAGAAATATTTTCATTTAATTCATCTTCTGAGTCGTATTCAATATCGTAATCGTCAATAAGATTTTTCTTTACATTCACTATACACTCTTTAAACATTTCCAATGAATATTTTATTTGTTCCTTTAAACTTCCTTCCATTTTTTCTATATCTGATTTGAACCAATGCAAAATTTCTTTATTATCACTTTCATCTTCTTCATTAATACAATCATCTATAAATTTTATAACTTTATCCTTTAAAATTTTATAATTTTCATCTGTGTCACTTTTAAACTTTGGAAAATTTATATCAAACCATGATTCAAATGCAGATGAAATATTATGATATTTATTAATTGTAATCTTATGTTCATCATCTTTATTTAAATTATAATAGTTTTTATATGCTTTTTTATTATTAATCGTTAAATATAAATCTTTAAAATGTGTATATATTTGTCCATATTTAACACAACTATCAATATCTGGCAAGTCTATTTTATCTTCTTCTGGCAAGTAATAGCAAAAATTAAATGTATTTGTAATATTCTTTATTTTATTTTCAATTTTAACTTTCCCACTCGAAATTAATTTAATCTCATTAAATTTTATATGTTCTCTCAAATATAAAAATTCAAATAACTCACTTATTTTTCTATAATATTCAATTACTTCTGTAATACTTTTTTTATTCTCAAAATTAATTTGTAAATACGATTTTAATACTACTGGTGTATTGGTATTTTTTTCTGCTCGTGATAATGTTGAACTAACTCCTATATTAAATTTATCTTTCTCAATTAAAATATCCTCATTCTTTATTGCCTTTAGTTTCATATTAATCTCATTTAAATCTTCATTCCCCAATTCAATCACTTTTTGAGGATCAAAAAAATTATCAATACATTTTCCATAAAAAATCATTGTTTCAAAGTTATCGATTTTGGGTAGCGGATTTGTCATATTAGAATTTCCAATTATATATGCAGGTACAAAGGACTTGTAAATTCCTCCACTTTGTCTTATCAATTTTATATTAATAAAAGTTATTCTATGACCTGAGCTAGTAATTCCTTCTAAGAATAAATTATCATCAACTGTTCTTTCTTTTAGTGATTTGAACATACTTTTCCATACCGCTTCTAAATCTTCATCTGGTATTAAAGTTAAAATATTATTAATATAATAAAATCCATATTTTTTCGATTCATATTCTATCTTTCCTTCAATTATTTTTTCCATCTATCTAATTCCTTTTTTTCATAATATCCTTATTTTCGAACATAATTTCATTTAAAATTGCTTCTTCAATTTCTCTATATTGATATTCTTTTATTATAACTATATTATCAATTTTAAAAGTATTATCTTCTAAAATCTTACCATCAAAAAAACCTATTTTTTCTTCTTTAATTGTAATTATATTTATATTTTTTACATTTTCTTTTATATATCTTACAAACAATTTTGTCTGTATTTCTTCATTCAATTCTTGCTTGTTATCTTCTGTATAGTTGTTCTTTTTAATATTGTATATAAATTCTATTTCTTCCTTTTTTTCTTTTTTTAGTGGTCTAAAATCGAGATTTGGTATGCAATCTGATAATCTTATTCTTCGTTCTGTATCTCTATTATCTTTTTATCCTTTTTTTGTCGTGCAAGACTCGACATTTCTTCTCAAAAACCGATTTCTGCACACTAATTATGCTTTGTTAGAAATTAGCAAACTATATTCATAATCAGTTTTTTTCGAGTTCTTATCTTGTAACAATATATCATATATAGCCTAAAAAGTCCACCAAATCGGCAAAACTTTGTAATTAGCTTGTTTTAAGGTTTTTACTAGTTTCTTGTAAAGAAATATATGTGCTTTAAGTTGTATAAAATTCCTTGAAACTTTATCGGTTAGTAACAAGCTAGTATCATTTTTATCATTTTTCAAACTTTTTTAGTCTTATGATTTTTTTACTAATAGATGGTATTTTTTAGCCCACTATATTTATATCATTTTTGATTTATTTTGTAAACTAAGGTAACTAATTTTATAGCATTTCTTCTTCAGTATTTTTTTGATTTTCCTCTTCTATTTCTTCTGCTATTCTATTAATAATTTTTTCTCTTTGTTTATCATTTTCTATATAATCTTCACTTATCCATCCATAGGCATTTAAGTCTTTTAATATCAAGAAACAATTATCTGCTCCAACAAGTAATTGGATCTATGTCAAGTTTTTGGACACTTTTTTTGAGAATTTTTTTATATTTTTGT
>CANPTO010000018.1 GCA_947577025.1 uncultured Clostridiaceae bacterium | reverse complement strand
GTGTTAAATTTGAAAATTTTTGCCCCAAAAAAAAAACTAACAAAAATAAAAAAAATATTTAAATTTAACCCCACAGCAGTTTGTAAAGTTTTGGACACGTCCCAAATCTTTCCAAATTTCCAACTTCTAATACGAAAGGAAGAATAAATTTGATTAATTTTTTTATAATAGTTCTAAAAGTAATATTTCTACTAGGCTTTCTTATATTAATACATGAAGGAGGTCACTTTTTAGTAGCAAAACTATGTAAGGTAAAAGTAAATGAATTTGCAATAGGTTTTGGTCCAACAATATGGAAAAAGCAAGGTAAAGAAACAAAGTATGCATTAAGGTTAATACCACTTGGAGGTTTTGTAAACCTAGAAGGAGAAGATAAACGTGTAGAAGGTAAAAACTCATTTAGTGAAGCTTCTATACCCAAAAGAATGGCAATAATACTAGCAGGAGGATTTGTAAATATTATATTTGGTTTATTGGTATACTTCATATTAATGACAAGTATAGGAAATAATACATCACTTGTTATAGATAAAACTATGCCAGATTATGCAGCAGAAAAAAGTGGAATTATTGCAGGAGATGAAATTATAAAAATAAACAATAAAAAAATAAATGTAAAATCAGATATAGATAAAATATTAAGCAAATCAAATGGAGAAAACTTAAAAATTACAATAAAAAGGAATGAAGAGCAACAAGACATCACATTAACACCAACAGCTAAGGAAAATAAAAGTACAGGGATATACTTAAAAAGTGGAGACAATTCTACAAAAATAGTAACAGTAGAAAAAGGAAGCAGTAGCGAAAAGCAAGGATTAAAAGCAAATGACAAAATACAAAAAATAAATGGACTAGAAGTAAAAACAAGAGAAGATATAGTAAATATAATTAGTTCAAATAAAGAAGAAAAATTACTATTTACAATACAAAGAGGAAATGAAACTCTAAATATAGAAGTAATACCAGACACAATATATAGTTATTATATAGGTGTACAATTTAGAAAAGCAGAAAGAAGTATACCAAATAACATACATTACGCATTATTTGAAACAAGAGATTTTACATTATCAATAATAGAAAATCTAAAAATGCTATTCACAGGAAGAGTAGGATTAGACCAAATGATGGGACCAGTAGGAATATCAGAGGCAGTAGCAAATACAAGTGAAGTAAAAGACTTTATGCAATTACTAGCATTAATAAGCTTATCACTAGGAGTAACAAACCTATTACCATTGCCAGCATTAGATGGTGGAAAGTTTGTATTATTACTAATAGAATTAATTAGAGGAAAAAAACTAAAACAAGAAACAGAAATAAATTTACAACTACTAGGCTTTGCACTATTAATAGTATTGGCATTATATGTAACTTATAATGACATATTAAGGATATTTTAAAAAGGAAAGATTTGGGACGCGTCCAAATCTTTCCTTTTTGAATTCAAAGTGTTTTAACAAAATTTAGGTAAATATAGATATAAACAAATAACATAAAGGATATAGATTATATGCTTATTTGAATGATAAGTTGGTCCATACAAAATTGTGCTTAGGAGATAAAGAGATTTTTGAACTTCCAGTTTGTGCAAGGTATGTTTTAAAATTTCAACAACAGATATCTACTGATAGTGTAAGAGGTACACTCATTCGGAATATTATTCTTGTTTTTTATTGATATTTTCATTTTGATGTAATATAATAAATTGCAGTTAAGTAAGAGATTTTTGGGGGCATTTAAAAATGAGTGAAAAGCAAGAATATAAGCACGTAAGAGAAGTTTTTAGGGATTTTAATTCGAGCAATCAAAATATAATGAATGCTAAAATATATGCAATTAATTTATTTAAAAAAACAAATACATTAGAAATAACTTTAATCTCTAATGTATTAATAGAAGTAAAAGGTGTATATGCACTTGAAAAATATTTAGGGGTTCGTTTTGCAATAGCTAATATACAAATTAAAATTGAAAACCAAAATTTAGAACAAAATATAGAAGAAAAAGTGTGTGAAACTACTGGAATGGATGAAATAGCAAGTAAAATAGAGAAACAGTGGGAAGATATTATTGAATATATGGCATATAAACATCCAATGTTTAAAGCTATTTTAGCCAAAAGCACTATTTCGATTGACAATAAAAATGTAAATATACTTATAGCCAAAAAAGGAAAGGACTTTTTAAGTGCAAAGAAATTTGATGATATTTTATCAAATACAATATTAAACTTATATGGTGCAAAGTACAAAGTTAGCTGTACAGAAAATATAAATGAAGGAGATATAAAGAGGTATCAAGAGCAAGTTTTAAAAATGGAAGAAGAAGCTATACGAAATTTACAGCTAGAAAATAAAGAAAACACAGAAGAACATAGAGAAACTAATGTAAATAATGGAGGAATTGATAAAACTACGACTCACACAAATACTACACAAGCAGAAAAAGTTATGCCTCCTCCACCACCATCAGACATACCTTTTGAGGACAGCTATTTTGGAGAAGTTCCACCAATACCACCAACAGAGGAAGATTATTTACTTGAGCTTGAAGAAATCGAAGATACGAAAAATTATATTCTAGGAAAACCATCAAAAGCTAAAGAAAATAAAGTAAAAATAAAAGAAATATCAGCAGAAAATAAACGTATAACAATAGAAGGTAGAGTAGTTACTTGTGAGTGCAGAGAAACAAAAACAGGTAAAGGAATGATTATATTTGACCTATATGATGGAACAGGAATTATAACATGTAAGTCATTTACAACAGACGCAAAAGAAGGAAATGAAGTGCTAGATAAAATTAGAAAAGCAAGTGGAATTAAAACAATAGGAAAAGCAGGCTTAGATGCATTTGCAGGTGATGTTACAGTAATGTCAAATATTATAATAGAAATAAATGGAGATAATTTTCCAAAACTTCCAACAGAAGATGACGATTCACCATTAATATTAGGAATGAACCCAGAAATAAAAGAGCCATTAATAAAAGTACAAGATGTAGGAGTAGAATCTGGAAATGTATGTATAGATGGCGAAGTTATAGCTATGGAAGATAGAGAACTAAAAGGTGGAAAAATACTTTTAAGCTTATCTATTTATGATGGTACAAGCACAATGACATGTAAAGCTTTCCTAACAAAAGATAATAGCAAAAAAGTAATAGGAAAAATAAAAGGTGCAAAGGGAATAAAACTTGCAGGAAAAGCAGGAATGGATACATTCTCAAATGAAGTTACTATTATGGCAAATACAATTGTAGTATCAAATGGAATAAAAAGAGAAGTAAGAATGGATAACTCAGAAGTAAAAAGGGTAGAACTTCACATGCATACTCAAATGAGCCAAATGGACGCAGTAACACCAGTAACAGAACTAATAAAAAGAGCTATGAAATGGGGAATGAAGTCAATTGCAATTACAGACCATGGAGTAGTACAATCTTTCCCAGATGCTCACAAAATGCTAGGCTTCGATAACCCAGACATGAAAGTAATATATGGTGTAGAAGCATATTTAGTACCAGATAAATCAAATGTAGTAACAAATTCAAAAAATCAAAGCTTAGAAGATACAACATATTGTGTGCTAGACTTAGAAACAACAGGACTTTCATTTAGAACAGAAAAAATAACAGAAGTAGGAATAATGAAAATAAAAAATGGAGAAGTAATAGACGAATTCAGCTGTTTTGTAAACCCAGAAAAGCCAATACCACCAAAGGTTGTAGAAGTTACAAACATAACAGATGAAATGGTAAAAGATGCAGAAACAATAGACAAAGTATTTCCAAAAATACTAGAATTTGTAGGAGATAGTGTACTAGTTGCTCACAATGCAGACTTTGACATAGGCTTTTTAAAACACAATGCAAAAGAGCTAGGGTATACCTTAGATAATACATATATGGATACTTTACGCTTAGCAAAACAATTATTCCCAGACTTTAAAAAATACAAACTAGGAATAATAGCAGACAAGCTAGGAATAGTAGTAGAAGTAGCACATAGAGCATTAGATGATGTTGATACAACTGTAAAAGTTTTAAATGTAATGTTTAATATGTTAAAAGAAGATGGTGTAAAAACCTTAGATGATATTGATAACAAAGCACAAGTAGACTTTAAAAAGTTACCAAGTTATCACGCAATAATATTAGCTAAAAACTATGTAGGCTTAAAAAACTTATATAAATTAGTATCACTTTCACACTTACACTATTTCTATAAAAAGCCACGTATATTAAAATCAATATATAAAAAATATTCAGAAGGCTTAATACTAGGAAGTGCCTGTGAAGCAGGAGAACTATATAGAGCAATAGTAGAAGGAAAAGATGATGACGAAGTAGAGGAAATAGCAAAAGACTACGACTACCTAGAAATACAACCAACAGGAAACAATATGTACATGGTAAGAAATGGAACATTGCCAGACGCAAGAGCAGTAGAAGATATAAACAGAAAAATAGTAGCCTTAGGAGAAAAACTAGGAAAACTAGTAGTAGCAACTTGTGACGTTCACTTTATAGACCCACAAGACGAAATATACAGAAGAATATTAATGGCAGGTCAAGGCTATGATGACGCAGATGAACAAGCACCACTATACTTACGTACAACAGAAGAAATGCTAAAAGAATTCGAATATTTAGGAGAAGAAAAAGCATATGAAGTAGTTGTAACAAACACAAATAAAGTATCAGATATGTGTGAAAGAATAAGCCCAATATCACCAGAAAAATGTCCACCACACATAGAAGGTTGTGAACAAACAATAAAAGATATAGCCTTTGATAAAGCACACGAATTATATGGAGACCCACTACCACAAATAGTGCAAGAAAGGCTAGATAAAGAGCTAAATTCAATTATAAAAAATGGATTCTCAGTTATGTACATAATAGCACAAAAACTAGTATGGAAATCTAACGAAGATGGCTACATAGTAGGTTCCAGAGGTTCAGTAGGCTCATCATTTGTAGCAAACATGACAGGTATAACAGAAGTAAACTCGCTTCCACCACATTATAGGTGCCCAAACTGTAAATATTCAGACTTTACAGACTATGGCTACCAATGCGGTTTCGACCTACCAGACAAGGAATGTCCAAAATGTGGAACGCAGATGGTAAAAGACGGAATAGACATACCATTTGAAACATTCTTAGGTTTCAACGGAGATAAAGAGCCAGATATCGACTTAAACTTCTCAGGGGAATATCAAGCAAAAGCACATAAATACACAGAAGTAATATTTGGAAAAGGAACAACCTTTAAAGCAGGAACAGTAGGTACAGTAGCAGATAAAACAGCTTTCGGATATGTAAAAAAATACTATGAAGAAAGAGGAGTACCAGTAAATAATGCAGAAGTAGTAAGAATATCACAAGGTTGCACAGGAATAAAAAGAACAACAGGTCAACATCCGGGGGGAATAATAGTTGTACCAAAGGGAAGAGAAATATACGAATTCACCCCAGTACAACACCCCGCAGATGACCCAAACTCAGACATAGTAACAACACACTTTGACTACCACTCAATAGACCAAAACCTACTAAAACTAGATATACTAGGGCACGACGACCCAACCGTAATACGTATGTTATTTGACTTAACAGGAATAGACCCAACAAAAGTACCACTAGATGACAAAGAAACTATGAGTATATTTAGTTCAACAGATGCCCTAGGAGTAACACCAGAGCAAATAGGAAGTAAAGTAGGAAGTTACCGGAATACCAGAATTCGGAACAAAATTCGTAAGAGGAATGTTAGTAGACACAAAACCAACAACCTTTGACGAACTAATACGTATATCAGGTTTATCACATGGTACAGACGTATGGCTAGGAAATGCACAAACACTAATAGAAGAAGGAACAACAACACTTCAAGACTCTATATGTTGTCGTGACGATATAATGATATACCTAATAAAAAAAGGAGTACCACCAAACCCAGCCTTCAAAATAATGGAAACAGTACGTAAAGGAAAAGCCTTAAAAGACAAAGAAAAATGGGCAGAATATGTAGCATTAATGAAAGAACACGACGTACCAGACTGGTATATAAAATCTTGCGAAAAAATAAAATACATGTTCCCAAAAGCCCACGCAGCAGCATATGTAACAAACGCCTTCAGAATAGCATGGTTTAAAGTACACGAGCCAAAAGCATACTACACAGCATACTTCACAATACGTGCAGACGAATTCGACAGTGAAATAATGTGCTTTCGGAAAAGAAAAAGTAAAAAACAAAATGAAAGAAATAGACCTAGCCGGAAACAGCGCAACAACAAAGGATAAGAACATGTATGCAATACTAGAACTAGTACTAGAAATGTATGAAAGAGGAATAAAATTTTTGCCAATAGATTTATATAAATCACACGCCACAAAATTCCAAATAGAAGAAGACCGGAATACGCCCACCACTAAACAGCGTACCAGGCCTAGGAACAGTAGCAGCCGAAGGAATAGAAGAAGCAAAAAAAGACGGCAAATTCATGTCAATAGACGACATGAAAATCCGCTCAAAAATAGGAAACTCAGTAGTAGACCTACTAAAGAAAATGGGTTGCTTAGAAGGAATGAGCCAAAGCAACCAACTAAGCCTATTCGGCTAACTTCCCATTGGGGACGTTTCCAAATGGGAAGTCTGTCACTTTTGGGAAGTAATATCATAAATAGAATAATTGTAGGGGTCGCTGTTTCAGCGACCTTTTCTTCGCAATATAGGAAAAAATCGATTTTAAATTGTAGGGGCTTAATAGGTAAGGAATACCTAAGAGCATTTACCGAATTACGCCCTTTTATAATTCTTGAATAGAAGATTACATAATTTATATAAGACTATTGCAAAGATATACTAATTATGATAAAATACACATATTGAAACTTATAAACCCATAAAAATAACTATTTTTAAGGAGGACAAAGCATGAAACCATTAAATGAAGAACAGGTAAAGGTAATAAAAGACTTTGAAGAATTTAAAAAGAATTTATCAAAGAAATATGTTACTCTTAGAACAGGTATGGATATTATGGAAAAGGCATTTAATGATGCACTTAAAGATCTGGAAATTAATAATAAGCCATCAGCATATGGAATGACATCACTTATAGAGAACGACTTAAATAATAAACTTTCTTTGAAAGTTAACAAAGATAATATGCTTATTATTGGAATTTTGAAAGAGCCAGTAAAAGATAAAGATGTTGTAATAAAAGAATGTTTTAATTTTATATCTGAAATATCAATTCATATAACAGAATTGGAGAAATACTTGGATAATCAATATGACCGTAATAATTTTGACAGGGATATATATGACTGTAAGCAACATATTAATAAAATTATGAATGTTATTTTTGAAATTTCAATGGAATAGTCTTTAAAAAAAGCTTCAAATCTGAAAATTTTTAAATACTTATAAACCTATAAAATAATTATTTTAAGTAGGAAAAGCAATGGCAGAATTTAAACTCAATGAAGAGCAAAAAGAATTAATGAAAAAATTTTCATATGATGTGAATAAGTTAATTAGACAATATTCTAATATGGCGAAAGCATTTCAAGCTTCAACAAATATAGTTGGAGCCCAAATGAGTTCTTCTAAATCTGAAAGAATAGAAGATATACAAAAGAAAATAGAAAAATTACAATCTCAAATAACACTTGTTAGAGAAAAATTAGGAGAAATAAATTATCTTGCTAACGGCTATGAAGGATATAAAAGTGCAACTTTGCTTTTACTTGCACTGCAATCTTTTATAGGCGATGCAAAATATGAATTAGGAAAATTAGAAGGCTATTCATCAGGAGACATTTATACTTTTGAAGATACTTTTGTATTTGCAAGAAATTATGAAGCATTAAAAAAGAGTTTGTTAGAAGAATAAAATTATAAGACCGTCTATATAAAAGTAGACGGTCTTATAATTTTTATCTTTCATCTCCCATATCAATTTCAATATCAATAATTTCATTAGAAACCTCAGAAGCACTACCAGCTTTACTTACTGAGCTTTTACCTTTTAAGTCATCAGAACTTACCTTCTTCAAAGGCTCAACATGCTTTAAAAAGTAAAAACCTTCTTTATTATAAACAGTGTTATCATCATAATCTATTACAAATTCTTGATTATTATTATTCTTAAATTCAACCCAAGTATGCATCTTTTTAGACTTATCTGAAATACCATAAACATATCCAGTAACAATACTATTAGGAAAGGCAAGTAATTGAGAAATATATTCAGCGCTAAATTTATCTTTTCTAACAACACTTCCTTTAGAATTTTTATCATTTAATGTTTCTGGCACAATATCAGAAAGTTTAGCAATTTTTATGCAGTTAGCTCTTGTATTTATTGAAATATAATCATTTTGCTTACTTGTAAATTTAACAATTTTTGATTTATTAAAACTATCTATTAATTTATTTTTTTCATTTTCAGAGAATTCATTATTATTTAATTTCGTAATTGTACTATAAATAAAATATTCATCAAAATAAAGGTGATTAGCCTCAGAAAGTAAACTCATGATTTCTTTTTTATTATTATCATGAGTAGCTTTGTTAAATTTTTTATTCCAATCAGCACAATCTTCTAAAGAAAAAGCTTGATATACTTGAGACATATCAATCACCACCTTTTAACTATATAAATAACAATTCAACTATATTATACCAAAAAAAGTAAAAAAAAGCAAATTTTATGTGGTAATCGACAAACATTGGAAATTTTTGAACGCGTCCCAAATCTTTCCAATCTTTCAGTTTTTAACAAAAAAAATGTGAATAACTTTTGATTAGTTCACCCTATGACTCTTGACATTGAGCCTCTATAAATGCGTTTTAATAGCCATTAGGAGCAAGCATATTAAAATATATAAATGGCTTGCCTAATGGATTTTAGGCTAACACATTTATACTCAATGTAAAGAGTATATAAATCATAGGGTGAACAATTCATAAGTTAAATTTAGGGTGAACTAATCATAAATTAATCACAGTTTTTAACAAAAAAAATTGCACCCTAAAAAAATATGTGATATAATTCAGTTTGAAAAAAGGAGATGTACTAGTATAAATAAGAATAATATGTTAATCAAGTAAATAACAAAAAAGCACAAGCTGTAGCAAGCTCATCTCTAGTAAGTTAAAGCTGTAAAAAGAAACAAAAGTACAGTGCAAATATATTATATAAAATTTTAAGGAAAGGAGAAATAATCCAATCATGTTATGTATGATGTAAAAAACAGTCTGAAAGACTTTCAATATTATGTGTACCTTTAAGTGAAGCGAAAAAGGAAGGGAAAATTTGATGGATTATATGTGAAAAAAATGTTTGAAAACTCAATAAATATTTCATGGCTATTTACAATGCAAAGTTTTATAATTTACTTAATAATAATAAATATAATAACATTTTTAGCAATGTGGATAGATAAAACAAAGGCTAAAAAAGGAAAATGGAGAATCAGTGAAGGGGCATTATTTATATTAGCCTTATTAGGAGGTTCTATTGGTGGTATAGCTGGAATGTATACTTTTAGACACAAAACAAAGAAACCACGCTTTAAGATAGGGTTTCCAGTAATATTAATTATAGAGATAATAATATATTTTATTTATTTTGTATAATTAAAAAAATATAAATATAAAATAAAAAACAAATTCAAAATATAAATAAGGGAGAAAAAATAAAAATGAAAGAAGAATTTATACAATTATTAAAAGAAACAAATAGAGAAGGAATGGACAAACTAATAGAATTTTTAGAGCATTCAGACTTTTTTAAAGCACCTGCGAGTACAAGGTTTCATGGAGCATTTGAAGGTGGTTTATTAGAACATAGTATGAAAGTATATGAAATATTAAAGCAAAAATCAGGAGATAGTGAGCACGTGCGAATAATAGCACTATTACATGATATATGCAAAGCAAACTTCTATAAAGTAGATTACAGAAATGCAAAAAATGAACTAGGAGTATGGGAAAAAGTTCCATACTATACAATAGATGATCAAATACCATATGGTCATGGCGAAAAATCTGTAATGATGATATCAGAATTTATAAAGCTAACCCCAGAAGAAAGATATGCAATACGTTGGCATATGGGATTTACAGAGCCTAAAGAACTATATACAACAATAGGAGCAGCATACAAAAAATATCCAATAGCATTATTAACACATGAAGCAGATTTAGAGGCAACTTATTTTTATGATATTTAGTAATTATTTTTATACCTTGCAAAATAATATGAGATAAAAATAGTATTAAACTTATAAAATTATATTAAATGTATATAATAAAATTAAATTTGAATATTAATTTAACAATATTTGAAATATATGGAGATAAAATTAATGAAAAGACAAAAAGCCATTACACTAATATCCTTGGTTATAACAATAATAATATTAATAATTTTAGCAGGAGTAGGAATAAATTTAAGTTTAGGAGAAAATGGAATATTTAAAAGAGCGAAAGAAGCTAAAAATAAATACTTAATAGCGCAAGAAAATGAAGAAAAAGGATTGAATGAAATAGAAAATTACATACAAGAATATACAAATTATAAACAAGTAGCTGGTGGATTAATATTTATAGATGTAGATAATGTTATTGAAGAAGGAACTGGAGCGAACTATACATATACAGCCAAAGAAGACTCGATTGCATATATAGAGGCTTTAGGAATTAATAAAGGATTTATGGGACATTTGAATAATGCACCTATATTTAGGTTCCAATGTGGAAATTCTGGAGCTGGTGATTATGCGTCAACATTAGTTGCTATAAAAAAAGGACAAACTTTGAAATTTACTGAATGGGGTAGTGGAACAGGAGAGCTTTATGTTAAAATATATAAAGTATTACAATAATTAAGTACAATTAAAATTGAATAATTAGTCAGTCAGCTTGAATAGATAAAAAGTATGTGGTAAAATAAGAATAATAAAGACGGTACAAGGTAAATATGTACTGTCTTTAAAATTATAAAAATAGGAATACTA
Organism: uncultured Clostridiaceae bacterium; assembly: GCA_947577025.1. Lineage (GTDB taxonomy): Bacteria > Bacillota > Clostridia > TANB77 > CAG-508 > UMGS1663. The sequence goes on along the minus strand of CANPTO010000018.1, from coordinate 32,318 downwards.
ATATTCCTTAAGAGAGGAAAGATTTATGAAAAAAGCAAAAAATATGATATTTGAAGCCAAAGAATTTAATAATATAAAGGAAATTATTTATAATTCTGCTAAAAAGTTTTCAAACCAAATTGCATTTGTAATAAAGCATCAAGAAAATAAAAAAGTAACGTATGAGAATATCACATATAAAAAACTGTTAAAAGACATTAACAGCTTTGGAACAGCCTTATATAGTAAAGGTCTTAATAAAAAAAGAGTAGCAATTATAGGAAAAAATAGATATGAATGGGTAATTTCTCATCTTGCAAATTTATTAGGAGGTATAGTTTCAGTTCCACTAGATAAAGACTTACAATATGATGAATTAGAAAATTCTATTATAAGAAGTAAAGCAGACTGCATAATATTTGATGAAAAATTAACAGATAAAATAGAAAAAATTAAAGAAGAAGATAATACTAATTTAACAAACTATATATGTATGAGTAAAATGGAAGGATTTGAATCAGTAGAAGAACTTATAAAACAAGGAGAAGATTTGATAGAAAAAGGAAATACAGAATATATAGATGCAAAAATTGATGAAAATGTAATGAATATATTATTATTCACATCAGGAACTACTTCAAAATCAAAAGCAGTAATGCTTTCACAAAAAAACATTGCATCAAACATATATGCAATGCAATGTGTAGAAGATATTAGAAATACAGACACAAATATTGCATTTTTACCATTCCACCATATATTCGGTTCAACATGTATAATAATGATGCTTGCATGTGGTGTAAAAACTGTATTTCCAGATGGTTTAAGATATATTAAACAAAACTTAAAAGAATATAAAGTAACATTATTTGTTGGAGTACCTGTTTTAGTGGAAGCTATTTACAAAGCAATAATGAAAGAAATTGAAAAACAAGGAAAAACAAAAATGATAAAGATGGCAACAATAATTAGCAATATACTATTAAAACTACATATTGATATTAGAAGAAAAATATTCAAACAAATAATTGATGCACTAGGAGGAGAATTAAGGTTTATAATTTCAGGAGGAGCCCCAGCAGACCCAAAAATATCAAAAGGTTTTAATGATATGGGAATAAAAACTGCACAAGGGTATGGGTTAAGTGAAACTTCTCCTGTTATAGCAGCAGAAAATTGTAAATCAATAAGAAATGGTACTGTCGGAATACCTATGGTAAATGACATAATAGAAATAGTAAATAAAGATGAAAACGGAATTGGTGAAATAAGGGTAAAAGGTCCAAATGTAATGTTAGGATATTATGAAATGCCAGAACTTACAAATGAAGTATTAAAAGAAGGTTGGTTCTACACAGGAGACTTAGGGTATTTTGATAAAGATGGATATTTATATATAACAGGAAGAAATAAAAACATGATAGTATTAAGAAATGGAAAGAAAGTATTTCCAGAAGAACTTGAACTATTAGTAAATAGACTAGAATTAGTGGAAGAATCAATGGTATTTGGTATGCCAAATAAAGAAGATAAAGATGATGTAAAAGTTTCAGTAAAAATTTCATATAATAAAGAAATAGTTAAAGAAAAATATAAAGGTAAATCAGAAGAAGAATTATATCAAATTATATGGGAACAAATAAAAGAACTAAATAAAACATTCCCAAGATATAAACATATACAAAACATGATTTTAACAAGTGAAGAACTTATAAAAACAACAACTAAGAAAATAAAAAGGCAAGAAGAAATGAAAAAGATATTAAAAAGTGAATAATAACAGTAGTATAATGTGAATCACAGCATTTGTTTCAAATTAATGAATAGTGAATAATTATTAAGATGAATACCAAATACGGGGAATGAAAAAAGAAAGAAGGAAGATGGAAAATGATTAATTATGAAGGGAAAGTAGTAATAGTAACAGGAGGGACAAGAGGAATAGGATTAGAAACTGTAAAAGCATTTAAAGAAAATAATGCAAAAGTAATTCTATTTGGTTCAAGAGAGGAAACAGTCCAAAATGCAATAGAAAAATTAAAAATAGAAAATTTAGAAGTAGAAGGTTATTATCCAAACTTAAATAACTTCGAAGAAGTAGAAAAAACTATAAGTGAAATTTACAAAAAATATGGAAGAATAGATGTATTAGTAAATAATGCAGGAATATCTGCCAATAAAACAATAGATAATACAACATGTGAAGAGTTTGAAAAAATTATGGATTTAAATGTAAATGCTATGTTTAATGTATCAAAAGCAGTAATTCCATATATGAAGGAAGTAAGAAATGGAGTAATATTAAACACTTCATCAATGGTAAGCAAATATGGTCAACCAGCAGGAATTGGTTACCCAACAAGCAAATTTGCAGTTAATGGTTTCACACTATCACTTGCACGTGAATTAGCACCATTTAATATTAGAGTAAATGCAGTAGCACCAGGAATAACAAAAACAGATATGGTTGCAAGCTTGCCAAAAGAAACAATAGAACCACTAATAAAAACAATACCACTAGCAAGAATAGGAGAGCCACGAGACATAGCAAATGCATTCCTATTTTTAGGAAGTGACATGGCAAGCTACATATCAGGAGTAGTTTTATCAGTAGATGGTTTGGCAAGAGCGTAGAAAAATAGAAATTAAAATAGAAAAGCGGGGAATATTTTATCATAATAAGGATAAAAATATTCTCTGTTTTTTATATTCTTAGGAAAGTCATCCACGTAAGTGGTGAGTTTCCTTAGAAGATAGTTATGGAAGAATTAGATTTTCTTAGCGAAGAATGAGCTTAGAAAATATTATTCTTGTTTTTTATATAATAAGAAAGTACGTTATTTTAACTTAAAGATGTAGGGGCGATGATGACATCGCCCAGCGAAGCCTCTTTCTTCTGTGCAATTTTATAAAATGTAATATAAATGTAATATAAATATACTTGAAACAGCAAAGTATTATATATATACTTATTAATAAATATAAAGGAGATTAACCATGGATAAAGATAAAATAGAACAAATATTATATGTAGTAAAAAAAATTAAAGTAACAAAAGAAAATAAAGAAGATATTGAAAACGTTAGAAAACTGATAAAAGAAGAAAATTATATAGAGGTAATAAAAGAACTTCAAAGAATACAAAAAGAAGGAAAAATAGAATATAAAGAACAAATAGAAGAACAAGCAGAAGAACAAAAAGAAAAGCAAATAAAAAACCATAAAAAACAAGAAATACAAAATGATAAATATGATGATAGTATTGATGAGGCTATATTGAAAGAGCAAAAAGAAGATATCATTTTTCCAAAGCAACTAAGTAATAAAAGATTAGAGCAAAAATTTATTGGACTATTATTAGCAAACCCAAAAGCTATAGCCATGTACTATATAGAAAAGAAAGATTGTTATTTTGAAAGTGCAAAAATATTAAATTTATATAAAAGTGCAATTTTTGTAGAGGGTCAAGAATACACACCAGAAATAGCAAAACAAGGTTTTAATTTTCCAAAGCAAGACCAGGAAACATATGAATTAAAAGACAGATTAAAACAAAAAGTAATAGATGCAAATTTAAATTTTGAAAAAGTATATGTAGAATTAAGAAAATTATTTGAAATTAGAAAAAATTATATTCATAATCCAATAAAAGAAACAAAAGAAATGATAGCTGATATTGTAAATTATGAATTATATGACAAAATGTCAATAGAAGATACCAAGAGTGCAATAGAGCAAATAACAGCAACAGAAAAATATAGAAGATCTGTTTTAAATGATGATATTACAAATTTTCTAATTTCAGGAGAAAATAACTTAACACAAGGTTTATCTCTTCCATTCAAAATATTAACTAGCGTTTTTAAGGGAATTAGAAAAGGAGAGACTCTTTCATATGCTATGCCTTCTAACTCTGGGAAAAGTAGATTTACAATTAATTTAGCAGCAAATTTAGCATTATTACATAACAAGAAAGTATTAATAATTTCAAATGAAATGTCAGAAGAAAAAATGAAATTATGTTTAATAACAACAATACTTAATAATGAGAAAATTCAAAAATTGCATAATCAAAAACTATGTAAAACAGAAGGTGAAATTCTTGAATTTAAATTTAGACCCAATAAAGATGCAAATGTAGAAAAAGATGAAAAAGGATTTGTATTAAAAAAGGAAAACGAAACTCAAAGAGAATTTGCAAAAAGGTTAGAAAAAGTTTCTAGTGAATTTAATAGTACAATAGAAGCTACTAATTGGCTAGAAGAACAAGTAAGAAACTCAATATATTTTGTAAATTTAACAAACCATACAAATGATGAATTAGAAAAGGTAATACTAAATTATTATTATAAAGAGCAAATAGAATATGTATTTTATGATACTTTAAAAACAGATACAGCCAATATTGGTAATGGGGAAGAAATAAAAAGAACAGCAACTATTCTTTCAAATTTAGCGCAAGATTTAAATATATTTATAGCATCATCTTTGCAACTTGCAGAATCTGAAACATTACCAATAAATGTAAATGTTAATGACTTAGCAGTAAGTAGAACAGTAAAAGAAGTACTAGATATTTTATGCCTAATAAAACAAATTCATAATGAAGACCTAAATAAATATGAATATTCATTAAACGAAGTAGACACAAAGTTCTATGACCTAGAACCTTCAAAAGACCCAGATGTAAGGTATTATGCTTGTGTAGTAGATAAAAACAGAGCAGGAGCAAAACCTAAAGTAGTGTTTAAATTAAACTTGGCTTATAATTATTGGGAGGAACTGGGATATTTGAGATTAAAATAAATATAAAAAATACAAGACTATCCAATATGGTCAACAGTGTCGACCGAATTGAGCTAGGCGCATTTTCAAGAATTAATTTAAATTATAAAAGATGAGAAAGAATTGATTGAATTAGCTAAAGAAAATGAAAAAGAATAATATAGAAGTTGAATTTGAAAATAAAAATGTCGGTGTAAATTCAACACAAAGAAAAATAAAAAGATAGGAAATGAGGCAAATAAGTAAAGATAAAAGAAAATGATAGCTGTTAGATTGAATTTGAGTAATTAGCAAATTTGTAAGGAGAATGATTTTAGAATGAGTAGTAAAGAAGAATTATGGGATGAGGCAAAGAAGAAATGCAGATTAAATAATGATGATATATGTATTGCAAAAGAAATGGGATTAAATCCCAAAAGTCTTATAAAGAATATACCAAACAAAAATGAACAATGGAAAGCACCAGTCAAAGTTTGGATACGTGAAATGTATGAAGAAAGGCAAGAAAAAGCAAGAAGAAAAAATATTGATTGAATTAGTAAAGGAAATGAAAAAGAACAACTAAAAAGTAGTAATTGATAGGAGTTAATATGATGGAAACAATAAAATACGTAGAATATAATAATATATATTTAGAGGAAATAAATAATTTTATTAATGAAAGTATGCACAAATTTATTAATAGACCTTATAAGATAAGACAAGATATAATTATATTTTAGAGAAGTTTGATAAAATAAGAGAAAAATATTCTGATAAATTTAACAAAATGAGCTTTAATAAGAAATAAAATTATAATAAGGCTAAATGCCACAATGTAGTTTTAAAACAATTGACAATTATACATAGCATAAAAATAGAATTAGATTTACAAGGTATAGTGAATACCTTGTATTTTTATTGAAAAAATGGTATAAATAATATATTAAAATTATTTAATATTATTTAGGTTTATTTAATGTTATTTAGTTAAAAAAAATAGAGTTTGTGACCTAATTCGTGTAAAGGCATTTTATGTGAAGAATTTTTAATTTTATAAATGTAAATTACACGAATTTTTCGACAATTACACGAATTTTCGTGGTTGATATTAATCACTTTTTAGGTCACAAAGGAGGAAAAAATGTTTAAATTACACTCAGATTATAAGCCAACTGGTGACCAGCCACAGGCAATAGAATACCTATCAAAAGGAATAGAAGAAGGCAAGAAATTCCAGACGCTTCTAGGGGTTACAGGCTCTCGGAAAAACTTTTACAATGGCAAATATTATACAAAAAGTACAGAAGCCAACACTCGTTTTAGCACATAATAAGACACTAGCAGGACAATTATATTCCGAATTCAAAGAGTTCTTCCCAGAGAATAATGTTGAATACTTCGTTTCCTATTATGATTAACACCAAGAATGGCTTTATTTAGCCACTTTTAGTCCCTTTTAGTTTTATTTAGTTTAGTAAAAAATGACTAAATAAGCCTAAAAAAACTAAATAAAACTAAACAAACAAAAAAAGTTTGTGACCTAATTCGTGTAAAATTCGTGTAATGAAAAATAGAGAGATAAATGGAGGTATCTATGGAAGAAAAGATAAATGATTTTTCAAATGATGATGAAATATTAGAAATAATAGAAGATTACTGCAAAGAAGTATTACCAAAAGAAAATTAATGTAATAACTAAATATATAATTTTTTAGTAACAAGTTTTAATGACTTGTTATTTTTTGTGTTAAAAAAGGAGGGAATGATACTATGCAAAAAGATGAGGCAATAGAATATTTAGAAAAATTAGAAATAGGAACATTTTTGACGGTAAATATTCCTATTTCAAGTAATTGTAATATGCCTGTTACAGCAATGTATGTTGGCAAAGATAAAGAGGGCAGATATGAATTTTTAGATACAGGAGAGTTTATTCTTTCAAAAGACTTTTTAGAGAAAGGGAAAATATCAATAGAAAAAGAATACGACAATAATAATGCAGTAAAGATTCATTCAAGAATAAAGAAGGAATATGAGAAAAAGCACAATAAAAATAAAGATGTAAGATAATTAACACATTTGTATTAATAAAAAATAAATTGTAATCTATGGTAGGAGGTAAAAAAATGGAACAAGAAAATATTTTAAAATTTGATGATAAAGAATTATTTAATAATGAAATATTGCATCAGTATGATGAGGATGGACAAAAGGGATTTCTAGGTTACTTATTAAGATATAAACAATGGACGATTAGTAGCAACAAGATAATATTTCCAGATATAAATTCAAAACAAAAAATAGAAAAGTTATTAGTAGAATACAATACAGAAATAATGAAAGAAAATATAATAGTGAGAAAACAACTATTAATGGATGTTTCTGTATTTGGAGTTAAAAAATTAGAACAAATGATAGAAGAAGAATCTAAAGAAATAGAAAAAAGGGAAAAAGGAACAAAGGAAAAAGAAAGATAAAGACATATAGAAGCGAGTTGATAAACTAAATTAATTCGCTTTTTCCATTTCAATATGAAATGTTACATAGCCTTTAATAAAAGGCTAAATTTAAAAGGAAGGAGGCAAAGCAAATGTCAAAATGTAAAACGATAGCAATAGCAAACCAAAAGGGTGGAGTAGGAAAGACAACAACAACTTTTAATTTAGGTATAGCATTAACAAAAAATAATAAAAAAGTATTATTAGTAGATGCAGACCCACATAGAAATATTTATTATATACTTAAATTATATTGAGAGTATATATAACAAAACCGTGTACGAAGGAGGTGAGAATTAGTTGGCTAAAATAAAGGATTTAGATAGAATTACAGCCCTTTATGAGAGATTATCAAGAGATGATGAACTACAAGGAGAGTCAAACAGTATTTCTAATCAAAAGAACTTTTTAGAAGATTATGCAAGAAAAAATGGCTTTGTAAATATAAAGCATTACACAGATGACGGATATACTGGAAGAAATTTTAAAAGACCAGGATTTCAACAATTACTTGATGATATAGAAAATAATAAAATAGGAACAGTAATTGTTAAAGATATGAGCCGTTTAGGTAGAAATTATTTACAAGTAGGCTTTTATACTGATATGTTATTTCCTAAAAAAGATGTTCATTTTATTGCAATTAACAATAATGTAGATAGTGAGAGTGAAAATCCCTCTCAAAATGATTTTGCTCCATTTTTGAATATAATGAACGAGTGGTATTCAAAAGATACAAGTAATAAAATAAAATCTATATTTTCTTCAAGAATGCAAGAGGGAAAAAGATGTAGTGGTTCAATTCCTTATGGCTATTATAGAAAATTAGGAGATAAACAAACATTATATGTTGATCCAATTTCTTCAAAAGTTGTTGTGCGTATATTTGAAATGACAGCAAACGGAATGAATGCGTATGAAATAGCAGATATATTAACAGAAGAAAAAGTGCTAACTCCTGCAGCGTTTGCTATGGAATATCATCCAGAACAAGTAAGCTATATAGCACCAGTAGGATATTGTCAATGGAAAGCAAGTGCAGTAGTAACTATTTTAAATAGGCAAGAATATTTAGGACATACAATTTTAAGAAAAACTATTAGTACAAATTTCAAACTTAATAAAAGAAGAAAAGCAACTAAAGAAGAACAATATTTTTTCCCTAATACACACGAGCCTATAATATCACAAGAGTTATGGGATAAGGCTCAAAGAAATAGAAGATTTGCACCTCAAACAAGAGATAATGATGATATAAGAAATAAAGCTACTTTTCACGGATTATTATTTTGTTCAGACTGTAATAAAAAACTAATATATAGGTATCAACTAAATAAGTCCATACCAACTATAGGTTATGTTTGTACTGATTATAGAGGAAAAAGAGGCACTTGTACGGCACACTATATCAATAATAATGATTTAAAGGAAATATTACTAGAATATTTAAGGGTTATATCTAAACGAATCATTGAAGATGAAGAATCCTTTATTGAAGAACTAAAAAATAAATGGAATAATAATCAAAATAAAAAGCCAACACAAGATAAAGCAGATTTAAGAACATTGCAACGCAGATTTGATGAACTGGACAAACTTATTTCAAGTTTATATGAAAATTATATCAATAAGTTACTACCAGAAAGGCAATATATTTCATTGATGAAAAAATATGATGAAGAACAAAAAGAAGTTGAAACAAAAATAAAAACTCTAACAGATAATATGAAAAATGAAAAACAACCTCCAAAAGTTAATGTTAAGAAGTTTGTTGAACTGATAAAAAAATATAAATATCCAACTGAAATAACTCAAGAATTAGTAAGAGAACTTATAGATAAAATTATTGTTTATCAAGCAAAGGGAAAAAAGCCTAATCGTACTCAACAAGTAGATATTTACTTTAATTTTATAGGAAAATATGAACTAGAATATACAAATGAAGAATTGCAAGAAATTCAAAGTAAAAATCAAAAGGCTAAAAAAGAAAAAGAGAAACACAAAGAACAATGGAAAAAAGACTATCAAAAAGCATACCAACAAAGGAAAAAAGAAGAAAGACTTGCTGAAAATAACGGACATCTATTTTCTGAAAAAGTTTGTGATGTATGTAATAAGCCTTTTTATCCTCAATATGCTCAACAAAAGTCTTGTAGTGAAGAATGTAAAAAAATTTCATTAAAGAATACAAGAATGAAATATTATAATGAACACAAAAAAGCACTACCATTACAAGAAAGAAAATGTATAATTTGTGGTAAAACATTTATGCCAGTTAATGCTCAAGAATTATTATGTTCAAAGGAATGTAAAAGAGAAAACAGGAATTTAAAGAAAAAAGAATATTACTATCGTGATAAAGAAAAAATAAAACAGCAATCTCCTAAAGAATTTGAAAAAACCTGTAAAATATGTGGTAAAACTTTTAAAACAACTGCTCATAATAAAAATGTATGTTCTGAAGAATGTAAAAAAGAAAGAACTAGAATGCACAATATTAAGAATTATTACAATAGAAAAGAAAGAGTTACAGCTTAAAATAACAAAACGCACATTTGAAAAAGCCTATAATATAAAGTAAAATCAAATTGAAAGGTGGTAATAATTATGGAATTAAAAAATGAATATGTTGATGAAAGAACAGGAATAACTTACACACTAAAAGGAGATTATTATTTCCCAAACTTAACAATACCAAAAGATACAAACTTTACTATTGGAAGATATGGAAAAGCACATTTAAGATATATTGAAAAGCATAATATTCCTTTATGTACTGAATTAAGACTAGATGGCAAATTAAACACTTATTTACATTCAATAGATGAAAAGTGTAATTCTCTTTTAGCAAGTATAATAACAAAACTAGCCAAACAAGAAAATGTTACAGAAGATTTAAAAGCTAACAATCAATTAGAATGGGTGGCTAGAATGAATAATATTAAAAATAGAGCCGAAGAAATAATATATAATGAGTATGTATATAACTAAAAAGAAAAAATGAATATAAAAGAAATATATAGCCTTATATCTAATGTAAAAACATTGATGTAGGGTTTATTTTTTTACTAACTGAAAAGCAATATACTTTTCTTCAGCTAGTAAAAGGAAAGGAGAAAAAATTGCAAAATGAAAGAATTAGAAACAATAGATGCAGAAACATTATTGTATAACCCACTAAAAGAAACAGAATTTATAGTAGATGAGATATTGCCTATTGGTTTTCATTTATTTTGTGGAGCGTCTAAAATTGGGAAAAGTTGGCTAATGCTTAAAATATGCTTACAAGTTTCAAAAGGAGAGCCTATATGGGAACTACAAACACAAGAAAGTGATGTTTTATATTTATGTTTAGAAGATACACTAGCAAGAATACAAAACAGATTATTTAAAATAACAAATGAAGCTAACAGTAAGCTACATTTTGCTATATCTACAAATAAAATATCTAATGGCTTGATTGAGCAATTAGAAAACTATATAAAGAAATACCCACTAACAAGACTTATAGTAATTGATACATTGCAAAAGGTACGAAATACAAATAATGATATTTCTTATGCTAGTGATTATGGAGATATATCAATACTAAAAGACTTTGCAGATAAAAACAAGATAGCAATAATAGCAGTACACCATATAAGAAAACAGGGCGACAATGATGTGTTCAATAAAGTTTCGGGAACAAATGGAATAATGGGAAGTAGTGATACAACATTTATACTAGAAAAGAAATCAAGAACAGAGAGTACAGCAACCTTATATATAACTGGTAGAGATGTCGAATATCAAGAGTTTATTTTGAGATTCAATAATTGCGATTGGGAACTTATAAATAGAGCAAAACAAAAAGAAATAGAAACAAGAGAAACACCAACAGTTATATTGAATATAATAGACTTTATGAAAAATAAAAATGAATGGAAAGGCAGTGCTACTGAATTATTAGCAGAACTAGAAGAAAAAGAAATTGCACCAACAGTTATTACAAAAATATTGAATGAATATCATTATAGTAAACTGAAAGAAAGTAAAATAACTTATGATATTGTTAGAAATAGAAATAGCAGACAAATTATTTTAAGAAATGATGACAACAGTGACAAGTGTGACAACAAGTTAGAAGTTTCAAAAGAGAATAATAACAATGAAGAAACACCTAAAAATAAAGGAATGTGACAACGATGACAATGATGACATTGAAAATAGATATAGGACAACACCGTTATCATAAAATCATTGTCACTGTTGTCATCATTGTCACACTGTCACAAAAAATATTTAAGGAGGATTTTAAAATATGAAATTTATAGATAGTAAACACAAAGAATTTTGGAACAACAAATATAAAGAAATGGAGCAGATGGGAAAAACAGATGTGTATTATAAAGCGATAGTTTATACATTAGGAATATGCGAAACAACGAGAGATAATTTCAATAAAATATTTAATTTAAAAACAGGAGAAATAAATATTGATTCAATAAACGGAGCATATCAAACAAGTACAAGTGAGAAAGTAACAAGAATGGCATTTAGTTTATGGAATAGATGTAATTATGATAGTGAAAAAGATATTGAAAATGAAAAAGTTTCCAACAAATATAATGTAAGTGAAATATTTTGTTGTAGTTATGCACCATACTTTTATGAGGGAATAAAAATAAGATATCCAGAATATACAAGAGAGAAAAATTTTGAACGAGAAAGCAGATAAAAAAATGTGAAATGAAGCCTTAAAAGACTTCTTTTTTTAGTTAATAAAATCAGTATTGATAGATTTATCTATCAGTGTAGCGAGCATAGGCTTTGTATAGCACACAAAGCCGACAACATTCGTTGAAAGGGGTTTTGCACCCCTATAACCCCAGCTAAAAATATGAAAGGAAGTGAAGAAATTTTGAAAGAAAAAGTAGTACAAATATGTGTAAGAGTTAGTGAAAATGAGAAGAAAAAATTACAACAAAAAGCAAAAAAAAGTAAGTTATCTTTATCAAATTATTTAAGAAAAACAGGACTAAAACAAAAAATTTATCCAATACCAGATAAAGAATTTTATCAAGTTTATTTACAAATATGTCAATTAAAAAATGATATTTTTAAGTTAGATATAGACAAAATAGATGAATGTTTAGAAGTTATAGAACACAATTTTTTAGTAATTTATAATTCAAAAAGTAATGGAGATGATGAAGATGGCTACAACAAAAATATGGGCAGTTAAGGATAGTTTATCACGAGTAGTTAATTATGCAGCTAACCCAGAAAAAACAAATTTTAGTGACTTAAAACAAGTATTATTATATGCAGAAAACAATGAGAAAACAGTTGATGAAAAAGAAAAAACTTTATATGTAACTGGAGTAAATTGTAATAGAGAAACAGCCTTTGAAGAAATGAAAATGACACAAGAAAAGTTTGGAAAATGCACAGGCAATATTGCATATCACGCATATCAAAGTTTCAAAACTGGCGAAGTTTCTCCAGAACTTGCTCATAAAATAGGAGTACAACTTGCAAGAAAAATGTGGGGAGAACACCAAGTATTAGTTGCAACACATTTCAATACAGGCACATATCATAATCATTTTGTTGTGTGTTCTGTTAATATGTTTACTGGTAAAAAGTTTAATTGTAATAAAGGAGCATATTATCGTTTTAGATGTTTATCAGATGAATTATGTAATGAAAATAATCTAACAGTAATTAAGAATCCAAAAGGAAAAACACCAAGAAATATATATTTTGCAGAAAAAAGAGGAGAGCCAACGAAATATAATCTAATGAGAAAAGCAATAGATGAAACACTAGAAATGTGTGTAAGCTATGCACAATTTAAAAAGGCAATGTATAAAAAAGGTTATATTATCAATGATGATCCAAACCGAAAATATGCAACAATTCGTTCAATAAATGATAAAAAAGCAACAAGAATGTATCAGTTAGGGGAACAATATACACCTAGAAAAATTGCAGATAGAGTATTCAATAACCCTTGTTATGTGCAAGAACAGTATTATAAATTTATAAAACCTAGAAAGACATATAAGAAAAATAAAGTATATATGTTTAATGGAAAATTCAAAGATATAAGTAAAATTACAGGGCTTGAAGCTCTTTTTTTATTGCTATTTCACTTGTTAGGACTATACCCACAAAAGCAACAATGCAGACAGCCATTATCTCCAGAAATGAAAAGAGCAGTAAGAAAAATGGAACGATATTCTAATGAAATAAGGCTAATTGTAAAAGAAAAACTACAAACAACAGGTGATGTAAAAAGCTATATTTCACGAACTGAAAAGAACATTGCAGAAGTAACTGGAATAAGGCAAAAATACAGAAACAAATTAAGAAATTGCACAGATGAGGAGTTGATAAAACAATACAAAACCAAAAGAGATGAATGCACTACAATTCTAAAAGATTATAGAAATAGCTTGAAAGTTGCTAATCAAATAATTGAAGATAACCCAGAAATTAAAGAAGTAATAAGAATAGAAAGGCAAACAAGAAATGAAGAATTGCAACAAACTAAAACAAAATATAAAAATAGGGAAGTGAGATAAGATGAGTGAAAAAATTGTAAATATAAATGAATTATACGAATTTAAAGATAACCCATACCAAGTAAAAGATAATGAAGATATGGAAGATTTAATTGAGAGCATAAAAGAATACGGAGTTATAGAGCCGTTAATAGTAAGAAATAGAGAAAAAGGGGGATATGAAATAGTGAGTGGTCATAGAAGAAAATATGCTTGTGAAAAAGCAGGAAAAACCGAAGTTCCTGTTTTAGTTCGTGATATGGATAAAGATATGGCAATAATTACTCTTGTAGATAGTAACCTACAAAGAAGTGATATATTACCAAGTGAAAAAGCATTTGCTTATAAAATGAAATTAGAGGCAGAAAAAAATCAAAGTAAAAAAACTTATGGACACAATGTCCACAAGTCCAGAGATAAAATTGCAGAGGGAATAAGTGGCAGACAAGTACAAAGATATGTAAGACTGACAGAACTTATAAAACCATTATTACAATTAGTTGATGATAATAAAATGGCAATGAACCCAGCCGTAGAAATATCATATTTAAGAGAACAGGAACAAAAGGACTTATTAGAAACAATAGAAAGTGAAGATTGCACACCCTCATACCCACAAGCAATAAGAATGAAAGAGTTAAGCAGACAAAATAAACTAGATATGGATACGATTTTCAATATAATGACAGAGCAAAAGCCAAATCAAAAGGAACAAATAAAGTTTAAGGTAGAAAATTTAAAAGGCTATTTTCCAAAAGGTTATAGTACAAAGCAAATGGAAGATGTTATTGAAAATTTACTGAAACAATATAAACAGAGGTGGAAAAGTAAAGAATTAGGAAGATAAAAATAAGACCTAGATTATAAATAATTTTTTATTATTCATCATCTAAGTCTTTGAAAAGTTTATCATTAAAGAAATCATTAAGTTGCATATTTAATCCTAAACAAATACGAAGTATAGTTAAAACTTGAACTTTTTTACTATGTCCGTTGATTATACTATTGATAGTAGATTGACGAACACCAGCCAAAGTAGAAAGTTTGTTAATATTGATATTATTTTCTTTGCATAAATTTAAAATTCTTAATCGAATAGCCTCTTGTAAATCCATAGTTTTTCTCCTTTTTATTAGTATAACAAAAGCAAAAATAAATATTATCGCCACAGCGTTGACTAATAAAAAAAGATAAAATAAAATAACGCTATAACGATAAATGGGAGGGAGAATATGAAAGAATTAAAAAATAAAATACTTGATAGTTTATACGAAATAAGAGAGGGAGAGGTGGAAAAAGACTATATTTCAAAATATGGAAATCCAAAAGACAGTAAAAAAGCAGATAAAGCAGAAGAACAGTTAGTAGAATTTATGAAGAAATTTATAAAAGATGAAAATGATATGCAAGAATTATTTAATAAGATAAATAATTATGAATTAAAAACGATGGGAGAAATGTGTTTTTGGTATAAACCATATTATAAGGCAGGATTTATAGACGCAGTATTACTAAAAAATCAAATACAAGAAGAAAAAATTGAAAATGAATGTAACAAAGATAGTATTTATGATAAATTTGATGATATATGGGACTATGTAGATAAAACAAAGCACGACAACTTAAAGTCAAATGAATATTATAACAACATTAAAAAAGAACTTATTGAAATATATAGTAAATACCCTAGAGTAGAGAAATTTATTTATGATGAAAAAATTGAAGAATTTACACCAGAAGAAATGAAAGCAATTTTAAAAGTAATAAGTTTATACAACGATAGATTTACAATAGAGGAAGAAGAAATGTTTAAAATTGGTGTAAAAACTGGAAAGTCATTATAGGAGGGTATGAAATGGAAAGAAAAGAATATACAGTAAATGAGTTATTTGAAAATCAAGTTTTAAATGATATATACGAAACAAGAGGAGATGGGCTACAAAGTTTATATATTCGTATGTATGGAAAAACAGAAGAAATAGCAGAAGTTGAAAAATCAAAGAAAGAATTAGAAAACTTAATGTATGATCTAGTAAAAGATAAGGAAAAACAAAAAGAACTATGGCTAAAATTAGATAGATTCGAGGGTGCTATGTCTGGAGAAAGTAGTTTTTGGAATAAACAATATTATAAATTAGGATTTTTAGATAGAATATTCCTAAAGAAAGAAATAGCAGACAATAAGAGGAAATTTGTAGAAAATAATGTTGGAGATTTAGAAGATACTTTGATTTATAAGAGTATGTGCTTTATAAAAGAAATGGTAGGTACAAATCTTTGGAATATAAAAGAATACAAAGAAATAGTACACAAAATGAGTAAAATAAAAGAAGAATACCCAAATGTAAGAGATTTTATAGAGAGAAATGAAATTGTAATCTTTACTGAAAAAGAAATAAAAGCATTAAACGAATATTTAAAATTAGCAGATAATATGCAAGATATTGAATTGATAGAAACTTTTAAATTAGGACTTAAAGATATCAGTTTGTTATAGGAGATAGAAATATCTCTTATTTTATTGAGCATAAAATAAAATTATGGTATAATCATCTCAACGAATAGTAAGTTATCGCTATGATGAATTTATAAAGTGAAAGGTTAAATTGGTGGTAAAAATGAGCAAAAATAAGAAAATAATTATTGGAGTTATAATTGTATTGTTGATTATTGTTATTGGGATAGTTGTTGCATATAAGTTAATTGAGAATAGTGTTACAAAAATTGAACTTAAGTCAGCAGATGATTTTGAAATAGAGTTTTCTAATAAAAAGCCAACAGATAGTTATAGAGTTTATACGATATTAAGCAAAACAGAAACAGATAAATATGATTATACAATATATGGTTATGATGGAAGTGTAAATATTAGAATTGATGGTAAAGATTATTCTTTAAAAGAGGCATTATTAGAAAATAAAATAACAATGAATGAAATTATTTCAAAAGCAAATAAAGATTTGAATGATAAAAAAATAACAGGAGATATGTATCAAGATGGTGGTAGTATGATATATAAATATGAAAATTATACAATAATAAAATGCCATACTTTAGATGGAAATAGGGATGTATATATTGGAAATACAGAAATGACAATAGATGATGTTATATAGAATCATCTCGAGAAATTACAATAAGTCGAGATGATTAAATAAAAAAGAATAAACAAATTAGCAGAGATATTAAGAAATTAGTATCTCTCTTTTTTTATGCCTAAAAACAAGAGAGGAGGAATAAAAAATGTCTAATGAAAAGAAAAATAATAGTGAATGTAAATTTAACCTAGAAATAAACGGAACAGTTTTTACTGTCAATGTAATTCAATCTAATGGAGCAAAATTGACTTATGAAGAACTAATTAGAAAAATTATGTTAGATGAAGTATTGAAGATAAAAGCTGAAAATGTTGCATAATAAGGACACAGTTATTAGATTTTTTGAAAAAATTAAAAAATATTGTAAATAACTATTGCCACAAGCAAACTTAACAACCTATATGGGGTTTTATGACGAAGAAAATATACCAGTAACTCTTTCTACTTTAATTGAAAGATATATTGATGATGAAGAAATAAAACCAGAACAAGCAATTTTACACCACGAAGAGGGAATAGACTTAATACCATCTAATCTCAATTTAGCAATGACAGAAAGCAATTTATCGAATGCAATGAGCAGAGAATATGCAATGCGAAAAAGTTTAGAGGAACTAAAAAGTATATATGATTATATTATAATTGATTGTATGCCCTCGTTAAGTATGCTAATAACAAATGCATTAGCAATGGCAGATGACGTAATTATACCAGTACAAAGCCAATATTTCTCAGCTAGAGGGACAGGTAATTTATTAAAGATAATTTCAAAGGTAAAGAAACAAATAAATTCAAAGCTGCAAGTTGGTGGAATACTTTTAACCCTTGTAGATAGTAGAACGAAACTACCAAATAAAATAAAGCAAGAGCTAAAAGAAAATTATGGAGATATAGTCAAATTATATGACACTCAAATACCTAGTGCTATAAAAACAGCAGAATCCACTTCAAAAGGGAAAAGTATATTTGCTTATGACAAAAATAGTAAAGTAACTCAAGCCTATACAAATTTTGCAAAGGAGGTATTAACAGATAATGAAAGAAGAAAAAATGAAGTTACCAAAGATGACACTAGATGAGTTCTTTACAACACAAGACGAAAGAGATAATAAAAACAGAGAATATGTAAGAATGATTCCAGTAAAAGAAATCACAAACTTTCCAAACCACCCATACAAAGTAAAAGATGATGATGAAATGTTTTCAATGGCAGAAACAGTAAAACAATTTGGAGTAATACACCCAGTTTTAGTAAGACCAAAAGAAAATGGTGGCTACGAAATGATTTCTGGACACAGAAGAAAAAGAGCCTGTGAAATAGCAGGGAGAACAGAAATAAAAGCTATAGTAAGAGAAATGACAGATGAAGAAGCAACAATAGTAATGGTAGATAGTAACAACCAAAGAGAAAAAATACTACCAAGTGAAAAAGCATTTGCATATAAAATGAAGCTAGATGCAATGAAGAAACAAGGAAAAAGAAATGATTTAACTTCTTCGCCAACGGCGACAAAGTTAAAAGAAAAAGTAACTGCTGAAATTATTGGAGAAGAATTTGGAGATGGTAAAGACAACGTATATAGATTTATTCGACTTACTGAACTAATACCAGAACTATTAAAATTAGTTGACGAAGAAAAAATGAAACTAAGACCAGCAGTTGAACTTTCATATTTAACAAAAGAAGAGCAACAACAGGTATTTGATGCAATAGAATATACAGATGCATTTCCATCACACCCACAAGCTATTAAAATGAAAAAATTAAGTGAAAGTGGTAATTTAACTATGGAAGAAATTGACGATATATTAGAACAAGAAAAACCAAACCAAATACCAAAATTTAAAATTCCAGAAGATAAAGTAGAGCAGTATATACCAAAACAATATAAATCAATGGAAGAAAAAGAAGACTATATTGTGCATTGTGTAAAAGAAACATCGGAAAGGGAAAAAAAACAGAAACAAAATGAATATATAAGGTAAGTTGTAGCAACAGATAAATATATTTGTAGCTACACTTTTTTTATTTCCCCCTCCTTACAATCCACCCCCTAATACTAGCTATATACTAACTGAAAAGATATATTATTAAAATAAAATATAAAAAATAATTAATAGCGAAAGGAGATGGTTATTATGTGCAATTTTAAGCCTATAAAATAAAAAATATACACTTGCTAAATAAAAAACAATAGAGTAAGATATAAGCAAAGGAGAATGATAGATATGAAAAAAATATTGATTATAACCACAGTGCTTATAGTAAGTTTAGTTATAATAAGTTTAGGAGTAATTTGTTTTATAGGAAATAGCAAAGTAGATAATAACACAAATGAACAAGGAGAAAAACAAGCAAACGAAATAGTTGAAAATGTAACAGTTGAAAATACTATCACAAATGACATTGAAAGTAATATAAAAGAGCCTATACAGGAAGATAAAAATACAGAAATTAAGGAAGATACTACTTCTCAAAGTGATAAAAAACAAGAAACAACAACTACATCAACGAAAGTAGAAAAGACTAATGAAAAAATGACACAAAAAACAAAAAACGAAAAAACAACGAAAGCTACAACAACTGAAACAAACAAAAATAGTAATAAAAGTAGTTCAAACAAAAAAACAATAGAGGTAGAAACAGATAAAAGTACAACTTACAATATTAATGATGCAGGAACAGCAAGTAAAGGGTATTTAACAGAGGAACAAATGAAAGCATTAGGATTATAGAAAATTAGTAAAATTATTTTAAAGAGCAAGAGTAAAATCTTGCTTATTTTTTATGCAAAAAAGGAGGAAATTATAACTATGTTAAAGAAAATAATCAGATTAACATTTTTTATAGTATTAACGATTATTGCTATTAGTACAATATCAAGCAATGTATATGCAGTAACTATTAGCAATTTGTCAGCTTATGGAATAACTTGGAATGGAACTAAAGTAGGCCATTTTGAAATAGATGGAAGAGTAGCATTTTGTGTAGACCATTCAAAGACTACACCTGGAACTGGAGTAGAATATGGAAGCGGACAAGTGTATAACAATGCAGAAGTAAGAAAAATATTATATTATGGGTGGGGAGGACCTGGTCAATGGTCTGGATTTAATGGAAATGAAGCAAAAGGAATTGTTGTAACAACAATGAAATTAAACAAACATTTTAATGGAGATAATAGAAGTTTTTTAGCAGAATTTGAAAGCTTTTTAGCTTCTCAACCAGACCCTATTTTTAGTACAAATTTTAGCAATAGAAGTCTAACTGCAAGTATAAGTGGAGATAAACAAGTTACTAATCAAACCACAATTACAGGCTCTGATAGAGTACAATTAAAATTCAATTTACAAGATAATGTGACTATTGTATGTGATAATAGAAATTGGTCAAAAACAGGTGGAGAAGTAACAGTCAGTGCAGGAGATGTAATACATTTTGAAGCACCACTAAATATAACAGGAAATTGGACATCTTCTAATATAGCAAATAGTGTAGTATTTCAATCGCTTATCTATACTTCGTCAAATTCAAGATATCAAAGAATTGCAAGAGCAGGAGAATTTGAAGTAGATCCAGGTAGTACAACCAATATATCAATAAATTGGGTTAATACAGGAAATATAGAAATTCATAAAAAAGACAGTATTACAGGACAAGCAATAGCAAATACAACTTTTAATATAAAAGGAAACGGAATAGATACAAATATTACAACTGATATAAATGGAATCGCGAGATTGAATAACATTCCACTTGGAACATATCAAGTAACAGAAACCATATCAAACTCTAATTATGAAATTGATACAACAGTAAAGACATTAGAAGTAGAGCCAGGAAAAACAACAACAAAAGAAATTGGTAATAAACATATTGAGGGAGAACTTGAATTAGTAAAAGTAGATAAAAACAATGAAAGCATAAAAATTCAAGGTGCAAAATTTGAATTGTTTAGTGTTGAATTAAATAAGGTAGTTGCAACAGGAGTAACTGATACTAACGGAAAAATAAAATTTAGCAATATTCGTACAGGTGAATATAAAGTATATGAAATAGAAGCAAATGAGTGGTACAAATTAGATAGTACACAACATTCAATAACAATAAAGAAAAACGAAACAAGTCATATTACAGTTAAAAACCAACAGAAAACAGGACATATTAAAATTGAAAAAATCGATAAAGATTACACTAATATTAAACTTTCAGGTGCAGTATTTGAAATTTACAATAGCAAAGGAACAAAAGTTGATACTCTTACAACAGGAAATGATGGAACTGCAACAAGTAAAGAACTACCACTTAAAGAAACATATACAGTAAAAGAGATAAAAGCTCCGCTAAATTATAGAATAAATACTAAAGAAACAACAGTAGCTTTTACATCTTCTGATGTAGGAAAAACAAAAACAGTAACTTATGATAATAAACACGATGAGGGAGAACTTGAAATATTAAAAGTAAACAAACTTGATGAAACAATGAAAATAGAGGGAGTTAAGTTTGAATTATGGAGTATAGAACTTAATAAAGTAATGGCAATAGGTACTACTAATAAAGAGGGAAAATTAAAATTTACTAATATAAGAACAGGCGAATACTTAATATATGAAGTAGAAGCAAATGAATGGTATAGGTTAGATGCAACAAAGAAAACTACTACAATCAAAAAAGATGAAACAACACATATAACAATTAAAAATCAACCTAAAATGGGTTATATAGCAATAGAAAAATATGACCAAGATTATACTGATAAAAAATTAGCAGGTGCAGTTTTTGAAATATATAATTCTAAAGGTCAAAAGGTTGATACAATTACAACAAATGAACAAGGAAGAGCAAAATCAAAAGCATTACCTATATATGAAATTTATACAGTAAAAGAGGTAAAAGCACCAATAAATTACTATATAAATAAAAAAGAAACAACAGTTAAATATACTTCGTCAGAAGATGAAGTAACTAAAAACGCAGCATACCCAGAAAAACGACACGAAGGAAATCTTAAAGTTTATAAAGTTGATGACAAAAATCAAAGAATAGCATTAGGAAATGTAGAATTTGATTTATATTCACACGAATTTAATAGAGTAATAGGAACATTCTACACTGATGTGAACGGAGAAATACTTGTAGAAAATTTAAGAGTTGGAACATACTCTTGGATTGAAAAAACAACCAATAAATGGTATGACTTAGCTGAGAACACAGAAGTAGAAGTAATATGGAATACAACAGTAGAAACAACAATATTAAACAAATTAAAACAAGGTAGAATAAAAGTTGTTAAAGTAGATAAAGACAACAATGAAATTTTACTTGAGGGTGTCAAATTCCAAGTAATTGATGATAAAGGCAATGTATTAGAAACTATTGTAACTAATGAAAACGGCGAAGCAATTACTGCAGAATACCCTGTTAGAGATTTTGAAAACTTATCATTAAAGGAAATTGAAACATTAAAAGAATACAAACTAAATGATGAAGTTATACAATTAACATTAAAAGCAAATGAAACAATAGTAAAAACAGTAGAAAATGAAGTTAAAAAAGGACAGATAAAAATTGTGAAAGTAGATAAAGATAATAATGAAATTAAATTAGAGGGAGTTGTTTTTGAGGTTTTAAATGAAAAAGGAGAAATAGTAGAAACTTTAATTACTAACAAAAATGGAGAAGCAACAACAAAAAGGCTTCCAATAACGTCAACATATACAGTAAGAGAAAAGGAAACATTGAAAGAATACAAATTAAATATAGACGAAATAAAAGTTAAATTACAAGAAGATGAAATAAAGACTTTAACATTTACAAATGAATTAAAGAAAGCACAAATTAAAGTTATAAAAGTAGATAAAGAAAATCACAAAATTAAGTTAAAAGACGTACAATTTGAAGTATATAATAGCAAAAGAGAATTAGTTGATACAATTATAACTAATGAAAAAGGAGAGGCAATAACAAAAAAGTTACCTATAAATGATACCTATTCATTAAAGGAAGTTAAAACAGATAAATACTACAAACTAAACACAGACATTACTATTATTGACCTAACAAAATATATTGATAATTATGAGGAAAACATTATAGAATCTATTACAATTGAAAACCAAATAAAAAAGGGACAAGTTAAAGTAGTAAAAGTAGACAAAGACAATAATAAAATTAAATTAGAAGGAGTCACTTTTGAAGTGTTAGATGAAACAGGAAAAGTTGTAGACACACTTGTTACAAATGCTAACGGAGAGGCAACATCTATTCCTTTAAGAATAAATCAAAAATATACTTTAAAAGAAATCAAAACACAAGAAATTTACGAACTAAATGAAGAATTAATAATTGTTGAATTAGAAGACAACAAAATAACCAATAAAACAATTACAAATGAATTAAAGAAAGCACAAATTAAGGTAATTAAAGTAGATAAAGAAAATCACAAAATTAAGTTAAAAGACGTAGAATTTGAAGTATATAATAGCAATGGAGAATTAGTTGATATAATTATAACTAATGAAAATGGAGAGGCAGTTACAAAACGTTTACCAGTAAATGATAATTATTCATTAAAAGAAGTAAAAACAGATAAATACTATAAACTAAACACAGATATTACCATCATTGATTTAACAAAATATATTGGTAATTATGAGAAAAACATTGTAGAAGCTACTATTATTGAAAACCAAGTAAAAAAAGGAAAAATAAAAGTAATTAAAACTGATGGAGATACAAAAATTCCATTAGAAGATATTGTTTTTGAAGTATATGATGAAGATAATAACTTAATTGAAACCATTATTACTGATGAAAATGGAGAGGCAACAACGAAAGAATTACCAATAAATAA
The DNA here is from genome assembly GCA_947577025.1 of uncultured Clostridiaceae bacterium. Taxonomy (GTDB): domain Bacteria; phylum Bacillota; class Clostridia; order TANB77; family CAG-508; genus UMGS1663. The sequence continues at coordinate 8,571 of CANPTO010000018.1, read as the reverse complement.
GCATTATATTTTAATTGAAAAGGAAACACAAAAAGGCTATCAATTAAGTAATAAAGAAGAAACATTAGAATTAACAGAAGATGAAATTACTTCTATTGAATTTAAAAACTATAAAGAAAAAGGAAAAATTAAAATAGTAAAAACCTCTAGTAATGGAAAAGTAGATGGCTTTTCTTTTAAAATTACAGGAATGAGTATTACAGGCGAAGAAATTGAAATGATAGTTACTACTGATAAAACTGGTATTATTTTAATAGATGATATTTTAGTTGGAGAATATACAATTGAAGAAATATGGGACGAAAGTTACGAAAAAACAGAGCCACAAACAGTTAATATAAAAAATGGAGAAACTGCAGAAGTAAGTTTCTATAATAAATTAATTGAAACTGATACACCACAAACAGGAGATGAAAGAAGTACGATGCTATGGACTATATTACTTGCGACATCTATCACTTTACTATTAAGTGTAACTGTATATAAAATAGTTAAAAAAAGAAAAAGTAAATAGAAAGTAATAAAGGTGGCTTTAATAGGCCACCTTTAAACTTAGAAAGTAGGTGTAAGAATGGCGACATATAGCGTAAATCAAATGAAAAAAGTGATAAAAAAATTAGAAAAAATAAATATAACAACTGAAAAAGAAATCTTAAATTTAAAAGTATTAGAAGTTAAAAAACTAAAGGAACAAGATAAAGTAAGTATGAATGATATTGAAATAATATGGGAAATACAAGATATGATACAAGATAAGAGTTGGTTTAAAATTTTATTCGATACTAAATAGCAAGGAGGTGCAAAATGGGGAAAATTGTAGAAACAAGAAAATTGTATAAAGAAACTATAAATAGTATTACACAAACTGAAGAAAATTGGACTACCTTTTTAGACAGTGTTTCGTGGCATTTTAAATATGATTTTGTAGACAAAATTTTAATTTATGCACAAAGACCAGAAGCAAGAGCCTGTGCAGAATTAGAAGTATGGAATGATAGGGCAAATAGATGGGTTAATAAAAATGCTCAGTTTATATTTGTAATTTCAAAAGATGAAAATAGTGAATACCCCTTTAAACTTGTTTTTGATGTATCAGATACACACAACTACAAAGGTACAGAATATAAATTATGGAGTGTTAAGCCAGAATATGAAGAAAAAATTATTGAAACATTAGAAACAACATTTGGAGGAGAATGCGAATCGAATAGCTTAGAAGAAAACATTATTGCAAATGCTTATACTATGGTATCAGACAACATTCAAGATTATTTATCTACAATACACCAATATAAAAAGGGAACTGTATTAGAAAATTTATCAGATGATGAAATACACGATATTACACTCATAACAGTATGGGCAAGTGTTTCATATATGATGATGACTAGATGTGGTATAAATGCTAGAGAAAAAATAGGTATGGAACAATTTGCATTTATTAAAGATTTTAATAATGATAAAATAATTACAGCATTAGGTACTGCAATAAGTGATATAGCAGAAATGGGCTTAAGAGAAATTGCAAAGACAGTAGTAAATCTACAAAATGAAGAAAAAAATATAAATCACACATTTGTTAAAAATGAAAAAGGAGAGTATTCTAATAGTAAAGAAATTGAAAGAGGAGGAAATGAAAATGACGAAAATAGAATACAAACAAGTAGGAGATTATCAAGTACCGAACTTAGTGATGGAGAAAGAGGAAATACCAAATGGCAAGTACGCAAGAATGAGGCTACATTACCTAATGAAACACAAGAAAGCAGAATATTCAATATTATTGATGGAAAAAGGCTTGAACAAAGAATTAACGAAAGTGCAAGAACAGGCAATGGAAATGGAAAGACAGATAGTGGAGAAATTAGCAAAACAAGAGGGGACAACAGAAGAATTGAAAGCACAAGACCAAATGAAATGGATAGGACTAATGAACAATTACAAGATGATAGCAGAAGAACAGATAACGAGAGAACTAATATACACATAGAACAATATGTAAAAGAATTACCAACTGAAAATGAACAAAAATTAAATATAGCAGGAGTAAAAAATACTTCTGTTTTTTCTTTTAGCCAAGAGGAAATAGATAATGTTTTAAGAGAGGGTAGTCATATTGAAAATGGAAAATTTAGAATTTATGAATTTTTAAGTAGAGGACTATCAAGTGGAGAAAATGCAGAATTTTTGAAACACGAGTATGGAGATGGTGGAAGAAGCTATGGATCTGATGATATATCAGAAGAACATAGTGCGAAAGGAATTAGACTATATATAGGTTATGAAGAGAATAGACCAGAACTATTATTAAGTTGGAAACAAGTAGAAAAAAGAATAAGAGAACTAATTAGTGCAGATAGATATTTTAATATACAAGAACAAGATGAATATTATGAATGGTTAGATGCAAATGGAATAAAACCTATAAAAAATGAATTAGAAAAAACAATTCAAGATGAAGATTATGAAGTAGCTAAAAAATTAAATGAATTTCTAAAAGAATATGACATTGTTTCTTATAATCAAAACTTTCCAATAGAAAATACAGATGAAGATAATATAGAATTAGTAATAGCAGATATAAATGATGATTCAAATTTAAGAGCATATATAGAGTTTTTAAAAAATAGTTATGAAGATATAGACTATGATGATGAAATGGCAGTTGAAGCAAGAAGATTAATAGTAGAACTAGAAAAAAGACTACCATATTATGAATTTCATAATAATGATATTGTATATATAGGAACTGAAGAATATGAAATAAGAGCAATAAATGATGAAAGAGTCGTTTTAGTAGACACATCATTTCCTTTATTTACAAAAGAAATGACTAGAGAAGAATTCGACAGAAAAGTAAAAGAGAATCCTGCTAATGATAAATTAAGGACAGGAAAAAGAATACAAGATAAAATTCAAGAAGAAAATAGTATAAATGAAATACAAGAAAAACAAGAGAATAAAGAACAAAAAGAAGAACAAAAAATAGAAAACAGTGAAGCAACAATAGAGATTAAAGAGCAAGAAGAGAATCAAGATAATGTACCATTAAAAGCAAATATAAAGAGAAAACGCAGAAATAAGATAGAGTATTTTGATTTACATCCAGAAATATCAATGGAAGAAAGAAATAATTACAAAATTAAAGATAATGATTTGGGAGTTGGAACAAAAAGAGAAAAATATCAAAATAATATTGCAGCTATTAAGGTACTTAAATTATGCGAAGAACAGAATAGATATGCAACAAAAGAAGAACAGGAAATACTATCAAAATATATTGGTTGGGGTGGACTACCAGAAGCATTTGATAGTAGAAATGATAGTTGGAATACAGAGTATAAAGAATTAAATTCATTACTAACTGAAAAAGAATATACAGAAGCAAAAAGGTCAACACTAACTGCTTTTTATACACCACCAATAGTTATAAAATCTATATATAAAGCATTAGAGAATATGGGACTAGAAAAAGGTAATATATTAGAGCCAAGTTGTCGGTGTTGGTAATTTTTTAGGAATGCTACCAGATACATTAAATGAATGTAAAATGTATGGAGTAGAATTAGATAGTATTTCAGGTAGAATAGCAAGTCAGCTATATCAAAAAAATACGATAGCAGTAAAAGGGTTTGAAGACGTAGAACTTCCAGACTCATTTTTTGATGTTGCAGTTGGAAATGTACCTTTTGGAGATTTCAAACCTTATGATAAAAGATATGATAAAAATAAATTCGTAATTCACGATTATTTTTTTGCAAAGACATTAGACAAAATTAGACCAAATGGAGTAATAGCATTTATTACAAGCAAAGGAACATTAGATAAAAAGGATGAAAGTGTAAGAAGATATATTTCACAAAGAGCAGAACTTATAGGAGCTATACGATTACCAGATGACACTTTTAAAAAGAATGCAGGAACAGAGGTTACAACCGATATTATATTTTTAAAGAAAAGAGATAGAATTACAGATATTGAAGATGAATGGGTACAATTAGATACAACAGAAGATGGCATTAAAATGAATAAGTATTTTGTTGACCATCCAGAGATGATTTTAGGAGAAATGAAAGAAGAATCTACACAATATGGTATGGATTTTGCTTGTAAGCCATATGAAAATACAAAATTAGATGATTTGTTAGAAAATGCAATACAAAACTTAAATGCAGAAATCGAAGATTATCAAATAGATATTATAGATGAAGAAGAAACAAGTATTCCAGCAGACCCAAGTGTAAGGAACTTTTCATATACAATAGTTGATGAACAAGTTTATTATAGAGAAAATAGTCAAATGTATTTACAAGAGTTACCATTAACAACAATAAATAGAATTAAAAGTATGATAACAATAAGAGATTGTGTAAGAAATCTGATTGAAGTACAACTAGATGATGGCTCTGACGAAGAAATAAAACAATTACAAGCAAGGTTAAATGGATTATATGATTATTTTGTAAAGAATTATGGATTAATAAATAGTAGAACAAATGAAAGAGCGTTTTCAGAAGATAGTAGTTACTATTTGTTATGCTCATTGGAGATATTAAATGAAAATAAACAATTTGTAAGAAAAGCAGATATGTTTTCAAAAAGAACTATAAAACCTAATAAAGTAATTGCGAAAGCAGATAATAGTATAGATGCTTTAATTCTTTCAATATCAGAAAAAGCCAGAGTTGATATAGAGTATATGCAAGGACTAACTGGGAAAACACAAGAAGAAATTATAAAAGATTTAGAAGGTAGTATATATAAAGACCCTATAAGCGAAGAATATTTAACTGTAGATGAATATCTTTCTGGTAATGTTAGAGAAAAACTAAAAATAGCTAAAAGATTTGCAGAAAACAACCCAGAATATGATGTAAATGTAAAAGCATTAGAACAAGTAAAAATAAAAGACTTATCAGCTAGTGAAATAAGTGTTAGATTAGGAGCAACTTGGATACCACCATCAGATATAGAAGAGTTTATGTTTGAATTGTTAGAAACAAGTAAATATAAAAGAGATTATATAAAAGTACATTATTCAGATTATACCTCAGAGTGGAATATAAGTGGTAAAAGCGAAGATACTGGAAATATAAAAGCAATAAATACTTATGGAACAACTAGAGCGAATGCATATAAAATAATAGAAAATACACTAAATTTAAAAGATGTAAGAATATTTGATACAGTTATTGATATTAACGGAAAAGAACAAAGAGTATTAAATACAAAGGAAACTGCAATAGCACAGGCAAAACAAGATTTAATTAAGAGTAAATTTGAAGACTGGATTTGGAAAGACCAAGCAAGACGAGAAAGATTAGTAACAGAATACAATGAAAAATTTAATAATATTAGACCAAGAGAATATGATGGGCAATATATAACATTTGGTGGAATAAATCCAGAAATATCTTTAAGAAAACACCAAGTAAATGCTATTGCTCACATACTTTATGGTGGAAATACTTTATTAGCACACGAGGTTGGTGCAGGAAAAACTTTTGAAATGGTAGCAGGTGCTATGGAGTCAAAAAGACTTGGATTATGTTCTAAGTCTTTATTTGTTGTTCCAAATCATATTATAGAACAGTTCGCAAGTGAGTTCTTGCAGTTGTACCCGAGTGCAAATATTTTAGTTGCCACAAAGAAAGATTTCGCAACTAATAATCGTAAGAAGTTTTGTTCAAAGATATCTACTGGGGAATATGATGCAATAATTATAGGACATAGCCAGTTTGAGAAAATTCCAATGTCAAAAGAAAGACAAGAAAAAATATTAAAAAGACAGATAAATGACTTGTCTTTAGGAATAAATGATTTAAGAAACAATGACGGAGAATATTATTCTATAAAACAATTAGAAAAAAGCAAAGAAAAAATTGAAGAAAAGCTAAAAAAATTAAATGACCAAAGTAAAAAAGATAATGTGGTAACATTTGAACAGTTAGGGTGTGACAGAATTTTTGTAGATGAAGCACATTATTTTAAAAATTTATTTTTATATACGAAAATGAGAAATGTAGGAGGAATTGCACAAAGTGAAGCACAAAAAAGTTCAGACTTATTTATGAAATGTCAGTATTTAGATGAACTAACTGGTGGAAAAGGTATTGTATTTGCTACTGGTACACCTATATCTAATTCAATGGTAGAAATGTATACAATGCAAAGATATTTACAATATAATTCATTAGAACATAAAAATTTACTACAATTTGACGCTTGGGCTTCTACTTTTGGAGAAACAGTAACAGCAATTGAACTTGCACCAGAAGGTACAGGTTATAGAGCAAAAACTCGATTCGCAAAATTTTATAATCTTCCAGAGCTTATGAGTATGTTTAAAGAAATTGCAGACATACAAACTGCAGAAACATTAAATTTACCAGTGCCAAAAGCTAACTTTTATAATGTTGCCGTTAAACCTAGTGATATACAAAAAGAAATGGTAGAGGGATTAGGAAAAAGAGCAGATGCAATTAGAAAAAAACAAGTTGATTCAAAAACAGATAATATGCTTAAAATTACAAATGAGGGTAGAAAATTAGCACTAGATCAAAGGTTATTAAATGAAATACTACCAGACTTCGAAAATAGTAAAGTAAATATTTGTGCCAATAATATATATGATATTTGGGAAAAGAATAAAGAAAATAAAGCAACACAATTAGTTTTTTGTGATTTATCAACACCAAAGACATTAGGAACAGATGATAATCCTTATGAAATGAAAGAAAAAGACGGTAAATGGCAATTAAAAGATAGGGTATTTACCGATGTCTATACAGACTTAAAAAGAAAGTTAATAGCTAAAGGTATACCAGAAAATGAGATAGCTTTTATACACGATGCGAATACAGAAACAAGAAAAAAAGAATTATTTGCGAAAGTTCGAAGTGGACAAGTTAGAGTTTTAATGGGGTCAACAAATAAAATGGGAGCAGGAACGAATGTACAAACGAAAATTAAAGCTATACACCACTTAGACTGTCCGTGGAGACCTGCTGACCTTACCCAAAGAAATGGAAGACGGAATAAGGCAAGGTAATGAAAATGATGAGATAGATGTATTTACCTATGTTACAGAAGGAACATTTGATGCATATTTATATCAATTAGTAGAAAATAAGCAAAGGTTTATATCTCAAATAATGACATCAAAAGCAATAGTTCGTTCTGCAGAAGATATTGATGAAAAAGCACTTTCTTATGCAGAAATTAAAGCACTAGCAGCAGGAAATCCATTGATAATAGAAAAAACTAATTTAGATGCTGAAGTTTCAAAATTAAAACTATTAAAACAAAGTTATTTAAGCCAAATTTATATGTTAGAAGATTCAATAGTTAAATATTACCCTATTGAAATAAAAAAGAATGAAGACTTAATAAAGAATATTCAAAAAGACATAGAAGTTGTAAAAACAAATACTATAACTAATGAAGAAGATAAATTTTCGCCTATGATTTTAAAAGGAAAACAGTATAATGAAAAAGAAGAAGCAGGAAAAATGATATTAGAGATATGTAAAAACAAAAGTGACAAAGAAACAGAAGAAATAGGAACATATAGAGGTATGAAAATGTACCTTGAAATAGTATGTGGAGATTTCATTTTAAATATGAAAGGCAATTCTTCATATGTTGTTAAATTAGGAAAAGATGTTTTTGGAAATATAACAAGAATAGATAATGTGTTATCTGATATAGAAAAGACACTAGAAAAAACAAAAGTTACACTAGAAAATTTACAACAACAATTTGAAAATGCTAAAAACGATGTAAAAATACCATTTGATAAGGAAAAAGAATTAGAGGAAAAAACAAAAAGATTAAATCAACTAAATAAGGAACTAGAAATTAATGATAAAGAAAATGAAATAATTGATGATGTAGAACAAGAAGAACTAGCTGAAGATAAAGATAAAAAATGTCAAGATTATGATAGAGATGAAATAAGATAAAGCTATTGAATTGATAAAAGTTTATGATATAATCATATTACAAAACAAAAGTAGTTTATTAGGAGATTATAGTTAAAAATGGAGCAAGATATAAAGAAAATAAAACGAAGTATAAAAATATACCCAATATTTGCATCTTTTACAGGAGATATGATATTTTTCGTACCAATAGATACTTTATTTCTAACATTAGTAAAAGGTTTAAATGCAAGCCAAATAACGGCAATGACTATGGTAGCTTTAATTATATGTATAATATCACAAAAGGCTATACTAGCAACTGTAAAAAAGATAGGTAATGTAAACTCTTTAAGGTTAGGTACGATATTGATGTTAATTGCAGCATTAGTATTAACATTTGGAAAATCATTTGTTTTAATGTTGTTATATAAAAGTATAAACGAGATAGCATTTATGTTTTTAAATATGGATGAAATTATCTTGAAAAGTAATCTAAATGCAGTAAATAGAAAAGATGATTATTATAAAATAAGGAACAAATCAAAAATAATGTACTCAATTATAACTTTACTTACAGCATTAGTAGCAGGGAAATTATTTAATATAAATCAATATTTGCCAATGTATTTGTCAATTATAGTATATA
>CANPTO010000017.1 GCA_947577025.1 uncultured Clostridiaceae bacterium | reverse complement strand
TATTTTTTAACTTTAAATAAAAAAGGAAAGTTTTTGACGCGTCCCAAATCTTTCCAAATCTTTCCCCAAATCTTCCCTTTTTTTACAGCCCCCTTTTTTCATATTTAATTATATATTTTTTAGTATTCGCTTTTCTTCTTTTTTAATCCATTCTATTTAGAAATTTTTTGTTTTAAACTTTCTAATGCTTTTTTTCTTGCACTTATTTTGTTTTTTTCTTCTTGTGATAACTCTGCTAGTGTTTTTCCATTTTCTAGTTCGAATATTTCGTCAAATCCAAATCCGTTTTCTCCTCTTACTTCTTCTGTTACATATCCTTCTATGTATTCTACGGCTGTTTTTGTATCGTTTCCATCTGAAATTGCCATTGCTGTAATAAATTTTATTTTTCTTTTTTCTTTTGGCACACCTTTTAACTTTTCTATAATTGCTAAATTCCTTTGTCTGTCTGTCCCTGCATGCCATCTTTTTGTGTATACTCCTGGAAATCCATCTAAATATTCTATTTCTATTCCTGAGTCATCTGCTATACACATTTTTCCTTTTAATTCATTTGCTATTGTTTCTGCTTTTTTTATTGCATTTCCTTCAAATGTGTCTTTGTCTTCTTCTACATCTATTTGTATTCCTAGCTCATTCATTGGTACTATTTTGTATTCTTTTAATATTTCTTGTGCTTCTTTTATTTTTCCTTTATTTCCAGAAGCTATTACTATTTCATTATTCATTTTCTTCTTCCTTTCATAAAATATTGACTTTTTATAATTGTGGTTATATGTTATTGCTTCTATTAAACCCAATATTGTATAAAGTCTTCATTAAACATATACCTTGCTGATGGCCTATATGCTGACTCTTTTACAATTTTATCTGTTTTCTTTATCATTGGCTCTATTTTTTTTCTAAAATTGGCTGATACTAATTTTTTGTCTAATATTATTTCATATACTTGTTGTAATTCTGAAATTGTAAATTCTTCTTCTAAAAAACTAAATGCTATATTTGTGTTTTCTATTCTATTTCTTAGCCTTTTTATTCCTGTATGAATTATTATTGCTGTTAATTCATTTATTTGTGACTTTCCCTGTAGTTTGTGTATGTATTCTATTGCATTTTTGTCCATTTTTGTAGTTGTTATCATTTTATATTCTATTACTTTTTCATTACTTCTTAATACAACCTTTTGCGTTTTTACTTTTGCTTCTATATCTTCAATAGAAATATCATAAAATTTTATATTTGTAATATTATTTTTTATATTATTTTTATTTATTATTACTAAATATGTGACTATTAACTCTTGACCTTCTTCATAATATCCGTGGTTCTCCCCATGTGTATAACTGCTCTATATAAAATTTTGTTGTTCCAAACATTTCCTCTATTTTATTACTTACTGTGTTTTTTAAATTTTCTTTATTATTAATATCGAATATTGGTAACTTATTTTTTTCGTCTAATGCTATTTGTAACTTTTTTTCTTTTAGCCTTCTTACGTCTTTTCTTTCGTCATTATCTGTACTAAATATTATTACATTACTTTTGACATTCATTTTTTAGTTCCTTTCCAAATGCATTTCTATATTTTGGTTATATTATTTCCTATTTTTTATTATATTTCTAATATCTATTCTTCCTACATTTTCTATAAACTCATATAATGTTTTCTCATCTAAGATATCCAGTTTTCCTTCTTTATATCCTATATCTTTTTGTATTTCTTTCGGTACATTAATTTCATATTTTTCAATTATTTTCTTATTTAGTTTATCGTAATCATCATAAATGCTTTTATTCCACTTTTTTAAAAATTTATTATAGAATAGTTCATCTGTTAACAAATGTAAAAGATATCCTTCATTAAAACTATCAGAAAGCTCATTTTCATTTATATATTTTTGCAAATTTGGTTTACTTGAACAAGGTCCATAATGTGATAGTTTTTTATCTTCTGCTTGGTCTGGTGCTATAATTCCTTTTATGAAGCTTTCTATATTTTGTATTTCATTATTTTTAGAATATATTTTTCCTACTGCTAAGTGTATTGTATATCCTGGCATTTTATTTTTTCTAAGCATGCTTTTGCTACATACTTATACTCCTTTCTAATTTCATATTGTTTTTTTACATATTAAGTATTTGAATTATACCTATTTTTTGCTTATTTTGTCAATATATTTGATGTAATCCGTCATTTCACTATATCTTCCATCTATTGGAGAGATACTATATATATAATCTAGCATAAATATTTTCCTCCTTTATTTTAGCATACAATCATCGACTCTCTTCCAGCTCCTGTTCCTATGAATTTTATTGGAACTTTTACAATTTCTTCAATCCTATCTAAATATTTTTTTGCATTTTCTGGTAGGTCTTCTCTATTTTTTATACCTTCTATATTTCCGAAATTTCCCTCAAATTCTTCATATATTGGTTCACATTTTTTTATTTTTTCATCTTCTAGTACAAAGTCCATTGTTACTTTTCCTTCTTTTTTATAACCTACACATAATTTTATTTTGTCTAGTTTTCCTATTGTATCTACATGGTTTATTGCAAGGCCTGTTAGTCCATTTACCATTGCAGCATATTTTAGTGCTACTAAATCTAGCCATCCACATCTACGTGGTCTTTTAGTTGTTGTTCCATATTCATGGCCTAGCTCTCTTATTGTGTCTCCTATTTCATTATTTTGCTCTGTTATATATGGTCCTTCTCCTACTCTTGATGAATATGCCTTTAGTACTCCATATACTTCTCCTATATATTTTGCTCCTATTCCTGTTCCTGTACATACTCCTACAATTGTTGGATTTGATGATGTAACATATGGGTAACTTCCAAAGTCTATATCTAAAAGTGTTGCCTGTGCTCCTTCACATAGAATTTTTTTATTTTCTTCTATTGCATTGTGCATTAATGTTACTGTGTCTACTACATATTTTTTTAATATTTGTGCATATTCTTTATATTCTTTTATTATTTCTTCTACATTTATTGTTTCATAATTATATATTTTAAATATTTCATTCTTATTTTCTATATTTTTTCTTAATTGTTTTTCAAATCTTCCATTTACTAAGTCTCCCATTCGTATTCCACATCTTTCAAATTTGTCGCAGTATACTGGTCCTATTCCTCTTGCTGTTGTTCCTATTTTATCTTCTCTTCTTAATTCTTCTTGTAATTTATCCATTTGTACATGGTATGGGAATATTACATGTGCTTTATCACTTATTCTTAAGTTCTCTACACTATACCCATTTTCTTCAATATTTTTCATTTCTTCTATTAACACTTTTGGGTCTACTACTACTCCATTTCCTATTACTGCTATTGTATTTTTGTTTAATATTCCTGATGGAATTAGGTGAAATGCAAATTTCTTCCCTTCAATTTCTATTGAGTGTCCTGCATTATTTCCTCCTGAGCACCTTACTGAAATGTCTGCATTTTGTGATAAATAATCAATTATCTTTCCTTTTCCTTCGTCTCCATAAAAGCTTCCTAAAACAACATCTACTTTATTCATAATATTCCTCCTTTTGCTTATTATATTTTTTATAATAAGTAACTTCATTTACATTATATTTGCGTTTTCTATTTTTGTCAATACTTTTTATAAAAAATATAATAAGTATTTTAAACTTGTTTCTATCTATGGTAAGGTTTAAATTATCCAGGGGCGAAATTCGGTATTTTTAAAGAGGTATCCTTTACTGATTTACCCCTACATTAGAAATAACATATTTTTATAGTGTGAATTGCAACTTTTACATTCACTGATTTCAATGTATTTATAGTTTGATTTAATTTGTAGATATAAGTTATAGATATTTTAAATAATCCTACTTTCCGATAAAATATATGTAGAATAGTAACTTGTGCGTTTTTGTTCATTAATTTCATAGATTATAATATACTTTTCTATTATTAATTTTCTAATGTCTTTATTGTTTTTTGAAAAATTATTTATCTTATGATATCTTTTTGGAAAATATTTGAGTGAAAATATTGAATCAATAATTGTTTGATAAAAGGTGTTTGCCATTTTATTTGCTTTAAGAAAGAACTTGAAATAGCAATACATATTTTCAAATTCTTCCTCAAAATCTTGTGTACTAATAATTTCGTATTCATCCATTAATATTATATTTTTCCTCCATTTCTGCACAAAATTGCTTTAATGGTCTACATTTTTCTTCTTGGATATTTTTAATAGTTTTATCAATTTTTTCATAAATTTCTTTTTTAAAACTTTCAAAGTCAGAATACTTTTTTTCAAATTGTTCTTCTATTGCTTTGTTAATCTTTTCCTCTTCGTATTTTTCATATGCTTCATTGCTTAATATAACCAAATCGTTATATCCATTTTTAGTAATATACACTGGTTCTTTTGTTTCATGGCAAATTTTAGAAATTTCGTTATAATTATTTCTTAAATCTGCTGATGGTCTAATTAATGCAATAATTCTACCTCCCTTTATTGTTATATGCAAATTATATACAAATTATTGTATGTTTGCAATATTTGTTTTCTACTTTATAAAATTTTTTGTACTAGATAATGTTTTTTAAGAAAATTTCTTCATAAAACTATTAATCCATTGTTTATATTCCTATATAGGGAAATAGCGTAATTTAGGGGCAAATTACGCTATTTATAAATAATTTAAATTAGAGAGTGATTTTTTTTATCTGAAATTTGTATGATTATTAATTCAAATTTCATTTGCTTGAATACATCTTCTGTATTCTCTTTTGTTTTCTTCGCAAGTGATTAATGTTAGTTTATTTTCTTTAGTATTTTGAATACATGACAAGTCTGTTTCTTTAATTATTTCATTTCTTACTACTTCATACTTTCTTTGTCCATACTCAGTTTGGTATATTATTATATCTCCTAGCTCTAGTTTTTTAACTTCTGCAAAATAATTATATTTATATCCTCTGTTATGTGCAGCTAAGGCTACATTTCCATTCCATGTACTTGAACTTTTAAAATGTCCTACTGCTCTTCTTAAAATTTCACTTTCAGTCCCTTCTATAATTGGTGCATCTAAATGTATTTTTGAGATTTTAATCCTCCAATTATTACTTTTATATTGGCTACTAACTATTTTTTGTGCATCAATCGTATTAATTGGGGCTAAATTTACTGTTTCTAGAATAAAATTTGAATTAATCTGCTTTTTTTGAATATCAAAATATTTTATTAGAATTGAACCAGATGATATTAATACTATTATCAAAATTAAAATTATTACAATTATGATTGTCAGTTTTCTTTTGCTAAATTTAAACATACATATTATCACCTTCTTTTTACTTTTATTTTCTTTCGTCTAACTGTTCGGAGTAATATCTCTTCTTACATCTTTTGTTCATTAGCAATGTTGCAACTCTTTGCTTGTCTTTATATTAACATAACTTCAAGCTTATGTAAAGGATTTTTCATCGTGCTAAAATGTGCTTTTTCTGCATTTTATATTATATATTTTTCTATTACTATTCTTTTGTATATTTTTCTTTATCAAAGCTTGACTGTTTATTCTATTTTTTGTAGAAAAGTTTTTTGATTTTTTTATGAGATTTTAGGGACGCACCCTAAAATCTCATTTTTCCTTCTTTCTTTGAGATTCTAGGGTACGTCCCTATTATCAGAGCAAAAGGGCACAGTGGTGTCATTGCTAATAGGGTATTCCCACAAACGGTGCCCCTACATCGTTTTTTGTTTATCTCTGAATAATTACAATAAAACTTCCCAAAAGTGCCAGATATCCCATTAGGAAACGTCCCCAATGGGAATGTCAAGGTCAAAATAAAACTCTACGCCATCTGCTTTGTTTTCTGCTCCATAGTTGTTTTGGTAGTTGTTCATTATGGCTTTTACTAGTGCTAACCCTATTCCTGTTCCGCCTTCTGCTCTGTTTCTTGAGGTGTCTTCTTTGTAGAACCTTTGCCATATTTTGTTTAGGTTTTCTTCTTTTATTTTTTCGCCTGTGTTGAATACTTTTATTCTTACTTTATTATTTGGTCTTTCTTCTATTTCTATTTTTATTTGTTTTTTTCCGTTTACTTCTACTGCATGTTTTATTGCATTTGTGAAGTAGTTTGTTACTACTTGGTCTATATAAAAATTGTCTGCTATTACTGTTACTTTTTTACTTTGGTCAAATTCTACTTCTATTTTGCTTTCTTCTAACATTACTTTACATTTTCTTATTACTTCATTTATTAGTTCTACTATATTGAATTTTGTATTTACAAATTCTCTTTTTCCATATTCTAGTTTCATTAACTCTAATAGGCTTTTTACTAATGTATCCATTTTTCCTGCTTCGTCTAGTATTACTTCTGCATAAAATCTTCTAGATTCTTCGTCTGTGTTTACGTTTTCTACTAGCCCTTCTGCATATCCTTGTATTAATGCTATTGGTGTTTTTAGCTCGTGTGATACATCTGATATAAATTGTTTTCTCATTTCGTCTATTTTTGATTTTTCTTCTATGTCTTTTTCTAATTCTACATTTGTTTCTCTTAGTTGCTTTATTGTTGCTTCTAGCTTTTCTGACATTAGGTTTATGCTCTTGCCTAAGTTGTTTATTTCGTCATCTGCTACATTTTCTATGTATTTTTTACTAAAGTCTAGTTTTGACATATTTGTTGCTATTTTATTTAGTTCTGTTATTGGCTCAGTAAATTTTCTTGATATTATTGATGCTATTATTCCAGCTATTAGTATTGATATTCCTCCTATTAGTATTAATAGGTTATTTGAAATTCTTACACTTTCTTGTATTGATGATATTGGTATTCGTATATATAGCATGTTTCCATTGTCTAGCTCACCTGTAAGAAATATGTAGTTTATAGAGCTTCTTAGGTCTACTATTTTTCTTATTACTACTTTATTATTTTGATATATTATTACGTCTTTGTTTCCTTTATAGTTTAAGCTACTTATTTTATTGTTCATTATAAGCTCATTTATTTTGTCTATTGCTGTTGTTAGCTCTTTTCCTGAACTATATAATAGCAAGTTCTCGTCGTTTTTTATTAGTATGTCAAAATCATTTTTTACTGATATTTTGTTTAGTTCTTCATCTATGTTTATATTTGAGTTTCCACTTTTTTCTATTTCGTTATAATATGTATTTATTTTTTCATATACTGTTTTTACATTTTCTGTTTTTGAATATAAATAGAAACTTTCTAATACTACGTTATTTATTATTATTAGGAATAAAACGATTAGTATTACTACTATACATAGTGATGTGAATAGTTTTACTCTTATTGATTTAAATTGATTTTTTAGTTTTTCCATTTTTACCTCTTCTTTATAATTTTCTTATTTAGTACAAAAAGTAACGTTTCACTCTGTCACTATTCCAATTTATAGCAATGTTTTTTTATTATTGTAGGGCGCGAGTCCACACGTTTTTTGAAGATTTTGCTATATAGTAATTTCTTTGGAGCAGGGGCGATGCCATCATTGCCCCTACATTTGAAATCGATTTTTCTATGTTAAACAAAAGGGCACAGTGGTGTCTTACCCTACGAAGTATTCCCACAAACGCTGCCCCTACTTTACTTCGAATTTGTAACCTATTCCTCGTACTGTTTCTATGTATTTTCCTTTTTTTCCTAGCTTGTGTCTTACTTTTTTTATGTGGCTGTCTATTGTTCTTGAGTCTCCATAATAGTCATAGTTCCACACATTGTTTAATATTTTGTCTCTTGATAGGGCTATTCCGCTATTATCTACTAGGTATTTTAATAGTTCATATTCTCTTAGGCTTAGTTCTATTTCTTTTCCTTCTACTTTTACTGTTCTTCCATCTACGTCTATTACTATTCCACCATATTCTTTTGTAGTATTTTCGTCTTTCTTTGTTCTTTTTAGTATTGCTTCTACCCTTGCTACTAATATTTTAGGGCTAAATGGCTTTGATATATATTCATCTACTCCAAGTTCAAAACCAAATAGTTCGTCTTGCTCTTCTCCTCTTGCTGTTAACATTATTATTGGAACTTTTGATGTTTGCCTTATTTGGCGAAGTACTGACCATCCATCTAGCTTTGGCATCATTACATCTAATAAAATGATTTCTATTTTGTTTCTATTTGCTTCAAATATTTGCAAGGCTTCTTCTCCATCTCCTGCTTCTAATGCAGAATAGCCTTTTTGCATTAAAAAGTCTTTTACTAATTTTCTCATTCTTGGCTCATCATCTACTATTAGAACTGTTATATCATGCATAGCAAATCCTCCCTATTATTTTTACGTTTATTAAATGGGCTATAAAAAAGTATGTCAAATGTGTCAAAAAGGACGGTGTCAATTCGCCTCATCCCTTTTGACACATTTGACACACTTTTTTTATAGCCCATTTTTATTATAATTGCTTTTTATGTCTTTTTTGTGAATTTTTTATATATTATTTAGGTATTCCACTTTTTTAGCTTTTCTTTAAAACCTATATTTTCACTTTGATTTGTTTGTTTTGGTTCTATTTGAAAGTCTATATATTGATTCTGTTCTATTTGTTCTAATTTTTCTATCTGTTCTAGTTTACTTTTTACAAACGGATTACCTAATTTTATGCAATATTCCATATGTTTTCTATCTGACATTGTTTTTTCCTCCGTTTCTTTAATGCTTCTTTTCTTTATGATTTCATTGCTTCTTTAATGTAGTTTATTTCTTCTTCTATGTCTAACCTCATAAATAGAGGCTCCCCTTTTTCTATTACTTTTCCTTCTTCTATTTTTCCATATTCATTTTCTACCGAACTCCAAGTTTTTAGATTACTGCTTATTCCTAGTTGTTTAAACATTTTTTCTGATGTTTCTGGCATAAATGATTGTAATAGTACTGCTATTATTCTTAAATTTTCTGCTAGATGATACATTACTGATTTTAATTTTTCTTTTTCTTCTTCATTTTCTGATTTTGCTAAAACCCATGGTGATGTTTCATCTATATATTTGTTTGACCTTGATATTATTTCCCAAATTCTTGCAAGTGCATTTGAAATGTGTATACTTTCTATTTCTTGTTCAAATTCTTTTATTTTTTTTGTAACATATTCTTCTAGCTCACTATCTACTTCATTTTTATGTCCTACTTTTTCTGGTATTTTTCCTTCAAAATATTTATTCATCATTCCTATTGTTCTATTTAATAGGTTTCCTAAATCATTACATAAGTCTACATTGAACCTTTCTACAAATCCTTCTGGAGTGAATATTCCATCTTGTCCATATTGTAATTCTTTTAGTAAGTAGTATTTACATGCATCTAAACCATATCTTTCTATTAGTAGCTCCGGATATACCACATTTCCTTTTGATTTTGACATTTTTCCATCTTTCATCATTATCCATCCATGTGCATATAATTTTTTTGGAAGTGGTAAACCTAATGCCATTAAAAATATTGGCCAATATATGCCATGGAAACGTATTATATCTTTTCCTACTATTTGTAAGTTAGCTGGCCAGTATTTTTTTAATTTAGAGTCGTCTTCTGAACCATATCCAATAGCTGTTATATAGTTTGTTAGCGCATCTAGCCATACATATACTACATGTTTTGGGTTGCTTTTTACTTTTACTCCCCAATCAAAACTTGTACGTGATACACATAGGTCTTCTAAACCTGGTTTTATAAAGTTATTGAATAGTTCATTTTTTCTTGATTCTGGTACTATGAAGTCTGGGTTTTCTTCATAGAATTTTACTAATTTATCTTGATATTTTTTCATATTGAAGAAGTATGATTCTTCCTTCATTTTCTTTACTTCTCTTCCGCAGTCTGGACATTTTCCATCTACTAACTGTGTTTCTGTAAAGAAAGTTTCGCAAGGTACACAGTACCAACCTTCATATTCTCCTAGATATATATCACCTTGATTTATTAATCTCTCAAATATGTCTTCTACTACTTTTGTGTGTCTTTCTTCTGTAGTACGTATAAAATCATCATACTGAATATCCATTTTATCCCATAATGTTTTAGCAATTTCAGCAATTTCATCTACATGTTGTTGCGGAGTTTTTCCATTTTTTTCTGCTACATCTTGAATTTTTTGACCATGCTCATCCATTCCTGTTAACATATAGCAATCATATCCTCTTAAAGTTTTGTACCTTTTTATACAGTCTGCTAAAACTGTTGTATATGCTGTTCCTATATGGAATTTGCCACTTGGGTAATATATTGGTGTTGTTATATAAAATGTTTTATTTTCCAATTTTTTATCATCTCTCTTCTTTTATTTTCATTCTTTCCTCTATTTAAAAATTTTACCATATTTTCGAGAAAATTACAATAAATTTTGACTAAAAAGTTGATGTTACTATTGTACTATCATATTTTTTCTACTATTTTTCCATCTTCTATTTGTATAACTCTGTCTGCTATTTTTGCTATTTCTAGATTGTGTGTAATCATTATTATTGTTTGTTTATATTCTTTATTTGCTTGTTTTAGTAGTTCTATAATTTCTTTGCTAGATTTGGTATCTAAGTTTCCTGTAGGTTCATCTGCTAGTATTATTGTTGGGTTTATTATTAATGCTCTTCCTATAGCTACTTTTTGCTGTTGTCCTCCTGATAGTTCATTTGGTAGGTGTTTTTTTCTATTGTCTAGATTTAAGAATTTTATTATTTCCTCTATCTTTTGCTTTTCTATTTTCTTTTTGTCTAGCTCTAGAGGTAAGCTTATGTTTTCTTCTACATTTAGGTTTGGCAATAAGTTATAAAATTGATAGACTACTCCTATTTTCTCTCTTCTTAGTATTGCTCTTTGTTTTTTGCTTAAATTATATATATTTTCTTTGTAAAAATATACACTTCCACTGCTTGGATTTTCTAACCCTGCTAATAAGTGTAATAATGTAGATTTTCCGCTTCCTGATGGTCCAATTATTGATATAAACTCTCCTTCTTCTACTTCAAATGATACATTGTTAAGTGCTATAACTTCGTTTTCCCCTTTTCCATACACTTTTTTTAGATTTTCTACTTTTAAAATTTTCATATATTTCTCCTATTTTTTTATATATTTTGTTGAATATAGTTCTATTATTATAATAATGCTAAGTATAGATAAGAAAAATGTACTTATACTATTTATTGGTATTGCTAATTTATCTAGTACTATTACATTAGACATATATTTTATTATAATGGCTATTACTGGAATTGATAGCAATATTGATATTATTGCTGATTTTAGAAATATTATTATTCCTTCATATATTAAAATTTTGTTTATATTTTGTTTTGTTGAGCCTATTACATTTAAAACGTTAAATTCTTCTTTTCTTTCATATATACTTGAATTTATTATGTTCATTGTACTTGTTATTCCTATTGTAAACATAGTTACTATCATTATTTGTAATATTAATTGTAATACTTTTATGTATATAACTTTTTCTTGATTTTCTAATGTATAGTAATCTGCCCATGCTTCCATTTCATTTTCTTCAATTATTTTTTCTATATCATTCGAAAACCTAATTATATTATTGGTTCTTATTTTTATTGAATTATCATGTACATTATAACCAATATATGCTTCCCTATGTTTTATATTTTTTTCTTGCATATAAATCTCTATCTTTTTTAATATATTTTCATAAGTATCTTGGTTAGTAAAAATTACTGGAAGTCTACTTTGATTTATTTCTTTATATCCTTCTATTAATTTATTTGTTAATATTATTCTTTTATTAACAAATTCTTCATCTATTATTTCATAGTCATTACTTTCAGATTTGTCATATATAGCTCTTAATTTTAAATCATTATTTTCTTTAAATGGTGTTTCATATGTATATATAACATTGCTATTTTTTTGTATTATCGGTCTAAATATTCTATTATAAATTATAGCATCTCCATAATTTCCATTTACTTTTTCTATATATTTATTGTATGTTTTATTATCTAATGCAATTATATTAAAGTCTATTGTTTTCATCCCATCTTCATATTCTTTTAGAAATTCATTTACACTATTTTGTTTTGTTCCTAACGTTATTTTCATTGTTCTATATTCTAAATACTCTGCTACATTATTGTCATTCACTATATAGTCCATTATATTACTATTGTCCTCATTTTCCTTTAGGTTTATTTTAGCATCTACATCATATTCATCTATTATATTTATAGTTTCTTTTTCATAGTTTATATATGTACTAATTACTATATATGAAAACATACTTATAACAAGTAAAAATGTTATAACTTTATATTTATTTTTATTTCTTTTTAAGTTCTTTAATGCTATTTTTCCTTCTATTGGCATAATTTTTTCTAGTTCACTTTTTCTTTTTTTTGACTTTATTTGCTTATTATTTCTAATGCTTTGAATTACAGAAACATTGTTTGCCTCTATACTAGGAATTATCATAGCTATATATATATTTAGTATTATAAAAACTACTGATAAAATTATGTATTTAACTTCTATAAATAGTTTAAATTGGTAGTTTGTGTATTTTAGTACGTTATTAATCATTTTTAATATGACTTCAGTTCCTAAAAAAGATATTATAGTTCCTACTATAATTCCTAATATTCCTAATATTGTTGCCTCATAAAATAGCATCTTTTTTATTTGACCTTCAGTTGCCCCTATACTAACTAATATACCAAATTCCTTTTTTCTTTCATTTACTGTTATTAAAAATGCATTATATATTATTACTATTGATAATGCAGAAAATACTATTAGTATTAGTAATATCATCATATCTAATATATATGAAAGATTTGCAAATGCTATATATTGTAGTTTATCTTCACTTTCTAAATTTATATTCATTATTCCATATATTGTAAGTAACTTTTGATTGAATTTACATTTATTTTCTGCCTCTTGCTTCGAAAAAGTTAATGTATTTATTATATCTGTTGAGTTTTTGCATGTTTCTTTTACATCTTTGTACTTTATATATGTATTTATATTTTTTTCTATGTTTTCTAATTTTTCTTGCTTTTCTATTTCATATAGTTGCTCTTTACTATTTTCTTGTATATAAATTTTATCAATATATTCTTTTTCTTTTATTCTATTTAGTTCAGATTTGCTTATATTCTCTATGCAAAAATGGTAATTTTTGTATCTGTTAATTACATTTTCTATAATGCCTTGCCTGATACTTGATATTGTTAGCATTGTTGCTAATATCAAAAATGTACATAGTGCTATTGATATTATTGTTGATACAGCTCTTTTTTTATTTTTTTTTATGTTTTTAGTTGGTATTTTTAGTTCTACTTTCATCGATTTCTCCTTTTAAAATCAAATTAAGGGTTTTCTAAAAAGAAAACCCTTAATAAAATAATATATGAATGTGCATTTTTATAGTTACTATTTACTTATAGAACATCAAATACATATTTTTTGGACTTGCCTGTATTAATGTAATTTCTACATCCCACCATCCTGATGAAATTTTTGAACCAAATGTATATGTTCTCCAATTCCCATTTGCCACTAATGTGCATTGTCTAAAATCCCCTTGGTCATTATATATTTTTATAATGACTAGGTCTTTGGTACCTCCATCGATTTTGTAGTCGAATTTACTACACGTATCTTCCAATTTTACTGAGTAAACTCTTCCTTCTTTTATTTCTCCATCTACTTGTAAATAGCCTATATGGGATACCCGTGGCTGTATTTCCTCATTAGTTGTGATGTTTGCTTCTGCTGCCATAACTACAGGACATGTAAAAACTGTTACCATTACTGCCATTAAAAGAACTGCGATACTACTTCTGAAAGCTTTTTTCATTTTCATATTTTTTTCCTC
Source organism: uncultured Clostridiaceae bacterium (assembly GCA_947577025.1). Lineage (GTDB taxonomy): Bacteria > Bacillota > Clostridia > TANB77 > CAG-508 > UMGS1663. The sequence goes on along the minus strand of CANPTO010000017.1, from coordinate 30,694 downwards.
CTATTACTGGTTGCTGGGTTGCACATTCATATTTATTTTTCAATTAGTACATTAATTAATAGTAAATTGGTAAACTTCTTATTATGTTTAATACTATATCATGGTTATATGCTAATGTCAATATATTTTTTACATTTTTTTACTTTTTTTACATTTTTTGTATTTTTTAGTATTTATGAATATATATTTAATCATAAGTTTTATGTTTTATTTATAAAAATAGTACTTTTGTATTTTATATATTAATAGTTTTTATTTACTTTATTTTTCTATTTAACTCTTTTTTATCATATGCCTTTATATGTTTTATTATTTTTTACATATTATTCTAATCTTTTATATTTTTCAGCCTTTTCTATTATTTTTTTCTAAAAAATTTCACTTTTTTTAGAATATATTAATTTAATTTTACATTTTAGTTTCTGTAAAGTTAAACTTGTAAATGCTATATTGATTTTGAGCTTTTTGTAGGCTCAATTTCATTGAAAGGAATGTGTTTTATGGCTGTTGATTATAGCGTTATTGGTGAGAGAATTAAGAGTGCTAGAAAAGCATGTAATATGACTCAAGATAATCTATCTGAAAAGATGGGCGTTTCTATTGCTTTTCTTAGTAGAATTGAAAGAGGTAGTTCTCAAATTAATTTAAAAAGATTAAGTCAAATATGTGAGATTTTAGGTATTTCTGAAGGTGAACTTTTAAATGGTTCTTCTAATAATTCTTCAGTATACCTTGATTCTGAATTTGCTGATTTACTTGAAGGTTGTTCTTCTGAACAACAAAGGCTAATTTATGATATTGCTAAAGTTATAGCTAATAAAAATTAGGCATAAAATGCAAAAGATATAGGTAAACTTAAATAAAAATAGTGTTTACCTATATCTTTTAATCTATATGAAAAACAATATATTGTTTATATTATATCTTATGTATATTCTATTTTTTTGTTACTAACTTTTTTCAATTTCATGTGTAATTTATTTTTCCTTTTGATCAATTTTCTTTGCTATTAATGCTTTTATTTTTATTCCTTGCTCTGTAAACATCTTTTCATGTTCTGTTTGTATGTTTTCCCAAAAGTCCTTTTCATTTTCTAAATCATATGTATATTTTATTATTTCAAATGAACTTTCTTTAAAGTATATTAGGCTGTCATTAAATAGTCCATCATCATCTGTTTTAAAATATATCTCTCCATTTTTTGTTAATATTTCTTTGTATTTTTCTAATTGCCTTGTATGTGTTAACCTCTTTTTATGGTGTTTTCCCCTTGGCCAAGGGTTGCAAAAGTTTATATATATTCTTTCTACTTTGTCCTTTTGATCTAATATTAAAAATATTCTTTCTATATCATGCCTTGTTAGATATACATTGTTTATATCTTTATTATTTTGTTTATATATTTCTTCTATATTTCTTTTAGCTAGACCTAACATTGCGTCTACTAAGTCTATTGCTAAATAATTTACTTTTTCATTTTTTACTGCTAAATTAGATATAAAGCTTCCTTTTCCACAGCCTAATTCTATATGAAATGGTGCCTTATTTTTGTATAATGTTTCCCATTTTCCTTTATAGTTTTGTGGATCGTCTATATAAAATTTACTTGCTTCTAATTCTGGTCTTGCCCATGGCTTGTAGCGTATTCTCATATCTTTTTTCTCCTCGTATTTTTATTTTTTACTAAATATTGCTTTTATTATATCATTAATATTATAAAAAGGATAGTATTTTATAGAAAAATATGTTATAATGCTTGTCATGAGGTGATTAATAGTGAAACTTACATCAGATAATGAAACTTTAGCTGAAAATAAAGTATTAATTTTATATATATTAAATAAAATAGGTAAACCAATTTCTAATGATTCTCTTCTAAATTTAGTTTTAGCTGTTACAGATATGAATTATTTTTATTTTCAACAATTTTTATTGGATTTACTAGAAAATGGCTATATTATTAACTATTTTAAAGATGAACATAGTTTATATAATATTACCGATTTTGGTAAGGAGACTTTAGCCCTTACTCAGGACATTTTGCCTGGTATTATTAAATTAAGAGTTGATAGTAACTTTAAAAATGAATTAGATTCTTTTGAAAATGAACATTCTGTTATTGCTGAATATAATTTAAAAAATGATTCTAGTTATATTGTTACTTGTAAAATAATTGATAATAATGACACTGTTTTTGAACTTAAAACTTTTGCTGGTTCTAGCAATCAAGCTAAGGAAATTGTTGATAACTGGAATGAAAATGCAAATGAAATGTATCCTGCTATTTTAAATATTTTAACTAAAAAGCAATAAATTTGTCCTTAAAATTGATCTTTCCTATTTAATATGAAAAATTATTCTTACAAAAAAGATGGTTTTTGCATACATTAGGAATGTAGAAAACTAAAAAATCATTGAATTTACATGTGTATTTTCAATGATTTTTATTGTTATACAATAATAGAACTTTTTTACAGCTCCTTATATATAGAATTTTTAGTTTATTTATGCTTATTTGTCTAATTCTTTTCTTACTTCTTTTAAATCTTTCCAGAATTCTATTTTTTTGTTTTCGTCTCTTAATAGTGCTGCTGGGTGCCAAGTTGGCATATATTTTATTCCTTTCTTTTCTAGCCATTTTCCTCGTGCTGAAGTTATTCCATATTCTTTTCCTAATATATTTTTTAATGCAGTACTTCCTAATAATACTATTATTTTAGGCTTTACTAATATTACTTGGTTTCGTAAATAATTTAAACATGCCTCTGCTTCATCTTGTTCTGGTACTCTATTTTGTGGTGGTCTACATTTGACTATATTTGCTATATATACTTCTTCTCTGTTTATCCCTATGCCTTTAAAAGCTTCATTCATAAGCTTTCCTGCTTTTCCTACAAATGGCAAACCTTGTTTATCTTCGTCTGCTCCTGGTCCTTCTCCTATAAACATTAGGTCTGCTTCTTTATTTCCAGTTCCAAACACTATATTAGTTCTATTTTGACATAATTTACATTTTTTGCAATTTATAATACTTTTTTCTAATTCTTCCCAATTATCGTACATATTTTTCTCCTTTTAGATTTTTCTCCTTTTAGAGGTCAGAAATCAGAAGTCGGAAATTGGATGTCAGATGATAAAATTTATAGATTAAATTTTAAAATTCTAAACCTTTGATTTCTACATCTTTTATTTTTTACTTTTATTTTACACATTCTTCTAATAGTTCTATTTTTATTTGCTTTTCTGTATCTATTTTTGCTTTTGTTCCTATTGGTATTACCATTTTTCTATCTGTATGACCAAAGTTATTTGATTTTATTATTGGAAAATTATAGTCATCTTCTAAAGTATCTAGTAATATTTTTTCTAATGGCACTTCTCCTTCATAATTTCCTACCCATATCCCTTTTATTTGGTCAAATACTCCATTTTGTTTCATTTTATATAGATAATTGCTTGCCATTTCTGCGTCTGTTTCAAATGCTAGCTCTTCTATAAATAATATTTTATCTGTAAAATCTATTCTGTATTTTCCAGAGCATAAATTTGAAGTAAGTGTTAAATTTCCACCTATTAATTTTCCCTCTGTTATGCCTTCTTTTATACAATAAAATTTATCATCTTCTTCTGCTAATTCTGTTTTACCTAGTACAAATTTATTTATAATTTGTTTATAGCTATACTCTGTTTCCCATGAAGTTAATGATTTAAATGTTGCACCATTAAATGTAACAAGTCCTGTCTTTTCTGATATCATATTTAGAATTGATGTTGAATCACTAAATCCACATATTATCTTTGGATTTTGCTTAATTAGTTCGTAGTCTAAATATTCAAAAGTAGCATTTGAATTTGCTCCTCCTGTAGCACAAAATATTCCCTTTATTTCTGGATCTGCAAACATATTATTTATATCTTCTGCTTTTTCTTTTGCAGTTGCTCCATATCCTAAAGTATTTTTAAATACATTTTTTCCAAATACTATTTCAAAACCTGAACCTTCCATTAATGTTATTGAATTATTTATATCTGCTAACTTGTCTTCTGTAATTGGAGAAGATGGTGCTATTATCCCTATTTTATCTTTCTTTTTTAATCTATTTGGTATCATATTTTCACTTCACTTTCTTTTTAGTTATATTACTATATATTTGTAGTTTTTTCAAGGATTAATTTTTTCATTGACATATATCTAAAAAATTTTCTGATTATCAATTGACAAGTATTGGAAAATACTGTATATTATATTTAGTATTCTGTTCAAGATGATTACCACCTTTCTACTTTTTAGGTAAAAGGTGGTATTATTATATATTATGTATATTTGTTTTTTTAGTACTTCGACAAAACTTCTTATTATATGGCATTTGTTCTTATTTTTATCTATTTTAATTTCTTTAATTATAACTTAATTAAAATAACACAAGAAATGCAAAATGATAATGCATTTCTTGTGTTATTTTTTAACTAAAAGAGAAGTTTCTCTAAAGTTTGTGCTATTTCCTTCTTAGTTTCGCATTCTGCTGTGATTCCTTTTTCATTTATAATCATAGCCCAGTGTTTGCCATTTCCTATTTTTGCTAAGTCATTTGCTACTATATAGTCTGCCTTATTTTTTTGCCTTAGTTTTGAAGCTACATCGTAAAGTTCTTCTTTGCTTACTCCTTCTAAAAGCTTAAAACCTACTAAAGTTACTTCTGGTGCCATTTGCTTTATTTTACTAATTACTTTTGGCGTTAATGTTAGCATTGTCATAAGGTGTGGCTCATAGGATGAAATTTTTGTTGTATTATTGCATACAGTTTCAGGATTTTCAAAAATGCTCATAAGCATTTCTTTTGTAATTTCTTCCTTACTTTTTGCATTTTGTACTTTCTCCCAAATTTCGTCAACTAATTCTTCTGCCCTTATAGCATATTTACCTGCATAGTCTCCTACTGCTGCTGAGTGAATTATTATATCTATTTTTTTTGTAGCAAAAATTTCTTCTAGTGCCTCAATTAAGTTTTGTGTTGACTCAACTGTTATAAATTGTACCTTTTTACTCTTTACTTTAGGCTTATAAGACATCTTTGTTGAAATATAATAAATTCTTTCAATTTCTTCATTTCTTTCTTCTAAAAATGTGTCTGCTACAGCTGCTCCTAATGCTCCTGTTGACATATTTGTTATTTTCATAACAGCATCAATCTTTTCATTTGTTGGGCCACTTGTAATAATGATATTCTTCATATTTTTTCCCTCCTATAATTTTTCTACTATAATGTTTTTTGGGTTACTTGAATACTTATCACTTCTTCCAAATATGTTTAATACAAATATGTCATTTCTGGAAATAAAGATATGTCTGGCTTACGCTTTTCTATTATAGAAAATGCTGCTTCTAATTGTGAATTAACCTCTTTTGTTTCAATTATGTATTCGTCTACACTATTGCAGTCTAAATTAACCTTTAGTTGAAACATACATACTGATAAATAATCATCTACCCGCATATTTTTTATGCTCCTTTCTTTTCTATCTTCTAAGAAAAATCAACACAATAGTGGTGATTTTTCTTAGAAGATAGTTATGGAAGAATTAGATTTTCTTATGTGGCTTTGCCACTTAGAAAATTTTATTCTTGTTCTTTTGATATTTGCATTATAATTTATTTTTTGGTATAATTCAAATATATATTATTTATATTTATTATAACTGGAGGTTATATGATGGATATTAATTATGAATCCTATAAAATATTTTATACTGTTGCTCTTTATCGGAAGTATTACTAAAGCTGCTAATTCACTATATATTTCTCAGCCTGCTATTACTAAAACGATAAAGAAATTAGAAACCGAACTTGGAATTACATTATTCAATAGAGGACCTAAAGGAGTAGTTTTAACTCAAAATGGCAAAATTTTTTATGAATTTATCAAAAATGGAGTTGAGAGTTTTATTAATGGTGAGCATAAGCTTACTTCTTTAAAAAACCTAGAAACTGGTACAATAAGGATTGGTGCAAGTACTACAATAACAAAATATTTCTTACTTCCTTTTATTGAAAAATTTCACAATCAGTTTCCTAATATTGATATTTCTATTACTAATAGTTTAACTAATCGATTAATAGCTGATTTAAAAAAAGGAAGTCTTGACCTTCTAGTAGTTAACCTTCCTACTCAAAATGATGACACTTTAATTATTACTCCTTGTGCTACTTTGCAAGATTGCTTTGCTGGTAATTTAAGTTATAAGAAAAAAATTTTAGAAGAAATATCACTTGAAGATTTGGTAACAAATTTTCCTATTATTACTCAAAAGGAACCTTCTAATACAAGAGCATTTTTAAACTCTTTAATGGAAAAAAATAATATTTTTTTTCATCCTAAATTTGATATTGTAAGTTATGCATTAGTAAAGGATTTCGCTAAAATTGGTATGGGCATTTCTTATATTACAAAGGAATTTGCTAAAGATGAATTAGAAAATGAGCTTCTTTTTGAAATTCCTATAAAGGAAAAAATTCCGAAGAGAAGTTTAGGTATTGTTTTACCTAAGAATACTATTACAAGTTTCGCAACGGAGAAATTTATTGAGATAATAACAAATTAGTATAAGAACAAAAGTATCTTCTCTTTTTAGTCCATAAAAAAATTTACTCATTTGCATTTTATGTATATCTGTGTTATAATTAAAATATATTTGGTTATTGCACAACCTTACATTAAATAATATGTGGGGGAGTGCAATTTCTCCATAAAATTTTAGGAGGATTTAATTAATGGAAAAAATTCTTTTAGCGAAACCTTTTTACCCGTCTGTTGATGCCTTTATGGAAATTGGCATTAAGCTTGAGAAAACTGATAATTTTGAGCTAATGTCTGCTACTCTACCTAAAAATTGGAGAGTCGAAGAAGGTGGCGATTGGATTGCCAATACTGTAAAAATATTTGATGAAAAAGGAAGAAGAAGAGCATATTCTCTTCATGTTGCACCAAGCCGCCGGCATGCAATAAGTAGCTCTACATTATTAGATCGTAGGTATGTTGTTATGAGCAAAGCAGAAGGAGAACTTGGTCAACAGATATTTGAAGTTGTCTTGGTAGATACCTCAGACGGAACTGTGCTTTTCTCAGCTGGAAAAACTAAACATGAGCCATGGCATGATGCCAAAAAGAGGAAACTTCACAGCGAGCACGAACTTGTAAAAATGTGTGAGGACTTTGCAACAGAGAATTTTCCTGATTGGGAAAATTGTTTATCCTATTGGGATTAATGTTTTTTCCAAAAGGAGGAAAAGAGGAACTAATAACTCCTCTTTTCCTCTTTTTTTGTTGAATAGGAAAAATCGACTTTTTATGGTAGCCACAGGGGTCTGATATATCCTTTTTTGTACTTTAGCCTAAGTATCATTCGTTAGGCATCTGTGACGGATAATTTAACACGTACGTTAGAAAAATCACTTTTGTTCTAAAACTATAAACAAATAAAAATTATAACATTCTTTTATAATATTTCCATGCAATAATATTTTTAGCTTTTTTATAAATATCCTCTTTAGTAATTTTACCATTACTTATTCCTGTTTTTACTGCTTTTATAATATCTTCATAATTTTCTTTTGATGCTTTATTTATTGTAACTATTATAATATCATTTCCTGCTGAAATAGCATTTATTATTGCTTCTTCTGCTGTATACTCATTTACTATGGCTCCCATGTTCATAGCGTCTGTAATAATAATTCCTTCAAATTTCAAGTCTTCTCTTAATAACTTATGTATTTTAGTTGAAAGTGATGCTGGATTTTGTGGGTCTATGTTTGTTACTATGTTGTGGCTTATTAGTACAGCTTCTGCCCCTTCTTCTATACCTACCCTAAATGGCTCTAAGTCATTATCATATATATCTTCATAACTCCTTTCATCTGTTGATGTAGTTTTATGTGTATCTACATTGTTTCCATAGCCCGGGAAATGTTTTAGTGCATATGATACATTACTTTCCTTACTTGCACTTATTACTGTTTTTGCAAAAGTAGCTGTTATTTCTTTTCCTTGTTTTAATGACCTTTTATACATATAGTCTGTCTCTTTTTCACATATATCTACAACTGGAGCCAGGTTTAAATTAATTCCTAAATTACTTAAAAATTTGCTTTTATTTATTGTATCTTGCCTAATTCCCTCAAAACCTCCATTTTGATATATTTCACTTGAATATTTAAATGGCTCACTTATTAATTTTTTGTTACTACTAACTCTTACAACATTTCCACCTTCTTCATCTACTGCTATTAAAAGTGGTATTTTTGAGACTCCATTAAATTCATTTATCTCATTTTGTATTTGCTTTTCTGTTTTATCTTTGAAGAAATCTGCAAAAAATAAGTATCCTCCAAATTGCTTTTCTTTTAATTTTTCAAAATCACTAGTAGTATGTGTTCCTACTAGAAATAACTGTGCTATTACTTCGTCTTCGGTTAATTCTTTTAGTTTTTCTTCTGCTTTTTGCATATAATTGTTAAGCTTTAGTTTATTAGAATTATCCTCTTTACTTTCTAACACATCCTTATTTTGGCTCGCCTCCTTAATTACTTCTTGTTCTTTTTCTGCTTTTGTTTGTCTTTTTATATTTATGGCAAGTGTAAAAACTCCTATAATTAGTATTAAGGCAATAATACTTAGAATTATTAATGTTTTTCTTTTATATTTTATTAAATTGTTTTGTTTTTTGTTCATTTTTGTTTACTCCTTTATTTATATAAAACAGAATGGCACAGTGGTGTCATTGCCAACGAGGTATTCCCACAAACGGTGCCCCTACATCGTAAAATTTGTTTTTTCCTATACTACAAGAAAGAGGCATAGTAGTGTCATTTTTAACAAGTATTCCCACAAACGGTACCCTACATTTTTTTATTTTGTTGTTAAAGATTTGGACCCGTCCCAATTCTTTATTTTTTTGTCTAAACATTGTTTTACTTTAATGACATTATTGCGGTATTTCTTCCTGCGTTTTCTCTATCTACTCTATATGAGTGTAATACATCTTTATTGCATACTGTACATATATTACTTTCTATTATATTTTCTTTTAGCAAGCCTATTTCTTCTAGCATTGTTCTATTAATTAGATTTGTAGCTATAAAATATTTTTGTTTTCCTTCTTTTACTTCTCCTTTTTCTATTATCCTATCATTTATATTCATATATGAAAAAGTATTTTCAAAAATATTTTTCACATCTTCATCTACTTCAAAATGACATTTTCCTATTGCTGGACCTATACAACAAATGATGTCTTCTGGTTTTGAATTATATTCTTCTATCATTTTCTTTACTGCTACACAAGCAATTTTGTTTGCAGTTCCCTTCCACCCTGAATGTATATCTCCTATTACATTTTCTACTGGGTCATACAAATAAATTGGCGTACAATCAGCAAATCTTAATGAAAATGATATTCCTTTTTTATTTGTTATAAGACCATCTACTTTGTCTGGCTTAGTTCCTTTATTTTCTATTATTTGTACGAAATTACTATGTATTTGTTCTTTTATTTTTACACATTTTTTATAATCCAAGTTTAAGCTCTCATATAATCTTTTATAATTTTTACCATCATCTTTTTTATAGTTATCACTTCTTGTTGTATAGCAATGTGTAACTCTATCTTTATACTCTAATAACTTTCTAAATTGTAAATATTCTATATCTCCATCTTTTATATGCACCATGTTTTCGTTTGATAAGTCTTTCATTAAAGCTCCCTCCCTCTTTTAATATATATTACTATACAACTTTATATAATTCAATATTTTATTATTTTTCGTTTTTCAATTGACAAATGTTGGAAAATAATGTATATTATATTTAGCAATGTAAATTGCTTTAAAAAAAGTTGTTCATAGTGAAATGAACTCCCCTAGTGTGTGAGACTAGGGGAGTTTCCTTATTTGTCGAATTCTTTGAGTATTAAGTACACTATCATTAATGCAATTATCTTCTGTATTCTGCTCATAGTGATTACCTCCTTTCTACCTTTTCGGTAAAAGGTGGCTTTATTATACATTATGTTAAATTGTTTTTCTAGTACTTCGACAAACGTTCTTATTTTTCGACTATACTTTTTATTTCTTCTAAAATCTCTTGCTTTTCTTTTTTGCCAATGTAGTTATAATTATTTCCATAGCTACCTGCTTTAAATTGGCATATCGATTTATATTCACAGTATTCGCATGGTGTTTTCTTTGTTTTTGTATTGTAATATGGGTTTAAGTTTATATTTCCGCTTAGTATTTCTTCTGATATTTCTTTTATTATTTTTGCAGTATATTTTTGTAAATCTTCAAATTGCTCTTTTGTTACTGCATTTGACTTTTTGCTTAGGTTTCCTTCTTTATCTATATATGCTGGTACTACATTTGAGTTTCCGCTTTCTAGCTTTTTGTCCATCATTTTTACTACTTTTACATCTGCTAGTATTAACCCATTCATTTTAAATTTTTTCTTTAGTTCTTCTTCTATTTGTTCATCTGACATATATTTTTCTGCTTTTATTACTGGGTCTATTAAGCTAAAGTAAAGTACCCCTGCTGGGAACATTTCTTCTATTTTACATGTTGCATCTAGGTATGTTAAAAGCTGAATTTGAAGTCCTGCTACTACTTCATTTAAGTCTATATTTTTTACTGAAGATTTATAGTCTATTATTCTTATATATTTTCCGTTTTCATCTTTTGCTAAGTCTATTCTGTCTATTTTTCCTGTTATTTCTACTTTCTTTCCATCTTGTAATTGCAGGCTTATTGGTTCGTAGTCTTTTCCTTTTTTAAATTCTAGCTCACTTCCCAATACCTGAAAGTCACTTTCTTTCAAACTTTCTATTATATATTTCATAGACTTTTGTATTACCCTTTTTAGCCTTCTAGTTAATAACTTATATTTGTCTGTACTTGTAAATATATAGTTTTTACTAATTGATAGTTTTTCCTCTACAATCTTGTCTATTAGTTCATACATGTGGTCTTCTGTTATTTCTTTTACATCTAATTCTTTTTCTCTTATTGTTTTAAAGAATGTGTCTATTACATCATGCATAAAGTTTCCTGTATCTACCATTTGGACTTTGAATTCGTTTGTATCACGTATTTTTAAACCATATTTTAAATAGTATGAAAAACCACATGCTTTATATTGTTCTAGTCTTGATACTGTTGTATTTAGTGTGTTACCATATAATTTATCTATATTTTCTTTTGAAATTTTTTCTGGTTTATTTGTATAGTTTAATGCTTTTATTGCTGATTCTAGTTTATATTTCCAATCTTCGTTTTTACTTAAAACTTCATATATTTTAAACCAAATTTTATCTATTTTTTCTCCATCTCTATACTTTGCTAGGTTTACTATTAGTTCATCAAAACAAGAATTTGCTGAAATTACTTCATTTTGTTCATACACCATATCGCTTTCTTCTTTTAATTTTGGAAAAATCTTTTTTATTTTTGTTACTAAAATTGATGGTCTTAATGAGCTTCCATCAATATTTGTTGATACATAAGATAGAAATAGCTTTTCTTCTGCTGTGCAAAATGCTTTATAAATGCTAAAGTTATCTTCATAAAGTGCTTCTAAAGTGCCTTTTGCAAGTTCTATTCCTTTTTCTTTTAGTTTTTTTCTGTCTTCATCTCCTAAAAATCCTTCGTCTTTATGAACTGTTGGAAATGCTCCATCATTCATTCCTAAAATAAATACTGCTTTTACTTTATGCGTTCTGCTTCTTTCTATGTCCCCTACTATTACTTGGTCAGCAGTTTGTGGTATTCTTCCTAAGCCACTTGAGTTTAAACCTATTTTTACTAAGTTCATATATTTTTCAAAGCTTATTTTCTCTTCTTCAAATATCATATTTAGTTCGTCTAGCACATTTATGACTATGTTCCATGCCAATTCTTGTTCTTTTGATAGCTCTATATGTCCTTCTTTTTCTAATTTTTCTTTTTTATCTATAAGTGTTTTATCTATTTTGTTTTCTATTAGAAAGTTATATATTGCCTTTGTTATATTACCAACTGTTTTATTTCTCAAAATATCTTCTTTTAACTTAACTAATGGATTTACTACTATGTTTCTAATATTTTTTATTCTTTCTAATTGCTCTTTATTCTCCTTCGTTTCATCACCAAAGTTCCATTCTCCTTGGTACCATTTTGAACCTTTTATTCCCCACTTTTTAGAATAGTTTTCAAACATATATATATCATCATTATCTAAGTTTAAAAAACCTGTTTTTATATAATTTATTATAGAATCATAAGACCAGCTTTTTGCGTATACATCTAATATACTCATTATATATTTTATAAAAATGTTTTGACTAAGTTCTTTTTTTTCGTCTATAAATACTGGTATATCATATGCTTTGAATATAGCTTTTACTAAACTTGAATAAGTATCTAAATTTTTTGTTATTACTGAAATGTCTCTATATCTGTAATTTTCATTTTTCACTAATTTTATAATTTGTTTTGCCACATTTTCTATTTCTGAATATGCATTTGTAGCCAAAAATAGATTTATATTATCCACGTTTTTTTCATATATTGTGTATGGTATTTTATATATGTTTTTTTCTATATGTTTAAGTTCGTCACTTTTAAATCTATACATTTCTTCTAAAAATATCGTTTTCTCACATTCTATATTATTTTTTCTTGCTAGGTATAACAGCTTGTCTGCTGTTTGTTTGTTAAAATAGAATATATCTGAATCTTCATTTGTTCCCATGTCTAAGTTATTTGTTGTTACTGTTATAGATATTTGTTTGGCTACTTTTAAAAGTTTTTCTATTATTTTATATTCTTGTTTTGTGTAACCTGTAAATTCATCTATATATATTATAGTATCTTTAAACATATCTGTATTATCTAAGTTTTTAGCAAGTATTGTTAATATATCATTTTCATCTATGTATTTATCTTGCAAGTTTTTTTCAAATTTTTGATATATGTATTGTAAGTCTTTTAATTTTTCTTTTAAGTATCTATCTTCTTCTATCTCTATTAAATTTTGTATATTTTCTAAAGTAACATTGTGCTTTTTAAATTCTGTTAATGCTGTATCTATAAGTTCTACATTTTGCTCTGATTTGCCTAAAAATTTTAAGTTTGTTTTGCTATCTTGTAAAATGCTATAAATAATCATAGCTTTGGCAGATTTGGATAGTTTTTTATCTGTCACTCCTCCGAACTTCATTTTCTACCCTGTATGCCATACGTTTAAATGTTAAAACTTCTGCATTAACAATAGCCCCAGTTTCTTGTTTATCTATCAGCTTTTTTTCTGCTGAGTATGAAAATTGTTCTGGGGTTATTATATATATTTTATTTTTGCTAATTAGTTTTTCTATTATTTCGTTTAAGCAAAACTCACTTTTTCCTGTTCCGCTTCTGCCGCATATTAGACGTAGACTCATTTTTCTGTTCCTTCTTCCCATTGTTCCCATTTGGGACGTTTCCTTTTGGGAAATCTGTCACTTTTGGGAACTTCTATGTTCAATCATTGGTTCATATATAGCTGAATTATTACTTATACTTTTAGTTACATCTATTTCATAATCTTTAACTATACACTTCTCAATTTCATCATCAAAAAATTCTCTTATGTTTATACCACCTAAAGCCTCCATTGTCCTCCATGAAGCTGGGTTCTCCTTATTCGCATCCATGAAGACCTTGTTGATTCCATGTTCTTTACAAACCTTTAAGCCTAGATATAAATTTATCTTATTATAACCTTTTCCTCTCTCAGTAGGTCTAATACTATAACCGATATGCCCTCCATATTTTTTAAGTTTTTCATTTAATGCTAACCTTATATTTATCATACCTACAATTTTATTATCATTACTTCTAACAAGAAAATAAGTTCTTGCAGGTACTTTTTCTTCATTTGGTATTCTAGTATAATCTTCTTGTAATTTCTTCAACCATTCTTCATAATTATTTAAAAATCTTTGTAATCCACCAGTTCCATTTATATTAGAATTAAATTCATAAAATTCATTTATGTATGCAATAGCATCATTTTTTCTACTTATACTTGGAACTTCAAAATAAAACTTCTCCATTATTTACCCTCTTATTTCTATTTTTTCAAATATTTTTAATAGCTTCCCAAAAGTGACAGATTTCCCATTAGGAAACGTCCCCAATGAGAACTTAGGCTTCACGTTTCCAATAGAATAGGTATTGCTGCGCTATTCCCGCTAAGTTTCCAAATTTTTCTCTTGCTATTTTCTCTATTTGCGTTTTGTTTACTTTTGTTTCATCTTCATTTTGTATATATAAGTCATTCATTACACGCCTTACCCATACGTCTATTGGAAAGGCTTCCCATCTTTTTAGTGTAGAAAATAATAATATACAGTCTGCTACTTTTGGGCCTACTCCTGATAAAGTAAGTAATGTTTCTCTTACTTTGTTAAAATCTTCTTCTTTTTCTAGAGCTTTTAAATCCACTCTTTTTTCTAATATCATATGTGTCGTTTTATACACTCTAACATCTCTGAAACCTAAGCCTAATTTTCTTAAGTCTTCTACTGTTGCTTTTGCTAATTGTTCTACTGTTGGAAATGTGTAGTAACTTTTTTCATTATATATAATTTCATCTCCATAAATTTTTGATATTCTTTCTATTATTCCTTTTATTCTTGGAATATTGTTATTCGCTGATATTATGAATGATATTATTGTTTCCCATAAGTCTTGATTTAACAAACGTATTCCTTGCCCATATTCAATGCTTTTTTTCATATGATTATCTATTTTCGAAAGCTTGTCTTTTATTTTTTCATAATCTCTATCCAAATCAAAATATTTTTTACAAGTAGTTTTTATATCTTCTTCACAGATACCCTTAAATATTACATCTTTTCCTTGTTTAGAAACATTTATGACATTACCACCAAATACACCTGTATAACTACTATCTGTTTCTTTGTTCCATCTAAAACATTGACCACACTCAAATATGTCTTTTAATTCAAATGATTGTGCATTTTTTATAATATATTCTTGTTCTTTCATTTTTTCCTACCTTCTACTTTATATTATTCCTGTAATTACAGTTTACATTATTTAAGCATCTTTTTCAATAGATTTTGGTTGTTTTTATTCTCTTTTAAACCCAATTCCATAAGCTTCTCTTGCATTTGATATTACTATAAACGAATTTTTATCTATTTTTTTACATATTTGTTTTATTCGTATTGTTTCATTTCTTGAGCTTATACACCATAACATCATTTTTTCGTCATTTGTATACATTCCTGTTGCATGTAAGCCTGTTACACCTCTTCTAACATTTTGCTCTATTTCTTTTGATATTTCTTTGTATTTATCTGACACTATAAATATCATTTTTGTAAAATATACACCTTCAAATATTATATCTAGCATTTTTCCCATTAAATATATTGTTATTGCTGAATATAGACCTATTTCTATGTCTTTTAAGAATATTACGTTTAAACTTACTATTACAATATCTATAATTACTATTAGGTTACTGGTTCTATAATATGGTTTATATGATTTTATGATATATGATAAAAGGTCTGTTCCTCCTGTTGAACTTGAGCCTTTTAGTACTAAACTCATTCCTATTCCCATAATTATTCCACCATATATACAGCCTAATACTCTGTCATGTGTTAAAGGTTTAAATTTCTCAAATATATCTATAAATACAGATAAAAATATTGTTCCTAGTATACCTTTTATTAAAAATTCTTTTCCTATTCTAAAATAACTTAATATAAATAGTGGTATATTAAGTGCAAATATTACTGTACCCACTGGCCATTTTAATAAATAGTATGTTATTGTTGCTATACCTGTAAATCCTCCTGATGATAATTGGTTCGGTAGTAAGAAAAAAGATGTAGATACTGCCATTATAGCACATCCAATAATTAATAATATAAAATCATATATATATTTTTTTAATTTTATCTTTTTATTTATTTCTACATACTCCATGTTAATCTCCTTTATATAAGTATTAGTTTTTATTATTTTTTTATTCAATGCATTGAAATATACGCAAAAATAAAAAGTAGAGCTTAAATTTCTCTACTTCTTATTTTTGCATAATATTTTTAAATAATTAAACTTATTAATGCAATACCTATTATTGCATTAATACTAATAATTACTATGCAAGATTTTATTCCTGATATTGCCAGATCTTCTTTCTGGGGATTTGCTCGTAAAATCCGTATAATTTCTACTATCATATGTACCCAAAAACAAACATTTGCAATTAATACAAGTAAAATTATAATAATTCCACATACTTTCATAATTATTTTTCCTCCTTATTCAATTCAGAAATGTTTATAAGTATCTTTTATATTATAAGTCAAATTACAATCATTTTATTTGTTTATTTTTTGCTTTTCTTCTATTATATCATCATATGTCTTTTCTATTGTTATTTCAAATTTTCCATTTTTTATTGTTTCATCTGCTTTTATTATTGCATCTACTTCATATATTTCTTTCAATTTTTCTACGTTTTCTTTTTTGTGTCCTATTATGTTGTTTATATCTTCTGGGTTTGCTCTTATTTGTACCTGTTTTACTTTTGTATTAAATTTCTTTATTTTGGTTACTATTACATCATACCACATTCCTGCTTCTACTAATTGCCTAAATGCTGGGTGATATGGTCCTGCTACCACTTGACTTGTTTTGCTTCCTGGCTCACATATTTCATCTGTATTTTGAAGCCCTATTCTTATCACTTTTATTTTCTTTTTATTAAATAAGTGTGCTACTTCTTTTGAACGCTCTACTGCTTGTACTACTGATAGTGGCTCATAATTACCATTATTATATTCTTCTTCTAATTTAGTTCCTTTTATTACTAGCACTGGGTATATTCTTACTATTTTTGGTTTTAATTTTATTAATGCCTTTGCTGTGTTTATTTCATCTAATGTTGTACTTTCTGGCAAACCTATCATCATTTGATGACCTAATATGAAACCAAATCTGTTGATTAATTTTGAAGCTTTTTTCACATCTTCAAAGCTATGTCCTCTTTCTGCTTTTTGTAATATATAATTATTTGCAGATTGGACTCCTAATTCTATTGTTTTAACATTATATTTTTTTAACATTTTGAGAATTTCTTTATTTATTGCATCTGGTCTTGTTGATATACGTATACCATTTACTAAGCCTTTTTCAATATATTCATTTGCTGCCTTTAAAAGTTCTTCTTGCAACTCTATATCGATTGCGGTAAAACTTCCTCCAAAAAATGCTACTTCTACTAATCTATTATCGTCTTTAAAATTATCTAAATAATATTCTATTGTCTTTCTAACATCATCCGCCTTTACATTTTTTTGCTCTCCACTTATTTTTCTTTGATTACAAAACACACACGCATGTGGACATCCTAAATGTGGTACAAATATTGGTATAATGTATTCTTTTTTCATTTTTTCTTACCTCCTTACATCTTATGTCTGACCCTATTGACACAAATATTGTCAAAAAGCTCCATCCCCATTGATACCTACATATTCATTGCCTTTCTTGCTGCTTCCATTTCTGCGTTCTTCTTTGTTTTTCCTTCGCCTATTGCTAATATTTTTCCATTACAACTTACTCTAGCTGTGAATTTTTTATCATGATCTGGTCCTTCTTCTTTTATTATTTCATATTTTATATGAACTTCTCCATTAGCTTGTAACTTTTCTTGCAATACTGTTTTATAGTCTTTTTGCCCTACATTTTTACTAGCTATATCTGCTTCTTCTTTTAAATTTTCTACTATAAATCGCTCCGCTTCTTCTAACCCTGAATCAAAATATATTGCTGCAATTACCGCCTCTACACTATCTGCCATAATTGCTGGTCTTGCTTCTTTATGGCAAGCAAGTTCACTCTTGCCTAGGAATAAGAAATCACTAAAATTATGCTTTTTAGCAATTTTGTATAAACTGTCTTCACATACTATTGTAGCTCTAACTTTAGTCATTTCTCCTTCTGATAATTTTGGAAAATTATTATATAAATATTTACTAGATATAAACTCTAATATACTATCTCCTAAAAATTCTAGTTTCTCGTTGCTTTCAATATGTTTTTCAAATGCATATGATGTATGTGTTAGTGCTTTTTTTAATAATTCTTTATTTTTAAATGTGTATTCTATATTTTCCTCTAATTTTTGTAACTCCATTTTTTTCTCCTTCTTATATATTATATACCATTATTTGTAAAAAATAAAGCATATTTTTGCAAATTTTTGTTTTTACTTACAAATAGAATCCTCTATTATTCCAGAATAAAATTTTCTAAGTTGCAAAGCCATATAAGAAAATTTTATTCATCCATAACTATCTTCTAATTAAACGTAAGTTTCTTCGTGGATGACTTTCTTAAGAAGATAAAAACAAACCAACTAATTTTCGCATAAAAAATTGGCTGGTTTGATATATATTTTATGTTTATTCAACATGATCTTTTATGTAGTCAACTACGTCACCTACTGTAACTACTTTTTCAGCATCTGAGTCTGGAATTTCTGTATCAAATTCTTCTTCTAATGCCATTATTAATTCAACAATATCTAATGAGTCTGCTCCTAAGTCATCTATAAAAGATGCTTCCATTGTTACTGATGTTTCTGTAACTCCTAATTGTTCAACTATAATTTCTTTTACTTTTTCAAATATTTCTTCTTGTGTCATTTATAATTACACCCCCTCTCAGTACTTCTCTTATGCTTGCATTAACAATAATACAACTTTATATAATTGTCAATACTATTTTTCAAATTCTTCTATCATTTTATCTACTGCTTTATTTTTTACAAATTGTTCTGCTTGTTTTATTGTAAATTCAAATAATCTTTCATCACTACTTCCATGTGCTTTTACTACTGGCTTTTTTACTCCTAAGAAAAGTGCCCCTCCATATTCTTTATAATCCATTGCCTTTGCTAGTGAATTTATTGATGGCATTGCTGGAATAGCTCCTATAATTCTGAATATATTTTTCTTTATACTCTCTTTTAATGTTCTTTTTACTAGTTTCCCAACACCTTCTACAGTTTTTAAAAATACATTTCCTGTATATCCATCTGCTACTAGTATGTCTAACTCACCTGAGAATGCATCTCTTCCTTCTACATTTCCTACAAAGTTTAAGTTAAGCTCTTCTGCTTTTTCTTTTAATAATTGATAACTTTCTTTTACTAAATCATTTCCTTTTGTCTCTTCTGTACCTATATTTAATAAACCTACTGTTGGTTTTTCTATTCCAAATGTGTTTCTATTATATATTGTTGCCATTTGTGCAAATTGAAGTAGATTTATTGGCTTACAGTTTGTATTTGAGCCGCAATCTATTAGCATTAATTTTCCTTTATATGCTGGTAAAATTCCTGCTAATGCTGGTCTATCTATTCCTTTTATTCTACCTACTAGTAATGTTGCTCCTGTTAATAGTGCTCCAGAATTTCCAGCAGATATAAATACATCTCCTTTTCCTTCTTTTAGTAAATTAAACCCTACTACCATTGAAGAATCTTTTTTACGCTTTATTGCTTGTGTTGGTATGTCACACATTTCTATTGTTTCTGATGCATGATATATACTAAGCCTTGAAGATATTTCTGAAATGTTATCTTTTCCGTAAAACTCTTTTATTTTTGAATTTATTATATCTTTATTCCCTACTAAGCATACTTCCGCTTCTATATCTTTTATTGCTTTTACTGCACCTTTTATATTTGCATCTGGGGCATTATCTCCTCCCATTGCATCTAATAGTATTCTCATTTTTCCGCTCCTTTTATCGTTTATAAATATATATTTTGTTCTTATATGTTTTATAACTATATTAACAAAATAAATAACTATTGCAATTTTATTACTTATAGTAAATTATTGCAATAGTTTTCTTGATTTTTTATTCAAAATAACCAATTATTCTAGTTTAATTAAACTGTATACATAGTTTAAAAGTGTATTTCTATTATTAATTGAAAACATATTACTCATACACATTCCACATTGTCCAATTTCCAGCACAGCTTTTTTACTTTCTTAATGGCAATATTCCAATTTCTTACTTATATGTTTTTGATACTTATACTTGCTAAAAATAATTTTCTATTTTTTTTAGTTATATATAATCTTTTTTTACATATTGGGATATTTTTATAAAATGATTGCATTCATCAATATTTTACACTCCTTTTGGCTTATTCTTTTTTTCTATATTAAGAATTCTATTCTGTATTCATTGTCAATTAAGCATACATCTTTCCGATTTATATACTTTTGTAATTTTATTGTTCTCATATCTATACACTACTTGTAACTCTTAATCAGATACTTAAAAACTTTACTTCTCTTGTTGATGAATATATCCCATATGATGATTTTACAAGGATTCGCCATTGTGAATATTCTTCTGTAACTTTTGTATTAAAAATATATGTTTTATTAGAGTTATCTTGTAAAGTGACAACCTCTGATGCATCTATCCAATTATTATCTTCATTACTACATTGTAGTACAATTTCTTTGCATCTCTCATTTGTTCCATATTTTAGATTTCCATTTTTTAAACTTGCTAAAAGTACTCTTTTTTTAGTTCTAAAATTGTAACCTATATAAGCATCATTTTGCTTGTATGCAGCTGAGCACCAGTAAGTATTATCACTAGTATCAAATGCTTGGTATGGATTACAAGCAGTATACATTGAACTATATATGCAATTGCTATTACTACTTAAGTTTGGTACTATTGATGTAAAATTTAAACAATCTATTATTTCATTTAAATTTTCTTTATTTCTAATATTTCCTACTACATATTGGTTGCTTTTTATTATCCCTTTACTATTTGCATCTATAGAGTTTAAAAAGTCGATATTTAATATATAGTCTAAATCTATGTTTTTATATATTTCACTATCATTTAATATATATTCAAATCCTATTTGTTTATTTAGCATTACATTTAAAATTCCATCTTTATTGTCTATCACATCTTGCTTAGTATATGTGGTTTTTAAATCACATTTTTTTAATATCTCTTGAAATTCTGTTAATTCTTTTTCTACAGTAGTATCTATTTTAGTAATAAATGTTACTATTAGTTTATTATCTATTTTAAATTTATAATTTTTATGTGCTACATATACTTGTTGTATATTTTCATCTAATTCTTCTATGTTTTTTTCAGTTATTGAATTTTCGTCTTCTCCTAATATAATATATTCCTCATCTTCACTTAGTTTTATTAGTACTTCCATTAGTGTTGCATTTCCAGCTTTTTCTAACTGCACATCTATAATCTTTTGCTCTAATTCTTCTAATGCTTGAGCCTCATTTGTTTTGTTCACCGCTTTCTTCGCTGTTTTTATTATACCATTTTCCTGTATCGCTAAGGTTATTCCAACACCTGCTAAAAGTATTAAAATTATTATTGTTATTACTAATGAAATTAATGTTATTCCATTAGTGCTGGTTTTTATTTTCTTATTTTTTATATATTCTCTGAAACCATTTATTAACTTTTTATATCTCACTTTCCTATTTTTCCCTTCTTTCGTATACTTTCATATATATCTATTATTTACTATTTTATGAAATTTATAATTTTACATTTTGTGACATTTTTGTCGTCTGTTATTATTATACTTTTGCAATATATTTTTGTCAATTATTATATTAGTATCATTAGAAAAATTTATTGTGATTAATAATACAATACTTAGATTTAATTTTAGAAAAATTTAATATTTTGATTTTCTAAGTTAAAGCTATTATATGATTTCTATTAATTAAACTTTTATTAAAAAATATATATTTGAATTTTTACAATTAATTTTATCTATATTTTGCTATCTCATATTTTCCATTTTATGACATTTTTGTCATTCCATTATTTTCCATATTATGACATAATTGTCTTGTAGAGTAGTATAAGGAGGATTTTATGATTCGTGAAAATAGGAAAAAAAATAATCTGACCCAAGAAGAACTTGCTGAAAAAGTTGGTATTAGTTGGCGTCAATTACAACGCTTAGAAATTGATGAAGAAAATACAACTGTTAAAACTTTAAAAAAAATAGTAAGAGCTTTAAGTATTTCTGATGACGAAATTCTAGAATATTTAAAAAAATAGGATATTTTGTATGTTTTTATTAATACATTTTGTATCACTTTTATAAAGATAAATAAAAAGGAGCTATAAATGAAAAATATAGAATGTTTACCATTATAATATAAACATTCTATATTTTATAATTTGATATCCCTTTTTTATTACTCTAGGATAACCTTTTATTTAACTAAGCAAGTTCAATAACTGCTCCAGCCTCTGTAAATTTAGCTTTGATTTCTTCAGCTTCTTCTTTGCTTGCTCCTTCTTTAACTGTTTTTGGAGCTCCATCAACTAATTCTTTAGCTTCTTTTAATCCTAATCCTGTAACATCTCTTACAACTTTGATTACTTGGATTTTGTTTGCTCCTGCATCTTTTAATACTACGTCAAAAGATGATTTTTCTTCTGCTGCTGCAGCTGTTGCTCCTGCTGCTGGTGCAGCTGCTGCTACTGCAGATACTCCATATTTTTCTTCTATAGCTTTTACTAATTCAGCTAATTCTGCTACTGTTAAAGCATCAATTTTTTCAATTAATTCTTCTATCATTTTAATTTCCTCCCTATTTTATTGAAGTCGGATATCAGATGTCGGAAGTCGGATTTTAAATAATTTACATTTTATAATTATTAATTTCTCTCTTCTCTTTTCTGCTTTTCCTAACTTTTTTTCCATTTCTAGTGTTTTAAGTTCACTACTTTTTTTCTTAGCGACATATAGACGCTTTTTTATTATAATTTAAATTTTATATTGGGCAAAACTAGGTATTATTTTCCCATTTATCCCTACATATATTTTTCTGACTTCTGTCTTCCGACTTCCGTCTACTGTTTTATGCATTTTCTTTTTGCATTCTAACTTGATCTAAGCCAACTGCAAGTTTTGAAATAGTTCCAAGTAAACCACCTGCAAGCATTCCAAGTAATTCTTGTCTTGATGGTAATTTTGCTAGTGTAATTAGTTCTTCTACACTTAGTACTTTTCCTTCTACTATTCCACCTTTTATTTTGTAGTATTCATTATCTTTAGCAAATTTGTATATTGCTTTTAATGGGTCTAAATATTCTCCTTCAGTTGTTATAACTGCTGTTGGTCCTTCTAGAGCTTCCTCTAAACCTTTTTCTCCATTTGCTTCTAATGCTCTTTTTACTATATTATTTTTTATTACTTTATATTCTGCTTTAGTTTCTCTTAGGCTATTTCTTAAATTTGTTACATCATCAACTGTTATTCCTCTATAGTCTGTTAAAAGTACTAGGTTAGCACTTTTAAATTTTTCTGCTAGTGCACTTACTTCTTCTTCTTTTTGTTTTAGTATTGCCTCACTTGCCATTTTGTTTTCACCTCCCTGATTAGAGGTTGGAAGTTGGAGATTGGAGGTTTGAGAATTAAGTAACTTCTTCGAAGAATCTACCTTACATTCCAACTTCTAACTTCTAGCTTCTAACTTCTTAATATATAAAAATCTAATCTTTATAGCCATTTTAGGCATAAAAGATTAGATTTTCTTAAATCTCTTTTCTTTTTATGCCTCGGTAGGGCTTACTTTTATGCCTACTTTCTTTGGCTACTATAATTATTATTTTTGGTCAATATACATTCCAGGTCCCATTGTTGTAGAAATTGCAACAGATTTGATATATTGTCCTTTAGCTGCTGCTGGTTTAGCTTTTATTATTGCATTCATTATTGTTTCATAGTTTTCTGCTAATTTTTCTGCACCAAATGAAACTTTTCCAAAACCTAAATGGATAATGTTGGTTTTGTCTAATCTATATTCAACTTTTCCTGATTTGATTTCGTTTATAGCTTTTGTTACATCCATTGTAACTGTTCCTGATTTAGGGTTTGGCATTAATCCTTTTGGTCCTAATACTTTTCCTAATCTTCCTACTACACCCATCATATCTGGTGTTGCTACTATTACATCATAGTCAAACCAATTTTCTTTTTCTATTTTTGGTATTAGTTCTTCTGCTCCTACAAAGTCTGCTCCTGCTTTTTCAGCTTCTTCAGCTTTTGCACCTTTTGCAAATACTAATACTTTTTGTGTTTTACCTGTACCATTTGGAAGTACTGTTGTACCTCTAACTTGTTGGTCAGCATGTTTTGAATCTACACCTAGTTTTACATGTAGTTCAACTGTTTCATCGAATTTTGCTTTTGGCATTTTTTCGATTACTTCTAGTGCTTCTTTTACATCATATAATTTATTTTTGTCTATAAGTTTTGAGCACTCTTCAAATCTTTTTCCCATTTTCTTTCCTCCTTTTGGTTCTAACGAGCTTTTTTCTCTCCCAATTTTTTTTTACTAGTCTGCTACTATAACACCCATGCTTCTAGCAGTTCCAGCTACCATACTCATTGCTGCTTCTAATGATGCTGCATTTAAGTCTGGCATTTTTTGTTTTGCTATTTCTTCTATTTGGGCTTTAGTAATTGTTCCTACTTTTTCCCTGTTTGGTTTTCCTGAACCTTTTTGAATGTTTATAGCTTTTCTTATTAGTACTGCTACTGGTGGTACTTTTGTTATGAAAGTAAATGATTTATCTTTATATACTGTTATTACAACTGGTATTATCATACCTGGTTGATTTGCAGTTCTATCGTTAAATTCTTTTACGAATTGCATAATATTAACACCACTTGAACCTAATGCTGGACCTACTGGTGGAGCTGGTGTAGCTTTACCTGCTTCTATTTGTAATTTTATTACATTAGTAATCTCTTTTTCTGCCATTTTGTTTTGCACCTCCTTTGGTTTTGATGTATATTTACATCGTAATAATTATAGATTATGTATTTAATTGGAGGCTAGAAATTTGAGGTTGGAAGTTGGAGTTGGAAGTTGTTCTGGAGGTTGGAAGTTGGAGGTTGGAGGTTGTTTTGGAGGTTGGAAGTTGGAGTTGGAGGTTGGATAATTAGGTAATTTCTTCTAAATATTCTCCCTATATTCCAACTTCTAACTTCTAACTTCTAACTTCTTATTCCAACTTCTAACTTCTAACTTCTAACTTCTTATTCCAACTTCTAGCTTCTAACTTCTAACTTCTATTACAACTTCTAACTTCTTATTAAACTAACTTATTTTGCCTATTTGCGAAAAGTCTACCTCTATAGGTGTTTCTCTTCCAAACATAGATATTGACACTTTTACTTTATTTTTGTCTTTATTAATTTCTTGAATTGTTCCTATGAAGCCATCAAATGATCCTCCTGTTATCTTTACACTATCTCCTATTGAATAGTCAAATTTAAGCATTGATACTTCAAATCCCATCTGTCTTATTTCATCTTCTGTTAATGCTATTGGATCTGTTCCAGAACCTACAAATCCTGTAACACCTCTTGTATTTCTAACTATATACCATGTTGCTTCTGTTACAATCATTTTTACTAAAACATACCCTGGAAAAACTTTTTTTAAATTAACTTTCTTTTTGCCATCTTTTATTTCTATTTGTTCTTCCATTGGAACAACTATCTCAAAAAAGTAGTCTTCTAATTCTCTATTTTTTACTGTCTTTTCTAAGTCTGTTTTTACTTTATTTTCATAACCAGAATATGTATGTACAACATACCATTGTGGCTCTAGTTCTTTATTCTCTTGAGACATTTTTAAAGCCTCCTTTTTTCTTTTTTACTTTTTAATGACTTTTCATTATTCTGTTATTTGGTTTACTTGTGTTTCTTCATTTGTTATTTCATTTGTGCTAGTATTCTCATCTATTTGATTTGTTGTTTCTTCTGAATCATTTTTAGTTTCAACTATTGATTTTAATTTATCTATTCCATATGTATTCATTTTCTCAAATGTGAAGTCTAACGCAAATACTATTATTGCAACTATTATTACTATTGTAATAACAGCAACTGTATTATTTACAAGTTGTTTTGGTGTTGGCCAAATTACTTTTTTTAATTCTGCTTTAAAATCCTTAAAAAAATGTCTTTTTTCTTTTTTATTTTTGTTATCTTTTGGCATTTCTTTTCCCCCTTAAAAAGGCTATTAATTATTTTGTTTCTTTATGTGTTGTGCGTTTTTTGCAATATTTACAGTATTTTACTATTTCTAGTCTTTCTGTATTCTTTTTTTTGTTTTTTTCAGTCATATAATTCCTTCTTTTACATTCTGTACATTCTAATGTAATTTTTTCTCTTGCTGCTACGGCCATTTAAAACACCTCCAATGTCTATTTTTTTGTTTATTTTTTTATTGCTTAACTACTTTAAAAAGCATATGCATTACACATATGCTTTTATATTCTACCATATACTTACTTAAAAGTCAATAATAGTAATATATTTTTTTCTATTTTATTTTGCATAAATTTCAAAAACAGACATAGTGCGAGTACTATGTCTGTTTTGAAGTTTATTCTGTCATATATTCATTTAGTCGTCCCCATATAATTTTATGGTGACGTTTAATCTCCAGTGGTATTATCATATTATTATCATCGGTCATATATATCATTGGTACATCCAATTGTCCGTTTCTGTCTTGATCTATCAAGACCTTTTTTACTTTTAAGATTACTTCTACTATTTCAGTAGAAATTTCATTATTGTCTGGATATTTTTTTCGAATCTCTTGCATATCATTGTATATTTCTTGCCGTTTCATGAATTTCTCATATATTTTTCTATTTTTTTTCCATTGTAATACCAGTGTATCTTTCATATTCATACCTCCTATATTAACTTCATTATTTATAGTTACCTTTCAGAGATATAAAACATAATACCTCCGAAAATTATCGAAAGGCATATATTACAGCTTTTCCACGAAATGCATTATATCACAACTTTTTGCCCTTTTCAATATAAAAGCATAAAATTTTTGGGCATTTTTTATGTCAGTTGATATCCCCATATTTCATTTTTTTACTATAGATTATCAATCCAATTACATTTTTTCATTTCACTTTTTCTTCTTTTTTTGAACTGAGTATCCAAATTTCCCTATTTTTTTGTCTAATGAGTAATATCCTCCATTTGCATATGCAATTAGGTCACATTTGCTTATATCAAATGCTCCTTTTTCATCTATGTATTTATCATCAGCATCTATTGATAGTACTTCTGCTACAAACATATGATGGCTCCCTAATTCTCTTATTTCTTTTACTTTGCATTCTACTGCCACTGGGCTTTCCTTTATAATAGGACATTTTACATGATTTGCTTTTTCTTTGGTTAAGTTCATTTCTTTAAATTTATCATAGTCTTTTCCACTTCTTACTCCACACCAGTCTGTGCTAAAAGCTAATTTTTCATTTGTTAAGTTTATTACAAATTCTCCTGTTTCCTTTATTAAATTATATGAATATCTCTCTGGTCGCACTGATATATAACACATAGCAGGGTTTGTATTTAATATTCCTGTCCACGCTACTGTCATTATATTTGAATTTTCCATGTTTCCTGATGTTACCATTACAGCTGGTATTGGATATATAAATGTTCCTGGTTTCCATTCTACTTTTGACATTTTTTAATTTACCTCCTATTTTTATTTATTTTACTACATATATATTTATTATTCAATATATTTATTTTATTAATAAAAATATTAGAATATATTGTAATATAAAAGCTTCTTCATTATTAAAAATGCTTTTTACATTAAAATATATTCTAAATTAACCTAAATATTCCTTAAGTTTTATAGCACCTTTCATTGTTAAAATCTATATATGTTAATATTTTATTGTTATTTATAATTATCATCTTTAATTACTACACATAGAATATCCATTGTGCTTGTAAAACCACATATAATTTACAAAAAAATTCTTTGTTTCTTTCAATTTTTTTGTGATAAAATTTTATAATCTATTTTATGCTTGGACTGTAAACCTTTACTTTTTATCTATAAAATGTTTAAATATAATATAGATTTTTTTACTTTTTTGATGTATACTAATATTATTGTTTTAAACTTATAATATTAGTATACTGATAAAATTATTTTTAGTTATACAATATTATTAGGCTTATAATTATTATATAAATTTCTAAGGAAAGATTTCAATTTTAGTTTACTTTTACTGAATTGGATATATGAGGTTTTAATATGATAAAATTAGAAAATATGAATTCAAAAAAAGAGGTCTTACAAAGTTTTTTTGAATGGCTTTATGATGATGATAGAGTTATTAGTAAAAATGTAAAATTGCATAGTGAAATAGACTTGTCTTTATGCCATACTTACTCTGATGCTAACATTTATTATCCTACACAATTTGAAGAGTTCTTTAAAACGAAGGCAATGAGTAGACTAGGTAGAATTAGCCAATTAGGTTTAGCAGTCACTTATTTTCCTAACTTATACCACAATAGGTTAGAACATTCAAAAGGAGTATTAAATAAGAAAATAGAAGAATTATTTTATAATTATCAAAATCCATCATGGAAAAAATATATTGAAGAAAATAATTTAAAATTACACTTAATTGCAGAATTAATAAAAATGGCTGGACATGATATTGGTCATCCTCCACTTTCACATGCTATGGAAGAGCAAATTTTTGGTAGTAGAGGTGTACATGAAGAAATTGGAAATAGAATTATGCTTAAAAATAAACACATACAAAATGTTCTTTTATCAATAAGCCCTGAGCTACCAAGTATTTTAGCTGAGTTATATGAAAAAGATTTCCTTAACTTTAAAAATCATGACGAAAGTAGTTATGATGTTGATAGAATGGACTATTTATCTAGAGACAGTTTGTATTTGGGATATAACCTAAATTTACCAACTCAAAATTATGAAAGTATTTGTGTAGAAACTGATGAAAATAATATTCCTATATGTAATTCTGACAATAGCATAAAAACAAGTAACTTAGGCAAAAACTATATTGATGTTTATGACTTTTCTAGCTTACCAGAAATTGAAAAAGCTTTGCTTTTACGTGAAGATAGATATAAAGATGTATATATGTCAAAATATACTCATAGTGCTGAAAGGTGTATATCAAGATTTTTAGATGCTTTTTTATCTTCTCCTTCTGGATGTGCTGGAAGTGATTTTAAAGAATTTCTTACATACTTTAAAAATACAAAAGTGGAAGATATAGATTTAGATAAATATATTGAATTTGATGAAATAAAACTATACTCTGAATTATTAAATATTGCAGAAAAACATGAAGATTCTAATATTCGATTATTATCTACAATGATAATACCAAATATGGATTCATTCTTGAATTTACTATATTCGCATTTAAAAATGTATTCTGATACTAAGGATTTTACCGAATCTGATAAAGAATTTTTAAAAGGAATAAAAGATTTAATAAAATCAGCTAGTGACCTTGCTTGTAACTTAAAAGATAAAGATTTTTTAAATAAAAATACTCTAGTATTCCCAGAAGATGTAGAATTCCCTTATGACGAAGATTTATTGACAGATAGAAAAATAAAAATAAAATCTTATAAAAAAAGTGAACCTATATATGTAAAGGACAGCACTGGTAAAATTTTTGAATTGTCAAATCATCCAAATAGAAGTTATGATTGGGCAAATAAACAATCTGAGCTCCATCTACGTTTTGCACATATTCCATATTTACAATATAAAGGCCTTTCTGAAGAAGAAATAACACATTTAAAAGAAATTTCAAAATTTAATGGAAAACCTAACCTAGACATTGATGTTAGCATGAGACCTTTAAAAGTAGAACATTCTATGGAAGATGTATTTTTAGAATTATAAATTAAAAAAGCGATTTTCATTTTTATTAATGATGAAAATCGCTTTTTTTTAGTAGAAATATCCTTTATAAATTCTTTTAATTCTAGATCATTATTA
Organism: uncultured Clostridiaceae bacterium; assembly: GCA_947577025.1. GTDB lineage: Bacteria > Bacillota > Clostridia > TANB77 > CAG-508 > UMGS1663. The sequence goes on along the minus strand of CANPTO010000017.1, from coordinate 682 downwards.
ATTTTTCTAGCACCTTCGATAACTGGATCAATTGCTGCAAAGTCTTTTTTCATTGGTCCCATAGATGATTGTGGATCTACGTCATAAGTCTTTTTAGTCTGCCTTCTTATTTCTTCAATAGTATAACCTAATACTTTCTTTTCTGCATTTTTCATACATATCCTCCTACACTTTTAAAAGGATATTCCAATAATTAATATTGGAATACAAACAATAGTTACTGTTATTTTATATCATATACAACAAGAATAAAATTTTCTAAGCTCATTACACAGTATATCATATCTGTAATTCCCTACGGTCAAACAGCTAAGAAATCTTAGCGAAGATTTCTTAGGCGTAGCATTTTAATGCGTACGAATAAGTTATACTTTAGTAAAATCTAATTCTTCCGTAACTATATTCTAAGGAAACTCACCTTCTTCGTTTTACTACGCATAAGTTATCTGTAACTCTTCTTCGTTTTACTACGCATAAGTTATCCGTAAAGTCATTTCATTCCTAACGGCTAACTTAACTAACGTGGATGACTTTCCTTAGAATATAAAAAAAGTAAATATCTATAAAATATAAATTTTACACATATTTACTTTTTTAATTTGTTTATAAAAATAAAAACCTGGCGATAACCTATTTTCTCAGCAGGGTAACCCACAAATATCGTCGGCATTTAGAGGCTTGA